>NZ_JACVPW010000002.1 GCF_018881715.1 Polynucleobacter parvulilacunae
ATAAATTGGCTAAGCTAACGGTAGCATTGGCTGTACCGTCGTAGGTCTTGGTGACATTACCAGTCGTGGCTAAGGTGACGGTTGCGGCGCTGATGTTGACGGTATTACTTGCACTTCGTACTGTCAAGCTAGGCAATTGATAGTTACTTACTAACCCACCGGCCGATGCTGTCGCACCAGACTGATTACCCAAAGTAATTGCACTAATGTAATTGCTTGTATTGTCAGCTACGTGACCGCTATTAGCGGTGGCTGCACTATACGTCAGCGTCTCGCCTGCCACGCCAGTTGCAATAGTTACGTTGGTCAAACCATTACTACCGCTGTATACCTGTACATCACTAATAGTGATAGTTTTAGGCGTGATATTGCCTGTAACGCCAGTTTGTTGAACTAGGTTGTAATTGGCTGCATCCGTACCAGAAATGCTGGAATTTAAGGTCACACTTAGGTTGCTGCCGACGTTCTTGCTACTGAAATTACCACTTGCACTTAGTGATACAACATCGCTTACGGAAGATGTTGCATTACTAAGTACGCCACCCAAAGTGCCATTGTTGGTAAATGCCGCTACAGTGCTATTACTATACATAGCATCGGTTACTTGAGTTCCCGAAACAGTCAGGTTTGCCTTGGTAACTTGAATGGTTCCATTGGAGTAAGTGATCGTTCCATAACCCAATGAATTGGTAGTGATGCCAGTAATGCCTGCTGTGTAATTACCTGCTTTTAGGTAACCAGCTGTAGAGTAACCAGCTCCTGCAATATTCAATACTGGTACGTTAGCCGCACCAAATATCTGTGTATATGTATCACCATTTTGAGTGATCGAACTCATCGCACTAGATGTGCTATTTCCATAGACAATCGTTGCATTGCTTGCGCTAATCGTTAAGGTTGGCGCTTCACGATATACAGCATAAGTGCCTGTAGTTAATGCGGCAGATGTTGCGTTGTAACCAGTTACTGTTGCATTACTACCGTACCGGAATCTACCGCTTCCGCTACCAATCAGCGTTGTTAGGCCTGTACTACCCGCAATACCTCCAGTGAACAAGGTAATACGCCCACCAGATCCTGATGAGACATTACCGCTTCCCGACAAAGTGATATTGCCACCTGTTGCCGTTCCGTTAGCCATACCCGATCCAGCATTCAGAATGATTGCACTAGTTGCATTAGTGCTGGTGGTGTTAACCGACTGGGTTAATGCAAGATCACCCGCAACAGTGCTGATATTCACCAAACCACTGGCGTTAACTCCATTAACACCGCTAACAGTTCCAATGGTCAACCCATTGGCATCAACATACGTTACGTTGCTCACATTGCTTGCTGCAAATGTTGTGACGTTATTGCTTGTATTAGAAAGATTGATGTTACCGTTCTGAACCAATAAATTACTTGCAATAAAACCAGCCGTCTGAGTGGCGTTACCACTTAACAGGACCCGATTTAATGCAACAGAACTTAAGGCAGAGTTAATCGCAATGTTGGCTCCATATAAGGATAGATTGCCTGCAAATCCGGTGATTGAACTGTTATAGGCCAAGTTCGCGGTATTCGTTATGGCATATGCGCTACTGTTGGCATAAGTCATTCCGCTGTACTGCCCTATTACCAAATTGGCCAATGAACTAACATTCGCAATCGATAAATTACCAAAAGTAGTGCCACTCGTTGTTGTGAAAGTACCGGTTGTAACGGTTCCATTCCAAGTGCCAGTCGCGCTCCAATCAGCAAGTGCGTTTGGAGCCCAGGTTAAGGTGCCTGAAGTATTAACGGTTAATGCATTCGAACCGATTTTTGGTGTGATCAAGGTGATATTGCCAGTACCAGCATCAATCTTTGTTCCGCTGGCAACCGAAAGAATGGATCCACCGGTCACGGATGCATTACCAGACCAGACCATGACATCGCCACCACTGGTGGTGATGTTGCCATTGAAATCCATAGCATTATTATTGGCAGCCGATGAGCCAGCCGACCCGCCATCACCTACAGTTAAGCCGTTCCAAACCAATGAACCATTTGTGGTTGAGCTACCACCAATCCAGACCATACCGCCATTGGTCGTGATATTGCCAGTTCCGCTATTGCCGCCATAGTTGGTATTGCCATAATCGGACCACTCGACCACATTGGCAGATGTGCCAGTCGCTGAAATATTGCCGTTAATTTGAAGACGACTATTGGATCTCAGAGTGATATTCGAGGTTGCCCCACCCGTTTTTTGGATTGAACCAGCGCTAGACATATAAACGGCGTTGTTATCACTTGCGTTATTGCCCTGAATCCAAATGTCGCCAGTGCCGCTACTAATCATGGCCGCGGTAATGTTGACTTCACCACCGTAGAGATAGATACCACCCTTAACAGTTACGTTGGAATTCCAGTAAGTGGTATAGGTGTTATACGTATTACCGATTGTCAGCTTATTGGGCGTATAGGTAGTGCCGTTGATTGTCGGACTGAAGTTAAACCACGATGTGTATACATCTTGTCCGGATGATGCAGTATCTGATAGCGGCAAAATTGCAATGCTACCGTTAGTGCCGATCGACAAGGCTCCGTTATAAGCCCATGAGTTAGCACGTAACGTCACATTGCCCGTGCCAGTATTAATAGTTGGAGAATTACCATTAAATAACTGAGAGCCACTAATCGTAATATTGGCGTTGGTTGTAGTGACGTTACTACCAGCTAACTGACCTACCGTTCCAACTAAATAAATGTAATTATTGTTAGTAGTGGAAATGTTGATGTTGCTACCACCAGCTAATACATTGCCATACATCACAATGCCGCGATTGCCAGAGCTAGCTGTACCGGTAAGCGTTACATTACCTACATCAGAGATGATGTTGTTATTGTTATTAAAATAAAGTCCTGCTTGGAGACCCGTACCGGTAAGCGTTACATTGCCGCCAGTAGATCGAATGGTGCCACCCTGAGTAGTATTGTCGTAATAAGACCGAATTCCTGAGTAATCATAATCATTGGCACCCGATCCAGATGTCGATCCAGTGATCGTTACATCGCCCTTGGCAATAATGCTATAGGCGCCTCCATCCCATGTATTCAGATAGATACCGGCAGCAGTTCCACAACCCGCAATGTTGATGGAGCCGTTACCCGCATTAATCGTCGCGTTACGGCCAAATAAAACCGCATTACCACTAGACGTATTACCTTGAATGCTGATGTTTCCACCACCAGAATACATTGCTACGTTAGTGGTGCCGCCGCCAAACTCAATTGCCCAATCAGAGTTTTTATTGACTGCGCCAGTTGGAACAACAAAACCAGAAGCATCAGTTGTGGTAGCAGCACCACCGCCAACGATAATGGCGCCGCCTCCACCTGTCTGAGCGGTGCTGCCATTAGCAGAATTTAATACGGTGTTGCCATCTTGAAATACAACCCCACCCAATACCCCACCATTCGAATTCGACCAGAAAGCTAATGAACCATTATTGGTTTGGTAGGTCCGTGAAACGTTCGCACTAAAGATTTGGCCGGTGGCTTTCAGGATGAGAGCGTTACCAGCACCCAAAGAAGTTATATTGGCACCAGAATAAATACTTCCTTGTGCCGTCAGGGAAATAATGCCACCAGACGAGATATTGGCTAATGATAAATACTCGGCGTATGTACTTACACTTGTATTGGTAGTGCCTAAAAGCGTGACATTTCCACTAGTAGACAGAATTTGAGAGCTAGAAGATTCGATGCTAATGCCATAGCTCGAATTTGATGTTCCGCTGATGTTAATCGCGCCAGTTGTTGAACTAATATTGCTCGCACCTGCAAGGTAAATGCCCTGATAACCAGCACCTGAAGTTCCGGTTAAATTAATGCTGCCCGAAGAGGTCTTTACATTTAAAGTACTTTGAGCATGAATACCGCGGTATGGCGTTGAAGAGCCATTCATCGTGATATTGCCGGAGCCTGCAGAGGTATTGAAGTTGGCAGCAGCGTCCAACTGAATGCCCTGACCTGAAGCTCCACCTACCCCAGTTAAGAGAATGTCGCCACCACTAGTTGTGGTGATGTTAACCGCACCTGTGTAATACAAGCCAGGATAACCGGCCCTCGAAATACCTGTGATAGTGACAATTCCACTGGTCGTAGAAATATTGCTAGTGTAAGCCTGGAAACCAGATACGCTTGAGGATGAGCCATTTCCAAATAGCGTAATGTTGCCTGTTGTTGTACTGTAGTTGACTGCACCGCTATACAAGCCACCATAGGAAGTAGAGTTACCGCTAACTGAAATATTTCCAATCGTTGTTGAAATATTAGTAGCACCAGCAAAATACGTTGCCCAACCGCTACTGGAAGTGGCGTTTACCTGGATATTTCCAGATGTTGAGCTAATATTTCCAGCGGAAAGATAGAAACCATAGCCTGTACCTGCAGCACCAGCAATCAAGATATTTCCAGAAGCAGAAGTGAAATTAACGGACGGTGCAGATAAATAGACCCCGTAACCACTGGTAGATGTGCCCGTAATATTTAAATTACCAGTACCAGTAGCATTGAAATTAGCGAAGTTATCGGCAATCAGAACTCCATAATCGCTACCGGTATTTGTTCCAGTAACACTGATGCCTTGAGCAGTTACTGATGTTCCATTGGCGGTTGCGCCGCCCCATGCATTAAATTGAACACCTCGTGAGCCACCAGTTGCGCTATTTCCAATAATTGTTAATGCGCCTGTACCCGCATTGATGAGGGTGGCCCTATCAAACATAATGGTGTAAGAACCATTGCTTGATGCATTCATGTTGATGTTTCCACCACCGGAATACATCTTCATGACCGTATCACCACCACTTGCACTTGGCTGGAATGAAAGTGCCATATTTGCAGCAAATGCTGCACCCGTTGGATTTCCGTTAGCATCTACCGCTGCGCCACCGCCAAAAATGATATTGCCACCACCGGTAGTTTGAGTGATGTTGCCATTAGCAGTATTAAAAGTTGGGCTAGCACCTTCTAGGTTGATACCGCCGCCAGAAGTGCTATTGGCATTACTCCAGAAAACCATGCTTCCGTTATTGGTTTGGAATGTAAGGTTATCTGTAGTTGACTTAATCTTACCAAGAGCCTTGAAAACAAGTGCATTGCCTGCACCTTGTGATGTCACGTTCGTACCTAGGTATATATCTGCGCCTGAGTTAACAGAAATAACACCAGCTGTCTGAATCTTATTGGCGATTAAATAGTCGCCATAGCTTCCGGTCGTATTGCCAGTAATATTGATATTGCCTGAAGTAGAGGTGATATTGCCTACCCCACCAGTGCTTTCAAAATCAAAACCGTAGTAACTTCCAGAGGTGCCGGATAAATTAATATTGCCGGTCGTTGAGCTAATATTTCCCGAATAATAGAAAACACCTTGCGAGCCACTAGAAGATGTACCAGTAACGCTTATGGCACCAGCGCCTGATGCTAAATTTACATTTGAATTTAGATAGGCGCCAATACCGCTGCTACCAGTTTTACCAACAACAGTAATTCCCCCGGCGCCTTGTGTTGTATTGAGATTTACCGCAACACTAGAGGTAATGCCGTAACTAGATACCGCCGTACCATTTAAGGTGATTGAGCCACCAGCAGTTGTAAAGTTTGTTGGGTTGGTGACAAAATTAATACCAGACTGGTTACCGGTCTGATTGCCAACGAGCGAAATATTACCTGTCGTCGTTGTGAAATTACCACCACCCAAATGAATGGCATCGTAACCAAGTGAGCCGGTTACGTTAAACGTAATATTACCCGTCGTAGTTGAGTAATTCGCGGTATATGGCTGAAAGAAGCCTGCCCAAGCTGGCGAATTAGCTATGATCGAAATCGATCCGCCAGCAGTCGACTTCATATTACCCGTGTAATATTCAATCGCACTGGAACTACCCGTTCCATTTAGAGTGATATTGCCAGAAGCAGAAGTAATATTGAAATTGCTGGTTGAGTCAGAGCCCATGTGAATGCCATAGTGGGCTGCTGCTGGAGCTGATACCCCGGTAATGCTGATATCGCCAGAACCTGTTGAGGTAATTTCTGCGCCATTATGAATCATATACACACCAGCTGAACCACTGGAACTTGCATTGATAGTAATACCCTGAGCGGTAATGCTCGTTCCATTCGTTGCACTGCCATAACCATTAAATTCAATACCAACACTGGTAGCGTTAGTCTGAATATTTAATGATCCATTGCCCGCATTGATGACTGATGCGCGACCAAACAACACACCATAACCACCGGTGCTCTTGGCATTAATGGAAATATTACCGCCGCCGGTGTACATACTAGTTATCGTATTGCCGGCACTTGCTGGATTAAAGGCAACGGCATTACCAGCGCTTACTACAGCACCCGTCGGATTACCATTTGTATCAACGGTTGCGCCACCACCAAAAATCAAATCACCGCCACCAGTTGTTTGGTTAGTGGCGCCATTGGCAGTGTTAAAAGTTAAACCAGCATTGGTAAAACTAATGCCACCACCGGAGGTGCTATTAGCATTACTCCAGAAAACCATTGTGCCGTTATTGGTACGGAAAGTTAAATTATCAGCACCAGTGGATATGGTTCCGAGGGCCTTTACTAGCAGCTTTGAGCCTGAATTCGTTTCAGTCAAATTGCTATTTAAAGTAATATTCCCTGCATATAAACTGATTGGGCCAGAGACATTAATGTTGCCTGCGCTACCAATAGTTAAGTTCGCTGTATTTGTCGCGCTACCAATGGTTAAGCTAGTAAATCCATTGGCAACACTGTAGTTAACCGCTTGAGCAGACCCAAAACTCGTGCCGTTTGGCTGAATCAAGATCGTACCGGTACCAATAAAACCTTGAGTAGATGGTGCATTGGTGTTGGTGAAGGTTAATGCGCCACCAGCTACACTGGTATTGCCGGTATATGATGCTGCACCAGTAATATTAACGTTGTTCGCCTGGCTAATGATGACATTTCCGGCACCAGAAATTGCGTTACCAATCGTTAGGTCGTCCGTGTGGTTATAGGTAAGATTGGCACCGCTACTAATATTAATATTAGAACTCGAATTGATACTGCCAACAGTGGTGCCATTACCAATTTGCAAAGTACCCGCTACAACTGAGGTATTGCCGGTATAGGTATCTGATACCGGAATGATCATCGTTCCGGTGCCATTCTGAATTAAATTAACCCCACCAGAAATCAAACCAACCATCGTCAAATTACCAGAACCAATGCTGGAGACATTGAGGTTGTAAGTAGAACTGGCTATGCTGGCAAAATTTCCTGAGAAGGTGCTGGTGCTATTTGCTGAAGTATTAAATTTCAGCAATGAACTTTGATGGAGAGTGCTGTAGTTCGTAAAAGATCCGTTGCCTACAATCTGGGCCGCCCTAAATTCAACAGAGCCTGACTGATCCCAAGCGGTATAGATGTTTGAGCCGCTGATATTAATTGTTCCTGCACCAGCTTTGTACAGCACATTCTCAATATTGTATGGGGAGGTAGATCCTCCAGCTCCATTCACAACACCGTTCAATGTGATGTTGCCATTAGCAGCGCTAGTATCAATTGTTAAGGTGTAGCTATTTACACCCGCACTTGATCCACCCATAAAACCTGACAGATTTGCGCTTCCTGCCGTTACCGTTGTGGTTGCATTTGTTAACGACGTGAGTGCTCCATAACTAGAGCTTGGTTCAGTCGAGTTATAAACAAGTGCACCTGAACCCAAATTCAGATTTCCAGTAAAGCCAATGGCCCCAGCAGTAACGCTTAAGTTACCGTTGCCGCTGTACTTAGTGTTGGGCAACATAACGGCAGTGGCATTATTAAAGAGATAAGTCAGGTTGGCATTATTGGTAATATTTCCAGAACCAATTGTTCCTGTAGAGCCATTGTTGCCAATCTGCAATGTGCCAGCACTAATGGTGGTGTTACCAGAATACGAATTGGATCCTGACAAGATCAAAGTGCTTGAGCTATTTTGGGTTAAGTTACCCGCACCACTCATATTGCCCGACAAAATCTGTCCAGCAGAAGAGTTATATATCAACGTGCCAGCATTACTTATGTTGCCGGCATAACTGCCGTTTCCTAATGCACCTGCACCGCCAAGAATTAAATTACCCGCGGTAATGGTCGTGATACCAGAATAACTATTATTGGCGTTGGTCAGCGTGAGATTGCCGGTAACCAATGTTAGGTTACCGGTGCCAGTAATTGCCAGGCTTTGAGTTAAAGCATCGGTATGGTTATATGCCAAGGTACCGTTATTAATGATGGCATTCGTATTGGCAATAGATCCTACGGTTGTTCCGTTACCAATCTGCAATGTACCAGCACTAATGGTGGTATTGCCCGTGTAGGTATCAGTGCCAGTTAGAGTTAAGGTGGATGAGCCATTAACCACCAAATTACCTGCTCCAGCAATAACCCCAGCATAAGTTGTAGCACTGGTAATTGCATTGGCGGTCAGCGTATAACCTGTTCCGAGATTAATCGTACCAGCCCCAACAAACGAGCCAATCGTATCCGTTGAAGACACGTTATAAGACGCACCGCTACTGATATTGACAATATTGCCATCAGCCAAGCTACCGTTTACAAGCAATGTACCCGCTGACACATTGGTTGTACCGGTATAGGTATTAGCAGCGGTTAAGGCAGTAACCCCTGAGGTATTCTGAGTTAAATTACCTGCCCCAGAAATAATGCCGTTCAGCGTTACATTGCCGGTACCCCCAGATAAAGTTAGCGTGTTGCCATTGGTATTGATAGGCGCGTTAATGGTGAGGTTGCCTGCACCTGTGGCAAAGCTTGCTCCGGCAGCTAAATAAATGTTCGAGCTACCCGAGCCATTAATAACAATATTGCCTGTTGATGTAGCATTCATGGCAGCGGTGCCATTTAAATACAATGCACCGGATGTTGCGGTGACACCTGCAAAGTTAAACGTCAACGTTCCATTGGCGTTTGTAAACGACGGACTTATAGTGGCGGCACCGGTGCTGGCAGTTAAGTCTCCGCTAAGAGCGCTGATATTGAAGGTGACATTACCGCTAGTAGCGGTTGTTGGCGCGGCGCCATACTGAATAACGCCCCAATCATTTGCAGTTTGGGTAACGTTGATTTGTAATGCACTACCACTTGCAGTATTAATTGAAGTATTTGTATAAATACCCATTGCCCAGTGGGTACCGACACCCGAAGAAGCATTGGCAGTTAAGGTAACTGCGCCACTTGTATTTAGGGTTGAATTTGCTTGCAGAGCAATGGAATGAGCGTAAGTCCCAGTTGAAATGCCCAATAAGTTCAACGATGCACCAGATGCTGCGGATAGATTATTAGCGCCCGTCAAATTGACGGCGGTATTCATAGTGGAGGCACCTGACGATGTACCACAGGTGGAGCTATACCCAGCCAAAGTCACATTGCCACTAGATACATTGACCGTGGCGTTATTTAATGTGATGTACGCAGTGCTTGTTGCATTTCCAACCGTATAACTGCCAGCGCTGTAATTAAATGTGAGATTGGCGTTGTTAACAGCAATATTGCCACTACCCAAACTACCAGTCGTTCCTGCATTACCAACTTGGAGCGTGCCATTATTAACGGTTGTTCCGCCAGTATAGGTATCCGTGCCGCTCAAAGTAAGGATGCCTGTACCAACCTTAGTCAAGCCTCCGGCTCCAGCGATGGTACCTGCAAATACTGCAGATGAGTTGTCACCAAAGGCGGTCAGCGTATAGCCTGAGCCAAGATTAATTGTGCCAACACCAGCAAATGAACCAATCGTGTCAGATGCGGAGACGTTATATGCCGCGCCACTGGATACGTTAACAGCAGTGCTATCACTCAAACTACCGCTAACAAATAGGGTGCCAGCAGTAACATTGGTTGCGCCACTATAAGTATTGGCACCAGACAAGGTTAAAGCGCCTGAGCCAGCTTTAATCAGCTGTGCTGTCGAGCCACTAATACAACCGCTATAAGTTGAAGCACCCGATTGATTGACATTGAGCGCCAGTCCCGACGCCACTGCAATATTGCCAGCGCCGGAGACATTTCCGGTTAAATTAATATTGCCAGTTGTGGCATTAGTAGTGGTTAGTCCAGCATTCAGCGTGATATTGCCACCAGTTACAGCAATCGGACCCGACACATTAATCAAGCTACCAACCGTAATATTGGCAGTATTAGTAGCTGATCCGAGCGTCACTGAACGCAGTGAAGAATTCGCTGTGGCACAGAAGGTAATCGATGACGTATCTAAAGCAGTTGTGAATGACGTTCCAAGCGGCGCAATTGTCACGCTGCCGTTGCTAATGAGCTTATACGTATTAGGAGTGGTACCCGTACCGTCCAATAAAATATCATTCGATATAAGGGAGATATTTCCAGTCTGCCCGTACTGGCCAACAGTTATAACTTGAGTGGCATTCGGATTGCTCTGTATACCGTATGAAGTTGTGCCCACCCCTTTTGTACCGGTAAGGGTGATATTGCCTACAGTCGACTTGATAGTTGAGTTATTCAACCAAATACCGGCATTTTGACTTCCAGAGCCGGCATTGGTTCCGCCGGCTCCCGTGATATTGATATCGCCTAGCGTAGAGCTTAAGGTTACATTAGCATCTAGCAATACGCCAATATTCTGGATGCCGGCACTATTTCCACCGGTACCATTAACATTAAGAGTTGAATTTTGAACTGTGATGCTTGCATTTGATATGTACACACCGTAGTTGGAGACGCCAGTAGTTCCACCCGTTCCATTAACAGTAATGTACCCTGAACCAGTTGTACTAATATTGGTATTGCCTAGATAAGTACCGTAGTTTGTACCGCAAGCGGCTGGACCACCGGCACCACCAATACCATTAATGGTGATGTTGCCGCCTGCAGCCTGCATACTGCCACTATCAAAATAAGCACCATAGCGTGGTTCATTTGTTGTGCCAGAGGTAACAGCGTTACCTGACATGTAAACATTGCCACCTGAAGTGCTAATTGTGCTATTGAAAATACCGACGCCAAACCAGCCAACTATGTCATCCTGCTTCGCGCTGGCAGAGCCAACCGTTACTGCTGCAGCCCCAGCGTAAGGGGTCCAGGTTGTTGCACTAGTGACATTACCACCACCGATCCATACGCCACCACCACCAGTTGAAATGGAGTTAAATCCACTGTTTCGCAGTCCGTTGTTTAACCATACGGAACCAATTCCACTACCATCAGAGTCAGCCCAGAGAATAGTATTCAATTTTCCGCCAGCCGTACCATTGCTAATGGTGACATTCACACTGGTATTGACACCATCCCAACCAAGGGAGATAGAATTTTTAGCCTGCAACAAAAGTGAGCCAACGCCACTTGTATTTTCTGTAATATTTGCCATTACAAAAATATTGTTGCCATAAACAGAGATGGGGCCAGAGGTATTTACAACATTTGAAATTGTGACGTTTTGGCTATTAGTAGTATTGCCAATCGTTAGACCAGATTTGGCCCCAATAATGGAGAAGCGAGAGTTCCAATTAAATGGATTACTAAAACTAGAACCACAAGAATTGATGGCTATATTTCCAGTATTGCGGAAATTGTAAGTTCCACCGCTATTAATCTGATCCGCTATTAAGGTAACGTTTCCAGTGGTATTGGTTGTGCCATCACCACCAATATTGAATGTTCCAGAATTGGCAATGCCATAGCCAGAAGAGTTGGCGATACCCACCAATACAACATCACCCACGGCCGATGTGATATTGATTGTGCCGCCATCGCCGTTGATGCCAGCAATAATACGTTGAGCACCCGAACCAGCAGTGCCATTAAGTGTGATGCCGCCATTCGCAGTGATAATTCTATGGATGGCTCCGTCAGAATAAATATTGATACCAGCAGCATGCGAAGTTGCATCATTATTAACACCGCCAACACCAACAATGCTAATGGTGCCATTGCCTGAAGTTTGAATAACGTCACCAGTTCCAGAGTAGACGTTAAAAGATACGATATCTACCCCAATACCGTATATTCCCGTAGGAGTGACAGAGGAACCTTTTCCACGAATACTGATATTTCCGCTACCAGCATTTAATGTCGAGCTATGAAGCCATACCCCCCTGTAGCCAGGAGTCATACCATTAGCTAGGGTCAGGTTTGCACCAGTTGCATATCCGCTACCATCTAGCGCCCCTCCACCCAGCGTAATATTACCGCCACTAGTGTTAACAGTTAGTCTGTCTAGCGCAATCATGCCCGCACCAGAGTTATCCGTATCCCCAGAAAATAAAACTGCACTTCCGTTAGTTGTTACAGCTAATCCAGAAGCATTGGTTGCGATGCTGTCGCGAGCGTCCAATGTAATATTTCCAGCTTGATAAGCAGTAGTTGTAAGGTTGGCATTTAGATTAATTTTTCCACCATAAATACTGATTGGTCCAGCAACAGATAATGCTGTTGTACTGATCGAGACATCCTGAGTATTTGTTGTGCTACCAATACGGAATGAAGACAGTGTGGACGGGAATGTAAACCACCCCGCATCTACACCTTGCCCAAATGAGCCGTTATTAGATTCAAAAACAAAAGCACCGGTTGTATTGGTAATTGTAGGAGTAATGCCTAATGCCGTATTCCAACTCATCGTAGCACCGCGGAAAGTAATATTTCCAGTGCCCGCTGAATAAGTCATATAGTCGAGCTTTAATAGCCCAGAATTATTTGCATCACTATCAGCATTCAGCGTGATACTTCCATTATTGGTTTTAATAGTATTCGCTGAACTTACAGTACTTATATTGTTGGCTGCGTTAATCGTAATCGCCGAACCATTAGCCGTCGTACTCAAGCTTGAATTGAGCGCAACGTTACCTCCATAAACAGTAATTGGCCCAGCAATATTGACCGCGTTTGCAAATGTAATATTTTGAGTATTTCCAGTATTGCCAATAGTCAACCCACCAAGAGATGCGTCGAGACTTAAATTAGTATTTGTGAAGCCTGATGAAAAACTAGTTGCATTTGACAGAATTGCAACATTACCACTGGTGTTAACTGTTGTTGTTGCCGGGAAAGATAAGTTATCACCGGTTAACGTGATGTTACTAGAGGAAGTAGTGACGTTGGTCCCCGCCATTGAGCCCACAGATCCACTGCCAGCAAACCAAAGGGCAACACTTCCCGCCTGAAGATTTTGACCTTTAATGCTAATGTTGCCTGATTTAGCAAGAACATTGCCATTAATTTCGGTGGCAGCGCTATAAGGCGATGTATTCGCCACACCTGAAATATTAATACCGCCTGATCCTGTGGCCTCGATTGTTCCGCCTAATTCCACACCAATAGATTTGGCAGGATTATTAATAGTACTTGCATCGCCGGTAATACTAATAGCATCTACCGCAGCACTGGCAGACCGGAAATTTGAGCCGCCAATATTTACTCCGATGACCCATACGCTACCAGACCCAAAAGCGTTGCCCGTTAGAGCCATCTTGCCGACGCCTGCATCCAGTGCGCTATTACTTACGGTAATTCCAGCATCAGTAGTAGCCAAACTTATGTTTGGGCTTTGGCCGCGTAACGTGATATTACCGCCCCCTGAATTTAACTTACTGCCATCCACCCAAATTCCGTAAGTAAAAGCTGAGGTGCCAGTTGCAAATCCTGTAGCTAAATTAGCGCCGCCACCAAGAGTAATATCGCCACCATTAGTGGTGATGTTTGTCCCAGAAGTTAGGTAGATATGCCCCGCACTAGTATTGTTTGAGGCCCATAAGCTCACACCCAATGTACCGGATGTTGAAGTAATAGTGGCATTTGTTAATGTGATATTGGCTGTAGCCTGCAAGGATAAAATTGCACTACCGCAAGCTGACTTGGTAAGGGTTACGCCATCATTCCAAACGATGTCACCCGTGACTTGATCGTAGACACTCGTACCTGTATTTAATACATTCTGGTATGTGTTGGCAATTGCCTGAGTGATTGTTGCATCTGTTGGATCCAGCAACCATAAACCACCCTTTCCATTGGTCGCACCGGCATTAATAACTACGCCGTCAGTGATAAGCGCATGCCCAGATGTTTCGATCTGACCGCCATCCCCGCCATTGGCTCCGCCTCTCGTAAAGATACTGCCATACACATTCGTTGAGCTATTCGCATTCGTTACATCAGACCAGATGACTACCTTGCCGCCATTACCGTTATCCGTTGCACTCGCATCAATAGTGACGTTTTGCCCCATGTATGTTGTGGTGGCTTGATAGGTGCCGTTGCCTCCTTGCCAATCACCACCCACCAGAACATTGCCGCCACCCGTTGCGCCGCTGACATTGACTGCAGTGTTGTCATCAAGCGTAATGGAGTCACCCAAGATCGTGACGTTACCGCCCTGACCTCTTCTGCTGCGTGAGTTGATGCTGGTGAAACCAGTCAATGCTGCTGTTAGCGGCAATGATGGTGGATTGAATGGATCGCTAAATGGGTTTGTGCTTTGTGCATTTGTGGCAACGACCTGAACTTCACCACCCTGTGTATCACCATCCGCATTAATGCTTGCATCTGCGACTGCAACTTGTGCGCCCGCAATCTGAACTTGTCCGCCACGTTGTGAGCTGCTCACGTCAATGTTGGCATTCACGTTCAGTGTTTGGGTTGCTTGTACTTTTAATGTGCCGCCTTGTACTGGGCTAGTAGCAATGACTTTGCCAGATATGGCCACGGTTTTACCGTTGATCGTGATCGTGCCAGCCTGCTCTGTGTCGCTGCTGACATCTAGCGTGCCAGTATTGGTGACATTGCTGCCTTCCAGAACAATACGGCCGCCTTTTTGACTAACGCCCTTCGCTTCAATCGTGCCGCTGTTGATCACAGTGGCTGCAAGTTGATTCAAAGCGCGCGCAGAAAGAATCACCAATCCATTAGGGGCTTTAATTGCGTAACGGTTTTCTACAAGTACATCAATTTGGCTAGCGGTAACCGTGATACTTTCTAATTTGCTTGATGATCCAAAGTTCAGAGTAATAGCTTCGCCACCTGCCATCGCAACAGTACCAGATTGCGCTAGGAGCAAGCCTGAGTTGCGCACTTCAGGAGCGAGCATGGCGATGTAGCCATTCAGGCTCGTTTGAATGGTGCCTTCGTTAATAACCTTGCCAGTACTACCATTGCGATCAAAGGTAGTGCTACCAGCCATGAAGGCGGCGTCACTCATGCTATGCGTTGTGGCAACTATGCCACCGACGCTTACTTGAGCACCCGGTGCAAAGTAAACACCCGCTGAGTTGAGTAAGTACACCTGACCATTGGCGGTAAGGTTGCCAAAAATTTGACTTGGATTTGGTGAGTTAACGCGATTGAGTGCAACTGAGTTAGCACTTGGCTGCACGAAATTGACAGAGGCTTGTGAGCCAATGTCAAAGGTATTCCAATTAATGGCGGCGCGATTCGATGTCTGCGTCACCGTCATCTTGTTGCCATTGGTCATCATTGAAGCGACACCTGCTGCAATTTGACCGCCTGTTGGCAATTGATTTGGTGCCGGCGGTGCAGCAATGGCAGCGCCACCAGACATGACAGCTGCTACAGCAAAATGACGGGTAATACGAGTCAGCGATTGCTCTTTACCATGTGCGCGGACGATTTCACTCACGGCTACCCATGCGCCCTGGGCTTTACTCCAGATCACCTTGAACATGCGGTTGAGTGAACTATTCATTCGCTGAATTTAATAATTAACTATTCGATATCTTGAAGTTAGCGTGATGACTAAATGCCACCTTGATCTAGCTCATCAAAATGACGATTGACTAGCGCACGCAATTCATCAATCTGCTCAATCGCATATTGTCGATTTGGGAATACTGCCGGCAAGCGCAATACATTGCCGTCTTCAGCCAAGAAAGCAGCTTCAACAGAAACAGCCTCTCCAAGGGTGCGTACAGCAAATACGCCGCGGCCTGTAATCGGCTGACTTGCACCTGCATCTTCTGCGGCTTGATTGGATTGCGTCATTTGCGCTCCTTCGTTAATTGCCTGTAATGGCGCCGTGGAAACTGTAGGCTGCCCTAATACGGTTTTTGTTGTTGGCTTTGATGTTGCTTTTGGCATAGTTTTTGTTGTTACTTTTGTTGTTGCTTTAGGTGCTGTTTTTGTCATTGTTTTTTGTGGAGTGTTCAAAGTTGATTTCGGTGCTGATTTTGCAATTGGCTTAGCAGCAGGTTTGATGGAAGATTTCACGGCGTTCTTCACTGCAGTTTTTGTCGCAGACCTTGCTACCGGTTTGCTTGCTGCTTTGGCCGCAGGCTTCTTAACAACCTTAGCGACAGGTTTTGCTGCACTGCGCGCTTTAGAGGTGACGGTCTTTGCTTTAGTTTTCATATGGGCAGAGTTGCTGTAATCCAGAATCGATGAGAGCTAATGCCCCCGTTTTGTGTCAGGTAGTTCGTTACGCTTTGGGTAAGGCCACCAGTTCGCATGGCAAATGCGCCCTTCACATTTAAGTTGTAAGGGCCTAGCCAAGCTAAGCTCACGCCGGCACCTTGGAGTACGTAGTTGTTGCTAACGGTATTAATCGCTGGATTGAATTTCCAGGTCTGCACATTGCCGATGTCATAAAAGCCCGCAACTTGAGTTTGGTAAGGCAAGTCATGGCGAAGCTCAACCGTAGTTAAGTTACCTTGACTGCCAGCGCCTTGACCTGATCCATAGGCGCGTACGTTTAATGGGCCGCCTAAATAGAGCTGCTCAGAGCTATCCATATTCTTGCTTGCCCACTGACCCGAAACAGAAACATATGCAGACATCTCATCGGTTACCGTTTGCAAACGAGTAAGGGCGTAACGCGCTTTTGAAAAGCTACCTGCTACCCCATAAGTAGAGCTATAAGGCCCATTGATGTTTCTTGAAATATCGCCACCAGATACGTTTAATAAACCAGTGTTGATACCTCCGCCCCAAATATCATCCAAACGATTACCGTTAAGACCCAATTGCGCCACACTGGTTGTATAGGTTTGATCTTGATTAACGCCAGCAATGGTCCAGTTCTTAAATTCGCTGTAATTCCAATTAAACGTGGTGATTAAGTTCGTGGGACGAGAGCGAATGAGCGGCATGCTTGCTTCAACACCACCGGTATTAGCAATACCATTTGCATACAAGCTGTTAAAGCTTTGATTCAATACGCGGTAAGCCATCGTGCTGCCATTGACTCCCATACGCAAGCCGCTGCTGCCAACCGGCGCGGTATAACTTACACGACCATAGCTATTTCCTTCTGAGTACATGGCATAGGCAGACAACTGATCCCCGATACCCAATGGGCCATTAGCATTTGCTAAGACCGATGTACGCATCTTGCCGCTGTTGGCGTCGCCAAAGTTATCAACGCTGACTTGGCCGTTAAAGAGCGGCTTGTCGTTCACGGTTAACACTAAAATCGTGTCGCCGGCTTGCGTACCACTTTGCAAGCTACTAGTCACTGAAATATCAGGCAAGTCGTTCAAAGTCAGCAAAGCAAAATCTAGCCGATCAAGAGATAAATCTGCAGAACGGGGAATGCGTGAATAAATCCAATCCTCTACCCGCTCATTACTTACTCGAGTGGAATGGTTATCGATCGTGATGCCCCCCAACTTCGCCTCAATCAATTGAATGCGCACTACACCAGCCGTGATGTCTTGCTTTGGTAGCACTGCGCGAACTAACCATCCACGCTCGCGGTAATACTGCGTGATTGCATTCGTTAGTTGGGTAAGATCATCAAACGTGATCGGAGTGTTAACTAAGTCTTTTGCCAAATGATCTAAATCAGCAGTAGGAACCTTGGTATTTCCGGTAAATTCAAAACGCTTTACGACAAAAGTCATTTGCCCTGGAGGTGGAGCACTTGGCTTCACCTCTAACGGAGCAACATTGCGTGTTGCATCTGGAAGAAGTGGCGCTGTAGGCTCAAGCTCACGGTTTTGTTGCAATAACTGACCAGCGGAGGTTTGGGCGGTAGCAGTTGAACCCCCCAAAAGGGTGCAGAAAAGGATGAATCCAAAGGAAAGGGCAAAGAATATTTGCCCTTGTGTTCGCGCGCGTACATACATGCGCGTGATTTTACTTTAAAAACGCCATTTTTGACACTTTAAATGGCTATCCGGTAATCAAAAATAGCGTCCTGATAACGTTATAACTCATTGATTTATATAGTTTTTGTGGATGCTTAATAATTAGGCAGGAAAAAGCCTCCAAGAAGGGGCTATTTTTAGAGCTTTTTTGGCCTCATTTCCAGGCTAATGAGAGCAGGAAGAATGGCCGACCCATTGGTACATATTTCCGCAAAAACGCGACATTTTGAATATATTTGCCAATTCTTTATGCACGCTAAAATTGCTTATGAGCTCACCTATTGCCTTTGATTACCCCCAGCAAAATGCTGCTGGCGCCACCTGTACCGCCCAAGCTTGGGCCAAAACCCCTCCCCAACTTCATGATTCCGAGAAGGCCGCCGTCATTGCTCGCATTAAACAATTATTGGTTGAGAAAGATGCTGCTTTAGTCGCCCACTACTATGTTGACGGTGACATTCAGGATTTGGCGATGGAGACCGGTGGGTACGTTGCTGACTCTTTGGAGATGGCGCGTTTTGGTAAAGATCATTCCGCAAAAAATCTGATTGTTGCTGGCGTGCGCTTCATGGGTGAGTCGGCAAAAATACTTAGCCCTGAAAAACGCGTGTTCATGCCCGACCTCGATGCAACCTGCTCACTTGATCTTGGTTGCGATGCTGGGGACTTTGCTGCCTTTAGAGCTGCACATCCTGATCGCGTTGTCGTGGTCTATGCAAATACCAGCGCTGCAGTCAAAGCTCAAGCCGATTGGATGGTAACGAGCTCTTGTGCTCTAGCGATCGTGCATCAACTCAAAGTTGAAGGTAAAAAAATCTTGTGGGCACCCGATCGTCATTTGGGTCGCTACATTCAAGAGCAAACTGGCGCAGATATGTTGCTATGGAATGGTGCTTGCATAGTTCATGATGAATTTAAAGCTGTGGAGCTTGAACTTTTGAAAGCCGCCCACCCTAATGCCATGATCTTGGTTCATCCAGAGTCACCGCAAGCAGTCGTTGACCTTGCAGACGTTGTGGGCTCTACCTCCGCCATGATTAAGGCCGTGGTTGAAGGCGCCGCTACTGAGTACATTGTTGCTACTGATAACGGCATCTTGCATCGCATGCGTCAGCTAGCCCCCAATAAGAAGCTGATTGAAGCGCCAACTGCTGGCAATAGTGCAACCTGCAAGAGTTGTGCCCACTGCCCATGGATGGCCATGAATGGCTTACAAGGAATTTTGAATTGCCTAGAAAACGAATCTGGTGAAATCTTCATCGAAGAACCTATTCGTGTTCAAGCATTGGGTTGTATAGAGCGCATGCTCGACTTCACCAAAAACCATCCTGACCTTTTAGCTAAAGCGCAGCATGGCTTTGTAAAAAATATTGGCGCCGCTTAATTTTTATATTTATATATGTTTGAATACAACGAAACCTTAGAACAAGCTCGCCAACGCAATATTCATGATGCACTCATGGAAGATATCGGCACTGGTGATTGGACTGCAAAGCTCGTTCCCAGTAAGCCTGTTAAAGCTCAGTTAATCGTTCGCCAAGAAGCCGTTCTTTGTGGTGTGGATTGGTTTGAAGGCACACTCAAGAAGCTTGATCCCAACTCCAAAGTAGCTTGGCATTACCTAGAGGGCGACATGATGAAACCCGATACCAAGGTTTGCGATATTGAAGCTGACTCACAAGCCCTGCTCTCTGCTGAACGTACTTGTATTAATTTCCTACAAACGCTTTCTTGGACAGCTAGCATTACACGTCAGCACGTTGATGCAATTGCAGGTGCTAGCCCGAATCCAAAGGGCTGCGCGGTATTGGATACACGTAAAACCGTTCCTGGATTACGTCAGGCTCAGAAGTATGCAGTGCTCGTTGGTGGCGGGAAAAATCAACGTTTAGCCCTTTGGCACGGCATTCTCATCAAAGAAAATCATATTGCTGCAGCTGGTAGTGTTACGGCAGCCCTAAAGAATGCTCAAGCACTTAATGCTGGAGTGGATATTCAGATTGAAGTAGAAAACTTTGCTGAACTTGAAGAAGCTTTAGCTGCGGGTGCGAAAAGTATTTTGATTGATAACTTCAACACCGATCAAATGAAGCAGGCTGTTGCCATTACCGCTGGACGTGCTTTGCTGGAAGCCTCTGGTGGCATCAATCTAGACCAAATGCGCGCCATTGCAAGCACTGGTGTTGACCGCATCTCTCTTGGAAAACTCACCAAGGATGTACATGCGGTTGATTTCTCGATGCGCATTCTTTAGGTTTATTCAGTAAATTCCCATCTAAATTATAGATTTTCCTACAGACTTAATGTATCCTATTGGCTACATTAATGCATGCATGAAATAAGGAAAACTGAAGAATTCAAGGTCTGGTTGGACTCCCTAAAAGATTTGATAGGGAGAGCAAAAATTCAAGCCAGAATTAAACGTTTAGCTGAAGGCAATCAGGGAAATACAAAGTCTGTTGGCAGCAAAGTCTTTGAGATGAAGGTTGATTTTGGACCCGGCTACAGGATTTATTACGCAAAACAAGAGAATACGGTTTACCTTCTCCTTATCGGCGGTAGCAAAAGAACTCAGAACAAGGATATTCAGATAGCAAAATATTTAGCTAAAAACATATAGTGAATGAGATGAAAAAAACAATTACCAGCCCATATGATGTAGCAGAACATTTGCGTACTCCCAAAGAAATGGCTCTCTATCTTCAGGCATGCATTGAGGAATCTAACGGAGATGCAGCGTTTATTGCAAAGGCCCTTGGTGACATAGCGCGTGCAAAAGGAATGGCTCAAGTCGCCAAGGAATCAGGGCTCTCAAGGGAAAGCCTATATAAAGCATTGTCTGGCGATCGAATCCCGGGCTTTGATACCGTACTAAAGGTTCTTACAGCCCTTGGCCTTAGCCTGCACACAAAACCAATTAGTAAAGCTCGCGCTTAACTTACCTTACCCTTCCCTACCCTTATAAATGATCTGCTTCTCCAGCGCATTACGAATAAACTCAATATTGCTTCGCAGGCTATAGCATTCAGCAGTGGCTAGCTTTGCTGCTTTTGATCTGAGTATTCTGCGCTCCATCTCATTGAGCACCTCAATATATTCACTGCGACGATTAGGGTCAAAGGTTTGAATCGTGTTCTGCTCAAATTTATCCAACTCTTTATAAATCGAGTTAATTTGCTTCTTAGCCAGGTTGGTTCTATATGTTGGAATTGACTTAATAATCGGATAAGCAAAAGCAGCAAAGGGAAGCAAGAGGAAGAACATGCGCTCCAAGAACTCGGCGAGCCAAAATGGCAAATACTTCATTAATGTCGGAGTGCCTTTTTCATAGAAGAACTTTGCCTCATCACTCAATGGCGCTTCAGTATTCATATAGGCCGGAAACTCTCCCGCCTTAGAAAAATAGGATTTGTTACCGTTAATTTCTCGGGCAGCCTCGAGGAATAAAACTTGGATTGCTGGGTGGAGGCGGTTATCAATCAAAAGATTGGTTGTAGTCGAAATCAACTGTATAGGGTGATCAGGAATATTTTTCCCAAGATCAAAGCCACCCATGGGTGCAGATACTTCCTCAAAATAGGGCAATAACCGAGTGTAGGCATCTGCGCGCGTAAACGAAGTCAATTTAATGCCAGGATTTCTAATCAGCTTTTGCACATTTGGTGAATCAAAACCATCCACCAAAATAACGGCATCGATTTCGCCACGCACTAAGGCATCAACACCTTCAGCATTGCCAAGTCCGAGTAGATTAGGGGCATCACCATTCAAGCCATTGAGTTTGAAAATATTCAGGGCCTGAGTACGCGTTCCACTCCCTACCGGGCCAATATTTATTCTCAGTTTGGCAATATCTCTATCAGATACGTGAATGCTTTCATTGAAGGCATTCTTGCGATAGAACATCCATACCGGCTCATAGTCAACACTGCCAAGGGATTCCACGCCAGAGAGATTGTCTACTGCAATCATTCCACCCTGAACAAGGGCCGCTTGGATTGGATCCTTGCGATCAATTAAATGCTGTAGATTTTCTTTTGAACCATGGGTCTCTACCAGTTCGAGCTTAATTCCTTTTTTCTCAAAATAGGTCTTATATTGTTCACCCAAGACTTTGTAGGAGCCACCGGTACCGGTTGCCATTAATACTTTGTTCGGTGGCGCAGGCTTTGCAAACCAAATCAGAATAGATAGCGCAAGAATTAATAGGAAAACAAGTGGCCAGACTTCTCTTAAGGCACTAAACCAATTCTTGATTTCATCTGCTGCCGTTTGGTAAACAGCAGAGATATGTTCGCTGACTTCTTCTTTAAAACTGGCCATGTCATTCCTCGTGATATTGAGCTAGCTTATCACCAAAAAACGGGCTTTATAGCTTTCAAGACCTAGGAGGTGGAATCCGTCTCAGCACCCTCTGCTTGAGGAGTCAGGATGGTTGGGTAAGAGACAGCCCAAGTGCCGGGGTAGTCACGGCTGTAATGGAGACCACGGCTTTCTCTGCGCATCAAGGCTGAGCGCACGATGAGCTCTGCGCACTCCAAGAGGTTTCTGAGTTCAATTAAATCGCGCGTTACTTTGAAGTTGGCGTAATACTCTTGCACCTCATAGCGCAACAGCTTAATGCGATGTAGGGCCCGCTCAAGACGACGATTGGTTCTCACAATACCTACGTAGTTCCACATGAGTGAACGCAGCTCATCCCAGTTATGGGCAATAACGACTTGTTCATCGGCATCTTCAACTTGACTCTCATCCCATAAAGGAAGAGCAGGCATCACTGGGGTCTTGAGATTGGATATGTCTTCTGCTGCTGCCTTACCAATGACTACGCACTCTAATAATGAGTTGCTTGCCAAACGATTGGCGCCATGAAGACCGGTATAGGTTGCTTCGCCAACTGCGTAGAGGCCAGGCAAATCCGTGCGGCCTTTAAGGTCTGTCACAACGCCACCACAGGTGTAATGCGCAGCAGGCACCACCGGAATAGGCTCCTTGGTGATATCTAAACCGAGACTCATGCAACGCGCATAGATCATCGGGAAATGCTCTTTGATAAATGCTTCGCCTAAATGTGTGGCATCTAGATGGACATAGTCCAAGCCGTGCTTCTTCATTTCAAAGTCGATGGCCCTAGCAACAATGTCACGTGGAGCTAATTCATTGCGGTCATCATGCTCAGGCATAAAACGCGTGCCATCAGGCAACTTCAGCAAACCGCCCTCTCCTCGCATCGCTTCTGTAATCAGGAAGGTACGGTCGCTCGGGTGATACAAGCATGTTGGGTGAAATTGAATAAATTCCATATTGCCCACGCGGCAACCTGCACGCCAAGCCATGGCAATACCATCGCCGGTAGCGGTATCAGGATTGCTGGTATAGCGGTAAACCTTACCAACGCCGCCAGTAGCTAATACCACTGACTTTGCTTCGATGGTTTCTACACGGTTGTTTTTAATGTCGAGTGCATACACCCCATAACAACGATTAGGTTTAGTTCGTTGAGTCTTAGCGTCTAGTTGGCGATTGGTGATGAGATCGAGCGCAATCCAATGCTCCAAGATCTGAATATTTTTATGGGCTCTTGCTTTATCAAGCAGCACTTCATGAATAGCTTTACCCGTGGCATCGGCAGCATGTGCGATACGGCGATGACTATGTCCGCCCTCACGCGTTAAGTGCAAACCCATTGGGCCAGATTTATCTTCTGTAAATGGAACGCCCTGCTCTACCAACCAACGAATTGCATCAGCACTTTCTTCAGCGATATAGCGTGCAGTCGATTCCACCACGAGACCGGCACCCGCGTCCAAAGTATCGGCCACATGTGAATCAATACTGTCATGCTCTTTGTCGACAACGCCAACAATGCCTCCTTGAGCCCAAGCTGTAGCAGCTTCACCTAAGCCCCGTTTAGCCATCAAAATCACTGGCTGAGATTCAGCCATATGCAAGGCAACGGTTAAACCAGCTAATCCGGCCCCAATAATGAGGACAGGAAGTTCAGCTTTTGCAGTGGTGTTTGCGGAGGGTTTGGAACTGGCCATAGAAGGAACATTCTAAAGGGCATTAGGAATCTTGTTCTCACACGACTTTACATGAGTCCATAGCAACCAAAAAAACTGCGAAGATATCAAGCAAAACGAGGTGCAAATATGCCTAAAACGCTACCAAACCTCTTTACCCATGGGCTTCATCTCCAGCCATGCATCATCCTCTTTCGAGCGCTTTTCCCCTGGATTCCAATTAGCCAGCAATTCTTCTAACTTATATTGAGGCTGCTTTGCTGGCCTTGGCTCTGAAAGTGATGCCAATGAGTCAGCAATGAAGGGTGTAGGTAAGTCGGGATTATCAATCACTCCCCGCCCTAACTTTACCCAAAATTCAATTTGGGCCGCAATAGTTCGGTGTTCTTTTCTAGCCTCAACCTTTGCTGCCTCATATAAATCATCATTAATTTTGACTGATCTGCTCATGATTTCCCCCGTAAAGCCTTTTTACTACAAAAGCAGTACTGCTGAAAACAAGGTCTTTCAACAAAAAAGCTCCCATCTGGGAGCCATTTTGTGAATTGCCAAATCCTAATTAAACGTTAGACATTGCCTTTGATCCACCTGGGGCATTCGTACCATATCCCATGATCTTGGCCACTTCACCGCCTTTAGCTAGCTTCACAGCGCAATACTTAAATTCTGGAATCTTGCCAAATGGATCTAACGCTGAATTGGTGATCAAGTTAGCCGCAGCCTCATAGTAGGCAAACGGAATAAAGATTACGCCTCTTGGTGTGCCATCATCCCGTCTCACGTGAATACCAACCTCGCCACGACGTGACTGAACTGTAATGACATCGCCAGCAGATACACCTAACTGGGTCATGTCCTCACCGTTCATCGATACAGTAGCCATAGGCTCAATCGCATCCAGCACAGTGGCGCGGCGCGTCATACTGCCGGTATGCCAGTGCTCTAATTGACGTCCAGTAATCAATACAAATGGGTATTCAGTATCTGGTCGCTCATTTGCCGGAATGATGTCAGCAGGAACGAGTTTTACCTTGCCATCTGCTGTTGCAAATTGATCATCAAACACGATTGGACGACCTGGATCTTCAGCGGATAAGCATGGATAAGTCACGCTAGATTCTTTTTCTAGTCGCTCCCAAGTGATGCCGTTGATGGCACCATGCATTGCTTGACGCATCTCGTCATACACCTCAGCAACACCAGCATCTGGACCTTGGTAGCTCCAGTTGAGGCCCATGCGTTTGGCGATCTCTTGAATAATCCACAAATCGGGTTTCGCATCACCCGGAGGGTTAATCGCTTTCTTACCCATCTGAACCATGCGGTCAGTATTGCTAGCAGTACCTGCCTTCTCTGGCCAAGCGCTGGCTGGCAAAACAACGTCAGCCAAGAGTGCTGTCTCGGTCATAAAGATATCCTGGACTACGAGGAGATCTAAGGCAGCCAAAGCATGACGAGCGTGATTTAAATCAGGATCACTCATCGCAGGGTTTTCACCTTCGACGTACATGCCACGAATCTTATCTGGATCACTATCCGGCGCAGTGATCTTATGCATGATCTCTACTACGGTATAGCCAGGCTTCTTATCTAATGGCGTATCCCAGAACTTTTCAAACCAAGCATGTGCTTCTGGATTGTCAACGCGCTGATAGTTCGGGAACATCATCGGAATCAATCCTGCATCACTGGCACCCTGCACGTTATTCTGACCACGCAATGGATGCAATCCAGAACCAGGCTTACCAATTTGACCGGTAATACTGACTAATGCGATCAAGCAACGCGCGTTATCTGTGCCATGCACGTGTTGACTAACACCCATGCCCCACAAAATCATGGCTGACTTGGTGGTTGCAAACTCTCTCGCTACTTCACGCAATGTCTCTGCAGGAATACCGCAGATAGGCGCCATCGCTTCAGGGCTATATCCCTTGATGTTTTCTTTGAGAGCCTCGAAGTTATTAGAGCGGTCTTTAATAAATTCTTTATCGACCAAACCTTCCTCAATGATTGTGAAGATCATGGCATTGAGCATCGCCACATCGGTATCCGGCTTGAACTGCATTGTGCGCCAAGCATGTTTACTAATCTCGGTCTTACGAGGATCGCACAACACAATTTTTGCGCCACGTTTAGCAGCATTCTTGAACCAGGTAGCAGCAACAGGATGATTAGCGGTTGGATTGGATCCAATCAAGAAAATCATGCTTGAGTGCTCAACATCATTCACTTGGTTGCTTACTGCACCAGAACCAACACCCTCAAGAAGCGCTGCTACAGACGAAGCATGGCAAAGGCGTGTGCAATGGTCTACGTTATTGCTACCAAAACCAGTACGAACCAGTTTCTGGAATAAGTAAGCTTCTTCGTTACTGCCCTTTGCAGAGCCAAAGCCAGCCAATACTTTATTGCCGTATTGATCTTTGAGTTTCTTCAAGCCGCCACCGGCGACTTCTAAAGCCTCTTCCCAAGTCGCTTCACGGAAGATGTCAGACCAATCTTGCTTGCCTTCAAGCATAGACTCATCTTTAGCAACACCCGCTTTACGAATGAGTGGCTTAGTAAGACGCTGTGGGTTATGGATGTAGTCCATACCAAAACGGCCTTTAACGCAGAGACGATTGTGATTGGCAGGGCCATCACGACCTTCAACGCTGACGATCTTTTCATCCTTAACGTTATAAGTGATTTGACAACCGACGCCACAGAACGGACAAACAGAATCGACTTTGCGATCCACTGTCTGTGAACCAATCAAACCTTTAGGCATCAATGCACCAGTTGGGCAAGCCTGTACACATTCGCCACAGGCAACGCAAGTACTGTCACCCATTGGATCATTTAAGTCGAATACGATCTCACTATGACCGCCACGCATGGCGTAACCGATCACATCATTAACCTGCTCTTCACGACAAGCGCGTACACAGCGATTACATTGAATACACGCATCCAAATTCACAGCCATCGCTGGATGTGAAATGTCGCTACTTACCTTCTCACGACGGAGTGCTTTGAGCTCTGGTCGAACTGTGACATCCATGCGTGCTGCCCAGGTGCTGAGTTCGCCATGTTGATTTTTTTGCTCTTCTTCCTTGCTGTCTCCAACCCACTTAAAGCCTTCGTCTGGCATATCTGATAACAACATTTCCAGAACCAATTTCTGACTTTTTACAGCACGCTCGCTATTAGCCTTAACTTCCATTCCTGGAGTCGCGCTTCTACAGCAACTTGGCGCTAATGTACGCTCGCCATTAATTTCGACTACGCATGCACGGCAGTTACCGTCAGGACGGTAACCATCTTTAAAGCATAGATGTGGAATATCAATACCGTGTCGTTTAGCAGCCTTGAGAATCGTTTCGCCTTCGTAGGAAACGATCGTCTTGCCGTCTAGCTTGAACTCAACGGTTTGTAGTTCGAGTTCTTTAGGATTTGTGGGTGCGTTCATGTTTGTCTCGTTATTCCCTATTTTTTATAAGTGGCTTATTTCACTTCTTCTGGGAAATATTTATGAATACAACGAATAGGGTTTGGTGCCGCTTGGCCAAGACCGCAAATAGAAGCATCTACCATCACGGTTGCTAAGTCTTCTAAGGTTTCTTGATCCCAAGATTTAGCTTGCATCAACTTAGCAGCTTTGCCTGTACCTACTCGGCAAGGTGTACATTGACCACAGCTCTCATGCTCAAAGAAATGCATCACATTCAAAGCCATATCACGCGCTTTATCTTTGTCACTAAACACCATTACCGCAGCAGAGCCTATGAAACAACCATATGGCTGCAAAGTATCAAAGTCGAGCGGAATGTCATTCATGGTTGCCGGCAAGATGCCGCCTGATGCACCACCAGGTAAATAACCGTAGAACTTGTGGCCATCTTGCATGCCGCCACAATACTCATCAATCAGTTCTTGAATAGTGATACCGGCTGGAGCCAACTTCACGCCAGGTTTGTTCACGCGCCCACTCACACTAAAGCTACGCAAGCCCTTGCGATCATGACGACCGAATGAACTGAACCATTCTGGACCGCGCTGAACAATGTCACGCACCCAGTACAGCGTCTCAAAGTTGTGCTCTAGGGTTGGGCGTCCAAACAAACCGACTTGTGCAATATATGGAGGGCGCATACGCGGCTCACCACGTTTACCTTCGATACTTTCAATCATGGCAGATTCTTCACCGCAAATATAAGCACCAGCACCACGACGTAATTCAATATTCGGCAATGCAAAAGGCGGATTAGCTTTGAGTTTTGCTAATTCAGCTTCAAGCAACTCTCTGCAGCCGTGATACTCATCACGCAAATAGATATAGCAAGCATCAATACCCACCACGCTTGCTGCAATGAGCAGACCCTCTAAGAAGCGATGGGGATCGCGCTCTAAATAGGTGCGATCTTTAAATGTGCCAGGCTCACCTTCGTCAATATTTACAGCCATTAACTTTGGAGCAACTTGATCTTTTACGATGCGCCATTTACGACCCGCTGGAAAACCTGCGCCGCCTAAACCACGTAAGCCAGAGCTTTCCATTGCTTTGATGATGCTTTCAGCATCTTTCTTACCTTCAAAGATTTCTTTTGCTAAAGCGTAACCACCTTGAGCACGATAAGACTCATAACCAACATAGTCAGGAGAAACTGCTTGCATCTCACCTTGCGGCGAGACACCCTGCTCTGCTAAAGAGGCAGGATCAAAAACAGCATCATCTTTTGCCATCGGCTGTGTAGTCAGATTGTTTTTGACAGCAGCAGATACTTTATCCACCGTGGCAAACAGCACTGGGTACTGATGAACCACCGCTACAGGAGCCTGCTCGCAACGCCCTACACATGGGGCTGCAGCGACTTTAATATTCGGATTACCTAGGATAGCTGGCAACTTAGCCAAGAGATTTTGTGCGCCCGCTAATTCACAGGCGATGCCATCACAAACACGAATCGTGATGTCTGCTACCGGATCATTGCCACGCACTACTTCGAAGTGATGGTAGAAGGTAGCAACCTCATATACCTCTGCCATTGGCAGATTCATTTCTTTTGCTAAGGCTACTAAATGACGATCATGCAAGGCACGGTATTCATCATTAAGCTTGTGAAGATTTTCAATTAAGAGATCGCGACGATGTGGCGCGCTACCAATCAGTTTTCGAACTTCCGCAATAGAAGCATCGTCAGCTTGACGGCCCTTTAACTTACTCTTGCGACGAATGGTTTCCCTCAAATCATCTGCTGTTGCAACGGCAACCGCTTTGACTTCTCCAGAAGGCTTTGGATGATTCATAGTTCTTAGTCTCTAATTTTTATATTTATAGCTTTTATGCAATGCACTAATGCAATGCTTTATCCCATTTTGCATACCCAAAAAACGGTCCGACAAAAAGCCGAACAAGCTCTAGATATGCAAAATAACGCTTAATTTTGGGGTATTTAACGCCCTAAGTCCTTGACGGAGCTCAAGGACTTGAGTCAAGGGTTTACCCTGATTAGATCAAGGAAGGGGACGGTTTATCGCCAGGCGGCAATGAGTAATCCAACTTGCGCTCGTATAACCTTGCTTTGTAGCAGTCCTGATAGCCCTTGCTACCGATTTGCCAGCCAATTGACGTGCAATCGTCCTGAGCGGCAGATTCAATGGAGCCGCAGCCCGCAAGACTTAGAGCAGCAATTGCTGCGGTAGCAGAGAGAATGCGCATTTTTGTTGAATTCATGACCTCAAGTCTACTTGATTCTGATCTCAACATCGAGTGGAATACCCTCTTTCCCCGCCTCTACCGCCTTTACGCCCCCAAGCTGAATGCGATCTTTCAGGCTGGGGTCGGCTTTGACCATATACCCATAGGCAGTCTTGGCTCTGGTTTTTGCCAATTCCTTAAGCTCCCCATCGGTAATATCGATTCCGGCAATGAGCTCGTTATGCAATTGCTCGTTTCGCTGCTCTCCATCTGGAAGCGTTAAAAGGCGCTGGCCTAGTTTGATACGTCCAATATATTGAGCGTACGCAGCCTTGAGGCCTGATTGAACTTTTGGATCCGATAGGTTTGGCGTCGGTATTGGCTCGCCCGGGATTAACTTAAATCCAGCATCAATCAATATTGCTGTGTCAGCTTTGGCCCGCGCTAATGCCTGCTTATCCTGCACAGGATCATAGGCGCCCAATATCTCCAGACTGGAGTTTGGTCTCTTCACCAAATACTCACCAAATTGTTGCAATCGATCTTGATCTGCAATTAAGAAGATAGCCTCGCCAGGAACGGCATTCACACCCTCATCACCACCCATTCCTAAAATGGCTGCAAGTGCTCTGAAGGGTGCTGTAGCAACGTTTGTTAATACGTTGCTAATCGCCTGCCACACCAAACCACTTGCGCTAAATTCTGGGGAGTCCACATTGCCAGCAATACGAATCGTGACATCAATCGTGTCATCCGCATCCTCGAGCAAAGCGATTGCTAAGCCTAGCGGTAATTTCTTGCCCTTGAAATCAGGAACTTCATCTCCTAGCTCGACCTTCTTAATAACGATCTGATTACTACCATTTAACTCACCCTCTTTGGTGCGGTAATTTAAATTGAGATTGAGGCGGCCATTGGCAATCTTGTATCCAGCAAAAGACATCACCGCAGGATTAAAAGCGGTTAGAGGGAGATTTCTGAACGCCATAGTGATGTCATTGTTGCGACGCGGATCCGCAAATGACGCTTGTCCTTTGGCCCGCATGCCACCTGAGCCTGCTACCACGCCCTCCATGGCCATACTCGCCATACGGCCAGGCGCATTGCTCACACCCAAAAAAGTGCCATTAAACTTTTTAATATCCACCTTAAAGTTAGGCTTCATTGCCAAGTCAGTAAAAAATACCTCGCCATTTTTTAAACTAACAGAGCGCATATCCAAATTAAACGCTGAGGGAGATTCATCAGGCTTTTCAGATTGGCTCACTAAGTCAGGTTTTGAAGTGTCGGCTTGCGGTTTTGAAAATAATCTTCTGAAATTAGAAAACCCCTCTTCATCAATCTCAAATTGAAGAACTGGTGCATCAATGACTAACTCATCCATTGAGAGACTATTGCTTGCCGCTTTCTTGGATTTCAGACTCTTATATTCAAGCTGTCGAATATCTGCCATCTTCCAAACAATCAGTGGATTCTTTTGACCCTTCTCTAGGATCGCTAAATCAGCAATGTGAATATCACCAGCAACATGATCAGCATCAGCTCCGAATTTCATGGAGAGATCTGCATTTATTGCACCGCTTGTACCGATCAGCCCCTTATTCGCTGGCAGCAATGGAATGATTGGGGCCAACGCCAGATTTTGAATGCTCACCTTGCCATCGACTGATTTTGAGTCGGTGTTGAAATCCCAATGGGAGCGCACGTCACCATCATCCAGCTTCACATCTAATTGCACACCCAACTTACCGGGCTGAGGATTGTCCAATCCGCCAGTAATAGCGACGTGTTGATAGGCGATGGTTTTATTAATCCCAGGTATGAGCACTTGCAAGGCACCAAGATTAAAGTCATATTGACCACGAACGCCGCTCACTACACCCTGCTTATCGTAGTTAGCTATATCCAGTAACTTCATCGTAAATGGCTTAAGCTCTTCCTTGAGCTTGGTGGAGTCATCCAACAAACTTAATGAAGCAGCGTGAACCAGAAGTTCATCAATGGATATTTTGAGAGGCTTCTTAGGCTCTTGAGGATCCGTAGGCGGCATTGCCTTTTCAACCGCAGCAATCAATTCTTGCCAATTCCAAGCGCCCGCATGCGCGCCCTTCGGTAATTTCTTCTCTATCAGTATCTTGGGCTCTTCCAGCAAGATCTCGTCAAAGCCAAGCTCGCCCAGAATCAATCTAGACCATTTAAGGGTAATAGACAGTTGTTTGAATTCCAGCAACTTAGAGCCGCCGGCCTTTGCCAGATGCAGCCCATCAAGCTCTACTTTGAGTCTTAATGGAGAAATGCTGAGGTCTTGATAGCCAATCTCATAGCCAATCTTGGCGCCAAATTCTGTAGCAGACTTTTTAACAAACCCAGGCACAAACAAGTGCGCCCCCGCCCAAAAAGTGATGATGCAGGAGAACATCAGGATGGCAAATCTGATTAACCACTTTTTTAGTCGAGGAGCTTGATTTAATACCATTCGATGAGATACAAAATTCTTAAACGAAGAAAAAAATTACTGCGCAGGTGGGAAGCCTACTTTTTGTTGCCACATATTATTAAAGACATTAATAATTGGCTTCTCATATACACCCGCTTTTGTATAAGGCTCATCTTTAAGCCACGCATCTACATCTGCTCTACTCGGAAAATCGATTGCAATCAAACTGCCCAAAGTTGTTTGGCCATCTTCAGATGTTAGCGGTCCGGCAAAAGCCATGCGATCAGCCATTTTTGCCAAATAGGCGCGGTGCTCTGGACGAATCTGGATTCGCAAGTCTGCAGTACCAGGGCGATCCATTAATAGCATTGTAAAAATCATGTTTTCTCCATTTTCTATTGCGTTCTATTTTTTAATACCTAACTACCAAGATATTACGGGAAGTTAAAAAAAGAAAAAACCACCCGAAGGTGGTTTCTTGACTACTTGGCGGAAGAGGCGGGATTCGAACCCGCGGTAGGCTATTAACCTACGCACGCTTTCCAGGCGTGTGACTTAAACCGCTCATCCACCCTTCCGGAATCGATGATTATACGATTGCCGAAAGGATTTGGTCTAAATCTTGATTTAGCTTATTACAGAGACTCTTTGAGCTGGTCTAGGATGTGTGGATTTTCCAAGGTTGAAGTATCTTGAGTAACCTCTTCGCCTTTGGCAATCACACGCAAGAGACGGCGCATGATCTTGCCAGAACGGGTCTTAGGCAAGTTATCACCGAAACGGACATCCTTAGGCTTAGCGATCGGACCGATCTCTTTACCTACCCAGTTACGTAACTCCGTAGCTAGCTTCTTAGCTTCTTCACCTGTTGGGCGACCGCCTTTAAGAACTACGAATACGCAAATAGCCTCGCCAGTCAATTCGTCTGGACGTCCTACAACCGCAGCTTCAGCAACCAATGGGTTAGCCACTAAGCAAGATTCGATTTCCATGGTGCCCATGCGGTGACCGGAAACGTTCAATACGTCATCGATACGGCCAGTAATGGTGAAGTAGCCAGTATCTTTGTTACGGATTGCGCCGTCACCTGCTAGATACAAAGTGCCACCCAACTCTTCTGGGAAATACGATTTCACGAAACGATCAGCATCATTCCAAATCGTACGAATCATCGAAGGCCATGGACGTTTCACAACCAAGATACCGCCTTGACCGTTAGGAACATCAACACCAGCTTCATCCACAATCGCCGCCTGAATACCTGGCAATGGCAATGTGCATGAACCTGGAATCATAGGAGTTGCGCCTGGCAATGGAGAAATCATATGACCGCCAGTTTCTGTTTGCCAGAAAGTGTCAGCGATTGGGCAACGTGAGCCGCCCACGTTCTCGTAGTACCACATCCATGCTTCTGGATTGATTGGCTCGCCAACTGAACCCAAGAGACGCAATGAAGATAAGTCGTAGCTCTTTGGATGCACTGCTTCATCATTGCTGGATGCTTTGATTAATGAACGAATCGCTGTTGGTGCTGTGTAGAAAATAGATGCTTTGTGTTTTTGGATCATGTCCCAGAAACGGCCAGCATTTGGATAGGTTGGCACACCTTCAAACACGATCTCAGTAGCGCCTACTGCGAGTGGGCCATAAGTAATATAGGAGTGACCTGTTACCCAACCGATGTCGGCAGTACACCAGAACACATCATTTGGCTTAATGTCAAAAGTCCACTTCATTGTGAGAATTGCCCACAAGAGGTACCCGCCTGTTGAGTGCTGTACACCCTTTGGCTTACCAGTTGAACCGGATGTGTACAGAATAAACAATGGATGCTCAGCGCTTACCCACTCTGGCTCACAAGTTGTCGCTTCATTAGCAACAATCTCTTGCATCCAAACATCGCGACCAGCCTGCATAGTGATATCAGTGCCAGTACGCTTGCTCACGATGACATGCTTAACCTTAGGGCACTCGCCTGTAGAAAGCGCTTCGTCACAAATAGCTTTCAGTGGCAATGCTTTGCCGCCGCGGAACTGTCCGTCAGCAGTAATCACTGCAACAGCACCTACGTCCATAATGCGATCGCGCAAGGCTTGAGCAGAGAAACCGCCAAACACTACAGAGTGAATTGCGCCGATACGAGCACATGCTTGCATCGCAACAATGCCTTCGATAGTCATTGCCATATAAATGATGACGCTGTCGCCAGACTTAACGCCCATCTTGCGCAATGCGTTTGCCATTTTGCAAACACGCTCAAGCATCTCTTTGTAAGTTACCTTTGTAACTGTGCCGTCGTCGGCTTCAAAAATGATGGCTGTCTTATCGCCTAAGCCAGCTTCAACTTGGCGATCTAAACAGTTATAAGAAGCATTCGTGGTGCCATCCTCAAACCACTTGTAGAAAGGCGCTTTGGATTCATCCAAAACCTTAGTAAATGGCTTCTTCCAATAGATGTTCTCTTTAGCAAGGCGGCCCCAGAAACCGTCGTAATCCGCATTAGCTTCAGCGCAAAGCTTGTTATAGGCTTCCATGCCTGGAATGGCCGCGCTCTTTACAAAGTCTGCAGGCGGGTTAAATACGCGGTTTTCTTGCTTTAATGGTTCCATGCTTACAGCCCTCTATCAAATAATCAATAATCTAAAATCAACTACAAATGCGAGAAAATGTCGCAAAATGACAGGTTTTCACCCTCAAGACCTTAGAAGATAAGTGAAAACACTGGGGATTTGCTCTATGGCAAACCCTTAAAATAGGGCAAACCTTACTAATAATGTGGAAATAAGCCGGTAACCATGACAAATATCAAACAAAACGACCTCATTCAAAGCGTTGCGGACGCATTTCAGTTCATCTCCTACTACCACCCTAAGGACTTTATTACTGCCATGGGTAAGGCCTATGAACTAGAACAAGGTGAGGCGGCCAAGGATGCGATTGCGCAAATTCTGACCAATAGCCGGATGTGTGCCGAGGGTCACCGTCCAATGTGTCAGGACACCGGTATTGCGGTTGTTTTCTTAAAAATTGGTATGAACGTTCAATGGTCAGATGCAACGATGAGCGTTAGTGAAATGGTGAACGAAGGTGTGCGTCGCGCTTACATGAATCCAGACAACATGTTGCGCGCTTCAGTACTTACCGATCCTGCTGGCAAACGTAAAAATACGGGTGATAACACTCCTGCTGTGATCCATTATGAAATTGTTCCTGGTGATGATGTTGAAGTCATTTGCGCTGCTAAAGGCGGCGGCTCTGAAAACAAAGCCAAGATGGTCATGCTCAATCCATCCGACTCGATTGTTGACTGGGTTCTCAAAACCGTACCGACTATGGGTGCTGGCTGGTGCCCTCCTGGCATTCTGGGTATCGGCATTGGCGGTACACCAGAGAAAGCCATGCTCATGGCTAAAGAATCTTTAATGGGTCCAGTGGATATTCAAGAGTTAATTGCTCGTGGCGCTAAGACTCGTGCTGAAGAGCTTCGCTTAGAGCTCTACGAAAAAGTAAACAAGCTTGGCATTGGTGCTCAAGGCCTTGGCGGCTTGGCTACTGTGCTCGATATCAAGATCATGGAATACCCAACTCATGCTGCGTCCTTACCAGTTGCCATGATTCCAAACTGCGCGGCAACACGTCACGTGCATTTCCATTTACATGGTGACGGCCCTGCCAAATTAGAAAAACCATCGCTATCTGACTGGCCAGACGTGACCTGGACTCCAGATGTTCAAAAATCGAAGCGCGTGAATATGGACACCCTTACCGCCGAAGAAGTGGCGAGCTGGAAGCCAGGCGAAACTTTATTGCTAAACGGCAAAATTTTGACTGGACGCGATGCTGCTCATAAGCGCATCCAAGACATGCTCGCCAAAGGTGAAGAGTTGCCGGTGAGCTTTAAGAATCGCGCAATCTACTATGTTGGACCGGTTGATCCAGTGCGCGATGAAGCAGTTGGTCCAGCGGGCCCTACTACTGCTACTCGCATGGACAAGTTCACGGAGATGATGCTTGCTAAGACAGGCTTAATCACCATGATTGGTAAAGCGGAACGTGGCCCTGTAGCAATTGAGGCGATTAAGAAACATAAGTCGGCTTACCTCATGGCAGTTGGCGGCGCCGCTTACTTAGTTTCTAAAGCGATTCAAACTTCTAAAGTAGTTGGCTTTGCTGACTTGGGCATGGAAGCCATTTATGAGTTTGATGTCAAGGACATGCCGGTGACGGTTGCCGTGAACTCAGAGGGCATCTCTATGCACGAGACTGGGCCTAAAGAGTGGCAAGCCAAGATTGCTGGTATTCCAGTCAAGATTGCTTAATTACTAACTCGTAATTATCAAACGAACATTGGCAACTCATTGGCACTAATCGGAGTATTTGATTCTGGCGTTGGAGGCTTATCCATTTTGGATGAGGCTCTGTGCCAGCTACCCCAACATAACTATATTTATCTAGCAGATTCTGCAAACGCGCCTTATGGTGAGAAATCCAGCGACTGGATCGCAGCACGTAGTCTTACTCTCTGTAGCTATCTAGCAAATAAGGGGTGTGATGCCATCGTGGTTGCATGCAATACCGCAACTGCCGAAGCGATAAAGCAAATTCGGGAATCGCTTGCTATTCCGATTGTTGGAGTCGAGCCAGGGATTAAGCCAGCAGCCATGCAATCCCAAAATAATATTGTTGGCGTTCTTGCTACTGAGGCAACACTCAAGAGCGATAAATTTAATGCACTATTAAATACTCTTCCCAGTGATTGCCAGTTCATCAAGCAGGCTGGCGCAGGATTGGTTCCTTTAATCGAGTCCGGTAATGCAGATGGAGAAGAAACTCTCGAGCTCTTAGCCAAACATCTGGAGCCTATACAAGATGCTGGCGCCGACACACTCGTGCTGGGTTGTACGCACTACCCTTTTTTAAGAAAAGCAATTCGCAAATTGCTAGGTGAATCGATTGCGCTAATTGACACCAGTGATGCGGTAGTTCGCCAACTCAAGCGACAGCTAGAATCACTTCAAAAAGAAGATGGTGAAAAAGAGTTTGGCTCAGTTCTTTTCCTGAGTAGCAAGAATGAAAAGTCATTGCTATTAATGGCGCAAGATTTAATGTCTGCAGATCTCACTTCGCATAGAGTAGAAGCACGCATCTTAAGTGAAGTCAGATGAGTCATTTTCTACAAAAATTAGATGCCCATTTACCGTTTAATAAAACGGAACGCATCATTATTGGCATCGTATTACTCTTGCATGCTCTTCCCGCCTTAGAGTTTTTACACTTTAGCCAGCGTCCGCCGAAAATGGATGATGAACGCGTCATGGCTAATTTAGTGAGCCCAGAGGCTGCCAACAAAAGCCAGCAAGCTCCTGTCGCTACCCCACCAAAACCAAAGGAAGAGAAGAAGCCGGCAAAAGATAAGCCAAAGGAAAAACCTTCAGAAAAGCCTAGCCCAACTCAAGTGCAACAACCGCCCCAACAAAACCAAGCCCAGAGCAAGCCTGAGTCTCAATCTCAGTCGCAATCTCAATCACAGGCACAAAATGCTGCTGTTGCCCCTGCAACCAGTGGGGGTGCTAGCGGCACGCCGATTCAGACTGACATTGGTAAACTAGTTGTGGTCTATCAGCCAGACGCAGATGCTTACTACCCCTCCTTCTCCAAGCGCTCAGGCGAACAAGGATCAGTGGTAGTGCGTTTGATTATTGATGAAACCGGTAGCGTAGAAGATGTAGCATTACTGCAGTCCAGCACCTTCCCAAGACTTGATCGAGCAGCTACAGATATCGGTAAACGTTATCGCTTTAAACCTTTTTTAGTAAACGGTTCACCCCAAAGAATTTCCACCAATCTTTTAATTAAATTTAATCTCAAGAATTAATCAATATGAATACACCATTTGGCATTGCAAATCTCTGGCTTGAAGGCGATGCAATTACGCGCTTTGTGGCAATTGCCCTTCTCACCTGCTCTATCGTGACTTGGGTGATCCTGTTAACTCGCCTTTGGGATTTACGCAATTTGCGCAAGCTCAAACCTGAGCTCGATCAATTCTGGCGTGCAACATCATTTGATCAAGGCTTGGAGGCTTTTAGCAATCATTCAGCCAACCCTTACTATCAGATTGCCAAATCTGCAACCAAGGCGTCAGCACATCATCAGAGCCAATCCACCAACCATCGTGAATTACTGCAAACCCTGAACTATTCTGAATGGATGGCTAGAAGCGTCAAGAACAGCATTGACAGCGTTGCTGCAGGGCTGCAAAAGGGACTTACCTTCCTTGGCTCCACTGGTGCAATTGCTCCATTTATCGGCCTCTTTGGTACTGTGTGGGGCATCTATCACGCCCTCATCTCAATCAGCAGCTCAGGCAGTGCCCAAATTGATCAAGTAGCCGGCCCGATTGGTGAGGCCCTCATCATGACCGCCCTTGGATTGGCAGTTGCGATCCCCGCAGTTCTTGCCTTTAACGCTATTAATCGTGCCAATAAATTATTTGTTGCCGATCTTAATCGTTTTGGTAACGATCTCTTAGCGTACTTTGTTACTGGTGCCCGCGTTAACGCCGGGGAATAATTATGTCTTTTCATATCCAAGACGATCAAAACGACGATAGCATCATGGCGGAAATCAACATGACGCCAATGGTGGACGTCATGTTGGTACTGTTAATTATCTTCATCATTACCTTGCCCGTGATTCAACAGGCGGTAAAGGTAGAGCTTCCAAAGGCTAATAGCGTCCGCAATGAAGTCAAGCCAGAATCAGTTCAGCTAACGATAGATGCTAATGGCCAAATCTTCTGGAATAGCACCCCCATTGATTTAAAAACATTTGATGGCTATGCAGAAAAAGCTGCACAAAAGGAGCCGCAGCCAGAAATTAATTTGCGTGCAGATAAATCAGTGAAGTATGAGTATGTAGCCCAGGTATTGGCTGCTTCACGTCGAGCCGGCTTAACTAAACTTGGGTTTGTAACAGAGCCAAACTAAGTTTGGCGAATCTCTTACTTAACCTTCTTGTGTAGTCTTCTTGTGTAGTCTTCTTATTTAGTCTTATAGGGCAATTTAGCGAGCGAGCAAGTCTCTTCGCTGGTGTGTGTGCCGTTGCCGATAGTGGCGCCCAGAATGCCGCCCTGTATTTTTTCGACCTTCTTAAATTTACCGGAGACTGGATCAAGGGTAATGTTGGTAATGACAGTACCAGCTGGATAAGAAACCCCCATCACTTCCTCGGGCTCAAACTTTGCCTCTATTGTAATCAAGATATTGGGGCGCGCAAGAGTGATACTCCTAACGACTTGTGTTCCAAATGCATCTGACTGATCTAAATCGCGACCGTCTAGATATAGCTTTGCCTTTTGAGACCCAGAAGCAAGCATGATTTTCATCTCATACTCTTCGGTATAGTTTTTTTCAGAACGCTTGCAATTGAATTCGAGAACATCTACACCCCATGCAGCCAGAGATGAAAGAGTCAGGCAAGTGCAAAGCAATAGTTTGGCTAAGTTCATAAACGAGAATGTCTTGTGAATGTCTTGTATGTGTCTTTGGTGCCCGAGGCCGGAATCGAACCGGCACGACTTTTTTGAGTCGGCAGATTTTAAATCTGCTGTGTCTACCGATTTCACCACTCGGGCCCGCACTAGTTACTGCCAATAAAGCCGTGCTAAATAAATCAAGACAAGTGAAATTTTAGCATGCAAGGCCCTTATAAGCCCCTGGAACTGCTTTTGGCCCACTACCCCAGGCTTGGCTTGATAAAACCTCTAAAATATCTTTATGAATTTATCGCCAAAATCATCTGGACTCAGCAAGCTTTTAAGGGCTGGTCTATGGCTAATTGGGCTCTGTCTCATAGCGGGCTTAGCGGTTACTCTCGCCTATTTGTATTTCGCACAATCTAATATTTCCGGTAAGCGCACTATTAAAAGCTTGGGGGATTCAGTTACGATCACCTTTGATGAGGTCGATATTCCCCATATCAAGGCAAAGAGTCAGGCAGATGCCTACTTTGCTCTAGGTTATCTCCATGCTAGTGAGCGTTCCTGGCAACTGGAAATGAATCGCCGCATCGCCAGTGGACGTCTGTCCGAAATTTTAGGCGCTGACACTGTCAAGATTGATCGCTTTGTGCGCACCCTGGGTGTTAAACGGGCGGCAGAACGTCAATTTGATCGCTACCCTGTTTCTGCTAAGCGGCTATTGCAAGCGTATGCTGATGGCGTCAATGCCGGCAACGCTCAATTAGGATGGGCTTTACCAGTAGAGTATTTTTTAACCGGATCCAAACCAGGTCACTGGTCTCCAACGGATAGCGTTGCCTGGATGCTTATGATGGCTTATGACCTTGGTGGAAATTGGCAAAAAGAATTACAAAGACTGGAGCTCTCTCAGTACCTGAACACCAAACAAGTCTGGGAAGTGACGCCACCAAATGAACCTGGCGAGCCTGTCAGCAATATGGATTTTTCCAAACTATATAGGGACCTCAAGGTTTTTCATCCAATACCAGGTCCGGCAGAAAGTAGACCTCAGAACTTGCCCGCAACCGAACTGAGCCAGCAGGATCAGATGGGCGGTAAAGATGGTATTGGCTCCAATAACTGGGCTTTGAGCGGCAAGTTAAGCGCTTCTGGCAAGCCATTATTGGCCAATGACCCTCATCTTGGGCTATCAGCCCCCGCCATCTGGTACTTTGCCCATCTTGAGGCGCCTAACTTGAACGTCATTGGTGGAACCCTTCCCGGAATTCCTGCGGTTGTTTTGGGTAGGACTGAGAAGTTTGCCTGGAGCTTTACCAATACCGGACCCGATGTACAAGATTTGTACATCGAGCAAATTGACTCCAAAAATCCTGGCATGTATCGAGGGCCAGATGGCCCCCTTCCATTCAAAGTACATCAAGAAATTATCGATATCAAGGGAGCGCCGTCTCTTACCTTCTTAGTAAAAGAAACTCGCCATGGACCTGTCATTTCAGATTCCCATGCAAAAGCCAAGAGCACAATAGATACGGAACGCTTTGTTCTTGCCTTGCGCTGGACAGCACTCGATCTTGAAAATCAATCGGTTGCTGGCTTGATGGATATGAATCGTGCGGCTGATCTTGATCAATTCAAACAAGCTTTGCGAAAAAATTATGCGCCTATGCAAAACGTAGTGATGGCAGATACCGAAGGAAATATCGCCTATCAAGCTGCCGGTGTAGCACCAAAGAGAGTGTTGCACCAAGGGTTATATGGTGTTGCACCCGCCCCTGGCTGGGAAAAGCAGTATGACTGGAATGGCTACGTACCCTTTGAACAACTTCCCGCCAGCAACAATCCCGAGCAAGGATGGATTGCAACCGCCAATCAAAAAATCGTTTCCGCCAACGACCCCAACCCTTTAACGGGAGACTGGGATTTACCAACACGTTACGATCGCATTGTTGACCTCATCAAGTCTAAAAATATTCATTCAACTGATGATATGAAAACCATGCAAGGTGACACCTTATCACTTGCAGCAACACCGCTATTAGAGCTATTCAAGTCTAGTCAAAGCTCGCATCCATTAAGCGCTAAAGCTATGGAAATTGCTAGAGGGTTTGATGGCAATATGAAAGTAGATAGCGCAGGCGCACTCCTTTTTAATGCCTGGGCTGACCAACTCACACGCAATCTTTTCTCGCGCTTGAGTTACATGTTCACTGAAAATTATGGGGCACGCAACTACCGCTCTCCACTTTTGCAGCAAGTTAAAAATCCCAATAGCCCTTGGTGTGATGACCCCAACACAGAACGACTTGAATCCTGCCAGGACTCATCCAATAAAGCGCTAGATAAAGCGCTTGAATATTTGAGTAATGAGTACGGCAACGACCCTGCAAAATGGGCTTGGGGGAATGCGCACATTGCCATCTCAGAGCATCGCCCCTTTAGCAAGGTGCCCTTACTAGGAAGCCTGTTCAATATTAAAACCCCCTTTCCTGGTGATAGTTTTTCTATCAACGTGGGAAGACTGGAACTCATGCAGTCAAAAAATCCTTATGAGACCCTTCAAGCCCCAAGCCTAAGGACGGTCTACGATCTATCTGATCTGGAGAAATCGCTTTTCGTCTATCAAACAGGTCAGTCTGGATGGGTGCAAAGCAAGCTGTACCGGAATATGAACTCATTGTGGGCTAATAATGAATATCTCCCACTGCAAATGAAGCCAGAAAAGACCGGTCGGCAGCTAGAATTAATCATTAAGTAATCTATTACCTTATTAGTACTTCCTACTATAGGCGTTTAAAATACCGTATACCCGTCAACAGCAATTACTAAGGACTGAATTCTCATGAAATCTATCACCACCCTGCTCGCAATTTCAGCCACATTACTGGTAAGCGGAAATGCTATGGCTGCATGGCAAGAGATTGGCAAGAACGATCAATCTACAGTATATGTAGATACCGCTACCTTGCAAACCCAAGGCAACTTAGCCCAAATTATGTCGATGCTTGATTTTAAAAAACCGGGTCAAGATCCACAAACCAAAGAGAATGTAAATTCCATTATTGGTTTAAATGAATACGATTGCAGCACTGGTAAATACCGCCCACTAGAATTCAAAGTATTCGCCGGTAACCGCGGTAAAGGCAAGGTCGTTGTAGATCAAAAAACTCCTGATAGCATTTTTGAAGCCATTCCAAACGGCGCATGGGCTGCTGGAGTATTTAATGTGGCGTGTCGCAGTAAGTAATTTTCACTATTTGCAATTCATCTTCATCCGCTGGATTAGCGTAGTCTGCGCACTAGGATTTTTGAGTGCCTGCGCTGCGCCATTAGCAGTGCTTAGTAGCTCTGGTACAGCGGCAGCCAGCACCGTTGGAACGGCCGCAGTTGCTAACCCTAGTACAGCCGCCAGCCTTGCCTCTACAGCGGCGACAGGCAAGTCACCCCTAGAGCATGCTGCCTCCGCCGCCACCAAAAAGGAGTGCAGCTTCTTTAATTTGATTGACTCCAAGCCGATCTGCATTGAGATAACCTTTCCAACCATTACTGATAAAAGCGAGCCCTTGTTCGGTCCAGCCGATACACCAAGCAAATCGGCCCAACAATAAGCCGTTGACTTAGCCCAACCCAAGGGATAACAGTCTAAAATTGATGTTTCCTCGTATTTCCCAACAAATTGAATATGTCTACAGAAAATTACTATCTCACCCTTACCTGCCCCAATAAACCTGGCATTGTTGCTGCGGTTTCCACCTATATATTTGAGTTGGGCGGTGATATTGAAGAAGCGCAACAGTTTGATGACAAAGCTTCGAAGCGTTTTTTTATGCGCGTCAGCTTTAGCTGCCCTACAAATGTAGATTCACTCAGAGCGGGTTTTCTGGAAATTGCCAAGCGCTTTGAGCTCACCTGGGATTTGCGTGCAGTCAAAGATTTCAAGCGCGTATTAATCATGGCCTCAAAATTAGACCATTGCTTGGTTGACCTACTCTATCGCTGGCGGATCGGTGAATTACCAATGATTATTTGTGGCATTGTTTCTAATCACCCTCGTGATGTCTACGCCAGCATCGATTTTGCAGGTATTCCTTTCTATCATTTACCAGTAACACCAGAAACAAAGCCGGCTCAAGAAGCAAGACTTCTTGAAATCGTTGCGGAGTCTAAAGTCGACATGGTGATTTTGGCCCGCTATATGCAAATCTTGTCAGATGATTTATCAACCAAATTATCTGGCCGCTGCATTAACGTACACCATTCATTCCTCCCCAGCTTTAAAGGCGCCAAACCATATCACCAAGCACATGCACGCGGTATCAAATTGATTGGCGCTACTGCCCATTTTGTGACTAGCGATTTGGATGAAGGCCCCATCATCGAGCAAGACGTAACTCGCGTCACGCATGGAGATACGCCAGAGGATTTGGTACGCAAAGGAAGAGATTTAGAGCGCACTGTTCTCTCAAGAGCATTACGCTACTACCTGCATGATCGCGTACTCATTAATGGAGCTACTTCAGTAGTTTTCTCCGACTAAAGATTGCAACTGCAATCGATTGGGTATTAAGGTCTGACCCCTGGTGACTCTAGGGGCAGTCCTTTAGCGCGCGACATCAGAAACAATTCAAGTTGAGCCATTTCTGGCGAGCCATATTCAAATTGCTGGGCTCTGACGCCGCTCATGCAATTTCGAAGACGACGTTGTACTGATCCTAGAGTCTGCCACTCTAAGCGATAAATAGGATAAGCGTTTGGATGCCCTTGGGGTATTGGACTTCCACCTAGTTTTAATCCGGCCCTATCTTCATGGCATTGCGCACAAGATAAATTAAGCTGCCCCATACGCTCATTAAATATCTGTCGGCCTTTTTTCATAAACGGAGCATTGGCAGAATTTTCACTAACGGTAATTGGCATGCCTTTTGACTGATAGCTGATGAAGGCTGTTAGCGCCAGGAGATCTTTACTCTCATACGCCAATGCAGGGGCGGATTGCGCACCAACTCTACATTGATTAATTTGCCCCTCTAAGGTTTGAAGCTTGCCTTTAATCACCATTGGAAACTGAGTAGCTACACCCCGCATCGATTTTTTAGCATCGCCATGGCAAGTGCTGCAGGATTTATTTTGTGAGCCTAGATTTTGCTGCCATAAAGCTTCACCATCACCTACCCAAAACATCGCCGGGTTCAGCAATGGATCATCTTGCATAGCCTTATTCTCAGCAGACATCAACTCATAGCTAGATTGTTGAGATGGCGGTGTGGAATTTGCAACTCCCAAGAAGCTGAGGGCAGCAAGTGGAAGGCAAATGCCTCCAAGCAAATAGGAAGTTAATCTGCTCACGAAACAGTAATTCGCGCCTGGTTACTAGCTTCGTAACCATCATCCCCAACCCACTTAAATTCGAGGGTGCCGGACTCTACAGCGACAGTAGTAAAAATAATTAAGGGATTAGCCCCAATTCCCGAATAAAAATCGGCTTTAAATACCTCTACATTGTTATAGGTGCAGGCAAAGGTACGAATAATATCTCGAGGAATCAGTTTGCCACCTTCGGTATAGCGAAAACCTGACTCCATATCATGCTGTGCAATTGCACGAATCTCAATGATGGAATCTTTTTTTGCCGTTGCCGGCATCGTGATGGAGGTGCGGGATGTTTTACTCATACCATCTCCGTACATGCTGAGAGGGTTACAAGCGTTTCAGCAGAACCTTGCCAATAATTGCCATTACTCATTTGCGCAATAGCCCACACTTTCTGGCTATCGGCCAAACGAACCCGAGTTGTAATGTTTGCGGTTCCGGAACGCGGACTGAGATAGGCAGTAAAGATATTCGGTAAAGGATTGCCCTCTGCAATCACATGAATGGTCTTCACATAATCATTTGTAGTCATGGGGCTATCTACACTGACCTTCAAAACTACTAAATTGCCGTTCTCCACCAGCGGAGGAATAGTTAAGATAACCTTACCCTCACGAATGGTGGCGCCTCCAGTAATCCTTTGAATTGCCTCATCAGCATCGGCCTTTTTAGCAAATGCATTTAATGGGTTTACACAAAACCCGAAAGCCAATAGCCCAAGACCCTGAACTTGTTTAAGCCAATGTCGACGATGGTGTTGAGTCTCTTTTTTCATCTGTATTTCAGTTGTTTGGATTATTCAAAGTCATTAAGAAAGCAATGACATCCTCAATCTCTTGGCCATTCAGTATGGTTTGCCCAACAAACTTAGGCGCCACTCGATTGAGGTGACTAGTTTGATAGTAGGCGGGCATGATAGTTTGCGGATTAAAGTGGGCTGCATTCACAATACGCGCTCTTAATTGAGGAGCACTCAAACGAGCCACGCTCGCCTTCAGCTCAGGGGCTAAGTTACCTTGAAAGCGCTCTTCCGGAAATGGCCCGCTATGGCACAGCAAACACAAACCCGTTTGACGACTCGCCACAATTGCCCTTCCACGCACTGGATTACCGGCTTCAGTAGCAAGGGATTCGAATATCGAATCCCCCGTAACTACCTGAGCATTTGCTGCGCTGAAATTAAGGATGACTAGCAATGAATATGCTAGTGCAATCCTCATTCTCATGGACACAGTTTCACTTTGAGCTAGCGCTTAGACCAACTTAATGCCGCTGTTTTTCAAAGGCACGGTGCGTAAGCGTTTGCCTGTAGCACGATAAATGGCATTGAGAACAGCTGGAGCAGCTACAGCAATCGTTGGTTCACCTACCCCACCCCAGTCTTTGCCGCCACCTTGAATGATGATCGTTTCAACTTTCGGCATTTGGTAGAGTCGAATTGAATTGAAGGTGTCGAAGTTCTTCTGAACTACAGCCCCTTGTTCAATCGTAATCTCTTCCTCGAATAAGGCTGAAAGGCCATAGACAAATGAACCGGATACTTGGCGTGCAATTTGAGCAGGGTTTACCGCATAACCTGGATCGGTAGCGGCAACGATGCGATGAATCTTCACTTCATTGCCATTGGTCACAGAGAGCTCACATGCCGCGGCCACGTAACTACCAAAAGAACGCATCTGTGCAACGCCACGATATACGCCTGGTTTGGCTGGCTTAGTCCAACCAATACCATCCGCTACAGCATTCAGAACGGCTACAGCACGCGGGTATTGCTCCATATGCTTACGACGGAACTCCACCGCATCCATTCCAGTTGCTTCAGCCATCTCGTCCATAAAGGTTTCAATGAAGATCGCATTTTGATTGACGTTAACGCCACGCCAAAATCCTGGTGGCACATGAGTATTGCGCATCGCATAATCAATATTCAAATTAGGGAAGCTATAGGTAATACCGTGCTCACCGGTAGGATCCACGCCCTGAAATGCCAGGGGATCTTTGCCTTTATTAGCCTCAACTACTGCCGGACGAACAGAGGCCAAAATGGATTGACCGGATAACCGCATGTTTACTGCTGTCACGTTTTTCTTGTCATCTATTGCAGCAGACATCTTGCACATCATGACCGGATGGTAGCGGCCTTGAGTCATATCCTCTTCACGAGTCCAAATCAGCTTGATGGGTGTGCCTGGCATTTGCTTAGCAATATTCACCGCTTGCGTGGTGTAGTCCTGGAAGGCGCCACGACGACCAAAGCCACCGCCAAGGTTTACTTTGTACACGTTACATTTATCCGCAGGCAGACCAGATGCCGCAATCACAGCAGCCAAGGATGCTTCTCCATCTTGAGTTGGTACCCATGCCTCGCAAGATTCAGCAGTCCACTTTGCAGTAGCTGTTTGCGGCTCCAAGGTTGCATGATTTAAGAATGGGTAGAAATAAGTCGCTTCCAATTTCTTGGATGCGCTAGACATTGCTGCTTTAACGTCACCATTTGAATTATGGGCAAAGGCATCATCTGCATTTAAGCCCTCTTCCAGCATCTTTTTAATCGAGGCGCTAGAGACATTCCCGTTGGTTCCGTTATCCCAAACAATATTGACTTGATCTAAGGCGGTTTTAGCTTGCCAGAAAGTATCTGCAACAACTGCTACCGCTGAGTCGCCAACCTGAACAACCTTCTTGACGCCTTTCATGGATTGGGCTTTAGTGGCATCGTAGCCTTTTACTTTGCCACCAAATACTGGTGACTCTTTAATGTTGGCAACCAACATACCCGGCATTTTCAAGTCAATGGCGTATACCTGCTTACCAGTCACTTTGTCTGCAACACCATCAATACGGTTTACAGGCTTACCGATTAAGGTCCACTCTTTGGGATCTTTAAGCGGAACTTCTTTTGGCACTTCTAATTGAGAAGCAGCAACTGATACCTTGCCGAAGGTGGTTTTCTTGCCAGAAGGTGTGTGGGTAATAATGCTATCTTTTGCGACACACTCCGAAGCAGGAACATTCCATTGATTCGCTGCAGCTTGAACCAACATCATGCGTGCAGCTGCTCCACCTTTACGAACATATTGCTCTGAAGTACGAATGCCACGGCTACCGCCAGTGGAATAGCTACCCCAAACTTTATTGCGCTTTAAATTCTCGCCAGGAGATGGATAGTCATAAGAAACTTTTTTCCAATCACACTGCAGTTCTTCGGCAACCATTTGTGCCAAACCGGTGATGGTGCCTTGGCCCATTTCTGAGCGAACAATACGAACAACAACGTCATCATTAGGCTTCACTACAACCCACACACCAATTTCTGGGGCGGCTAATGGAGTCATTGCTGTAGTGCCAGTACCCATAGCCGCATTGGCTGAGGACATAAAGGAAAGATCAAAGCCAATGGCTAAGCCAGTAGCGATTGCACTAGAGCCGATAACAAAATGGCGGCGGGAAGTATTTGTAGTAGTCATGTATTTTCCCCTTAAGCCTTGCTTGCAGCATGAATCGCTGCGCGCACTTGTTGGAAGGTGCCGCAACGGCAAATGTTTGTGATCGACTCATCAATTTGAGCATCAGTAGGCTTTGGATTGTTGCGCAACAAAGCAGTAGTTGCCATTACCATGCCAGATTGACAGTAACCGCACTGAGGAACTTGATTATCAACCCAGGCTTTTTGCACTTTAGAGAGCTGACCACTCTTCTCCAAACTTTCAATGGTCTCAATTTTTTTGCCTTCAGCTGCACTTACAGGAATGGAGCAACTACGAATCGCTTGACCTTCAAACAAAACTGTACAGGCGCCGCACTGACCTACTCCACAGCCATATTTAGTACCAGTCAACCCAACCTGTTCGCGAATCACCCAAAGTAAAGGGGTTTCTGGATCTACATCCAATTTATATTTCTTGCCGTTGACGGTTAACTCAGCCATGAGTGCTCTCCTGTGTTTTCTGAATTGCTTCTTTTATTGTTTTAGAGGCATTTAAATACCCCTGCTTTTGGTGTGTTTATCTTAACCAAGAATTGATTTATTGCTATGCAACATAATTTGGCGGATTAGGACTAGCGACCCTGCCAATCTAGAATTAAGTCAGAAAAGAGCTGGGTAGCATCGACAATCTTGTCGACATAACAAAATTCATCGGTCTGATGGGCCATTTCTGGCTGGCCTGGACCCAAAATCACTGTTGGCGGATTACCAATTGCAGGCTTCAAGGCTGAGGCATCGGTAAAGTAAGAGACAGTCTTCTCAATTGGACGAACGCCATTCGTCTTTTCACAAAAATCAAAAACACTTGCCATCCAAGGATCTGAGGCTGGAGTGAAGACACCCTCTATATCGATAATGGTGTCAAGCCGAACAGTAGGCCCCAATGCCTTGCATAAGCACCCATAAATGTGCGAGTGGCTTTGACCTGCAACTGTACGTATATCTAAAGTCATCTCAGCTGCATCTGGCACTGAATTGATATTGATACCTGATATAGCGGTCCCTACATTAAGGGTGCCCTGCCCCATTAATTCATGGGATGGCGTATCAAAGGAAAACTTTTCTAAAGTTAAGGCAGCTTTGGCAAGCTTATAAAAAGCATTGTCTCCTCGCTCTGGCATTGATCCATGAGCGGTAATGCCATCGGTAGAGGCTTTTAACCAGTAAGCACCCTTATGCCCTAGCAAAGGTTCATTCGCAGTAGGTTCAGCAACAATAAAGCAGCCAGCAGGTCCTAGAAAGTCTAATATTTCCTGACTAGCTGCCAAATGAAAGGCGCCTTCACAACCCGTCTCTTCACCAGCAGTAATGATCAAACTGACTCCAGCGCCCTGCTTTGCTGAGTCAGCCATCTTCATAGCCGCAACAACAAATGCAGCAACACCACTTTTCATATCACTAGAGCCGCGACCATAGAGCTTGTCATCTTCAATAACGCCAGCAAATGGTTCATGTTTCCAGGTACGCGCACCTAAGGGCACAACATCGACGTGGCCTGTAAAACCAATGCTGGGCTTTTCTTTGGAGCATGCGCCAATTTTGGCAACCAAACTCATGCGATGTGGAGCAAATTCAATCTTGCGACATTCATAACCAACCGACTCTAATAGTTTGGCTAAATATTCGCAGACCTGATCTTCATTCCCAGGAGGGTTAATCGTATTAAAACGTATCAGCTCTTGAGTCAGCTCAACTGGATCTGGAATGGATGAAGAAAGATTGGTTGTCATTGATGTATTACCCAAAATACGCTGCTTGCACTTCAGCATTCTCAGCTAATGCGGCTGCGCTTCCCTCTGCCACGACCCGGCCTTTAGAGATGACATAGCCACGATGAGCAATGGCCAAGGTTTGACGGACATTTTGCTCAACCAATAAGACAGTCGTCCCCATTTGATTAATTTCTTTAATGATCTTGAAGTTTTCTTTCACAAATAATGGTGAAAGTCCTAATGAGGGCTCATCAAAAATCAGCAACTGAGGAGAGCTCATTAAACTACGGCTAATAGCCAGCATGGCTTGCTCACCACCTGACATTGTTCCCGCCAATTGATTGGAGCGCTCTGCTAAGCGAGGGAATAAATGCTTCACATGTTCACGTCGCTCTTCAATGACTTTTTTATCTGTCACAAGATAAGCGCCAGCAGATAAGTTTTCATCCACCGTCATGCGTGGAAATACACGACGCCCTTCAGGAACACATGCAATACCGGCTTCAATAATGCGATGTGTGGGTAAGTGCGCAATATCCGCGCCATTAAAGAGTATTTTTCCGCGATTCGCTGGCGTCAAACCTAAAACAGAACGAATTAAGGTTGATTTACCAGCGCCGTTAGCGCCGAGGATGCAAGTGATTTCACCCTGCTCTACTTTGATGGAAACATCTTCAAGAACATCAATCCGATCGTAAGCGGTGTAAATGTGTTCAATTTCTAATAAGGCCATGATTATTCCTGCCCCAAGTAAGCGACTTGCACTTCATGATTATTTACAATCTCATCGTAAGTGCCCTCAGCAATTTTCTTGCCATAGTTCAGCACAATACAACGCTCAGTCATGCGCTGAATTAAACCCATTTCATGTTCAATCAAAATAATCGTAAATGGCTTGATCTTGCTACGTACTTGCAAAATATCATCCATAACTTCAGCAGTCTCATCATGGGTCATGCCGGCTGATGGCTCATCTAATAAGAGTAAGTCTGGCTGACAAATCAATGCACGGCAAATTTCAATACGACGACGGTCAATCATCGGGAGGCTAGCAACCGGCTCGAATATTTTTTCTGCCAACTTGGGGTTAAAGGTCAGAAGCAATTGTCTAACCTGCTCTACCAAGCCTTCATACTCCTTCTTGAACTTTTCTCTTTGAAATAAATTGAAAATGAGTCCAGTGTTTAATCGACGGTTATCACCAATCGCAATATTGTCAAACACGGTAAGTGGCAAGGATAAGCGTGAACGCTGGAAGGTACGAGTAATCGCGTTTAAATAGACTTGCTGCGCGGTAGCATCCGTCAAATCCTCGCCACGGAATGTAACCTTACCTGCACTTGCTCGATAAAGTCCGGTGATGACGTTAAAGAACGTGGTCTTACCAGAACCATTCGGACCTAACAAGCCTAATACTTCACCCTCATTCACATGAAGATCTAATGAATCTAGCGCAGTCACGCCACCAAAACGCATGGTGAGTTTTTCTGCAACCAGAATCTGATTTTTAGGTGATGCTGCGCTCATCGTGCTCATTTCTGACCCCTTACTTTGTTGCCAGGGAAATATTCACGAATGCGCCTAGGCAACAAACCATCAGGACGGAAAAGTAAGATCAAGATCACTACGATGGCATAGAGCAGAAAACGGTATTCCTGAATAAATTGCAACTTCTCCGGAAGGATCACCACAATGGCAGCTGCAGGAATAATCCCCCAAGGATTGCCAATGCCACCCAAGATCACAATCGACACCAAAATTAAGGAATCAGCAAAAGTAAAGTTATTTGGGGCAACATAGGCGGTCATCATTCCGTAGAGTGCGCCTGCCATACCGGCGATGAAGTTACCCAAAGTAAACGCTACAACCTTCCAATGTGCAATATTCACACCAAAGGTTGATGCGGCGATTTCATCGGTACGAACCATATCCATACTGAGGCCAATCCATGAACGCTCAAGATTGCGGGTGATTCTGAAGCTAGCAATCAGCAGAATTAAAGCGATTAGCAAGTAAGGAATGTAAAAGGAAATCTCAAAGCTACCGATATCAAGGCCATCAGATAAATTCCAGCCAAAAATAGTTAATGGTGGAATCTTGAGTCCTTGTGGACCACCCAAGGTGTCGTTCACTTCCAAGAAGTTACGGAATAAGATGCCAAACGCAATAGTGACTAATGCCGCATAGTGCCCACGGGTTCTCAGAACCGGATAAATCAAGATTGAGCCTATCAAGGCAGAGATACCAGCCGCAATAAATAATACGAGCAAGTGTGGAACTGCAGTGTGTGTTGCCAGAATCGCTGCAGTGTAGCTGCCAATTCCAAAGAAGGCAGCCCCTGCAAAGTTCACAATACCAACATATCCAAATTGAATGTTAAGACCTAGACAAACAATGGAATAAATTAGTACCGTCGCCAACATTAATAGCGCAAAGTGCGAGTTATGAAATACCAGCATCGTTACGAGTACGCCAATAACAGATGCATAAGCTGGGAATTGAGGATACTCTCTTACGGCCACCGCCAGCTTTTCCATTAAGCCCATTTTTTTGCCAACCAAGCTCACCACAAAAGCGAGCAGCACCAGAGCGCCCACTTCTAATTGGTTTTCAGAACCTAGCAAGAGAATGCTGTAGACCAGACAAGCTACGAAGGTAGATATCAATAACTTCATACTTAAACTCGCTCGCTCGATTTTTCAGAAATCAAGCCGGTAGGCTTCAATCCCATGATGATAATAATTACGGCAAATGCAAAAACGTCTTTGTATGCGCTGGGTACATTTGGCAAAATGGCTGGCAATAAAACAGCGCCAATAGTTTGCAATGCGGCGAACAGGAAGCCGCCCACAATTGCACCGTAGAAGTTACCTAGGCCACCTACTACCGCAGCCGAGAAGCCAATCACACCAAGCAACAAGCCCATGCTGAAATTGACTTCGTTGTAGTACAAGCCATTCATTAAGCCAGCAAGCGCAGCCAAGGCGGAGCCCAGCATGAAGGTAATCAGCACCACCCGATGAAAGTTGATACCCATAATGCGAGCTGTTTCACTATCTTGCGCCACTGCTCGAATAGCCAAACCAATCTTGCTCTTAGTAATCAGGCGCTGAACTGCAACAATCGTCAACACTCCAGTAATAAGCAAGATAAGACTGTCGGAGCGCAAAGTAAATTCACCCAGAGCAATACCATCAACCGGCAATAGCTTTGGGAAAGGCTTTGGATTGGATCCATTTGGATAAAACAAGCGCACCACTTCACGCAGAGCGAGGCCCAACATCAAAGTCACCAACAAAGTATTGATTGGAGGCGCTTTTTGTAAAGGCAAAATGAGATAACGGGCAATGACCGCCCCAAGAAAAGCGGCTACAGAGAGGCTGATAATGATTAGCACAAATAGCTGGAGCCATGGCGAAGTAAAAGTCTCTGCTATGCCAATATAGGCGGTGAGGCCAGCAAAGGCCCCCACCATCAGGATGTCACCGTGAGAAAACTTAATGACATCCAATACACCAAAGTAGAGGGTAAATCCAACTGCCACGATTGCGTAAATCACGCCCAACATCAAACCATTGAGCAAGTACTGCAAAAAAATATCAAATGACATGCAAAGTTACCCTCTTCTACTGCGATTCAATTACTGACCTAATTTGCGCTGCTTTTTAGCGTAGAGACTATCTTCCCAAAGAACCCATTTGCCATCTTGCGCAACATACTTGGAGATCAAAGGAACAATATTTTGACGATGATCATCAAAACTCACTTTGCCAATAATCGTTTCAACGTTTTGGGTGTTGTTTAAGACTTCCATTACCTTCTTACGATTAGGGCCTGCCTTTTCAATTGCAGCCATGATCAAGTTAGCAGCGGTATAAGCAAAAGGACCATAAGCTTCTGGTGCATCTGGATACTTCTGTTGTGAATACTTAGCAGTGAACTCCAGTCCGCCCGGAAGTTTTTCCCAAGGTGCGCCTTCGATGAAAGACAAAGAGCCCTCAGACAATTTACCCAAGCCCTCGATATAAGCATCAGACTTGATGCCAGAAGTGCCCTCGAATACAGCCTTGATGCCCAAGCGATCCATTTGGGTGCGAATACGAATACCGATTGGAGTCAAACCACCGAAGTAAACCACTTCAGGATTCAACTGCTTAATCTTAGTCAACTCTGCTGTGAAGTCTTGTTGGTCAGCGGTTACGCCAAAAGTACCCAAGATCTGTCCACCGTTTTTAGTCAGGAACTGAGTGAAATACTTGTTATGACCTTTACCGTAATCGGTTGTGTCATGAATGATGACCCACTTTTTGTAACCTAAACCCGTTAAGAATTTAGCGGCAACTTCATTTTGGTTAATCATCGTGCCGTTAACGCGATGAATCTCTTTGTAATCGTTGCCGTAAGTAATTTCTGGGAGAACCGCACCCCACACCATCACTGGCAAACCAAACTTGTGATACACGTCAACTGTACTCATAGCCACCGCTGAACAGTAGTGAGTTACGCCAGCAATAATTGAGCTGTCAGAAGCAATTTTGGTGGCAACTTGAACGCCAACGTTCGGTTTGCACTCGTCATCCGCAGTAACTAACTCATACTTATATTTAGCGTTAGGGTCTTGGTTTTTGAGACGAACCGCTAAGTCCGCGGAATTTCGTCCGCCAATACCGTTAGCAGAAACGCCTCCGGTCAATGGTCCAATGTAGGCAATCTTGACGGTATCTTTAGCGGATACAGAGAAAGAAAGGCTGGAACACAAACCAAGAAGCAAGCCAGATACGAGTGACTTCATGTTGAATCTCCTATTTATTAATATGAACTGCTATTTTCAGGCCAGTGTAGCAAGATTTTGTATACAAGATATTGACTACGATCATCTCGTTAATGCTGCACTCATGAACTCTAGCTCAGGAACCAATAGCCAAAGCCTAGAGAAACCCCTTCTTTGGTGCCCGTGGCACTAAGAAGGTTAAATGTGCGCCCAACCCAAGCAGGCGGTAAGATAGCTAGATGATTTTTGGTCTGGTACAAATCCTTCTGTTTCAAAGCCTGGGCGAACTGGTTTCTAAGTTCCTTCTACCTACCTTGCCTGGGCCAGTCATTGGGCTCGTCCTCTTGGTTTTGTGGCTTGTACTACGCAAGGGGATCAATTCCGAGCTAGCAATGGTGGCTGACGGCTTTAGCCAATACCTTGGTCTACTGTTTGTTCCTGCAGCTGTTGGTGTGGTGCTATTTCTGCCCCAACTCAAAGCAAATGCACTTGCCATCATTAGTGCGCTGCTAGGCAGCGTCATTCTCACGATTGCCTCCAGCGCACTAGTCGCACGCTTTTTCAGCAAGAAAGAATCTCATGGGTGAAAAGCACTCTATTGTTGAGATTTGGGTCTACTTATCAGGTAGCCCACTTTTTGCCCTATTTATTACACTGGCCGCCTATCAAGTTGGGCTCAGCGTTTATAAAGCAACCCGCCAGAATCCATTGGCTAATCCAGTAGCAATTGCTATTTTGATTGTGGCAACTACTATTCAATTTATTGAGATGCCCTACTCAACCTATTTTGAGGGGGCTCAGTTTATTCACTTCTTATTGGGCTCGGCAACAGTCTCTTTAGCCATTCCGATTTATCGCGGGCTAGCAAGCCTCAAGGGTCGCTCCCTCCCTCTCATTGCATCACTTTGCACAGGCGGCCTGGTTTCAATCATTAGCGCAGTAGGTATCGCAACTTTTCTAGGTGCGGACTCCAGCATTACCGGCGCCATGTACCCAAAATCAGTTACCGCACCGATTGCAATGGGCATAGCAGAACGCATTGGTGTGTCACCCACCCTAACTGCAATCTTCGCAGTGAGTACCGGAATCCTGGGGGCAATCTTAGCGCCGTTTGTTCTCAATGCATTAGGCATGAAAGCTTGGTGGCAACGAGGGTTTGCGATTGGTATTGGTGCGCACGGTATTGGTACCTCACGTGCATTTAGCATACATCCAGAAGCAGGAACCTATGCGAGTCTAGCAATGGGAATGAACGGTGTGGTCAGCGCCGTAGCGATTCCTATCATCTATCACTTATTTAATAAGTGATAGATGAAACTGCTTATTTAATCTGCATCGCTGCATCAATCGCATCACCTAGAGCGCTGCACATAAATTCCAGCTCTTCCGGTTTTGAGATGAATGGAGGACCAACGGCAATGGCATCGCCCGCTACCCTTACAAGCGTACCCCTCTCGATACAAGCCTCTAAGACTTTCATGGCACGCAGACCTGGCTTTCCGGGAACAGGGTCAAGCTCAACGGCGCCCGATAATCCAAAGTTACGAATATCCAAGATACCGGCCTTCCCTTTTAAAGCGTGAAGCCCATTTTCGAGAACTGGCTCAAGCGCCTTAGCTCGATTCACCAAATCATCAGACTCAAAGATATCGAGTACAGCATGACCTGCAGCTGCTGGGATCGGATGACCTGAATAGGTGTAACCATGGAAGAATTCAATGGCCTGTTCTTGCCCGCCATTAGCAATAATGTTGTCATAGATATCGCCGCGCACAATTACACCACCCATCGGAATCACGCCGTTAGTAATACCTTTAGCAAATGTAATCATGTCGGGTGTTACGCCAAAACGATCGGCACCAAAGTTAGCGCCTAGGCGGCCAAAGCCCGTGATCACTTCATCAAAGATCAACAAAATGCCATGCTTGGTACAAATCTCGCGAATCTTTTGTAAGTAACCATCAGGCGGCACGATCACGCCTGTAGAGCCCTGCACTGGCTCCATGATGACGGCTGCAATCGTGTTGGCATCGTGAAGAGCAACTATTTTCTCCAGCTCGTCTGCAAGATGAGCGCCCCACTTTGGCTGACCTCTTGAGAAAGCCATTTCTGAAAGATTCAAGGTATGTGGCAAATGATCCACCCCAGGAATCATCATGCTGGCAAACATTTTTCGATTGGCGACCATGCCGCCCACTGAGATGCCGGCAATACCAACACCGTGATAGGCACGATCTCGCCCAATCAATCGAATACGTGAAGCATTACCCATCACACGGTGATAGCCGATGGCAATCTTTAAGGCGGTATCGACTGCCTCTGAACCTGAGTTGGTAAAAAAGACTTTATCCAATCCCTCTGGAGCCATTTTGGCAATCCGATTGGCTAGGCTAAAAGTAGTTTCACTGGCCATCTGAAACGCAGGGCAATAATCCATGGTTTCAAACTGTTTTTGAATGGCTGCACCAATACGTGGATCAGCATGCCCTAATGGGGAGCACCATAGCCCTGATAAGCCATCAAATAGCTTACGACCCTGATCATCATAGTAGTAAGCTCCCTTAGCTGACTGCATGATCTTAGGGTGATGCTGAAAGTAGCGGTTGGGGGTGAACGGCAGCCAATAGGCTGACATATCGATTCCGCCGGCGGTCTTATTTGATGTTGTCATATGTCTCTCTATTGATCTTTTAAAAACTAGATTCTGAATATCTAATACTATAGTACTCGTCTCACGCATTCATCTAATAATCGGATCATTAAATGAACCTTCTTAAATCATTATTTCTTGGCTCTGTTGGCGTATTAGCCATCAGCAATATGGCTTTAGCAGCCCCTGAGACGGATTGGCCTAAAAAACCGATTGTTGCAATCGTCTCGTTTCCCGCTGGTGGCTCTACCGACATTTTTGCACGCAGTGTGACCGCGCCTTTAGCTGAAGCCCTAGGTCAATCCGTCGTTGTTGAAAATAAACCTGGTGCTGGCGGCATGATTGGCTTACAGGCTGCAGCCAAAGCTGCCCCAGATGGATACACCATTCATATCAGCGCTTTGACTAATCAATCGATTTCTTCGGCCTTATTTAAGAATCCACCCGCAGACTTGCAAAAAGATTTTGCACCAGTTGCATTGATTGGGACAATCCCCCACTTAATCGTGGTGAACCCAAGCGTTCCAGCAAAAAATCTTCCGGAGCTGATTGCCTTTATTAAATCCAAAAAGGGTGACTTCAATTACGCATCACAAGGTAATGGCAGCCTCTCCCATCTCGAGTCAACCTTATTCATGCAGAGAATTGGCGCAACTGGTACGCACATTCCATACAAAGGAAGTAGCTTCGCATTACCAGACCTCATTGCCGGCAATACCCTCATGATGTTTGATAGCGTAACTGCATCGCTGCCCCACATCCAGAGCGGTAAGCTCCGCCCGATTGCGATTGCTGCAGCAGAGCGCTCACCCCTGATGCCAAATGTTCCAACACTAGGTCAGGATGGCATGAAGCAATTTGATGTAGAAAATTTCTATGCGGTTTACGTACCCAAGAGCACCTCACCAGCAATCATTGCAAAATTAGAGCGAGAGATTCGGAAGATTTTGACGAATCCAGATTTCAAAGCCCGTATGGCGTCCCAGGGTATTCACCCGCAGTTTGCAAACTCCGAGAAATTATCTGAAATTACGACCGATGAAGCCAGCAAATGGACTAAAGCAGTGAAGTCAGCAAATATTAAGATTGACTGATACTAATCATTAGCAGCATTGAATAAATAGAAAAATACCATGTTGATATCCCCTCCTTTTGGTGGCGGTCGCGCGCCAGTTCTTGCTAGAAACACTGTAGCGAGCTCACAACCACTTGCCACCCAAGCAGGCATTGAAGCCCTCCAGAATGGCGGCAACGCAGTAGATGCTGCACTTGCAACGGCAATCACGCTCACCGTAGTTGAGCCCACCATGAATGGTATCGGGGGAGATGGTTTTGCCATTTTGTGGGATGGTCAAAAAATACATGGCTTGAATGCGTCGGGTCGCGCCCCTGCTGCCTGGACCCCAGAATATTTTTCTGGCAAATCAGCAATGGATCTCATTGGCTGGAACACTGTAACCATTCCAGGCATGGTCGCCGGCTGGGTAGAGCTCTCCAGAAAATTTGGCAAGCTTCCTTTTGCACAATTATTTAAACGTGCGATCGACTATGCGGAAAATGGCTTTCCAGTTTCACCAGTAATTGCACGCCAATGGCGGGAAGCGATTCCGATTCTCAAGAATCAACCTGGCTTTACCGAATCCTTTTTGATAGATGGCAAAGCGCCTCAAGCCGGCCAAATCTGGAAATATCCAGCACAAGCTAAAACTCTGAAAGAAATTGCAGCCACTAACGGTGAATCCTTTTACAAAGGCCCTCTTGCACAGAGCATGGTGGACTTTGCCCAAGCGACGGGTGGTTGCTTCACTATGCAAGACTTTGCAGATAATCAATCGGAATGGGTTGAGCCGCTAGCGTTTGATTACGGCGACTACACCCTTCATGAAATCCCGCCAAATGGCTCAGGCATTGCTGCGCAAATTGCCTTGGGTATTTTGCAAGCAGCCAATGTGAAGCAATACCCCGCTAATTCTGCGCAGCGTATTCATCTTCAGATTGAAGCAATGCGGATGGCCTTTGCCGATGTCTATGCTTATGTCTCTGATGCACGCTCCATGCAAATGCCAGTAAGTTCTTTATTAGATCGGGATTACTTGGCTAGTCGCGCTGCCCTGATTGATCACAATAAGGCTGGCAGTTATAGTGCTGGTGATCCACATTCAGGTGGCACCGTGTATCTTTGCGCTGCAGATGAATCCGGCATGATGATTTCGTATATTCAATCAAACTTCAAAGGGTTTGGTTCTGGAGTAGTTGCCCCGGGTGGTATCGCCTTTCATAACCGTGGCATGAGTTTTAGACTGGAAGAAGGTCATCCCAATCAAGTTGCTCCAGGTAAGCGCCCTTTCCACACAATTCTTCCCGCCTTCTTGACTAAAGATGGCAAGCCAACCATGGCCTTTGGTGTCATGGGTGGCAATATGCAGCCTCAGGGTCATATTCAGTTTGTCATGCGCTTTGTAGATGAATACCTAAATCCACAAGCCTGTTCTGATGCGCCCCGCTGGCGTATCGATGATTTAGGAAAGCTCACTGTTGAAGCATCGATGCCAACCAGTGTTGTTGAAGGATTAAAAGCACTTGGCCATGAAGTAGCCGTTCAGCCTGCCAACAGCCTAGACTTTGGTAGCGCGCAAGCAATCGCAAAACTCAATGAAGATCCTGATTCAGTATTTATCGCTGGTAGCGATCACCGTAGAGATGGATTAGCGGCTGGGTTTTAGATTATTTGGCGCTTTTTGAATCTGGCAAGCAATTCATATAAAAGCGCTTGATCTCTTGATCGCAGCTCACATCCCTGGGCTCAATTGGTCTTTGTAGAGAAATGCCCTCAATCGTTTTGCAACGACTTAGGGCAACATAGACTTGCCCTGATGCAAATGCGCCCGATGATAGGTCGACCTTCACTTTATCGAGTGTCTTACCCTGGCTTTTATGAATAGTCACAGCCCATGCCAGCATGAGCGGAATCTGCACATACGTTCCAATGATGCTCGGGGAAATCTTTCCCGACATCATGTCGTGATCGTAACGATACGATTCCCACTGATGACCCGTTACCTCGACCGTATTGGAGTAAGGACCATTCTGAACCATCACTTTCACTTTGTCCGGCAGCATCTCGCGCACCACACCGATTGTGCCATTCACCCAGCGCTTCGGAAATCCCGGATCTGTTGCTGTAAACATCACCTTAGCGCCAACCTTTAACACCAAACTATTAGGCGAAGGCAAATTGCGCTCGTCAATATTAAATTTTCCTGTTGACTTACCTGCGTAGACTTTACCCTCCGCAGTAATGGCACGGAGCCCGGCACCATTAATCTGATCAGCCCTTGCATTGGTGGTCGTTAAGGTGATGGTCTGTTCATCGACCACTGCATCCTTTTTGAAACACTGAGCATTGAGAGTCTCAATTGCCTCATCTACATCTTGATTGATGCGAATGCGATTAAGCAATCCTGCAAAGTGCTCGTCTTTTTGACGGAAAATCTTCGAAAGCTCTACCATCGTGACATCTTTACGATGCAGCGCCATGGCACAAAAGAAGTATGGTCCTTCGTACCCTCTCTCGGATAAGACCTGCATATCAGCACTTGAAACTACAGGTGGCAATTGGAATAAGTCCCCCACAAACATCACCTGAATGCCGCCAAATGGTTTGCCTTTTTGCGGGCCGTTCTCGCGTAAGAATAAATCCATCGCATCGACTACGTCAGCACGCACCATAGAGATCTCATCAATGATCAGCAGGCGAATATCTTTATAGAGGCGTTTGTCACGCAACGGCTTGATATCTTCTTCAGGGAAGATCAGGCGTGGAGGCAATCTAAAAAAGGAATGAATCGTCACCCCTTTTACCTGAAGTGCCGCGACACCGGTAGGAGCTACCACTACGACATTGCCCGGAATGGTCTCCCGCAAATAGCCGATTAAGGTTGTCTTGCCTGTACCCGCTTTACCACTAACAAAAATATAAGGATCGTGACGCTCAATAGCCTCAATTACCGATTGGTAATCGGAAGTAATTTCAATATCGGATGTTTCTACAGCGGAACTGGTCATCCCCTATTGTTTCACGGTATCGGCTACACACCGAAATCCGATATAAACCACAGCTATATCTCCAGGTTTAGACTCGACATCAGACTCTTGCTGCCGCTCTGGGCCATACCACCATGAAGCACCACGAGTAATGTAGCCACCATTGCGCTCAGTAGCAGTCCATTCCCAGACATTGCCGCCCATGTCATACATGCCATTGACGCCAGGCTTAGTACTTCCTGTGATGACATGTCCTGTACCGCGATTAAGGGCCTCAGCTGGTGCAAGGCCCTTGTAGTCACCGCAGCCACTCAAGCAATGTGAAGGTGATGGGGTTGCCCCGCCAGGATAGGGATAGCGTTGACCTTTTGTGTATCCACTAGGAGGATTTGTTCTTTGCTCTAAAAATGCGGCATTAGTCCACTCAGCCTCGCTTGGCAAACGTTTGCCGTAATAGCGACAAATTGATTCAGCCTCCATTTGATTGAGGTGTACAGCTGGCTCAGAATCTTTTGCAGGCACACCATAGGGCGTCTTCCAGGTCCATCCTGGCTTTTGGACAAAGCCTCCCTCATAAGAAAGACCGCCACCCTTCTTTTCTGCGGCGCTTACAAATCCGGTGGAGGATGCGTAAGCTTTGACATCAACAATATTCATTTCGGTTTGATCCCAGATCAAATTATCGATTTGAACAGTAGGAATAGATGAGCTGGGCGCACTCTGACTTGGAGTAGATCCCAGCATGAAATACAGCGCTGTAGCAGAAAGTAGCAGGTCAAAAAAAATGCTGGAGAAATTGTATTTTTTCATCAGGATTCATTTGGCTCTACAAAAAATTCATAAAAAATCAAACTCATGAAATATCTTTGAAGACTGATTTAAGTACTTTCTCGCCATACACTTGAATGGAGTTTCGGCCACTAGACTTGGCTTCATACATTGCCATATCCGCATTATTCATTAGATCCGTTTCATTAAGGCCATGGACTGGATATAAAGCAACACCTATGCTGGCACTGGTTGTGACCATGTTTCCATCTGCGCTGATGGGTGCAACTAATGCTGTACGAATTTTTTCAGCAATCTGAACGGCTATGGGCTCATCACCAACCCCGGGAAGCAAGGCGATAAACTCATCTCCGCCAAGACGGGCTACCGTATCCGTATCGCGCAAGCAGTTGCGCATTCTATTAGATACCTCCCCTAAGACAGCATCGCCCGCCGTATGTCCATACACGTCATTAATGGTTTTAAGGTTATCTAAATCAATAAACAGTAATGCCAGTTGTGTTTGGTTGCGCTTACAGGAAGCAAGGGCCAGCGAAAGGCGGTCACTAAATAGGGTTCTATTTGGTAACTGAGTAAGAACATCGTGATGAGCACGATATTCATTTTCAGCATTGCGGCGATAAGTTGTTAATAAGAAATAGGTACCGATAAAAAGAATAATTATGCTCAAAATGGTAGCGATCAGACCACCAGTTGCATTCTTATGCCAATTAGCCAAATACAAAGACTCGGGTACGACTGCCCCAACTATGAATGGATAGCCAGTGACCTTTCGATAAGAAATCATGCGCTCGACAGGGTCCTGATTTTGCCTGGTAAAGCCCGTTTTAGTGGTGAAGATCACTCCATTGCTCAGCTTTAGAGCCTCTAGCGATTCGTCAATCAAGGTATTGGTGTTCACCTTGCCAATAAGTTTATCGACGAAGGGCCAACGGGTTAGCAAGGTCTTGTCATTGCGGTAAAGAGTAATGGCGGCGCCCTCGCCCAAGCTAGACCCCAAGCGCTCATAGAGCGTAGAAAACACCTCAACTGAAACGCCTACCAATACAATACCCAAAAATTCATTACTTTTTCCGCTTACGCGGCGAGCCAAATAAAAGACCCACTTACCATTCCCTTTATTTTGTACAGGAGCACTATAAAAGGTTTCAGAATTATTATTATCTTGTAAATATTTAAAGTAATCGCGGTCAGCTAAATTAATATTGGGTGCGGGATACGAGCGGGAAAAATTTAATACTTTTCCATCCTTATCAACAAAGGTCGTGACATCCAAAATTGGATTAGATCTAGTCTTATCCTCTAGCAAATCAAATTGCTTTTTGCTGGACGCAAACTCTCGATAAGATTTTTCATTATCAATTTTTGCCACCTGCATCACATCTTCAATACTATTAAGAACCGTATTTGCTGAGAAAACAATCTGCGAGGTATGCTCTGCCAGAATCAACGTTAAGATCGCCAGTTGGTCAGCCCTATCCTCGATGGTATTTCGACGCAGCAAATACCCAGAAATTACCGCATTGATGACGAAAATGACGGCTAGCGCAATGGATGCCCCCAAGATAAGGCGAGAGTTACGACGCACGTTAGAGCTTGGCTCGAAGCTAATGGTCATTCGGAGTCTCCATATAGCTCAGAGATCTTCAAGAAATTTTCCTTTTCCTGAATAAATGCCTCAACAATACGAGGGTCAAAACGCATGCCTTTTAACCTTGTGATTTCTGAACAGGCTTCTTCATGAGACCATTTCTTTTTATATACCCGCTCATTCACTAGAGCGTCATAGGTGTCAGCCAAAGACATCAATCTGGCTGCCAAGGGAATTTCAAGACCCTTAAGCCCTAGCGGATAACCTGAGCCATCCCAATTTTCATGATGTGCCCCAGCAATCTTGATGGCAGCATCCAAAACATGGGTGTTCTTTGCATCCTTGAGTTTGGCAGCATTCAGAACCTCGCGACCCAAATGAGCATGGGTTTTCATGATCTGCCACTCATCATCGGACAAGGATCCCGGCTTTTGTAGGATGGTATCCGGAATGCCTACCTTACCTATATCGTGCAAGGGCGCAGCCTTAACCATGTTTTCAATAGCTCTTAATGACAATTCATCTTGATAGACGCCAGTTGATCTCAATCTTTCCGCAAGCGCTCGAACATAGTTTTTAGTACGCAAGATATGGTTGCCAGTCTCGTTATCACGCACCATAGATAGGGCATTTAAGCTATTGAGCATTCCATCTTCAATTGCACGAGAGCTGCGCCTATATTCATGCCATAACTTTTCCAGGTAATAGTTGGTTATCAAAATACAAATGGTAACAATGGCAAGTATCGATACGATACGCATTGCAAAAGCCAAGCCATCCTCTTGATACAAAGTACCGGGATGACTGTCTTGGATGAAGGCAAAAAGCGAGCGGGCAATACGGGTGCCAAGTAAAAATAACTCAACCCCAAGTAATAACTTGATTTGATAGGCGGAGTCTTTTTTTAGAAGCTGTATCAGCACAACAATCTGCCAAACACAGAAGATACCGAGGACAAAATTCATTAAATGAATACGATCTTGCGTTGTCCCAACAAAAAGCAAAAAGATATACACAATGCAAGCGCCGAGAGTAATCATGCCGGCAAAAAGCTTATTAGACTGCCTTAAGGAATGATTCCAAAAGCTAAATAACATAGAAATACTGGCGACACCTAAGACCAGGAATAGATTTGCTAAACCCAAAATAATCTTGCCACCCCATGGGGCAATGGCATACCCCAGCATAGAGGCCGCCAAAAAGCTTAAACCTACCGGCCAATAGATCACTCTAAATTGGGCGCGATCATCGTCCTTATTAGCCAAAAATCGGGCCATCAGCCCAACAAGAACAATGAAGTTCGCGAAATAGAAGGTTTGATTTGCTAACTGCATTAAATAAGCCAAAAAGTGGGCTTTTGATAAGCCAATACTTCATAATGTAACTCATTAGGCCAACCCTTTAGAAGCTAAATGGCATTGACAGCTTAATCCAGATAATTCAACGACATTCATGGCTCACATTACCCGCACCCGCTTTTGGCTAATGTCATTTCTCATTCTGCTCACCCAGCTAGGAACAGCATTAGCGGATACCAATTGGGAGCAATTTAAAGACGTCTATATAGCCAACGGAAGAGTGGTTGATAAGGGTCAAGACGGAATCAGTCATTCCGAAGGTCAAGGCATGGCGCTGCTGTTAGCTGTTCAAAATAATGATCAAAAGACGTTTAAGCAGATTTGGGATTGGACCAAACATAACCTACAAACACGTGATGACAAACTCTTCGCCTGGAGCTGGTCACCTAATGTCGGCATTAATGATGTCAATAATGCTAGTGACGGCGATCTCTTTATCGTATGGGCTTTATCAATGGCTTATACCAAATGGAATGAGCCCTCTTACTTATATGAAGCCATCAAAATAAGTCAGTCGATACGCCAGAAGCTCTTGCTTAAAACCAATGTTGGCACCGTGATTCTTCCTGGCGCAATGGGGTTTGAGAAACCGGATGGTCTTAAGTTAAACCTCTCGTATTGGGTATTCCCTGCGATTGCTGAGCTATCTAAATTAGACCCCGCCCCAGAGTGGGAGGATCTACGCGCAACAGGCCTTTGGCTAATTAAAGAGGCTCAATTTGGTAAATGGCAATTACCGCCCGACTGGCTAAAGCTTGAGGGAGATAGATTGAAACCAGTAGATGGCGATCAATTTGGCTATGACGCTATTCGAATTCCCCTCTATTTAATCTGGGGGCAGCAGGCTACACCCTCCTCAATAAAGCCTTTCCAAAAATTCTGGGGGTCGTTTACTGGGAAACCACTTCTACCGGCCTGGGTAAACGTCAATACCGGCGAAATGGCAACGTACAATGCATCTGAAGGCTTTTATAGTGTTGCGGCAATGACGCTTGCTTATCCCGATTTAGATTCGAGTCAACTACCAAGCTTTAATCCATCCCAAGGTTATTACTCCTCTATGTTGTCTTTATTTACCAAAATGACTCTTCAGGATTTGAAAAAGTAATATGGGAATTTGGAGTTTCTACTTCATTATCAAAATTATCCTGTTCTACACAGGCTATATTCATTTTCATTTTTTTGTTAATGCTGCTTTTGCACTTTTTCTGATTTTTTCCCATGCTAACCCGACTTTGCTTCGTATTCGCAAATGGGTAGCTTTGCCCATTGGTATCGTCATTCTGTATTTTGATAGCCCTCTTCCACCGCTCCGAAATATCATCCCAAAAATTAGCCAGTTGCTCGACTTTAGTTTTCAGTACTACCTTGAGCTCTTAACCCGAATTCTGGATTGGCGAGTAATAGCAATCTTGCTCGGTCTTTATATTGTTTATTTTCTTCTTGCCAAGAAGATCAGAATGACAACCATTGCCTCTTTGGCAATCTTGAGTACATTGCTCCCCCTGGGGACAAATATGTCCCCCTTGGCTTACGATACAGACGGCCAGGTCATTGGCCTACCTAGCGATTTAGCACTCACCGAATCTCTCGATGGCTTCTTTATTGAAGAAACATCCCGCACGGCCTTTAATCGCTCACAAAAGGCTAGCGGCGCTCCCTTTGATGTCTTGGTGATCAATATCTGCTCATTGGCTTGGGATGATCTGAAGTACATCAAAGAAGATAACAATCCGCTGTTCCAACGCTTCCATTATTTATTCACCAACTTTAATTCAGCCGCTTCATATAGCGGCCCTTCGATTATTCGTTTATTGCGTGGCAGCCGTGGGCAGCAAGACCAGCGGGATTTATACAAACCCGCCGTCGAAGATTCTCTGTTATTTAGTAACCTGAATAAAACTGGCTTTCAGGTGCAACTTGCTTTGAATCATGATGGCAAATACGGCGACCTCTTAAAGGAAATCCGCAATGAAGGTGGCATGTCCGCCCCATTGTTTGATAACACACAAGCCACACCTTACCTAAGAGGTTTTGATGGCTCACAGATTTTTGACGACTACTCGGTCCTATCTAACTGGTGGGATGCGCGTATGAAGTCTCCAAATGAGCGAGTTGCGCTCTTTTACAATACGATCTCATTACATGACGGCAATCGAGCATTAGATGGTAGTCGTTTAGAAAACAGTGTTGAGACCTACTCTCGTAGAGCGCGTAAATTATTGAGTGATATCGATCGCTTTTACACCAAGGTCAATAGTTCTGGCCGGCAAGTAGTGATTGTGTTTATTCCCGAGCATGGTGCTGCGATACGAAGAAACAAAAATGAAATTGTGGGCATGCGAGAAATCCCAAGTCCAAATGTGACCAACATTCCCGTAGGGATCATGTTCACGAGCAAAGTGGATGCTCCGGTGAAGACAAATATTATTGAGCAACCAACAAGCTATCTTGCTACATCCGATCTCATTTCCAAGTTTGTTGGTAAAGCCCCTTTTGGCACCAATACCCCAAGCGCAGAGACCTATCTAAAGAACCTTCCAAGTACGCGCTTTGTTGCTGAGAATGAAGACTCGGTCATTATGAAGTTTGGGGCCTCGTACTACTTCCGCTCCAACGATATCAACTGGAACCTCTTCGAAACCAATAACTAAGGTTTTGATTTGCTTGGTGAGTCTGGCCACAGCGCTGGAACATCCACAGTCTTTTCAGGGTTTACTGTATTACCAAGTGCATCTAGGTAGACAACTTCACCATTAACTTGAATGGCAGATTTTTCCTGATTAATCTTTCGAACCAACTCTAGGTTGGCTTTAATGTCAGGGCTATATGGGTTCAAGCGATATGCCCGTTCCATCAGGATTACTGCAGTAGAGATATCACCCGCTTTCAACTCATATAGCGCTCGCTCATTTAATTCGCCTGGGAGATAGGGATCAAACTGGGGAGCGTCATTCAAAGATTGAGCTCTCAGTATTGAGCAAGCAACCAAGCCCATTAGAAGCAGCAAGATAGAGGCGTAGGTGCGATTAATCATTATCTAGAGCTCATTAAAAACGAGATGTCGGTATTACTGGCTGCGTTTGCAATGGCACAGGATTTGGCGCAGTACCATCCAGCGCAATACGAACATAGAAAACAAAACTATTTGGCGCGTAGTACGGTGAGCGCTCTAACTTCAAGCGATTTCCAATAAAGACTGATGGTGTGACCTGATACTCCCAAGCAGCCAATGCAGAATAAGCACTGCCCGGTCCTGAGCTTGCTGTATAGGTAGCATTATTGGAATCTGCCTGATATTGCGCATTTGTCGGAAAGTATGGTGCAGCATCAGTGCGAGACCAATTGGTTGATACTGAGCCGCCGATTACGTAAGAGAAGCGAGCAAAACGCTGAGAATAATTTAGAGGGAGTGTCACAGAGCGATAGCTTTGTGGACTGTAGTAACCACCCTGCCCATACGTAAACTCACCAGCATTTCTTTTAAAGCCCCAGAGCATTCCTGTGAGGCCGCTCGAGAGCTGTCGATCTGTTTCATTAATAATGCGCCAGTTCAGACCCGCCATAAATTGATTATCACTATTGCTTTGGACATTTGTGCCAGTGAGGCTACGTGCTCGATAGTAGGTCCAGCCACCAAGGGTTCCGCCTTGATCCAGACTTAAACCCACCGTTCCACCAGTGGCAACCATACCGCCCCAGACTGAACCAGTAACGGGATCGCGAGTGCCTGCATATGAGAGCAAGGTACTTGTCATTGGGCGACGAGCCAACTCTAATGAAATCCCAACAGGACCAGCATCTAGCTTCTGCTTTATTCCGCCAATCCAATTTTGAGTGAGGAAGCCTAATGGAGTGGTGCCAATATCAGCCTTAAAGTTTTGCTTCTCATACCCGATGTTCAGAGCGGTGCCGGAAGCAGATTGATTGGAGTAACCAGTCGGACATTTTCCAGAGCCAGTACCGCCCCCACAAACGGTAGCCATAGTGCCAAAAGTACTTACTTGATAAGCATTGCCGGCATCAATAGTGCCCGCATTAATATTGACCTGGTCAGCCCTGAAAGTCACCCTTTCATCTGAACGCAATGGCATTCTCCACTCCAGCGGAATCTCTGTAGCACGGTAATACGATTGTCCCGGGGTACCGTTGAGGGATAAATAATCAACCGCTGAGTCTATCCAATTGGTGCGCATGTCAATCATGTCGGCCATCTGCTTATATTGATATGCACTTCCCGAAGGAACAGCTGAGGGCTCCAAGATTGGTTGCTCAATCTGAAAGACAGAAACTCCAGAAGAGCTTGCTACTGGCTTGAGTGTAGAAAGGCTATGGTAACTAGAGAGCGGTACTGGGGACTGTACGAGAGCACGCTGCTCGATATCAATTGCTTTATCTAGGTAACCTTCTCTTCTTTGGATCTGGCTATCCAAATACATCATCTTGTAATTATTGGGTGTTACAGAAATGAGTGGCTGCAGTTTTTGTTTAGCCACTTGAATATCGCCATCCCGAATGAATTGACCAATAGCCCTAAGCTCTGCCGCCTCTTGAAGATCTGCATAATCTTGTTTTTGGCCTGGACTTAACTTTTGCTCTGAGACGAGTGCCATCTCTCTTTGGAATGCCTCTGGCTGGTCATTATTTAGGAGGTAATTGGCATAACGCAAATGCCATTCAACCGAAAGATTTGGAGTGCTTTGCTCTATCTTTTGAAAGAGCGCATTGGCTTGCTCTACTTTGCCTATTTTTCCCCACATCAGCGCAACCAAGGAAGAAAGGTCGGGATCATTGGAGACGTCGATTTCAAGCGCACTGAGTTGAGCGATTGCTTTCGGTTTATCACCTTGGGCATTTAGCCTGTTTACCTGAGTCAGCTGTAGATCAACCCATACACCTCTTTGAAAGCGAATGATTTTAGGAGTACGCTCAGCTGCTGGAATTTTTTCCAATACTTTTAGAGCGGGTTGATTTTGTTCGAGGCCAGATAAGTACAAGGCATAAGCGTATAAACCTTCAACACTATTGGGATGAGTCTTCAGAAAGGCATCGAATATTGCAATGCCCTCTTTTGGGCGATGTAACTTGGCATATAAGCGTGCCAAATCCAAACGCAACCAGATCTCATCCCTATCTAGTGCGATAGCCTGCTGCAACAGCATAATCGCTTTTTGAGTATCACCCACCTTGAGTGCCTGGCGAATATCAAAATCAAGTCGTATTTGCGTAAACTTCAACTTATCACTCGGTGACAACTGAGACTTGGAGAGCTGTTGTAGTACAGGGCTTAACTCGTCATCACGCTGCAAACGATTAAGCACATTGGCATAGGTTAAACGGAGAGATGTGGCGTCAGAGGATGGTTTTGCAAGAGCACTCCGCATCAAACTAAGGGCATCCTCAGTTTTATCGGCACTCAATAGAAAAAGAACATTCGCATTAACCATCTCAGGATCATTGGGGGAAAGCCTCAAGCCCTCTTTCATCACAGCCAAACCTTTATCGACAGAGCCTAGGCCCTCATAAATTCCAGCCAACTGAAAACGTAACCAGGGATTTAATGGCTCTAGCTTTAATGCACTCAGTACATAGGGAATCGCGGCTTCAGCCTGCCCTTTACCTACCAAGTCATCAGCCTGTGAACTCAAAATCTTGACGCGTAAATAGTCATAGCCTTTGCCAGCAGCACTATTTGCAGGTGCTTGTGCATTAATTAAGGCTAGCGCCTCATCACGCCTACCAGAATTAATAAGTAATTGAACTAACCCACGCAGCGCAATACCGTTATCAGACTCAATGTTCAAAGCTTCTCGAAATTGCTTTTCTGCTTCTTTGCTATTTCCACGTTCAGCCTCGATGGTTCCCAGCACAGCAATGGCTTCAGCGCCCTGCGGTTCCATGTTGATAGCTGCACGAATTTTTTCTATCGCCAAGGGATAGTTCTTTTTATCTCTCGCATCCTCAGCCTGATGAATTTGCAGCCAATATTGACTGGTAGATATCAGACTCTTCCACTTACCAGCATTTTCAGGGTTGAGCGCTAGGGCTTTCTGATAGTAAGCGACAGCCTCTTCATAATTACCCTGCCTCATCCGAATGAGGCCCATGCCACCTAATGCCAAGTAATCCTTTGGGCGTGCTTTGAGGGTATCCATCAGCGGCGCTTCCGCCCCAACGATGTCACCCTTATCCAATAGATCTAGGCCAACTTGACGACGTCTGAGCAAAGGATCATTTGCAATACGTTTACGCTCTTCAAGCGCATCCTTTTCAAGAATCCAACGACCGGTAATTTCTTGATTATGGGGATCTAACTTTAGATACTGCTCATAAAGTGGAATCAGTTCGGGACCAAGCTCTTGGGCATTGAGCACTTCTCGCCATACTTGAAGCACTCGCTGTTTATCCACTTTGCGGACTTTATAAGTTCCAGCCAAATTCTGAATGGCAAGATCACGAGTCTCTCGCTTAGATCCCAATAAGACATCTAAAGCTAAGGTGTACTGCAAGTTTTTTGGGTCGGATTTAACCAAGCCCTCTAACCCCGAACGTGCCTCATTCCAGCCGCCCGGCAAGCTAGCAATAATCTTGTAATAACCAACCGCCAAATCACCTGCAGGCGGCCCATTGGGGAACTTCTCTTTTAGAAAGGCATTTGCTTCAGCTGGCTTGCCACTTTTTTGCAGAATAGTAGCCTGAGTTAGCGTCCTTCTAGCCTCTGCAGTCTCTTGCCTACTGAGGGTTGCTTCAGAAGCGTAGGCAAGCTCCACCATCTCAACTGAAGAGAGCAACGCAAGACCTAAGCAGAGATGAAGGGCTTTTATTTTCAAATGAATTATTTACTTATTTACTTGCTTAGAGACTTATTAGATGAGGCAAGGTTCTTGCGCTCATCCTTTAGCTCGCCTGTGAAAAAGAGATAAGCCAGAATGCGTCTTAAATTCTGAATCGCTAAAGAAAATACCATCTTCGATCCTTGACCATAAACGAAGCTCACGATCCTGAAGAAATTGCTGTTATCCACAATAAATTCAGCGCCCAAAATGACTTTGTCACCCTCTTTAATAACGCGGCGAATTATGCAATCTATACGTTGCTGTGCCTTTAATACGCCGGGTACAGAAACCTCGATTAATTCGTTATCGTTAATTAAGAACGGTAAATTAACTTTGATACCGATGCCGGTAAGGGAGATATCAAAGACCCATCCTTCTAGCGTGGCATCCAACTTAGGAAAATATACTGTCATCTTTTCCCCGGCCTGTAAGCGAGGAAAGGTTCTTGCCTGCTCATGATCGACCAAGCCAATGGTATAGACAACGAATAAATAAAATAGGTAAATAATCCAATTCGTTAAGCCAGTGATTGCGTAAAACCAAACATAGGGGTTAAACAGCATCACAATAAATGTGCCGATACTCTTTGAGATGTAAGCAAAATATCCAGCAGAGTTCTCGCGAACGGCACGAAGACCCAACTTCGTTAACAAATACAACTGAAGTTTTGAATGCTTGAGTTCCGCACTGGCATCCCAAATGCACTGCCAACGACCACTATCCCCATAAACGAAGGCAATAGCCTCAGGACTGCCAATTCGCTCTGCGACAAACTGTGTGCCGCAAAAATAATGATTAGCCTCTTTTTGCATACGAACTACTTTTGCTCTAAATGTATAGTTATTCCCATAACTATCATTCACAGCCAATTCAATGGATTCGCCAACTTTTAGGTCCGTATTCAATGGAAGAACAAACCCAATGCCACTCACCGAAACATCCTCTAAATTTGCCTCGATAACAGGCAAACCATTGCCACGATTAACTGTGACCGTTCCGCCACCACCAATTCGGTAATAGGCTCTGACTTGACGCTTTTCCCAAAATGCGCCCAGAGACATTAAGCCCAGCCAAATATTGATACAACACCATATTGCAGTAATGACGATGTTGTCATGCCAAATCGGCTCGTAATGCCAGCGAAGGGCCGCAATAAAAATAGAAACAGCATTGATGGTAACTAGGATAAATAACGGGAAAGCGTCCCAGCTCAGCTGCTCTTTTTCTAAAGTAAGGCCTTTTGGCGTTACCAGAAACTTTTGCTTCCAGGGATTTAAGAGGACCGGCATGAGTTCTCGAATCATCCTGAAACCTTTTACAGTTTCATAAATTTCCGAGAAGAAGAGTTGACGTGAACCAGCAAAGAAGTATGAGATGACTACCAAAATACTCAACGCATAAGGAACCGTGAAATCTACCATCTCATGCCAATTGGCCGAATAAACATTAAGACCCAAAATCAAGAAGGCTGATGGCGCCAAGAAAAAGATGTAGCGTGCAAATCCAAAAAGCCAAGAGTATGACGAAGAAAAATAAGCCAAACGTTGCGGTAGGCTGAGTCCACGCATAAACAAGGGGTTGTAATGCATCAAGATCTGGAGCATCCCCTTAGCCCAGCGTGAATGCTGGGTGAGATAGTCAGACGGAGTCTCCGGGGAAAGACCGCAGACCATGGGCTTATTAATATAGCTACTGTTATAGCCATGCGCATGGAGAATAAGTGAAGTCTCACAATCTTCCGTAATCGTCTTAATAGCAATACCACCTACTTCCATCAGGTACTGACGGCGCAACACTGCCGCAGAGCCACAGAAAAAAGTCGAATTCCAAAAATTCATAGCCGGCTGAATCTTGCGATAAAACATCTCGCTCTCATCCGGGCGATTAGAAATACCAGTAATCACGTTATTGACTGGAGTTTCATTAATGAAGAAATGCGGGGTTTGCACCAAGAACATTTTGGGATCGCTTAAAAACTGCCCTACTGTATTGTGCAAAATATCTTTTGTCGGTATTTGATCGCAATCCAAAATTAAAATGAGATCGCCATTGCTATGCTGTAAAGCGTGATTGATATTTCCTGCTTTAGCCTTTTGATTAGTATCCCGCGTGATGTAATGCACGCTGAGCTCTTTAGCAAGCCTTCTTAAGCTGTAATGGCGCCTCCATGCCTGATGACCCGTCTCCTTACTCCGACGCTTGGCATGAGTCCCGCCGTCATCCAGAATATAAATATTGAGCTTTTCTTTGGGGTATTGAATCTGAGTTGCTGCCGTCACCGTCATACGAACGATAGCTTCAGACTCATCATAAGTAGGAATAAAGATATCCACTGATGGATAAGAAGACTCATCCTCAGATAAGGGAATAATTTCACTAGACATTGGCGAGAAGTTCACAAACATGTCTAGCAGGAATAAGGTGAATCCATATAGCTCCGCCAGGAACAACAGAGCGGTGCCGATAAAATCAAAGAAACCGGTATACGTTAAGGTGTCGTAGATCCGCCAGGCGATATATCGACAGCTAACGAATAGCGCCAGAACAATAAATAAAGAACGCCAAGGTTGATTGCGGAAATACTTTACCTTCGACATGAGGAAAATAATAAAGAAGCTACCCCACCCTAGATATAGCTGTCCTCCAAGATTGAGCAATTCCTCGGCGAAGTAAATCATGACGCCAATGCCGAATGCAAACATGAACAAGCTTGCGGTAATTCTGAAATGACGATCGCGCATAAACATTAGCGATTTACCAATGCAATAAACCAGACCCACAGTGCTTCCCAACCTACAGTAAGTAGAAGCACACCAAAGAACAGCAGAAAAATTCCTGCAGCCAACTTCAAGCCAAAGGAGCGTATCGGCTGAAGCTCCAAATCAATGGCATTGGGATCTTTATGGAGCCTTCCCGGATCAACCTCTGTTGGGCTCCAAAAGACTTCATAGGCATTGAGGGCTCTATCCTCACCCGTTCTCAGTAACTGCCTTGTAAAACGACACAAAAGTGAGTCTGGGTTCTTTAAGGAATCGTGCGCGCCCTCAGATAGATAAAGCTCTCCAGGGCCAGCAGCCTCAGCCATGAACGATGCCAACTGGATCGAGCGCTCTTCTTCCTTGAGCCCAGTAAATGGATTAATCAGAGAAACAATCCCAATCGATGCCAAGCCTATGGGCGCTAAATGATTTTTTGCATTTAAGGCGTCCGCCTCTATTTGAATGGCCATTGCCGCCTGGACCGCAAAACTGACTTGCTCAAATCCATAAATCAAAGTGCCCTGGAATTCTTCAGAAGCAGTGCCACGAAAATCTTTGCAAATTTTTGCAATCAGAAGTATCAGCTTCTCACGTTCAGCGTGATTAGATGTTTCATCCGATGACTCCACATCCATTCTAGGAATGATGTGTATGTGAAAGGCGCTTAAAAAGTTACTCATCAGAAGAATGGTGATAAGTACCTAATGAAGATGAGAACAATTGCCAATACAATAATCATTACTGCTGCCGCACCTAAATCCTTGATCTTCTTGATTTCAGGATGCTCTTCTAAGGTAATCAGATCACAAGTCTTCTCAATCGCAGTATTCAATGCCTCAATTGCCAATAAGACTAGAGATAAAACTGCAATCAAGACAGTGTAGACATTCGGGCGATAGCAAAAAAACCCAATAGCAATCAAGACCAGAAATAACTCTCTGCGAGCTGCCTTTTGCTTAATGAGCTCCTTAACGCCATCAAGGGCATTAATGGTTGCATGAATGATGTTTCGCTTTTTTTGCATTAATGTATATTTTTTGAATATTCTTGATTTTATTGGTTTATTAAGCCCAAAGCTCTGTTCGGTTTCTGCCATTTGACTTGGCCTGATACATGGCCTCATCCGCTTTAGCGTAAAACGCTCTCAAAACAATATCTGCCTTAGTCTCACCATGGCTTTGGGGGCTATAGCACGCGACTCCAATGCTAATAGTGATAAATACCTCTTTGCCATCTACTACGGCGCAAGGCAAAGAAGTTACCTTCTTGCGCAGGCGTTCAGCCACCTCACGCGCCAGGTCAATGGAGTTCCCAGGCAAAATGACAAAAAACTCTTCTCCACCAACCCTGCCAAAGATATCAATCACCCTCAATTCTTCTTGGCAATGCTTTACCAGGTTTACTAGAACAACATCCCCAAGTGGATGCCCATATTGATCATTAATTTTTTTAAAGAAATCAATATCTAGCATCAGAAATGCTACAGGCTCTTGACTGCGTAGCGATCTTTCGATTTCTAATTCTGCCCTAGCAAAGGTTTCAGAGCGGCTCAACGCCTGGGTTAAAGAATCTGTTTTTGAGCTGCGGTCCAAAATAAAATTCTTGATTTCCAATTCAGTGATAATTTTTTTGAGCTGTACTACACCAAAAAACATTAGCAGCGAAATAGATAGAGCCAGGAAAGCATCAAATAGGTTGTAATGTCCGCTTGTATAGAAAAGCAGTATCGGAGCCACTCTTCTGCCGATCATCAATCCAAAGCTAAGCGCTAATAGACCGCTAGCCAGGCGATACTGTTTGGATCGAAAAAATAAGTTGAGAGCGTATGCGGTAACACCTACCTGCGCCACCACCGCCATCACATAAAAGCTGATTGAAAAAAACTTAGCTCCCATACCTATTGTGTATCAATAATTTTTTGCAACTCATTTTCACCATTAAGGAGTTTAAAAGCAGCATCAACTACTTTTGTGTCTAACTTTGTGCCAGCCTCTATTCGAATTTCATCCAAAGCAGCAGCCAAACCTTTTGCTGGACGATAAGGTCTATGCGTTGCCATCGCTTCAATGGTGTCAGCCACCGCCAACACCCTAGCCTCTTCGCAAATCTCATCCCCCTTTAACCCGTTCGGATAACCGCTGCCATCTAAGCGCTCGTGATGTTGATGCACCATCTCAGCAATCGGCCATGGGAAAGGAATATCTTTGAGAATTTGATAGCCAGCCTCGACGTGACCTTGGACCATTTGCATCTCGAGATCAGTTAATCGCGATGGCTTTGTCAAAATTTCGGATGGCACTGCCATCTTGCCAATGTCGTGGACCATTGCAGCCATATAGATAGACTGAATACGCTCATTACTCCAACCCAATTGGCGACCAATCGCCATCGAAATACTAGCCACCCTCTTTTGATGGCCGGCTGTATAAGGATCTCGCCACTCCATGGTCTTAGACATGGCCTCAATGGTTGATCGCAAGGCTGTTGATAAGCGCTCTTGTGTTAATTCTTTTTCATGAATTTGATCGTCCAACTTATGCTGACGCTCAATAGATCGCAATCCAAAGCCAATTTCTTTTGCTAGACTCTCAAACAATTGCACCTCAGAAGCGCCAAACGTATTCGGGACTTTTGAATAGACCAGCAATACACCGAAAGGCATTCCAGAGATGCCATCTGGTATTGGGCAACCCACCGCAGAGCGAATACCAAACTCTCTGGCTCTTTCACGCCAAGCAATGAATCCAGAATCCATTTCACTATCTACAACTACGCTTGTTTTATTGTTTCGAATACAGCTGCCTGCAGGACCGCGTCCAGTTTGTTCGGTTTCAGACCAACTCACTACAATATTTTTGATGTACCCCGCAGCTGCTCCAGCCGCACCTACCACTTTCACGGTTTTAAAAGCATCTTCCTCTGCCCTACCAACCCAAGCAAGAACGTATGGGCCCTGGGATGCAATTGCTTCACATACCTCTTGAATTAGTAGTTCAGTTGAATTAGCACGCGCCAATGCGGCAGCTGCTTCAGAGAGTGCGGATAAGGCCCATCCTCGCTTCTCCAACTCTTCTTGAATAGCCTCTTGGGTAGTTGTTAATGGCACACCTAATGGCTTTGTTTTCATATCTTAATTATGGATCTAAAACCTATAAAAACCTTGCTATTAATCATAAATAAGCGGACTATAAAAGTGAAATTTCATCATTAAGGATCCATGAAAGACGATATTGAAAAGATTTATGCGAAGCTCGTTAGCCTTGGGACAGAGGTCAGTAATTTACGTCAGGGCTACATTACGGTTAATGCCCGCTATGCGGAAGCCTTAGGCACCTTAAAAGACCTTACCTCAAGCGCATTGGAGGCAGCAAAAAGAGCTGCGATATCAGCTGAAAAGGCCTCTCTCTCAGCCAAGAATTGCGCCACTGCAGCCAAGTTAGCGGCATCTGAGGCAATAGTGGATGCAGCCGAAGCTGCTGCTGATGCTGCTGCCGCCTCTGCTGAGGCTGCCATTGAGGCAGCTGCCGCTGCCTCTGCAGCAGCAGCTGCCGCCGCAGCCGCAGTCGCTCATCAGGCTGAAGAGTCATCTATCTTGGCTTCTGCCGAAGCAGCCGAGGCGACTAAACGAGCCGCGATAGCAGCCGCTGAAGCCGTGAAGATGTCCAATCTTGCTGCTGAGTCCGCAAGATCAGCTCGCAATAAGAAATAAACGATCATTACCAAAAATCAAAAAGCCCCAATTTAGGGGCTTTTTGATTTAATACTGTGGGGCGAACGACGGGGCTCGAACCCGCGACAACCAGAATCACAATCTGGGACTCTACCAACTGAGCTACGTCCGCCACTGAAGACCTAGATTATAGCTTTTTGCTCAAAAACCTGTCAAAAACAGCCCTTCAATGCCTGTTTTTAGGCACTTTCGAACTCAAAAGCCGCCCAATCCCCAAGGCATAAGCTCGCATCGATGAAAAAGTCGGTGATCGCAGCTTTACTTTGAACCTTGGCCAAAGCGTGGTGATCTGAGAGCCGTTGACGCCAATACCGTGATCCCGCCCTGCCATGCGCTAGACCCAGAATGCGTCTTGTGAATGCACCGATATAGAAAGGCTTACCCTTAGCTTGGCATTCATCAAACCAGGCATGCACTTGTTTAACAAGCGCAATCTGAATGCGGTGCCACTCGGTCTCACTAAAAAGGTATCCAGCAGCATCGCCATCGGTATTAATCATGTCATCCCAACCGAGCAACAATGCAGGGAAATGATATGCCGCTCTTCCAACCATGAAACCATCAAAGTCATTCCAGTGACCGGAAATTTGTTCATTGGTTTCTAAGCCACCATTTAGCAATACTTTGAGATTTGGAAATTGCTTTTGTGCATCCAGCCTCAGTTTTGCAGCTACTTCATAACGCAACGGTGGCTTACTACGATTCTCTTTAGGAGATAAACCTTTGAGTACCGCATTGCGTGCATGAATAGTCACTTGACTTGCGCCAGCATCAGCAACTGCCAGAATAAAGTTCAATGCAAATTGATAATCGGTTTCAGAATTCGCAGCATCCATCGAGTCCAAACCTAAACGATGCTTTACCGAGATCGGAATATCTACCGCACTCCTCATTGAGCGGACACACTCAGCCACCAAGTTAGGCTCAGCCATTAAACAAGCACCGAAGGCACCACGTTGCACGCGCTCAGAAGGACAACCACAATTGAGATCGATCTCATCGTAGCCCCACTGCTGCGCTAGCTCGGCAGACTTTGCTAAATCGGAAGGGTCTGATCCACCCAGTTGCAAAACTACTGGATGTTGATCTTGCGAATAATCTAGATTACGCGGAACGTCACCATGCATCAGGGCACCAGAAGTGACCATCTCTGTATAAAGAACGGCTTCTTTAGTGAGCGTGCGATGAAAAGAACGGCAATGACGATCCGTCCATTCCATCATGGGCGCTACTGCTAAACGTTTCTTTGGGGTATTGGTCATGAACTTCGGTTAAATAACAATTGACCGTCATTTTAAATGCATAAGGGCAACCGAAGTTACCCTTATAGTAAAACAAAGAATCTACTTGATTAACGCAATTTAGCGAGCTTAGCCTCTAACTCAACCGCGAGATCCAAAGCCCCCATATAACCAGACTTCAAATGATTCGGTAGATCAGGATCACCAACCATTGCACCTAGAGTTTCAACCAAGCTAAAAACCAAACCCTTGGCAGCCCCAGCAGCAATCGTATTGTTTGCTACAGCCTCATCAATATGATTTACAGCATCCAGAAAGTAATCATGTCCTGGGAGCCCATCTGGGCCTAAAGCTTCTTTATTTACTTCTTTAGTCATTTGTGTCGTCCTATGAAATCAAGATTTACAGCATCTGATCTACTTTATAGAAAAACTTACGTGCATAGGCAAGAATTTCTTTATCAGTAGGATGATCAACAGTTTCAACGCCAACAATCTTTTCCGCAATTGCTGCATCATGCTTGTGGGCATGCTTAATGAGTTCTAATTTTGCGGAGCCAGGGCCAAGGATCAAAATTTCTTTGGATTCATTCACAGCATTAATCACTGAATGCAGGTACTTATGATCTAAAGCTAGCTTGCCACTGCCGACTTCGTTTGCTTTGTGATGCAAATGAGCGTGAGTAGTTTTGCTGCGAATCACTTCAGCCTCGCTAGCCTCTTGACTCAAAAACATGACGTGAGCTTCTTTATGGTCGATCCAGATTACCGCATGATTTAATGACATATTCTTCCTATTATTGATATTGACTACCCTTTGAGAATACTCCTGCCAAGCCGGAGAATCATCAGAGCGCTTGATTTAGGTCAAAATGTTTAATTAGTATTAAATACGTATACTGAAATTCATCACATTTAAGCTCACTATGGCCTTCTCACCTAATAAACTCGTCCCTATTAGATATATTCCCTTTGGGCTTTGTATTTTGGGGGCAACTACCAGCTTTGTGGCTTTAGAGCTTCATCAACAAGCATTCCGCTTCTTCGTGTTGTTTGGGTTCTTAACGCTAGTGGGAATCTACGATCTTCTCCAAACCAAAGTAGCCATTCTGAGAAACTACCCAGTGATTGGCCATTTGCGCTTCATGCTGGAATTTATTCGCCCAGAAATTCGGCAATACTTTATTGAGGGTGACAATGATGAGACCCCTTTCTCAAAAGAGCAGCGCACCTTAGTATATTCACGCGCCAAAGCAGTTCCGGACCAAATACCCTTTGGCACCAGTCTAGATGTAATGGCGCCTGGCTACCAGTGGATGAATCAATCATTTGCCCCTACGCATTTGTCTAGTCATGATTTTCGAATAGAAATTGGCGGTAAAGATTGCAAGCAAAAGTATTCAGCCAGCATTTTTAATATCTCCGCAATGAGCTTTGGCTCACTGAGTGCAAATGCCATCATGGCATTAAATCTTGGCGCTAAAAAAGGTGGCTTTGCCCATGACACTGGCGAAGGCTCGATCTCGCAATACCATCGCGTCCATGGTGGCGACCTCATCTGGGAAATTGGCTCTGGCTATTTTGGTTGCCGCAATCCAGATGGCAGCTTTAATCCAGAAAAATATACTGAGAATGCCTTAGATCCTCAGGTCAAAATGATCGAGATCAAGCTAAGCCAAGGGGCTAAGCCTGGCCATGGCGGCATTCTGCCTGGCTCGAAGGTAACCGCCGAGATCGCCGCAGCACGTGGTGTTAAGGAAGGTGAAGCTTGTATCTCTCCCGCTTCTCATAGCGCCTTCTCTACCCCGCTTGAACTCATTCACTTTGTAAAAAAATTGCGTGATCTTTCTGGCGGCAAGCCGGTTGGTTTTAAGTTCTGCGTAGGCCACCCATGGGAATGGTTTGGCATAGTTAAAGCAATGTTAGAGACCGGTATTCATCCCGACTTTATCGTGGTGGATGGCTCTGAAGGTGGCACTGGTGCATCACCAGTAGAGTTCACTAATCATGTGGGGACTCCACTTCAAGAAGGTCTTCGCCTAGTTCATAACACCCTGATGGGCGCAAATTTACGAGATCAAATCAAGATTGGTTGTGCAGGGAAAATTATTAGCGCTTTTGATATGGCTGTGGCTTTTGCATTAGGTGCCGATTGGTGCAATAGTGCTCGCGGCTTCATGTTCTCTGTTGGCTGTATTCAAGCTCAGGTTTGCAATACAGGCAACTGTCCTACAGGCGTCACCACACAGGATCCATTGCGTCAGAAAGCCTTAGTTGTCCCCAATAAAGCTGAGCGTGTATACAACTTCCATAATGAAACGCTTAAGACTCTTAAAGAACTGGTGGAAGCCGCTGGATTACATCATCCCGGTGAGATTGATGCCCCTCACATCATTCGACGCATAAACAAGCATGAAGTCCGCCTTTTATCTTTCCTGCTGCCTGAGATGCCTGCTGGGCTGCTGCTCAATGCAGAGCATATTGATCCAAGCCTGAACTTACCCAGAGTATTTGAGCTGTATTGGCACCGATCCCAGGCCCAAAGCTTCAGCGCACTAAAAAGCTAAGCCCGAAAAGCACCTCAACAAAAAAGTTTACTGAGAACTTCTCAGTTCGGTTTTATGGCGATACATCTCTAGATCCACTTGATGCAGTATCTCTGATACGGACTTAGGAGCATCAATATAAGTTGCCATGCCGATGCTTAAGGTAACCGGATAGCCCGAGTCTTTCATTACCTGATTCACTGTAGTCACAATATCACCGCACAACTGTTTCATCTGCGCTTCATTTGTTTTTGGGGAAACTACTAGAAACTCATCCCCACCCAATCGAAAAAATGTGGACTCAGTAGATGAAAACCTCATCATGGTGTGTGCAATTTTCGTCAGAACCTGATCACCGACCAAATGCCCTTGAACATCATTTACTTTCTTAAAGTCATTTACATCAATTAGCGCCACAGAAAATATTTCTCGAGACTCTTCAAGTTTTGCAATGGCCTGCTCTATCAGAATTCGTGCCCAGCGCCTATTCCATAAGCCTGTTAATGAATCCGTATTTGCCAACAGATTTACACGCAACTGACTTCGCCTGAGTGACCTGGCAAGCCAAATGATTAATAAGGTTGCCAGAAAACGTACAAGCAAATTAAGCACCTCTATCTTTGCTTGGTAGAGGATAAAATAATCCTCCCTAAGGAGAAAATAATTTTCGAATAAGGTTGCAATAAGCAGGGCTGCAATAACAACCTTCATTGACTTGGCATTTAATGCAATGATTGCCGCAGGAAATAAGTAGAGCAAAACAAATCGGTAATCATCAGGCGAGAGGATATCGATCAACAAAATCAAAAATAACAAGGCAAACCCAAGCTGCACTGCTATTTTTGGCTTGATACCAAAGAGACTATCTATTCCATTCATCAGCATCACTCCCTATCAACCCAAGTCAGAGAGTTTGCAGCCGCGGGTGTTAAGCGATATATAAAGGTGGCGCGCGGACTCACCATAAATCCATTGAGATCATAAAGAAACGATCTTTTGCGTGCCGCTAAATTATGCTTAACCAGTTTGTTAAAGTCTCGACTTAATTGTGGACAGCGTGGATATTCGTTGGAGCGGTAAAGGACTTTTGCACCAGTAGCTTTTGCATACTCCACAATTAGATCAGGACTGCACTCTTCCAAGCCGGCTGGCTGGTGCCTTAAGCGATTTAATAGCCAGCGGTAACGAGGTTTGGACAACATGGGTTGCATGTTAGCCTAAGGGCTAATACTTTACTAGTTTTTATACCTATATTTGGTGCAAACCGCATTTTTTAGCTATAAATTCAAGGGCCTAAAGAACTAAAGCGTTAGTTCTTGACGGCTATTGAAGACTCTTTTTACCCCATCCAAAGGATCAATAAAAGCAACTTCCTTTGCCAGCAGCTGTAAAGGCTTAGAGAAGTCTAGGTCATATTCTTGGTAAGGCGTAAGAACGGGATAGATCTGGTCGTGCTTAATCGGGATGCTTAGGGCATTGAGATGACAACGCAGTTGATGCTTCTTCCCGCTACCTGGAGTCAGTCTGTATTTAGCCCACGGCTGTTTTGTTTCTATGAGCTCTATCAAGGTATCTGAGTTTGGTTCTCCTGCAACTTCTTGCATTTGTAAGAAGTGCTCAGACTCTTCTATGCGGCTTAGATAAGTCATTGGCAGCTGCTTAGCTAACTCCTCAGAGTATGGCGCAATAGCTTCATATACTTTTTTCACCATCCTATCTCTGAAGAGATTTTGATATTGTGCGCGCTCATTGGGGTTTACTGAAAAGATCACTAAACCTGCGGTATCTCGATCTATGCGATGAATGGGACTGAGTGTTTGAATGTCTGTTTTTTTCTTGAGTCGATTGAGCAAGGTTTGATGGAGATAAAGCCCGCTTGGTGTTACTGGCAAGAAATGAGGTTTATCGGCTACCAGGATATGTTCATCCTGATACAGAATCTGCTCTTCAAATGGAATCTCTGGCTCACGGGCCAGACGCCTGAAGTACAACAGATGAGTATTGGGCAGGTAAGGACTCTTTGCACTCAAGGCCTGACCGTCTTGATCAAGGATAAGGCCCTCTGTAAAACGCTGCTCCCACTCATCTCCTGGAATGTGGGGGAACTGCGCAATAAAGAATTGGAGCAAGTTCGGATGAGTTTGATCAGCGGGTAAATACACCCGCGATGCTGAGACCCCTTCTGAATTAACGCGCATAAAGCTCCATTACCCAATGCCTAGAGCTAGCTATTTTAAATGACTCCCTGCGCTATTGATTGCGTAAATAACGACAAAACTGAGTCGCCTCCTAAGCTGAAATCAAGATATCACCTAACTCCATGTTGTCCCACCAGATAAAGGGCAATAGATAGACGGGCTCATCAGCATCCTGAAGAATCTCTAGCGCCCCATCGTTGGTATTGTTAGCTTCGTACTTTCCGGGCTTTAGAGGTCTACAACCATTATCCGTGCCATCATTACGACGCATTCTGGCAACGATATTGCGAGTGATATAGACGACCATATTTCCCCCCTGATTAAAGTGCTGACTGAATGTGGTTACGAACTACTGGATAAATCTGGCTTTCCCAGCGCTTGCCATTAAATACCCCGTAATGGCCGACACCCGCTTGGAGATGATGCGACTTCCTGTATCCAGGTAAGCCAGAACAGAGATCTTGCGCCGCTAAAGTTTGTCCAATGCCACAGATATCATCTCGCTCCCCTTCCACCGTGAGCAGAAATGTTTTCTTAATCAGCTTTGGATTCACCAATCTACCTTGGTATGTCAAAGTTCCATTAGCTAGATCGCGATCCATAAATACTTTTTTAATGGTTTCTAAATAGAAAGGTCCCGACAAATCCATGATTGCAAAATACTCTTCGTAAAAATCATGAATGACATCCGCTTTATCATCCTCACCATTAACGCGATACTCATACAGCTTTCTGAAGGACTCTGCGTGGCGATCAGGATTCATACTCATAAATGCCATGAGCTGTAAGAAACCTGGATAGACTTTACGACCAGCGCCATTGAACTGATTGGGTATAACGCCGATGAGCTTTTCTTCAAACCAACACATGGGTTTACTGGTGGCTAATTCATTGACCTTTGTTGGGCTTTGACTGACATCAATCGGCCCAGCCATCAAGGTCAAGCTTGCCGGTACATAGGGACTCTTGTCTTCTGACATGATGGCCGTAGCTGCCAAGCAGGCTACTGTTGGCTGACATACCGCCATCAGGTGGGTTTGAGGTCCAATCACTTGCAAGAAGTTAATGATGTGCTCGACATAAGCATCAAAGTCAAAGTCACCACAACTTAATGGAATATCGCGAATGTTCAACCAATCGGTTACATAAACTTCATGATCAGTTAGAAGCGTCTTAATGGTTCCCGCTAACAAAGTAGCAAAGTGTCCTGACATTGGAGCAACTAAGAGAATCTTAGGTTGACCAGAAATATTGGGCTTTGAAAATCGAATCAAGTTACAAAAATGCGTTGAGTAAATGAGCTCCTCTGCAACAGGGTGCTCCACCCCAAACGAATCAATGATGGATTGAATTTTAAAATCAGGTCTTGTATGCGTAAATCCAAGCAAAGAAATTTGCTCATAGTGCGCAGCCAATCGCTGCATGGGGTTTAGGGAAAAGTTTCCAAACCAATTAGTAGAGACGCGCTCTGATGCTTTTGCAAACATACGAACGGGGTTATGCAAATTAGCAAAGGTTTGATAAGCTTTGTACATCATCTATGGGCACCGCTTTCTATATGACGCAATGCTCGTTCGGTAGTTTTGAGCGCAGGGTCAAATACCCTACTCAAAGACACATCATTGGCAATAATGGCTGCAGTTTGTGCTGCACGTGCTGCAACGATGGATAAATTCACGAAACCAGCAACATTAAAAGTTTTGAGAAGGTCGGGCAACTCTTGGTTGTCTGAAGCAACTTCGCCAGCCTCTATCTTTTGAAAAAGCTCACGGTAGTAACTCTTCATGCCATCGAGCTCCTCAGCAATTGTCATAATCCGCTGAAACAAGACCGCAAAGTCTGATGCCAGCGCATTGTTTTTGACTACTTCCATGGAGTTACCCCTGGGACCTCGGCTGGAGCAACAGAAACTGGGATAGTGCCAAAGTCCGCAGGGCCCACTATCTCGAGATATTCCATGTCGGGTGAATAGTCGAAGAGGAAATGGGTGATGCCCGGCATTTGATGAACAACATCACCCGCCTCAACCAAGGTAGCCTTATCTTCATACATAAACTTAGCCCAACCTTTAGTCATAATGACAATCTGGAACTCTGCTACGTGATAGTGCCAGCCGGTACCATTCTCTGGGGGTTTATTGGCCTTCACGAGATGGGCAATGACCTTACCTTTGGTTGCCTTGGCGACACCCAAATCTTTATAGAGAAAAAAATCCCTGAGGCCGCCTGGTAAAAACTGAGTATCGGCAGGTTTTACATGAGAAAACTCGGTATCACTTTTAAATTTTACGGGTGCGTTCATTTTTAAAACTCCACTTCAAGTTCTTCAATGTCATCGGGTTCTTCGAGGGCGCCCATCACCCATTCCTTCATCTCAGGCATCGCCATGATGTGCGCGCAGTAATCCCTGCTCGCCTTGTCAAGCTCTACGTGATACGTCAAGAATCTTGTTACCACTGGCGCAAACATGGCGTCAGCTAATGTGGGCTCCTTGCCAAATAAGAAAGGTCCACCGTATGTTGTTAAGCAGTCCTGCCAGATGACTAGAACGCGATTTATATCAATTTGCGCTTTTGACCACACCTTGAATGACTCAAACTTTGCTTTGACATTCATGGGCAAAGATGCGCGCAAGGCAGAGAAGCCGGAATGCATCTCGCCACAGATAGACCGACAATGCGCTCTTGCTACCGGATCCTTGGGTAATAAATGGGCTTTAGGATTTAATTCATTCAGATACTCGCCGATGGCCATGGTATCCCACACTTTGCAGCCGTCATGATCTAAACGAGGAACCAGAATGGAAGGTGACAAGAGTAGGAGCTCTGCCCGGCTATCCACATCATCCGGATGAACCTGCACTTCCTGAAAAGGTAGGCCAGAAAGCTTCAGCATCAGCCAACCGCGCAATGACCATGAAGAGTAATTTTTGCTACTAATCGTCAAGGTAGTTTGCTTAGGCATAAGAACTTTCAAATGAGGTACAACTACAACTTATTCCCCCTGAAATAAGGATTGGTAGCTAAATGCCCTGTTTCTGACGGGTTTTACCCAAATCCGGGCATGCTTGGCTTTTACGCACCCATCTTGTGCGCCGCAATAATGCACCCTTGTGGTGAACTTATAGACTTTGAGTCATGTCTATACACGCCGCCCTACACCACGTCACCGAATACATATATGACCGCCCAGTAAAACTGGGACCACAGGTAATTCGTCTGCGACCGGCACCGCATTGCCGTAGCCATATCCTTTCTTACTCTCTCAAGATTGAGCCTGAAGGTCATTTCATTAACTGGCAACAAGACCCGTTTTCAAACTATCAAGCTCGTTTAGTTTTTCCTGAGCCAACGACACGCTTTAAAGTAACGGTCGATCTGGTTACAGAGATGGCCGTATACAACCCATTTGATTTCTTTTTAGAGCCAGATGCTGAAGACTACCCCTTTACCTACAGCCAAGATCTTAAGAAAGAGTTGCGCCCTTACTTAGGTAAAAAGCGCAATGATGGAATCAACAAATACTTTAAAACAGTTGATCGCAGCAAGATGCGTACCATCGATTTTTTGGTTGCGCTAAATCAAAAAGTTCACAAGGATATTAGCTACACCATTCGAATGGAGCCTGGAGTACAGACACCAGAAGAGACGTTAAAACTTCGCAGTGGTTCTTGTCGTGACTCTGCCTGGTTAATGGTGAATCTCTTGCGTCTTTGCGGACTCGCGTCCCGCTTTGTTTCGGGCTATCTCATTCAACTGAAGCCAGATGTCAAGGCGTTAGATGGACCAAGCGGAACCGAAGTGGACTTCACAGACTTACATGCCTGGTGTGAGGTGTATTTGCCAGGCGCGGGATGGATTGGTTTGGACCCGACTTCCGGCCTATTTGCTGGCGAAGGTCATATTCCTGTCGCCTGCACACCCGAACCTTCAGGTGCAGCCCCGATTGAAGGTGGTGTTGACGAATGTGAAGTGCAATTCGCTCACTCCATGGAAGTCACTCGCATTTATGAAGCACCCCGAGTAACCAAACCATATACCGAAGAACAGTGGCAAGCAATTGTCGATCTGGGCCATCAAGTTGATGAGCAATTGGTTACGGGCGATGTTCGCTTGACCATGGGTGGTGAGCCCACCTTTGTATCCGTTAATGGGCGCGATGAACGTGAATGGAATGTAGATGCATTAGGACCAACTAAGCGGGGTTACGCAACCGATTTAGTAGAAAAACTTCGCAAGGAATATGGTGATGGCGGCTCCCTTCATTTTGGTCAGGGCAAATGGTATCCAGGAGAGCAACTTCCTCGTTGGGCATTGTCAATCTACTGGAGGGCTGATGGGCAGCCTATTTGGAAAAATTCCAAACTCTTTGCCGATGAACGCCACCCTACAAACTACACCAGCAAAGATGCGGAAAAATTTGTCTACACACTCTCTAAAAAATTAGGCTTAGCGGACAAATTTATTGAACCCGCCTATGAGGATGTTTTTTATTACCTCTGGCGAGAATCTAAGCTACCAGTCAACGTTGACCCCTTTAAATCTAACCTAGATGATGAGATGGAGCGCACTCGCTTAAAGCGGGTCTTCACGCAGAAACTAGATTCTGTGGTGGGTTATGTACTGCCAATTGAGGCGAATGAAGGCAAGAATTACCTGGATACCGCCTGGAAGACTGGGCCTTGGGAATATCGTGATGATCGCCTCTATTTGTTACCAGGCGATTCGCCTATGGGTTATCGACTCCCTCTAGAGTCCCTGCCCTGGGTTAGTAAAGCGGACTACCCCTACATCATTGAGCAAGATCCATTTGCTCCTAGACCGCCGCTAAACAGTCAGGCGTCAATTATTCATCAACAACAACCAACTCGTAACGAATTTAGAGGGTCCGGCAAAACGATTTGGAGTCAATCGCAAGAGGTAAGAAATCCAAAACGTCAAGAATCAGCTGCATGGGTTACCCGAACAGCCATGTGCGTAGAAGCCCGTGATCCGATGCGCTCCAATGGACCTAAGGCTGAGAATGAGCATGGCGGTAAATCAGGCGTGCTGTATGTTTTTATGCCACCACTCGCTCGCCTTGAAGACTATCTCAATTTATTACAGGCAGTTGAGGCTACTGCAGAAGAACTTCAGTTTCAAATTGTGCTGGAGGGATATACCCCACCACGTGACCCACGCTTAAAGCTATTGCAAGTTACGCCAGATCCAGGCGTCATTGAAGTCAATATTCACCCAGCCCATAACTGGGGAGAATTGGTTGAGCATACTGAATTCTTATATCAAGCCGCTTTTGAATCCCGACTTTCTGCTGAGAAGTTTATGGCAGACGGTCGCCATACCGGCACAGGTGGAGGTAATCACTTTGTGATGGGTGGTGCGACACCGATTGATAGTCCTTTCTTACGCAAGCCTGAACTGTTAGCCAGTCTCATTTTGTATTGGCACAACCACCCGAGCTTAAGCTATCTCTTTAGCGGCATGTTTATTGGCCCAACAAGTCAAGCGCCGAGGGTAGATGAAGCACGTAATGATCAAATCTATGAATTAGAAATTGCGCTGAAAGAAATTCATGAGAATCGTAAGAAGTTTGGCCAAAGCATGCCGCCATGGCTAGTTGACAGAACGCTACGTAATATATTGATTGACGTTACCGGCAATACGCATCGCAGTGAATTCTGTATCGACAAGATGTATTCACCAGATAGTCAAACAGGTCGCTTGGGCCTATTAGAATTACGCGCTTTTGAAATGCCTCCACATGCGCACATGAGCATCGTACAACAATTACTCATTCGCGCCTTGATTGCTCGCTTCTGGGATAAGCCTTATGACGCGCCAATGACTCGCTGGGGAACAGAGCTTCATGATCGTTGTCTCTTGCCGACATTTATCAAGATGGACTTTGATGATGTTATTGAAGAGATGCAAAAGCATGGTTACGCCTTTAAGTCTGAATGGTTTGCACCTCACCTTGAATTCCGCTTCCCGCTCATCGGACAGGTACAGGTCATGGGCACTGAACTTACCTTGCGTAATGCGCTTGAGCCATGGCATGTGATGGGAGAGGAAAGCGCCGCTGGTGGAACTGCCCGCTATGTAGACTCGTCATTAGAGCGCGTTGAATTGCGTGTCACCGGCTTAAACCAAAGCCGCTACACCATTACCTGCAACGGCGAACCCTTACCACTCCAACCAACAGGTGTTGCCGGGGAATATGTAGCGGGCGTTCGTTATAAGGCTTGGAACCCTCCATCTAGTCTGCACCCAAGCATTGGCATTCATGTGCCATTGATATTTGACATGGTTGACACTTGGATGAAACGCTCTGTTGGCGGCTGTCAATATCACGTTGCCCACCCTGGAGGTCGAAACTATGACAACTTCCCCATTAATGCCTATGAGGCTGAGAGCCGTCGACTTTCCCGCTTCTTTAGGATGGGTCATACCCCAGGAACCATCGATGGAGTTCAGGCCAATATTGACCTCCCAGCCAGCAAGGAATTTCCATTTACCCTGGATATGCGGCGGTGAGACAATAGTTTGTGGACAACCATCAGACCCATTCTTTGAAAGACGTCAGCAACCCCTCCCTGGTGGAGGATATCAATCGTCTTTCACCCACGCCTAAAGAGGGACATTTTGATGAGTTGCGAGGGGAATCAAAGTCTCTACTGCCCCAGTGGCAAACTTTTTTTGAATCCCTTGGCTCCGCTGGTTTAAGCGATCTCGATCAACGCACCCAAGAACTCAATAGGCAGATTCGGGATAACGGTATTACCTATAACGTCTATGCCGATGAGTTTGGTCCGCAGCGCCCTTGGTCGGTAGATTTATTTCCACTCCTTATTAATCCTGATTCTTGGCAAAAAATTCAGTCTGGAGTTTTGCAGCGCGCGCGTTTACTTGAAGCCATCATGGTTGACATATATGGCCCGCAAAATTTACTGAAGGAAGGATGGATTCCTCCGGCATTAATCCATGGGCATCCTGGTTATTTGCGCTCTATGCATGGTGTCGAGCTTAATAACAGAAAACATCTTCACATCATGGCTTTTGATTTAGCAAGAGCGCCTGATGGATCATGGTCAGTGCTATCTCAACGCACCCAAGCACCTTCTGGCCTTGGGTATCTTTTGGAAAATCGCAATCTTATCGCAAGGCAATTTCCCAAAGCATATGAACTCATGCAGATTGCCCCACTAGCTAATGCCTATAGAGACTTAATCGATGCATTAAAGCTTGAAAGCCCAGCAGGTGCAAACGCGCATATCGCACTACTCACACCAGGTCCCTATAACGAAACCTACTTTGAGCATGCTTATCTCGCTCGGTATCTCGGCCTAACTCTGGTTGAAGGTGGTGACTTAACCGTACGTGACCAACATTTATTTTTAAAAACAGTACGCGGTTTAGAGCCTGTACATATTTTGCTCAAACGTTTAGATGATGAATTTTTAGATCCATTAGAACTGCGTTCCGACTCCACCCTAGGTGTCCCCGGCCTATTGCAAGTGATACGTGCCGGTAATGTTGTGTTGGCAAATGCTCCTGGCTCAGCCTTCCTTGAATCTCCTGCTCTATTAGGATTCTTACCGGCGATTAGTGAGCGACTTCTCAATGAAAAAGTTCAGCTTCCAGCAATGGATACTTGGTGGTGCGGTGAACGCGCTGCACTAGAGGCTGCTATTCCAAATTTAGGGCATAGTGCTATTAAGCCAACCTATCCGAATGGCACGGGCCATCAAAGCTATGAATCCGCCCTAGGTTGCGATCTGAATCAGGCCCAATTAGATGAATGGGTAGGCCGCATTACGCGCCAGCCAGATGATCACACAGTACAAACCTATATTCCATTGGCACAAATGCCAACTTGGTTAAATGCTTTTAATCTCAATGATGCCTCTTTGATTGAGCCTCATTCTTATGTGTTGCGTGTCTTTGCCTTAAGCGATGGCCCTAACAGCTGGCAAGTATTGCCTGGTGGACTTGCCCGTATCGCCAGTACTGACTCAGGTATTGCCTCGATGCAACGGGGCGGTAGTAGTGCAGATGTATGGGTTCAAAGCCCGCAGCCCGCCCAAGAGCAAGGGCAACTACCGCAGCATCCGATACAAGCTCCTGAAAAAGTGATGCGTAAGCGCTTAGTTACCAGCCGCGCCGCCGAGAATCTCTATTGGTTTGGGCGCTACACCGAGCGCAGTGAAAATATTCTGCGCTTGGCTAAGCTCTATCTTGAAAATATTAATAGTGAATACACCCCTTCCCGCTCACTGTGGTCTTGGCTAGAAAATCTATGCCACTACTACGGAATTGTGCCTGAAGGTGTTCCAAGCAATTTTGATCAGAGTGATATGCGTCACCGAATTTTTGAGCGCACTTTAATTAGCTCTCTCAATGCTAGCGATGGCGTTACCAGTGTGGGCTATAACCTTCAAGCCATGAAGCGCACTGCCTCTAATGTAAGAGAACGACTCTCTACCGAGCAATGGAGCACGATCAATCATTGCATCGAGCAATTTCAAGCAGATTGCCATAAAGCCAGCACCTTTAATGATTTTTCTACCTCGCTCGCTATCGATGCTTTAAATGGCGCGAGTAGCTGCTTAGCTGCGATCACTGGTGCACAAACTGACCGTATGACACGCGATGATGGGTGGCAACTACTTTCTATTGGTCGGCATATCGAGAGACTTGCCTTTCTGACGAATGCTTTAGATTCAGCCATCACCTCTGGCTTACTGAACAATCCAAATGTCGATAGTTCAGGCTATACCGCCCTACTCAATTTATTTGATAGCACCATCACCTTCCATGCACAGCATCAACAAAGCCGGGAAATCGCTCCCTTAATTAGCTTACTTGTTATGGATGATGAAAATCCACGATCACTTGCTTGGGTTAGCAAGACGCTTAGAGCTCGCCTATCAAAGCTAGCGGGTACCGAACGCAATAATCCTGATGAGCTCACCCGTAGCGTCATTAACTTACTGGATTACGACTTGTTTTCACTATCTACGGCTGATGGCTTTGGTAATCTATCGGATCTCAGAAATTGTTTGCGCAATTGCTCGCAGTCCGCCTGGAATGTTTCTGATGAAATTAGCGCACGCTATTTTAATCTGATTCACTCCAATGAATACAGTATCCAAATGTAATGCGCAAATTATGTTACTAGAAATTACCCACGATACCCATTATTCATACGATCCTAATGTTGAGATTGCACAACATTTTGCTCATCTCAAACCGGCAGATCTAGAGACCCAGCGAGTACTAAAAACAGAAGTTCAAGTAAATCCTAGACCCTCTTGGAGTAAAGAAAATCAAGATAGCTATGGCAATGTTTGCACCTTTTTCTCGCTCCAAAACAGACACAGCGAGCTTTTAATTACCGCCAAGTCGTTAATTGAAACTTCTAGGGTTGTTTACGGCCCCAAGCCACAGGAAACTGCCGCCTGGGAACAAGTTCGTGAATATTTCCGCTATCACTCAAACACCAAGTGGGATGCAGCCTCAGAATTTCTATTCACATCTCCATTCGTCACCCTACGTCCAGAGTTTTCAGAATTTGCGAGAGCCAATTTCACGGCCGGTAGGCCCATATTAGATGCGGCAATTGATTTGATGAAACGCATCTATAGTGAATTTCATTACGTTAGCAAAAGTACTGATATCAACACGCCTGCGCTGGAGGCATTAAATAAACGCGAAGGCGTATGCCAAGACTTTGCTCATATTCTGATTGCATCACTTCGCAGTATCGGCATTCCAGCAAAATATATCAGCGGCTACATTCTGACAAATCCCGCACCCGGTCAAGCAAGACTGATTGGTGGAGATGCCTCACATGCTTGGGCATCAGTTTATGTTCCCAGCATAGATGAAAATGGCATTCTAGGTAAGGGTATTTGGTGTGATCTAGACCCAACCAATAATCGCTGGGGATATGGAACTCCTGGAGAAGATTATGTTCATCTAGCTCAGGGTAGAGATTACTCTGATGTCTCTCCTATCCGTGGAGTAATCCATGGTGGAGCAGACCATACGTTAGAGGTAGCGGTCACAGTGATGCCTATTCAGGAATAAATATTGTTAGCCCAATAAAAAACCGCCCGAAGGCGGTTTTCTTATTTAGAGACCAAGCTACTCACATCTTAGTCTGCGTAAATACCTGCAGCTTTGATGATTGGTGTCCATAAATCAATCTGCGCCTTCAGATGCTTCTTCAAGCCTTCTGGAGTGGCATTTGCTTGTGATGGAATCTCAACACCCAGCTCGGCCATATGTTGTTTGTAGAGCGGATCCTGAATAGCGCCTTGCAATGCTTTGGCTAACTTATCCATCTCTGCTTTAGGCGTACCCTTTGGAGCGTATACACCATGCCAAACCTTCACTTCAAAGTTCTTCAAGCCCTGCTCGTTCAGGGTTGGGATCTTGTCAAATGCCTTGATCCGCTGCATTGTAGTTGTGCCATAAGGCTTCACTGCATTGGTAGCAAGCTGACCTGAGAGATTGGTTGTTTGATCACACATCAATTGCACTTGATTGCCGATCAAATCAGTTAAAGCAGGCGCAGTGCCTTTGTATGGAACGGTTGTCAAATCCAACTGAATACGGCTCATAAATAGCAATCCGCACAAGTGACTTGCAGAACCTACCCCAGCATTAGCATAAGCAATCTTGCCTACGTTTGCCTTCATGTACGGAAGAAGCTCCTGATAGTTTTTAGGAGGCAGATCTTTATTCCCCACCAAGATCATCGGTACGTCAGCAACTTGGCCAACATACTCATAGTCATTCATTGGATCAAAGCCCAGATTCTTGTACAAAGCTGGGGCGGTAGACATGCCAATGTGATGAATCAATAATGTGTAGCCATCATTTTTCGAATTGATGACGCGCTTAGCGGCAATCGTGCCGCCCGCACCAGGACTGTTGTCCACGATCACTTGGCCTTTGAGCTGTTTACCCATTGCCAAAGCAAGTTCACGAGCGACTTTATCGGTTGGACCACCAGCAGAAAAAGGCACTACCAAAGTAATTGGGCGATCCCCGGGGAAATCAGCTGCTTTTGCAGCAGAAATGCCGACGCCTAAAGCACACAGCGAAATTGCTGCAATACGGAAAATAGATTGGGACATTTTCACGGTAATCCTTGTCATTCGTGGTTAAACATACAAAGCAATATTTTAGAGAATTTGACACCCCAGCGGGGAAAAAATCTCTAATAAATCATTATTTCTTAAGCTTGCCAAAGGCAGCCGCCATAGCATTATTTATTGGGGGCGCTTGCCTTCTTTCCTCTTGCGGCTTTCTGGGTTCGCTTGATTTAGGGCGATTAGGGCTTCTTTGCTCAGTTTTCGCACCGTCTCTTGGGGCCTCATCTGTCAAACGCATCGTTAGCGCGATGCGTTTACGCTTTTCATCCACTTCCAGCACCTTAACCTTCACTACCTGCCCCGCTTTAACTACGCTATGCGGATCTTTTACAAAGGTATTGGAAAGCGCTGAAATATGGACCAAGCCATCTTGATGCACGCCAATATCCACAAAGGCGCCAAAGGCAGCAACGTTAGTGACTACGCCTTCTAAAATCATGTCTGTTTTGAGATCGCTTATTTTCTCGACACCATCTTTAAATGTCGCGGTAGTAAATTCAGGACGTGGGTCGCGGCCTGGCTTTTCTAATTCTTTAATGATGTCAGTAACAGTAGGCAGACCAAATTGACCATCAGCATACTTTTCTGGTGAAAGTGACTTCAGCAAGCCAGCATCACCAATCACTTCCTTTACGCCTTTCTTAATATCCTTCAGAATCTTTTCTACCAAAGGATAAGATTCAGGATGAACTGCAGAGGCATCTAATGGATCATCGCCATTCATGATGCGCAAGAATCCAGCCGCTTGCTCGTAGGTCTTTTCGCCAAGGCGCGGAACACTCTTGAGATCTGCTCTCGATTTAAATGCACCATTACTATCACGGTAAGCCACAATACCCTCAGCCACTGTAGAGCTCAAACCAGAAACCCTTGCTAGAAGTGGTGCTGAAGCGGTATTCACGTCCACACCAACTGCATTTACGCAATCCTCAACTACTGCTACTAATGATTTAGCCAACTGGGTTTGCATGACATCATGCTGGTACTGACCTACCCCAATCGATTTAGGATCGATCTTCACCAATTCAGCCAATGGATCCTGAAGTCTTCTAGCGATAGATACAGCGCCACGCAAAGAGACATCCATGCCGGGCAATTCTTTTGAAGCGTACTCTGATGCTGAGTAAACGGATGCGCCCGCTTCTGAGACCACAATCTTGGTGAGCTTGAGTTCTGGTTTGGCTTTAATGAGTTCTTGCGCCAATTTATCCGTCTCGCGCGATGCGGTACCGTTACCAATCGAAATTAAAGTGGCATTGTGCTTCTCGGCTAACTTTGCCAAGGTATGTAATGAACCCGCCCAATCATTTTTGGGTTGATGTGGGTAAATGACTTCGGTATCCACTACCTTGCCAGTTGCATCGACTACTGCTACCTTCACGCCGGTACGCATACCAGGGTCAAGGCCGATGGTGACACGTGGACCAGCAGGCGCCGCTAGTAGAAGGTCTTTAAGATTTCGAGCAAATACATTAATCGCCTCAGTCTCTGAGCGCTCACGCAGCGCTGTCATGAGTTCTGACTCCAAATGCAGGGAGCACTTAATACGCCAAGTCCAGCGAACGGTATCAGCCAACCAAACATCAGCCGGGCGACCCTCATTTTTGATCTTGAAATGATTAGCAATACGGTTTTCGCAAGGATTATGCGGTGAATCCCACTTTGGCTTTTCTTCTTCGGAATCTAAACGTAAATTAACCATCAGCATCTGTTCGCGACGACCTCTAAATAAGGCTAAGGCGCGGTGCGATGGAATCGCTTTAATCGGCTCCGAGTAATCAAAGTAATCCGCAAACTTCTCACCCTCTTGTTCTTTGCCAGCAATCACCTTAGATTCAACTACGCCATGGTCTTGTAGGTACTCCCTGAGAGACTGGACTAATGATGCATCTTCAGCAAAACGTTCCATCAATATTTGACGTGCACCTTCAAGAGCGACCTTGGTATCAGAGACTCCAGGGTTATCAGTTCCATCAACCTGAAATGCTTCCTTAAGATATTTAGCGGCTTCGACTTCAGGATCTAAATTTGGATTAGTCAAAAGATCATTTGCCAATGGCTCCAAGCCAGCTTCCAATGCGATTTGCGCCTTGGTTCTTCTCTTAGGCTTGTATGGCAGGTAGAGGTCTTCCAAGCGAGTCTTATCTTCTGCCAACATGATGGCCTTGAGTAAATCGGGTGTCATCTTACCCTGCTCTTCAATAGAGGCAACGATGGTTTTGCGGCGATCCTCTAGCTCACGCAGATAACTTAGGCGCTCTTCCAGCAAGCGCAATTGTGTGTCATCCAAACCACCAGTCGCTTCTTTACGGTAACGAGCGATAAACGGTACGGTGGCACCCTCATCCATTAGGGCAATAGCTGCAGCTACTTGTGCAGGTTTGGCGGAAAGTTCTTGGGCAAGACGTTGTTCAATGGATGGCAGCATGTATGTCTATTTATTTAATGGATTTTTAACTATAAATAGTTAATTGTTTAGAAATCTGATTTCAATGAAGAACAAAAGCCACCCGGAGGTGACTTTTGTTGTGCGGCTTGAGCGAGATTACTCGCGTGATGCTTTTTTACGCTCATGCTCCTTGAGGTAGCGCTTGCGAATACGAATACTCTTCGGCGTTACTTCAACCAATTCATCGTCATCAATAAACTCAACTGCGTATTCCAAGTTCATTGCGATTGGCGTTACCAAGCGTACCGCTTCGTCAGTACCAGAAGCGCGAACGTTGGTTAATTGCTTACCTTTAATTGGGTTAACCACTAAGTCGTTATCACGACTATGAATACCGATCACCATACCTTCGTACAAAGGATCACCAGGGCTTACAAACATACGACCGCGGTCTTGCAACTTCCACAATGCGTAAGCAACTGCTTCGCCATCATCTTGGCTAATCAATACGCCGTTATGACGCTCACCCAAGATACCGTCCTTAGCTGGTGCATAAGAATCAAATGTGTGGCTCATCAAACCGTTACCGCGAGTCATGGTCATGAAATCGCCTTGGAAGCCGATCAAACCACGAGCTGGAATACGGTACTCAAGACGTGTACGACCTTTGCCGTCGCTCACCATGTCGAGCAATTCACCTTTACGCTTACCCAAGTCCTCCATTACGGCGCCTTGAGTAGTATCTTCAACGTCAACTGTTAAGTTCTCGTACGGCTCCATCTTCACGCCATCTTCTTCATGGAATACAACGCGTGGACGGGAAACGGCCAATTCGTAACCTTCACGACGCATTGTTTCCACCAAGATAGTGAGGTGCAATTCGCCACGGCCAGAAACTTCAAATACAGTGTCGTCGTCGGTTTCTTTAACGCGCAAAGCCATGTTGGACTTCAATTCGCGGTCAAGACGCTCACGAATTTGGCGGCTAGTTACAAATTTACCTTCACGACCAGCTAATGGGCTAGTGTTCACCATGAAGTTCATGGTCAATGTTGGCTCATCAATCTTGAGCATTGGCAATGCTTCTGGAACATCTGGTGCACAGATTGTTGTACCAATCGCTAGATCTTCAATACCATTAACTAGCACGATGTCGCCTGCTTGTGCTTCGTCAACCAACTCACGCTCTAAGCCACGGAACTTCAATACCTGGTTAATGCGACCTTTACGTTGCGCGCCATCAGGACCGTCCATAAACACAACGTCCATCAAAGGCTTAACAGTTCCACGGTTCACGCGGCCTACGCCGATCTTACCAACGTATGTGCTGTATTCAATAGAGGTAATTTGCAATTGCAATGGACCTTCTGGATTGTCATCACGAACTGGTACGTGCTTTAACACTGTGTCAAACAATGGGCGCATATCGCCTTCACGTACATCGTCAGTCAAACCTGCATAACCATTCAAGCCAGATGCGTACACCACTGGGAAGTCCAACTGCTCTTCAGTGGCACCCAATTTGTCAAACAACTCAAAGGTTGCGTTGATGACGTAATCGGTACGTGCGCCTGGGCGGTCAACTTTGTTAATCACTACGATTGGCTTCAAACCTAAAGCCAAGGCTTTTTTAGTTACAAAGCGGGTTTGTGGCATTGGGCCTTCTACAGCATCAACCAAAAGCAATACACCGTCAACCATAGAGAGAACGCGCTCTACTTCACCACCGAAGTCAGCGTGTCCTGGGGTATCAACGATGTTGATATGTGTGCCGTCATATTCAACAGCACAATTCTTGGACAAAATGGTGATACCACGCTCTTTTTCCAAGTCGTTTGAGTCCATGACGCGTTCGGTCATTTTTTCATTGGAGCGGAATGTGCCAGATTGGCGCAAGAGTTGGTCAACCAAAGTAGTTTTACCGTGGTCAACGTGGGCGATGATTGCTATGTTACGAAGTGCGCGTTTAGTCATGTGAAGCTTCTAAAGTTAAAGATAAGTAAAAGGGTTATAAGTTATGGATATTTAATGTGCCTGCGAAATCAAACGCTTTGGATGTAAAACACCAGAGCGCCAATCAGCAGTACCAATAAAGTTATGAGGAGCAGCAGTAGCGCGATAGATGCGTACCAATGCTTCGATGGAAGGTAGATTGAGTGGCACACGTTGTCCCATCTCAAGACGTTTAGCCTGTTGCTCATCCACTGTTAAATGGGGCAAAGTTTGTAAGAGCGCGTCAACCGGCAAAATATAGTCAGCAGTATTTTTCAAGCCACTCTGAATCGATTCAATCGTAAAAGATTGCTCAAGATTCAAGTGTCCAACCTCAGTACGGCGTAGGCCAACTAAATGGGCGCCACACCCCAAAGCATTGCCAATATCTTCGGCTAATACGCGAATATAGGTTCCTTTGCTGCAGCTCACCTCTAAAGTGGCTTCTGGCCAAGCAATATTGGTCCAACGAATAGAGTGAATCGTGATATCGCGTGGAGCGCGCTCTAATTCAACACCTGCACGAGCATATTCATACAAAGGCTTACCATCACGCTTAAGCGCTGAATACATAGGCGGCACTTGAGAAATCGGACCCGTAAATTTCGAGAGCAAGGCATCGAGTACAGTTTTGATTTCTGCTTCGCTTGCAAATACAGGCAAAGGCAATTCTTCAATAATGAGACCTTCAGCATCACCAGTATCAGTGCGTGAGCCAAACTTTACTTGTGCGATGTAAGTTTTATTAGCTTCGAGCAAGTCTTGTGAATATTTAGTTGCTTCACCTAAGCAAATAGGAAGCAAACCGGTTGCCATCGGATCCAAAGTGCCCGTATGACCAGCTTTGTCGGCATTAAAGGCGCGCTTGACAGCAGTAACCGCACCTTGAGAGCTCATTCCAGCAGGTTTATCTAGTAGCACGACGCCGTCGATTCTGATGGACATGAATTACTTCGTCTCGTCTGCTTGATCGCTGCGATCGCTACTGCGGTCACTATCCACGGCTTGATCGATCAATCGAGACATCTCTATGCCGTGCTCAACTGAGCTGTCATAGTGAAAATGCAATGTAGGAACAGTATGAATATGCAAACGCTTAAACAATAATGAATGCAAATACCCTGCTTTTTCTTGAAGTGCCTTTAGGGCATGTTCAGGTTCAGCACCTAAAACTGTAAAGAACACTTTAGCGTGTGCCAAGTCTGGTGTGAGCTCAATACTTTGCAAAGTAATCAAACCCAAACTCGGACTGCGCAACTCGCGCGGAATAAGCTCAGCCAGGTCTCGCTGAATTTGATCGGCGAGACGCTGGTTACGATGCGGACTAGTCTTGTGCATCTTGCTTAGAGTGAACGAGCCACTTCAGTTACTTCAAATACCTCAAGCTGATCGCCCTCTTTAATATCGTTGTAGCCTTTTAGTGACAGGCCGCACTCGACACCAGCACGAACTTCTTTAGCATCATCTTTGAAGCGCTTGAGAGAGTCTAGTTCACCACTCCAAACAACCACGTTGTCACGGAGGAGACGGACGCTTGAAGTACGCTTGACGATACCGTCAACTACCAAGCAACCCGCAATCGCGCCAACTTTAGATACCAAGAAGACTTGACGGATCTCAACGAGACCAGTGATTTCTTCTTTCTTGTCTGGTGTCAACATACCGCTCAAGGCTAATTTCACTTCGTCTACAGCGTCATAAATAATGTTGTGATAACGAATATCTACGCCATTGTTCTCAGCTAACTTACGTGCTGCAGCATCTGCGCGGGAGTTGAATCCAAAAATAACCGCTTTGGATGCAACAGCCAAGTTCACGTCAGTTTCAGTAATGCCACCAACGCCTGCATGAACAATTTGAACCTTAACTTCTGGAGTAGAAAGTTTCATTAACGATTGAGCCAAAGCTTCTTGAGAGCCTTGCACGTCAGCCTTAATAATCAACGGTAACAACTTAGCTTCAACTGCGCCTTCTTCCATGTTTTCCATCATGGTTTCAAGCTTGAATGCTTGCTGTTTAGCCAACTTCACGTCACGGAACTTTCCTTGGCGGAAAAGTGCAATCTCACGAGCCTTACGCTCATCAGGAACTACTTGCACTGATTCACCAGCAGCTGGAACATCCCCTAAGCCTTGAATCTCTACTGGTATCGATGGGCCTGCTTCATTACATGGCTTACCGTTTTCATCCAACATGGCGCGAACGCGACCATAGGTTGAGCCCGCTAACAACATATCGCCACGTTTGAGTGTGCCTGACTGAACCAATATGGTTGCAACAGGGCCCTTACCTTTATCCAAACGTGCTTCAATTACTAAGCCTTGAGCTGGAGCATCTTTAGGTGCTTTCAGCTCAAGAATTTCTGCTTGTAACAAAACGTTTTCAAGGAGGGCGTCAATGCCTTCACCTGTTTTTGCGGATACTGGAATAAATGGCACATCGCCACCGTATTCTTCAGGAACCACTTGCTCTGCAACCAATTCAGTTTTAACGCGCTCTGAATTGGCTTCTGGCTTATCAATCTTATTAATAGCCACAACAATAGGAACGCCACCTGCAAGCGCATGGTGAATCGCTTCTTTAGTTTGCGGCATTACGCCGTCATCAGCCGCTACTACCAAGATCACGATATCGGTTGCCTTAGCACCACGAGCACGCATTGCCGTAAAGGCTTCGTGACCCGGAGTATCCAAGAATGTAATCATGCCGCGTGGTGTTTCTACGTGGTATGCACCGATGTGCTGAGTAATACCGCCAGCTTCACCAGTAGCCACTTTAGCTGCACGAATCTTATCGAGCAAAGAAGTCTTACCGTGGTCAACGTGACCCATCACAGTTACAACTGGAGGACGTGGCAACAACTCTGCATCGTGGCCATCGGTACCCAAATCTAAATCTGGATCATCCAATTTCGCTGCAAAGGCTTTATGGCCCATCTCTTCAACGAGGATCATCGCTGTATCTTGATCGAGCACTTGGTTAATAGTGACCATCTGGCCCATACCCATCAACAACTTAATCACTTCTGCACTCTTCACCGCCATTGCATGAGCTAACTCAGCAACAGTAATCGTTTCTGGTACGTGAACATCACGCACAATAGCTTCTGTTGGTACTTGGAAGTTGGTATCAACGTTCGCTTCAGCGATTTGACGCTGTTTCTTGCGGCCACCGCCTGAACGCCAACCACCAACACCGCCGGATGAATCACCGCGTGTCTTGAGGCCGCCAGGTTTCTTGGCGCCTTCTTCTTGCCAAGTAGAGGAGGTCTCAGAAGATTTAATAGTCTTGCCACCAACTTTAGCAACAGCCTTCTTCTTGTCATCAGCACCTTCAACCTTTGCAGGCTTGTGCAAAGTACCTTTTTTCGCTTCTTCAGCAGCAATTTCACTTGGCGCTTTCAGAACACGAGCAGGAGCACTCATCATGTCGCGAATTGCTAAAGCTTCGGCTTCAGCAGCGGCACGACGAACACGAATATCCGCTAATTCTTTTTCTTTAGTTGCAGCCAAATCCTTAGCAGCTTTATCTGTCGCTGCTTTTTTCTCCGCAGCAGCTGCAGCAGCAGCCGGCGCTTCATCAACCGGGGTAGCTTCTTTAGCAACTACAGGAGCAGCAACTTCTTTTTGACGCGCCTCTTCAGCAGCCTTCATTTCTGCTTCTTGACGAGCCAATAACTCAGCTTGGCGTGTTGCCTCGGCTGCGCGTTTTTCTAACTCTTCCTCAGAAATAACTGGTTTAGCTGGTGCGGCTTTAGTTTCTACTTTTGCTGGAGCGGCTTCCGGTGCTTCTGCCTCAGGAGCTTTATCGCCCGCTTTAACCAACACACGCTTTTTACGAACTTCAACCTGTACGGTACGAGTGCGTCCAGCAGAGTCTGCTTGACGAATTTCTGAACTCTCACGCTTGATTAAAGTGATCTTCTTACGCGCGCCTGTATCTGCGCTGCCATGTGCTTTTTGCAAATGCTCGAGAAGGACAGTTTTGTCCTTCTCGGTAATGCTGTCGTCCTCAGAACCTTTTTCGATACCGGCCGCCTTCAATTGCTCCAAGAGGTCGGGCGCGGTACGTTTTAATTCTTTAGCGAGTACTTTTACTGTTGTTGCCATGCACTACTTCCTCTCATGAAGTAAACCAATGTTCGCGCGCTTTCATGATGAGCGTTTTCGCAGTTTCTTCGTCAATTTGTGTCGCCTCAACCAGCTCATCAACAGCTAGTTCAGCAAGGTCGTCACGGGTATGAACTTGATTGTCAGCAAGCTTAGCAATCAGTTCTGTTGTCATTCCTTCTAAGGAGCGTAAGTCTTGTGAAACTTCTCCAATGCGCTCTTCTTTTGCCAACTCCATAGTCAACAAGGAATCACGCGCACGAGTACGCAACTCATTCACAGTATCTTCATCGAATGAATCGATCTCTAACATTTCAGATAATGGCACGTAAGCCACTTCTTCCAATGTGTTGAAACCTTCTTCAATCAAGATGTCAGCCACTTCTTGGTCCACATCCAACTTGTCCATAAACAACTGGCGCACGGAAGAAGCTTCTTTTTCAGTTTTCTCAGCAGACTCTTCAGGAGTCATGATGTTGATCTGCCAACCAGTCAAATCGCTCGCCAAACGAACGTTTTGTCCGCTACGGCCAATCGCGATTGCCAAGTTTTCTTCATCCACTACAACGTCCATTGCGTGACGTTCTTCGTCAACCACGATAGAAGACACTTGAGCTGGAGCCAAAGCACCAATCACAAACTGAGCTGGATCTTCAGACCACAATACGATATCAACTGCTTCGCCGGCAACTTCGTTGCGAACTGCAGTTACACGTGTACCACGAACGCCAACGCAAGTACCGATTGGATCGATACGCTTGTCATAAGTAATCACAGCAATCTTTGCGCGCACACCAGGATCACGGGCAGCGCCTTTGATCTCTAGTAAGCCCTGCTCCATCTCTGGAACCTCATTCTCAAACAACTTGATCAAGAAATCTGGGCAAGTACGTGAGAGTTCGATTTGTGGGCCGCGTGCTTCACGATCCACCTTAAGGATGTATGCGCGTACACGGTCACCAGAACGTAAGTTCTCTTTTGGAATCATTTGATCGCGACGCAGCAACGCTTCAACACGACCTGATTCAATAATCAAACCATTCTTGTCTGCACGTTTAACGGTACCGGTCATGACTTTTTCGCCACGCTCAAGGTAGTCGTTCAAAATCTGTTCGCGCTCTGCATCACGGATACGTTGCAAGATGACTTGCTTAGCAGCTTGTGCACCGATACGACCGAAGGCTAAAGATTCGATTTGCTCTTCGATATAGTCGCCAACTTCCATGTCAGCGAGTTGCTCTTGAGCTTCAAATTGCAGAATCTCTTTATCTGGCTCTTGTAGACCTGCTTCGTTGGGAACAACCAACCAACGACGGAAGGTTTCATATTCACCAGTTTCGCGATCAATTGAAACGCGGATATCCACGTCTTCTGTAGCGTAGCGCTTCTTGGTCGCAGAGGCCAAAGCCATCTCCAACGCTTCGAATACGATCGCTTGATCAACGTTCTTTTCACGCGCTAACGCGTCTGCCAACATGAGAACTTCTCGGCTCATGACTTTCTTCCTTTGAAATCAATAACAGGGACCAACCGAGTCTTATCGACCTCGGCTAAAGAGAACTCCAATTGAGAAGGCTGACCATCAGCACCCTCAAATACCAAACCAAACTTTGCATCTGGTGAATTCAATTCACCACTCAGCAAACCTTGCAACTCACCACGAAAATTCTTACGGTTACCAACGGCAACACGCAACTTCAAATCTACTTGCATACCGGCAAAGCGCTCATAATCAGCGGCACTCTTTACTGGACGATCCAATCCTGGAGATGAAATCTCTAAACGCTCGTAAGGGATGTTTTCAACTGGCAATGTGTAGCTCAGTTGATGACTTACCTTCTCGCAATCCAAAACGGAAATCAAGCGTTCGTAATCTGGGTTTTCAATCGTGACGCGCAGCAATCCTCCGGCTTCACGCTCAATTTCCACTAGCGTGTAACCCAAGTTTTCCAGCTCTGCAGAAATAACCTGCTGATCCTTCACGACACCCCTTCATACCAAAATGGCAAAAAAAAATGGGCTTCAAAGCCCATATTCTCGAAATTCAGAACAGGCCGACTTACGTTGATCGCAACATCAGTCGGTAACTACTCAAAACAGCAAAACCCCTGCTGCAAGACCAAAATTATAGCCTATTTAGCAGAAAACCGATACAAATCAGAAGCTTTCGCCCGGATTACGCGGTTTTCTAGGCCCTTTATTGAAGGGTTTGCGCCCCTTTGGTGCGCCTCGTTTAGGGCCATTTCCAGGACTTTGGGGGTTGCCAGTCACAAAAGCGGACTGACCATGGTGAACTTTGCCGCCTTTGCTGCGATTTTGGCCCTGGCCACCTTGTCCTCCCTGACCGCCCTGCCCACCTCTACCACCTTGGCCACCTTGGCCAGGTCTGCCGCCTTGGGTACGACCACGGAAAGGACCGCGCCCTTCGCCAGAACCACCGCCACCACCGGGTTTGCCGCCTCTACCCTGGTGCGTTAAGCCATTGTGGCCGCTGGCAAGGGTTAAGGCATCACGCGAACCCCAGTAAGAAACCGAGGTTTGCATTGGATCCGGTTGGAAATCCTCACCCATCGGGCGACGATCACGATTATTAGGATTAGGGTTGCGGCCCTTATCTTGTGGCTGAGGCATTTTTAAGCCTGCAGACTTCATTAAGTTATAGATGCCGCCAGCCTCAATCTCTTCCCATTTGCCACGACGTAAGCGTGGGGGTAATAAGAAAATGCCGTAACGAGTTCGGATTAGGCGGGACACCACATGACCAACCGCCTCAAACATACGACGCACTTCTCGATTACGGCCTTCGTTTAATGCAACGTGATACCAACGGTTAGCACCTTCGCCACCGCCCATTGCTAGACGTAAGAATTTAGCTTGGCCATCATCAAGCGTAATACCGCTCTTCAATAGGGAAGTATTTTCTTGGCTCAAGTCACCCAAGATACGCACTGCGTATTCACGCTCGACGCCATAACGTGGATGCATTAAACGATTCGCTAATTCACCAGAAGTGGTAAATAACAAAAGACCTTCAGTATTAAAGTCCAAGCGACCTACAGCGATCCAACGCCCCTGACGTGGCTTTGGTAAACGATCAAATACGGTTGGACGACCCTCTGGGTCTGATTGGCTCACGATTTCGCCAGCCGGCTTGTGATACATGATGACGCGTGGTGGCTTAGTCTGAATCTTGCGATGGACCGGCTTGCCATTAATGCGCACTTGATCTGTTGGTCCAATGCGCTGACCAATGTGAGCAGGTAATCCGTTAACTGATACGCGTCCTTGAATAATCAAGTCCTCCATATCGCGACGGGATCCCATACCAACGTCAGCTAATACCTTATGTAACTTAACAGTATCTTCATCATCAGCATCATCATCTAAACCATCGAGGTCAGACCAAACTTCATCACGCAAACTGAGTGGAAGGTCATCAACGTTTGCGAATTGCAAACTGCTCATTTCTTCATCTGTTGGCGCATCCGAATCTTCATCCTCACGTGAACGTTGAGCACGTTGTGCGCGACGCTCAGCACCAGTTTGATGGGAGATCTCACTCTCATTCACGCCATCAGGATTTTTAACTTCTTCGACTTCAGGCGCATCCAAAGCAGCATCAAATTCACCAGATACAACTGAAGCAAATAAAGCTTCGCTTTCTGCTGCATTTGGGGCTAGCTTGGAAGATTGATTGCCTTGATTGTTGCCGCCTTCACGAGGGCCATTGCCTTCACCACCTTCGCGGCGTGGCCGATCCTTGTTGAAAGGACGCTTCTTATTAAATGGATGTTTGCTGCCACCTGCGCCTTGACGACGTGGGCGACGATCACCACGTTCCGTGCGCTCACCACCTTCAGTCTTCTGGCCATCAGCATTTGATGGCGCTGCGTCTGATTTAGATGTGGTTGCCGATGGATTTACTACCGGGGATGAATCGTTTTCGTTAGAGCTTGTCATTAATGATTATTTTGTTTCGTCTGGTTTATCTTCAGACTCAGGGGTAACTTCTTCGTTAAGTTCTTCTGTCACTTCAATAACTGTTTCTTCTACAGTGATTTCGGATATTTCTACTTCTAGTGTTTCTTCAGTCTCGCTAACTTCTTGTGCTTCAGCATCAATAATTACCGTCTCTACAGTAGCGGATGGATCAAACTCCATTACTGCTTGACCCAACTGCGCTGCAGCAGCCATTGGTGCGGCATCTTCTAAGATCGGCAAACTTTGTAAATTTGTCAGGCTGAGATCATCCAAGAACTGCTTAGTGGTGGCGTACAAACCTGGGCGACCAACTGTTTCCTTATGACCAATTACTTCCACCCAACCACGGTCTTCTAATTGCTTCATCACGTTGCTGCTCACCGCAACACCGCGAATTTCTTCAATCTCACCACGTGTTACAGGCTGACGATAAGCAATGATGGCTAAAGTTTCCATCACTGCACGGGAATACTTTGGCGGCTTTTCTGGTGTGAGGCGATCAAGGTACTCACGCATGGAAAGGCGGCTCTGAAAACGCCAGCCGGTTGCGATATGGACTAATTCCATACCCCTGTCATCCCAAGCACGCTGGATTTCGATTAATGCTTCGTCGATATCTGCCGTCGTGATCTCTTCTACAAATAGACGAGACAAATCAGCAACGGTGAGTGGCTCCTGCGCACATAGGAGGGCTGTTTCAATTACACGCTTATTGTGATCGTCCATAAAATTCGGGCTACCAGGAGCAATCCTGATTAGGCTTTAAAAATGTATTTAGTAATGGGTTTTGGTGTTCTCTAGCGACTACGGACAACCCATCTCATCAGTTCTTATTGGGATATATCCGCGCTGAAACGAAGTCCTTTTCGTTCACCTTGCGCCCATTATAAGGTAGGCTCAATACAATAGCCACATGCATAAGAATTCCACTAAACCCCCTCTATCCACGCCAAATACGCCTGATTCCATGGAGCGCCGCAGACTTTTGGGCCTTGGAATTGGCATGAGCACCCTTATTGGGGGCGTAGGTCTGAGCTCTTGCAGCCTCATTGGCAATAAGAAACCAGTGGTTGGATTGGTTTTGGGTGCTGGTGCAGCTCGAGGCTTTGCCCATGTGGGCGTTATAAAAGCTCTGGAAGCCCAAGGGATCCGGCCTGATATCGTTGTTGGGAGTAGCGCAGGCAGCGTCATAGCCGCCCTCCTAGCATCGGGAGCCACCGGCAACGAACTTAATCGCCTAGCCCTAAATCTGGATGAAGCCACGATTGCCGACTGGGGGCTGCCCTTTGCAGGACGATTTGGCGGACTTATTAAAGGTGATGCCCTACAAAATATGGTGAACCGTGAAGTTCAAAATAAATCGATTGAGCAAATGCGCATTCCCCTGGGAATTGTTGCAACCGAATTACAGTCAGGCAAAGGTATCTTATTTAGAACGGGTAATACTGGTTTGGCAGTACGCGCATCTTGTAGTGTGCCTGGTGTATTTCAGCCAGCAGTCATTAGCGGCAAAGAATATGTGGACGGCGGCTTGGTTGCTCCCGTTCCGGTAAGCTATGCAAGACAAATGGGTGCAACACTAGTGATCGCTGTAAATATTTCATCTGAGCCAGTACATCAAGATGCCAGCGGAACTCTAGGTGTATTACAACAAACCATTTCCATCATGCAGCGAAGTATTAATCAGTATGAACTTAAAAGTGCTGATATCGTGATTCAGCCTCAACTCAAACAAATGAGTAGCGGTGATTTCAGATCCAGAAATGCTGCCATTCTCGCTGGCGAAGCCGCAGCACAAGAGCAGATGGGATTCATTAAAGAGAAGCTGAAAGGCTGGTAGCTGAAAGGCGGCAGGCTAACTGCCGTAAGGCTAGAGCCCGTAGGGTCCTTATTAAAGACTGCGTGACTTACGCTTGAGATTTTTTACTTCGTTCAGAAGTTCTTGACGCTCTGAGTCATCAAGGTTGTCGCTACCATCCAAGCGACGTGCGCCATCAAAGCGTTTATCCCAGTAAAGACTACCGAGATCGTCCACTCGAACATTGGTACCTTTAGAAGGCGAATGAATGAATTTGTTGTCACCCACATAAATTCCCACATGAGAAAAAGTGAGGCGCATGGTGTTAAAGAATACGAGATCGCCTGGTTGTAATTCTTCACGAGTAATTGGTTTACCGACGCGACTCATTTGAGTCGACTTGCGCGGCAATAAGAAACCCAGCTTGTCTTTGAAAACGTAACCAACAAAACTACTGCCATCCAAACCAGATTGCGGTAATTCAGTATCCCAGCGATAACGCACGCCAATCACCTCCATAGCGCGGTTAATTAACTCATCGGATTTGCCGGTAACGGTATCGGCCAAGCGATCAGAAACGCGAGCGATGTAAGAGCGCCCCGCTTGGAACATGCTCTCTTTCGGAACTGCTGTTTCAGCAGACGCCTCAGCCACTGAATCAACCGCATAGGCGGATACAGAGACAACGGCACCCATACCGAGGGCCAGTACTTTTAAAAGCAGTGCTTTTTTCAATGACATTTAACCAGTTTAACAAAAAACCCTTAATTAACCAAGCCTTCAATATAGCCTTAAGTCTTTGTTTATTAAGGTAAATTTGCTTTAAATCAGGGCGGATGCACCAAATTAGCCCATTAGAGGGGGATTTTTGGCCTTTGCTCAGCCCCTGTCTAGGCCAGCTCAGCAGCCGCGAAAAGCTCTTTGGTATAGGTCTGACGGGGATGTTTGATGAGGGTTTCGGTATCGCCAAACTCCACTACCTTGCCACCCTTGAGAACCATCACCTCATGTGACATTGCTCGAATCACTGCTAAATCATGACTAATCATGAGGTAAGCCAGGTTGTATTTCTTCTGCAACTCTGTGAGGAGTGCAAGCACCTGCTTTTGAATCGACACATCCAAGGCAGATGTCGGCTCATCCAAAACTAAAATCTGTGGACGCAAAATGAGTGCGCGTGCAATGGCAATCCGTTGACGCTGTCCACCAGAAAACTCATGGGGATAACGTAGAAGCGCTGAACGATCTAAACCCACTTCTTTAAGCATATCGACTACACGTGCCTCGCGTTCTGCAGAAGATAGTTTTGGAAAGTGCACATCCAAACCTTCAGAAACAATTTGCATAATATTCATGCGCGGTGACAGTGATCCAAATGGATCCTGAAAGATCACCTGCAAGCTTGAACGCATTGCACGTCTCTCAATCGGCTTGAGTTTCTGCCAGTCACTACCGAGTACATCAACATTGCCGGTAACTTCTGCAGCGCTATCACCCAATAAACCCAGCACCGCCATACCCAATGTAGTCTTGCCAGAGCCTGACTCACCAATCACGCCAATGGTCTGGCCTTGCTTTAGGGAAAAGGAGACTTTTTTTAATACTTTATGTGACGGTGCTTTTTTAAACCAAGAAGAGGACTCTGAGCTTGGGTAAGCAACCGAGAGCTCTTCTGTTTTTAACAGGACCGGAGCCAAAGGCATCAGCGGCGCTAAGTCACGCACCGGCTCACTATTGACCAAGGCACGCGTGTATGGATCCTTAGGATGCTCAAACACTTGCTTGGTTGATCCAGATTCCATCAAGTTACCTTGATTGAGAACAGCTACACGCTGTGCAAAGTGCTTTACCAGATTGAGATCATGCGTGATGAGGAGTATCCCCATACCGCCATGATCTTTAGATTCCTCTTGGAGCTCTTTGAGCAAATCCAAGATTTGCAAACGCAAACTCACATCCAAAGCAGTAGTTGGCTCATCCGCAATTAATAAGCGTGGCTTACATGCCAATGCCATAGCAATCATGGCGCGCTGTCTTTGGCCACCAGATAGTTGATGTGGATAAGAATGAAAGCGTCTCTCGGGCTCAGGAATGCCGGTCTTACGGAGTAAATCAATTGCAGCATCAATCGAATCTGCTTTAGAGATCAGAGGTTGATAGATTTGCACCGCCTCAATAATTTGATTGCCTACTGTGAATAAGGGGTTCAGCGCGGTCATCGGCTCCTGAAACACCATGGCAATTTCACGACCACGGATCTCCCGAATATCTTGCATAAGCATTGAGAGCAAGTCCACTGCGCCCTTCCCATCTTTTTTGTCCCAGAGAATCTTTCCGGAAACTTTGGCACCTTCCGGCTCGAGTCGCAATGGCGCTAATGCTGTGAGCGTCTTGCCTGAGCCAGACTCCCCGACTAAGGCAACCCGTTCACCAATACCGATTTCTAAATCGAGATGATTAACAGCAAATTTTTCTCTGCGCCCGCTACCAAAAGAAATACACAAATCTTCGTAGCGCAATAAGGGTTTTTGGTTTGAAGTTGTGCTCATGAGCGACCCCCACTCATCACGCCAGCCTTGCGAGTATCAAATGCATTGCGCAAGGCCTCACCCATAAAGGTTAGGAGCAATAAGGTTGCGACAAGAACAACGAAGGTAGATAAGGAAATCCACCAAGCATCAAGATTACTTTTGCCTTGTGAGAGTAATTCACCAAGACTTGGCGTGCCAGGAGGAACACCTAAACCTAAAAAGTCCAAGCTGGTCAGAGACAGAATGGCGGCACTCATACGGAATGGCAAAAAGGTAATTACTGGCGTCAAGCTATTGGGAAGTATGTGGCGCCACATGATCTGCACATTGGTCAGACCTAATGCTCTGGCTGCACGCACATACTCTAAGGCGCGATTGCGGAAAAATTCTGCGCGGACGTAGTCCGATAAACCCATCCATCCAAATGCTGCCAACAGAATAATCAGTAATGAAACACTAGGATTAAAGATTGAAGCAAAAATGATCAGCAAGTAGAGCTCAGGCATAGCTGACCAGATTTCGATCAGGCGCTGCGAGACCAAGTCAAACTTACCGCCAAAGAATCCCATCAAGGATCCGGTGATGATGCCTACACTCACGCCAACAATGGTGAGCGCTAAACCAAACAGAATAGATAAGCGGAAACCATAGATCAGGCGAGCCAATACATCGCGCCCACGATCATCGGTACCCAACCAGTTCTCCCAGGAAGGCGGCGCAGGATTGGGGACTTGAGAAAAGTAATTTAGAGTCTCATAGCTATAGTGAATCGGTGGATAAATCGCCCAATTACCATTGCTAGTGATGTTGTGACGAATGTCTGGATCCAAGAAATCAGTTGGTGTAGCAAAGTCTCCACCAAAGACCGTTTCTGGTTGACTCTTCACGATTGGGAAATAGAAATGCCCGTCATAACGAACCACTAAAGGCTTGTCATTGGCAATGAGCTCAGCGCACATCGATAAGCCAAATAGGACCATGAAGATCCACAGGCTTGCGTATCCCATGCGACTGTTTTTAAAGCGATGCCAACGACTCATGAGCCCCCTCCCGCACCAAACTGAATGCGTGGGTCTACATAAACATAACAAAGATCAGAAATTAACTTCGTGAATAAACCAATCAAGGTAAATAAATACAAAGTACCAAACACGACTGGGTAGTCACGGCGCATCACCGACTCATATGAAAGTAAGCCAAGACCATCTAATGAGAACAGGGTTTCGATCAGCAGCGAACCTGTAAAGAACGCCCCAATAAAAGCTGCTGGGAAACCCGTAACTAGCGGTAAGAGCGCATTGCGGAAAACGTGCTTCCATAAAACTTGCTTTTCAGACAGGCCTTTTGCTCTTGCAGTGAGAACATACTGCTTACGAATCTCTTCTAGGAATGAGTTTTTGGTCAGCATAGTCACTACTGCGAAGCTACCTAGAACAGATGCAGTAATCGGCAATACCAAGTGCCACAAATAATCCATGACCTTACCAATCAAACTCAGATCACTCCAGTTATCTGAGGTAAGCCCTCGCAGTGGAAACAACTGCAGGAAGCTGCCGCCGCCAAAGAGCACCAGCAACAAGACTCCCAGCACAAAACCTGGAATCGCATAACCCACCAGAATCATGCTGCTGGTAACAGCATCAAAGCGTGAGCCATCGCGTACTGCTTTTGCAATGCCCAAAGGAATCGATACTAAATACGTAATGAAGAAGGTCCATAGACCGATGCTAATCGATACCGGTAATTTAGAAACCACTAAACCCCAAACACTTTCATGCTGGTAATAGCTTTGTCCCAAATCAAAGCGTGCAAAGCGACCCAACATCATGAAATAACGCTCGAGTGGTGGCTTATCAAAGCCATATAAGGCTTTTACTTCCTCCAAGCGCTGCGCATCAATCCCCTGACGTCCGCGGTAAGTTGCGCCTGCGCCAGAAGATTCTGTACCTCCAACTGCCGCATCACCTTTGCCTTTTAACTCCAAGACCATTTGCTCAACTGGACCGCCCGGTACAAATTGCACTACGGCAAAGGTCAGCGTCAACACGCCTAACAAGGTAGGAATCATGAGCAGCAAACGCTTGAAGATATACGCGCGCATTTGTCCTTGCATTATTTAGCCTCTTCTTTCCACCAGTTTTGCATAATCCAAGGCTCAGCTTGGTAATACAGAGGTGGTTCTGGGTAACGCATCTCGGTACGGAAGGCAATACGATGCGTGGGGTTGTACCACTGGGGTATGACGTAATAGCTATTCCACAAAACACGATCTAGCGCCCTACAGGCAGCGCGCAACTCTTCGCGATTCTGTGCTTTTGTAATCTCATCTATTAAAGCGTCAACCACTGGCGACTGTATTCCAATGATATTGTCCGAACCCTTTGTTTTGGCTGCTTGACTGCCAAAGCGGTCCCACAATTCATTGCCAGGATTTTGAGAATCAGGAAAACGACTGGTGGTCATATCAAAGTCATACTCATCCATGCGCTTTTGATACAAGGCAAAGTCGCTAGTGCGGATATCTAACTGGATGCCTAGCTTTTCTAAATTACGCCCGTAAGCAGAAAGGACTCTCAAGAAAAATCCACCGTTCTCAACCATCTCAATCCGAAACGGTTCACCCTTTTCATTGCGCAGAGCGCCGTCGCGATACTGCCAACCAGCATGCATGAGCAACTCTCGTGCTTGGCGTAGATTTTGACGAAGGCTGCCCGGTGACTTTGTCGAAGGTGGCGCAGGCATTGGGCCAAACACAGCATCGGGAACCCACTGTGGATATTTAGCCTTAAGCGGTCTGAGTAATTTCAACTCTGCTTCAGTAGGTTTGCGTGGGCCATCATAGTTGGCACTTAAATCGCTATTAGTAAAGAAGCTGTTGATGCGACCGTACTGATCAAAAAATATTTGACGATTGAGCCACTCGAAATCCAGAGCTAAGCCCAATGCTTGACGAACGCGCGGATCTTGCAAGCTAGGTTTGCGGACATTCATGGCAAAGCCTTGCATACCAGCACCATTGTGATTGATGAAAGCTTTCTTGAGGAGTATGCCGTTATCAAATTTAGAGCCTACGTATCCCTTAGCCCAAATCTTGGCGCGGTACTCCACCAGAGCGTCAAACTCCCCTGCTTTAAAGGCCTCTAGCCTGACAGCATCATCGCTATACAACTTATATAGAACGCGATCAAAGTTATAAAAACCCACACGCACATTTAATGGTTTACTTAGCTGATCAGCCCAGTACTGTGGATTTCTTTTATAGGTAATCGATTTACCGGCCTTGAAGGACTCAATTAAATACGGACCGCTACCAATAGGCGTCTCAAAGGCAATCTTGTCAAATGCAATCATGCTACCGTCAGGACGCTTACCCCAGTTCCGCGAAAAGATGGGCAATGTACCGACCATGATTGGTAATTCAGTATTGTTGTTTTTAAAGTCAAACCGCACAATACGATCAGAAACAATCACCGCTTGTTTCACATCTGCAAAAGTGGTTTTGTAACGTGGGTGGGCTAAGCCACTCATTAAAGTATCAAAACTATATTTAACGTCTGCTGCTAATACTGGAGTTCCATCTGAAAACTTTGCTTCTGGACGAATCCGAAAAGTCACTGACTTACGATCTTTAGCAACGTCAATGTCTTCTGCTAGCAAGCCATAAATACTCGATACCTCATCGGCACTTCCTTCAGCTAGAGATTCAAACATCAAATCAATGCCTGGAGCTGTTACCCCTCGCAATGTATATGGATTGAACTTATCAAAACTGGTTCTTTGGCCCGGATTTGGCAAGGTGAGCGTTCCACCCCGTGGTGCATTGGGATTGACGTAGTCAAAATGAGTGAATCCGTCGGGATACTTAGGCTTCCCGTACTGTGCAATTCCCTGCCCTGCCTGTGCCATATTCGCGCCAAGCCCCACTAGCAGGGCTAGCAGCAAGAAATGGGCAATTTGGCGAATGGGTTTCAGGGTAGGCATATATGCAACAATTGTAGATAGCTAATCATATTTGAAGCAAAGGACACAACATGGGCTTTCTCACCGGCAAAAAAATCCTCATTACCGGCCTCCTCTCAAACCGCTCTATCGCGTACGGCATCGCCAAGGCCTGTCACCGTGAAGGGGCTGAACTAGCCTTTACCTATGTAGGTGAGCGCTTTAAGGACCGCATCGTTGATTTTGCAAAAGAATTCGATACCGAACTGATTTTTGACTGTGATGTCGGCAGCGACGAGCAAATCAGTGCCCTTTTTAAAGATTTAGCCAAATCCTGGCCTCAGTTTGATGGTTTTGTTCATGCCATTGGCTTTGCCCCACGTGAGGCAATTGCTGGCGACTTCCTAGAAGGACTTTCTCGTGAAGGCTTCAAGATTGCGCATGATATTTCTGCTTACAGCTTCCCTGCCATGGCAAAAGAAGCGCTTCCGATGTTGCGTGATAAATCTTCATTGCTCACGTTGACGTATTTAGGCTCCATGAAGAATGTTCCTAACTACAACACTATGGGTTTGGCAAAAGCATCACTCGAAGCTTCTGTTCGCTACCTCGCAGGTTCAGTTGGCCCTAAAGGCATTCGTGCCAACGGCATCTCTGCTGGCCCAATTAAAACTTTGGCAGCCTCAGGCATCAAAGGCTTTGGCAAGATTTTGCAAGCCGTTGAAGAAACAGCCCCACTACGTCGTAACGTGACGATTGATGATGTGGGCAACACTGCTGCCTTCTTATTATCTGACTTAGCTAACGGGATCACTGCTGAAATCATTTACGTTGATAACGGCTTTAGCCAAGTTGTGGGTGGAATGGACGAAGTTTGAGCGTTCCCGCATCAGTCACCCTGCGTGAAGCCCTGAAGTTTTGGGCCAAGCTGGGTTTCATTAGTTTTGGTGGCCCCGCAGGACAAATTGCCGTCCTGCATCAAGAGTTAGTTGAGAAGCGTCGCTGGATTTCCGAGCGGCGCTTTTTACATGCGCTCAACTACTGCATGCTGCTGCCTGGGCCAGAAGCCCAACAACTAGTTACTTATATTGGCTGGCTTATGCATCGCAGCTGGGGCGGTATTCTGGCGGGCACGCTATTTGTTTTGCCTTCGCTATTTATTTTGATTGGCTTGTCTTGGGTATATCTTACTTTTGGACAAGTTCCATGGATCGCCGCCGTCTTCTTTGGCATTAAGCCTGCTGTCACCGCAATTGTTCTTCACGCCGCAGTGCGAATTGGTAAGCGCGCTATTCATAACCAAGCACTGCAGTGGATTGCTCTGGGATCATTTCTGGCGATCTTCATTCTGAATCTTGCTTTCCCAATCGTTGTTGCCATTGCGGCTACCATTGGTTACTGGGGAGGCAAGCGCTACCCAGAATATTTCCAACAAGATGGTGGGCATGATGGAAAAGAATCAAAACAATATGGCAGCGCCAACATTGATGATCACACACCAACACCAGAGCACGCTACATTTTCGTATTCAAAAACGATTCGCCATAGCCTAGTTGCCGCTACCTGCTGGTTACTACCGATTGCTGCCTTAGTAGCCATTTTCGGCTGGAAGACTTTATTCCCCAATATCGCGTGGTTCTTTACCAAAGCGGCATTCCTCACCTTTGGTGGTGCTTATGCAGTTTTGCCATATGTATATCAAGGCGCTGTAGATCACTTCCATTGGCTCAGCGCTAGTCAAATGATTGATGGTTTAGCGCTTGGTGAAACTACACCTGGCCCACTCATCATGGTGGTAGCTTTTGTGGGCTACCTTGCTGGGCACATTCAGCATCTCATTGGCAATACCAATCCATTTTGGTTTGGAGTGATTGGCGCGTGCGTTGCCACCTGGTTTACTTTCCTACCCTCTTTCTTTTTTATCTTAGTAGGCGGCCCATTAATTGAATCAACTCATGGCAAGCTTGGATTTACCGCTCCACTCGCGGCAATCACCGCTGCAGTTGTTGGCGTTATTGCCAATCTAGGCCTCTTCTTTGCTTATCACGTATTTTTACCAAGGGGCTTTAGCGGCTCGATTTCTTGGGTCTCCATTCTCATTTGCGCTTTAGCTGGGTTAGCCTTATTTAAGTTTCAAAAAGGCGTTCTCTCAGTATTAGGCGGCTCAGCACTAGCCGGATTGCTCTTTCATTACATCTCTATATTGATAGGGTGATTTTTGGGGTGAATTTTTTCCAGGATTGGCATAATGGGAGCTATGCGAATCGAACCTCAAACCATCACCCACCTGCAAGAATGGCTTGGTAAATCCGAGTCTCTTCAGGATACTGTCACAGCAGCCCCTGTACGCGCACTATCAGCAACTTTAGACCGCGATGATGCTGCGCCAAGCCAGGGTACTTTTTTGCCTGAGCTATGGCACTGGTTGTATTTCCTGCCGCATGCTCGCGAATCTGAAATTGGCCCCGATGGCCATCCAAAACGTGGCGGCTTTTTACCGCCTGTACCGTTACCACGTCGCATGTGGGCAGGCAGCCGTATTGAATGGTTAAAGCCCCTGGCGGTTGGCGATGAGATTGAACGTGTATCTACGATTGAGTCCGTCACTCACAAAGCGGGTCGGACAGGCGATTTGATTTTTGTATTGGTTAATCACAAGATTTCCAATCAAGATGGTCTCGCAATTATCGAAGAACACGACATCGTCTATCGCGATGCCCCAGGTCCTGACGACAAACCCGCTGCACCTACACCTGCGCCTACAGATGCCAAGTGGGGCAAAACCATCACTCCAGACGATGTACTTCTGTTTCGTTATTCAGCTTTAACTTTTAATGGTCACCGCATTCATTACGATCGTAAGTATGTGACTGAGGTTGAAGGTTACCCTGGCTTAATCGTGCACGGACCCTTGATTGCAACTCTGCTAGTTGACTTAGTTCGTCAAAGCATTCCCGGCTGCAAGCTCAAGAGCTTTGAGTTCCGCGCCATACGCCCTACTTTCGATATCAACATCTTCAAAGTAAACGCCAAGCCTGATCTCGAAAAAGATCCTAGTGGAAAGACCATCTCTATTTGGGCGCAAGATCATGAAGGCTGGCTCACGATGCAAGCTACTGCTGTATTAGCTTAATTCATTAAAGATTTTTATTCATGACTACTCAAGACTTCTCTCGTGAACTAGCGTGCTTTGCAGCCAATCTAAAAGCTGCTGATATTCCAGCTGATGTGATGAACCGTGCCGAAGACCTATTGGTTGACTGGCTTGGCTCGGCAATTGCTGGCAAAGGATCTCGCCCAGTTGAACTCATTACGCAATTTGCACAAAATATGGGCGGTTTTAGTGATGCGCACATGGGTCCTGCAGAGGTTTTAGTATCACGTAAAACGTCTAGCCCCTTTTTAGCAGCAATGGCTAATGCTGCGGCATCCCACGTTGCCGAACAAGATGACGTTCACAATGGCTCAGTTTTTCATCCAGCAACCGTAGTCTTTCCACCTGTACTTGCTTGTGCTCAAGCCATTGGTGCTTCTGGTGAAGATGTATTGGTTGCTGCAGTGGCGGGCTACGAAGTAGGCATTCGGGTAGGAGAATTTTTAGGTCGCTCGCATTACAAGGTATTTCACACCACCGGTACAGCGGGCACTTTGGCAGCGGCAGCAGCAGTTGGGCGCCTACTAAAACTCAACCCAGAGCAAATGCTCAATGCCTTTGGTTCTGCGGGTACGCAGTCAGCCGGTCTTTGGGAGTTCCTGCGTGATGCAGCAGACTCCAAGCAACTACATACTGCACATGCTGCTTCCACAGGATTAATGTCTGCCTATATTGCGCAGGCTGGCTTTACGGGAGCAGAACATATTTTGGAGGGCAAGCAAGGCTTAGCTGCAGGCATGTCTAGCGATAGCGATCCCAGTAAATTGATTGACCGTTTAGGCAGTCGCTGGGCTTTAGCAGAGACGAGCTTTAAGTACTACGCCTCATGCCGCCATACACACCCTGCCGCAGATGCTTTGCTACAAGTAATGCTGGTGAATAAACTTTCTCCAGGTGATATTGCCAAAGTAGAAACGCTTGTTCACCAAGGTGCTATTGATGTTTTAGGCCCAGTGACTGATCCAGCGACCGTGCACCAATCGAAGTTCTCCATGGGCACTGTCTTGGCTTTAGTTGCCCACTACCAATTTGCCGGCTTACAAGAATTTGACCAGCACTTTCATGATGATGAGATCTGCGCCTTCCGTGAGCGCGTATCGATGACTTTAGATCCTGAAGTCGATGGCGCTTATCCACAACGTTGGATTGGTAAAGTTAAAGTTCATCTTAATAATGGCCAAGTTTTGGAGGGTCGCGTTGATGAACCCAAAGGAGATCCCGGAAACACCCTTTCTCGCGCCGAAATTACCGATAAAGCTATGCGCCTTGCTGCTTTTAGCAATGGTGCTAGCCCAGCGGAGATGAGCAAAGCCATTGATCTCTTGTGGAATATCCGCAAACAAGCCAAGATAGGCTTTCTTCTTCCATCGAACTGAACGCGAACAAATTCCAAACTTATTTATGAATCCACTTGAAACGCCCCTAGGCTTTAGTACCAACTTTCTCTTTGTACCAGGCACGCGCCCCGAACGTTTTGCAAAAGCCCTTGATAGCGGAGCGAGCGGTGTTGTCCTAGATCTAGAAGACGCTGTGCCTGAAGAAGATAAGGCCAATGCGCGTGATGCCATTCGTGCTGCGTGGCCTAGCTTTAGCCCCGAGCAAAAGAAGCGTCTAGTGATTCGTGCCAATGCACCCGGTACCAAGTTTTATTCTGCCGATTTAATCTTGGCTCAAGAATTGCAGATTGCCTGCTTATTAATTCCAAAGAGCGAATCCCACGACCAAATTAATGGTGCCGCCTTGATATTACCCAATACTGCGATCATCCCGATGATTGAAACTGCGATTGGCTTGGATCAACTAAAAGAAATTGCAAGCTCTAATCAAGTCATTCGCCTTGCCTTAGGTAATTTGGATTTACAAGCTGATCTGGGCATGATCTGCGATCGTCAAGAAACCGAATTACAAATGGCGCGCTATCAAATTGTCTTGGCATCTCGACTGGCACAAATTGCCCCTCCTATTGATGGGGTTACACCCTCTACCGATGATGTTGAACGCATTACGGATGATGCGGAGCGTGCAAAACGCATGGGCTTTGGCGGAAAACTCTGCATTCACCCCAAGCAAGTGGGTATTGTGACCAAAGCCTTTACCCCTACAGAGGAAGAGCTGGCCTGGGCCAAGCGTGTTATTGAAGCCGATCAGACCTCCAAAGGCGGCGCAGTAAAACTGGATGGCCGCATGATCGATCGTCCAGTAGTTTTATTAGCCCAAAGGACTCTGGCAATTACTGGTAAACACTAGGGTCTTTTATTGCTGAAAAAGTTATAAAACTGGCAAAATTGGTCAACATAAAAACAAGATGGAGACCAAAATGAAAATGAAGCAATTTGTATTTTCAGGAATCGCTGCTGCATTAACAGTTGGCGCATTCCTTAGTACCAGCGCCCTCGCTCAAAAAGATTGGCCTACTAAATCGATCACACTAGTTGTTCCGTTTGCCGCTGGCGGCCCTACAGACTCAGTGGCTCGCTTGATTGCTGTGCCAATGGGTCAAACTCTAGGACAAACTGTAGTGGTTGAAAACGTCAACGGCGCTGGCGGAACAATCGCTTCTACCAAAGTAGCTCGTGCAGCTCCTGATGGCTACACCATCTATTTGCATCACATGGGAATGGCAACTGCTAATGCGCTGTACGACAAGCTCCCATACGATCCTTTGCAAAACTTTGAATACATCGGTCAAGTAGCTGATGTACCAATGGTGCTCTTGGGCAAAAAGGATTTGCCAGCAAACAACTTTAAAGAGCTCGAAGCCTACATCAAGGCTAATGGCTCTAAGGTGACCATGGCAAATGCCGGACCTGGTGCAGTGTCTCAGTTATGCGGACTACTGTTTCAGAGTCGCATCGGCGTGAAGCTGACCAATATTCCTTATAAAGGAACTGGCCCTGCTTTGACTGACTTGTTAGGCGGTCAAGTAGATCTTCTTTGCGATCAAACTACTCAAACTATTCCTTACATCAAGGATGGCCGAGTAAAGGCTTTCGGCACAACCACCTTAAAACGCTTACCAGCAATTCCTAATGTCCCGACATTGGATGAGCAAGGCCTTAAGGGTTTTGAAGTGAAAGTTTGGCACGGCATGTACACACCAAAAGGCGTTCCAAAACCAATCTTGGATAAATTGAATGCCGCTTTGAAAAAGGCACTTAATACTCCTGATGTACAAAAACGTTTAGCCGATGCCAATATTGATATCGTCTCACCGGAGAAGATGACTCCTACTGGCCTTAAGTCACACCTTGAAGCTGAAATTAATAAATGGGGTCCAATCATTCGCAAGTCTAATATTGCGGACTAAGCATCGATTGCAGCACTGAATGCACCAATGAAAAAGCCAGCAGATGCTGGTTTTTTTGTTTCTATGCATTTGACTCTATTAACCTGGTCTAAAGAGATAACCAGAGCGGGCTTTATCTTTTTTCCTTCTGTACATCATTCCAATGCAGGCACATATTGCCCAAATTGCTAAGATTGGATCAAGCAGATAGTCCCAGAGATTGGCTGACTCATGCCAATGGGCGGCCCATGCAATGATGGCAAGGGAGATAATCCAAACGCCCTTATTCCAATTAGCCAACCCACAGATCAAAGCAAGCAATAGCACCACAAGCAGAAACACAATGGATCCATAGCCCCAGGCATACGGATCAATCATTCCCAAGCCCAAGGCAAAAGGATAAAAACAAAATGCAATGATTGCCACTGCAAATTTAAATATAAGCGGCGTCGGTTTATGAGAAGGCAGCAATGAACTCCACAGCAATAAAGTCAAAACAGCACTCAAATCACCAGTGACACCGCGTACATAAGCGACTAGAGGCAAGTCCATACCTAGTGGCCAAAATAAAAGATTGCCAATTAAGAGCGCTAAAAATAGCTTTACAACAAAGGGTAGTGGATTTGGAGAGAGCTTTTGCAGCGCCCAAATAAAGACTACCGCACAGGTAATAGACAGCTCAATTAAGGCCAAGGTTTGCATTAAAGAATTCATTATTGAACCTCCTTACCTGAGGCAGTTTCTTCTTGTGATTTATCTTGCGCTCGCGCTTCTGTCTGAATCTTGCCAAAAGCCTGTTTTAACCAAGCGCTGGAAAAATAGCGATGTCGAATCTTTTTGCGATCCCAGGTGTATACCAAGTGCGCATCATCACCATCAACAGTAATCAAGTATGGATACGAGAATTCTTTACGCTGAGAATCAGGCAAAGCCTCATCGTCTTCGATTACCTCAACGGTTTGCCATTGCCCTACCTTGGGATCACTCATCAGCAGGACCAAACGATAGCGGCCATTTTCAATATTATTTAAGACCAAAATACGTGCGCCGCTTTTTAGGGCTAGCCCAGCAACAGCGGAATTCGGATTAGCAATCGCTAAATCTTCTGACTGTTGCCAACTTTGACCCGCATTTTGGGTGTGGCTCACAGGAATTTGTTTTGGCAATCCGGAGCTGCGCGTTTGCCGGAAATAGGCGCTGGCATCCTGATCGTCATTTACAAATACCAAGGGCTGAATAGCACTGCGCCCAGAGCTCATGCGACGTTTATCGATTACCCGTCCCGCATCGACCCTCAGAAATTCTCCAAATCGCCCTATCCACTCATGATACGCAGGTATACCCAAGAGTCCGTCGGTATAGGCAACACCGGGAGATTTAACAAGGGTGCTTAAGTTAAGTAAAGGTGAGCTAATGAGGCGCTGCGGATTGCTCCACGTTAAACCCTCATCATCCGAAGTGATTGCAGAAATTGAACTGCCCGCCCAGCCGCCTATAGAAACCGTCACAAAAAATAATTGCATACGGCCATCTGCCAATCTAGCGGGAACAGGATTGCCCAGCTTGGCAATATAGCGTGACAAGCCCCGCTCTGCGCCAATGCGATCCATTACAACCGTAGGCGCACTCCAGTTTGCAGACTTCGCGTCATACACAGAGCTATAGATAGATACGTCAGCAGCGCCTTCACGACTTCCAGAAAACCAAAATGCACGTACTGCGCCGTCATTGAGCGCAATCAGAGATGCAGCATGCACGGAGGGCATGCCCGTATCAGGCAGCCAATTAGATTGAGGCGTGGGTGTGCTGACTTTTATTAAAGGGATTACTTTGGCGCTTATAGACTCGTCAAGCTGTTCATTAACAGGAGATGGAGAAACCACAAATGGCACCCACACCGGACGACTATCTATGTGTAGAAAGCCAATCACCGCAGCCAGCAATAAAAAACAAAGGGCAATGACTCGACTCATCTACAAACATCCTTTTGGTTTGATAAATCCGGATTAGAGGCTGGAGTAGAAACCAAATACTCAGTAACAAATAAATACTTTCCAATCTGCCCCATCAACATTTGTTGAATTTCTTCATTGGAGTGACGCGCCCTCATCTCCATTCTTTGCCCAACAATCTGACAAGAATCACAAAGAGTAGGCTGAATACCTAATGGTGCATGCACTGCTACCAGCGGATAAGTGGACACCAGGGTTGCACTATCAGCAGCATCTTTTGCCAAATACCCATGCAGTTTTGCGCCCGGAATTAATAAACGATATTCCTCATCCTTAGCGCGATAGTCGCACGGAATCCAAACATCTTTATCTTGTAACTGAGCAATCGTTTCTGCGGAGTAGCGCCCTAAGCTCCCCTCTAGTGGAGCAAGACTGCTGGTTAAGGCGCAATAGACTAAAAAGCAAGCCGCTAAAGAAAAGGTTTTGGTGAGGGTTCGCTTCAATAAACCAAGCAAGACAAGCACAATTCCTGCCAACATCAAAACCCAATGGCAATTGGAGTAAGTCCAAGCGCCTGCATCTCCCATGAATTGTGAAAGCTGCAGATTGATGCCAATCCAAAGCAAGATCGATAACACTAGCAACTGCAAAAACAAAGCAATCCTAAATCCCCATAAAGGCAATCTATCCCAATACAAGGCAATCAGCGCAGCAAAGGCCGGCATTACAGGTAAGAGATAGCGACCAGAGCGCTGGCTAGGCAAGCTAAATACGATGAAGAATGCAGCAATCAATAAGAGCAAAAGAACTTCTTCAAGGTTAAGAAAACGGCGTTTGTGCCAGCACTGAATCAAAGCGGAAATCAACACAACACTAAATAATCCGGCATTGGCAATCGTAGTGAGTATTAAGAGCCATATGCTGTCACCACCCCGTAGCATATCCATCAAGTAATTGGACTGACGCGCGGCAAACTTACCAGCATTCTCACCAATAACGAATTCTTTCCAAACGGCTTCTGGGTTTGGATCCATAGCAAACCACACGGCAAATACGCCAAGGGCAAGTACGGCAATCATAATTACTTTATAGAGATCTTTGAGCAGCACTTGCGAAATACTCCACCGACGCCAGCGCCAGTAATAGAGTCCCAAAGCAAATGAGGCTGGAGCAATGTAAGCGAACGATTTTGCAAATAGAGCAAAACCCAAGCAGACACCTGCAAAGAGCGGGAAAAAGAATTTAGACTCAAATGCACTCTTGCCCCAATACAAGATTGCAAAGAATGGGAGCGAAATCCAAAATACTTCTGGCGGATCTGCCAAGAAGGGTCGACCGTAACGATAGGTTGCAAAAAAAGAAAGCCAAACTAAAGCTGCCAGTAATCCAGTTTGGGTTTTGCCACTGAAACGACGCACCGCCAAAAATAAGAAAAATGCTGTGAGCGCTGTATATAAAACACTGGGCCAACGCAAGTTAGCTAGAGTCCATTCGCTTGCCCATTGGGTACTAGCAATACCCTGCCAAAAAATGAGTGGGGGTTTCGTGTTTTTGATGCCATCCATTTGCGATTGGAGCGGTAGCCAGTGCCCCGTATCTGCAGTCATGCGCACAATATGCATATAGGGGTATTCGTCCCCATTTTTAGGGGCAAATCGGCTATCCAAACCATAAAGATAGGTAAATATACCTAAAAGCAGTATTAATAAGGCGGAACGATAAGAAAATGTACTTCGCATTCCTATAGTTTATAGGGCTTACTAGAAACTCGAATAAAAATGGCAATAACTAGATTTTCGAATGAGCTTATAAAAAATGTGTATCAAATGAGTGCCCTTTTCGAGCACATTCTTGATTAAGATGCTAGCAAAGCAATATGTAATTTATTACCCAGAACTATTCTGAACGGAGACAGATTTTATGCGAGCACAGTTTTTGAAACCCGCAGCCTTATTGTCAATTCTTATTGGCATAAGTTATTGGAGCGGAAGCGCTCTTGCCCAAAATGCCGATGCAAGCAATTTATACAAACGTGGTCTAGCTGCCACTTGCGCAAACTGTCACGGAACTGATGGTAAAGGCGTTGTTAATGGCAGCATGCCATTGATCAACAATCTCACCAGCGAACAAATGCTCACTCAACTGAAAGCATTTAAATCTGGCGCACGCGAAGGCACCATCATGCCGCAATTAGCCAAGGGCTACACAGACGAGCAACTCGAAACTATCGCCAATCAACTTGGCAAGAAACAATAAGGAAGCACATCATGGATCGTAGACACTTTATTGGGAACAGCGCAGCTGCCCTCGGTTTACTTGCAGGCTTCTCAGGTCAAGCACGAGCTAACTTACAAAAAGCAGAAATCCTCGTTATTGGCGGTGGATATGGTGGTGCTACAGCCGCCAAATATTTACGCCTATTTTCAAATAACACCGCAAACGTCACTCTGATTGAACCCAACACATCTTTTATTTCCTGCCCAATGTCCAACTTAGTCATTGGTGGATCACGTAGCTTAGCGGAAATTACCTCTCCTTATGACACCCTTAGCAAACGTCATGGCATCAAGATTATTCAAGACAGCGTTGCTAGCATTGATCCAGACAAGAAAACCGTTAAGTTAGCCTCTGGAAAAACGTTGCGTTACGACAAGGCCGTGGTGTCACCTGGTGTATCACTCAACTTTAAGAGCGTTGAAGGTCTTGCTCAAGCCAATAAGGATGGTGTGACTTTGCAAGCATGGAAGGCTGGGCCAGAAACAGTTGCACTACATAAGCAAATAGCTGCTATGCGCGCAGGTGGTACTTTTGCAATTAGCATTCCTGAGGCCCCTTACCGCTGCCCTCCAGGCCCTTATGAGCGTGCCTGTCAAGTAGCGAACTACCTTAAGCAACACAATCCTACCGGTAAAGTACTTATTCTGGATGCCAATCAAGATATCACATCCAAGGGCGCACTATTTAAAAAGGTGTGGGCTGAACAGTACGCCGGAATTATTGAGTACCGTCCAAAAAGCAATGTCGTAGGTGTTGACGCCAAAACAAAAACCCTCAAACTCGAAGTTGAGGACGACGTGAAGGCAGATGTCCTTAATGTCTTGCCGCAAATGAGCGCAGGTGAAATTGCTATCAAAACTGGACTAGCGAACTCTAATGGTCGTTGGGTCAACGTCAATTTCCTAAACTTCGAATCCACTGCACAAAAAGATATTCATGTTTTAGGAGACTCGATTCAGGTGGCATACGCAATGCCCAAGTCTGGTCATATGGCTAACCAACATGCCAAAGTGGCAGCTGCAGCAATCGTGGCAGAACTCAGTGGCTGGGAAGTAAATCCTGCCCCCGTACTCACCAACACCTGCTATAGCTTTGTAAATGACCGAGAAGTGGTTCACGTCGCTAGCGTCCACCAGTACATTGCTGCCGAAAAAACCTTCAAGCCAGTTCCGGGATCGGGAGGCCTCTCTCCAGCGCCCTCTACCTTAGAGGGCGTATATGCCTGGGGTTGGGCTCACAATATTTGGGCAGATAGCTTGGGTTGACCTAAGTCAACACTTCAAAAAAAAGGGGCCTGAGTGCCTCTTTTTTTGTTTATATGCCACTATAGATACCTATACTGTGCAGAATAAATAAAAACTGGAGGCTTTATGAATATGACCCCTACCTCACCAAAAGACGCATCAAAGCTGGAGGATGCCATTGAAAAATGGACTGTTCCGATTGGTAACTTGTTTGTCTCTTTATTTCATCGAATTGCGCTTTTTGGAATTGGTGCTGCAACCGTATGGTCAGCAGCCGTTGCCTTTCTCGGAATGGTACACAAGGGATCTGCATCGATTGAAGATCTGCTCTTGCTTTTTATCTATCTAGAAATTGGTGCAATGGTTGGTATTTACTTCAAAACCAACCATATGCCGGTACGCTTTTTGATCTACGTAGCGATCACTGCAGTCACTCGCCTCATTATTGACTTAGTCAATACCAAGCATGAGGCAGACTTGCCCATTCTCTATATGGGCTTGACCATCCTCATACTTGCGTTAGCCAATGCCGTAGTACGCTACGCGTCCTTTAAGTTCCCTAGTAGAGGCGGGGAGAGCGAGTAGCACTTAATAAATCTGGGTCAACACCCATATCGAATTGATAGGGGTGTTCACCCCTATTTAAACAGCTACGTACGTAATCAATACTGGTTCGCAAAGCATAGTAATCACTGGACAGGCCTTTCGAGATTTTGATATTTAAGGCCTGATTCTCAAGTGCATTAAGCCTCTTCAGATACTCATCACGCTGTTGATCATCAAAGCCATTTAACAACTCTTGTTCCAAGGACTTTAAGGCACTATATAAGCGATTAATTTTGTTTTGCATCCTCCTTCTACGAAAGCTCGGCAATGCTTGCAAAAGAGGATAGGAGATGATTAAAAACGGCAGAACAATAAATACAATATGGTTTACCAACTCAGCAAGCCAAAATGGCAGGTGCGAAAGTAAAGTGACCATAAAAGGACTTCTGTTCTTTTCATATTGAATTGCAATGGGGCTTTCTGGAAGCATTGTATTTTTGAACGATGGGAACTCTCCACGCTCGGCGAAAAAAGTCGCCTTACCATTGATCTCTCTTGCAGCCTCTAGAAATAAAAACTGAATGGCCGGATGCATACGATCATCAATCAACAGATTGGTGGTCGTAGCTAACAATTCAATATCCTGATTAGGGAAGTTGCGCTTTAAATCAAATGCGCCCTCAGGCACTTTTAAAACTGTGAGATAAGGTATCAATTTTGTATAAGCGCCAGCCCGCCCAAATGTAGCGATATTTAAATTAGGATTCTTTAATAAGGCTTGAACATTGGACGAATAGAAGGTATCAACCATAAAGACACCATCAATCTCACCCTTCTCCAGAGCGTCAACCGCTTTACCCCCGGGAAGATTTACAAAATTAACTCCAGGATCAAAGCCTGATAAATGAAGAAGTCTGATGGCCTGCGCGTACGTTCCACTGCCCTTAAGACCGATGGAGATTTTTTTATTAAGGAAGTACTTAAATTTGCTATCTACCGCCTGAAACTCTTTTGAATTTAATTCTGGACCTCGATAAAAAAACCAGATTGGATCATAAGCAATGACACCAAGGGAATGGATGCCCGTGACGTCATTAGTTGATACAACCCCTGCCTGCACAAATGCAGCTTGCAAAGGATCATTACGATCAGATAAGCGATCTATATTTTCTTGTGCTCCATTTGTAGGAACCAGCTCCAGGGTAATGCCTTTTTTGGCAAAGTACTCCGCATACTCTTTGCCGAGAATTTCATTGGAACTACCAACCGTTCCGGTTGCCATCATTACATGATTTGGGGGCGGCGGATCCGCATAAATCCCGATACCCAACAAAAGCACTATTAGGAAAATCAATATCGGCCAAGTCTCTTGCAAAAACTGGGTGAAATCCGTCCACCCCTCTTGAATACTCTCCGAGAGGCCTAGAAAGGTTTCTTTAACATTTTCTTTAAAACTTGCCATACTCTACCGATCAGCAATTTTGGACAAAGCTAATGATAATGTGCTTATTCATATTCTTTTAATTAGCTTTTTAACACTCTTAAACCATGATTACTATCAGAAAATCCCAAGAACGAGGCTATGCTGACCACGGCTGGCTTAAAAGCTTTCACTCATTCTCTTTTGCTGGCTACCATGACCCGCGTTTTATGGGCTGGGGGAACCTCCGGGTAATTAACGAGGATCGAGTTGCTGCGGGGATGGGTTTTGGCAAACATGGCCATCGTAATATGGAAATTATTAGCTACGTTCTCTCGGGTGAATTGGCGCATGAAGACAGCATGGGGAATGTCAAAGGGATTCCTCCTGGAGATGTTCAGCGCATGAGCGCAGGCAGCGGAGTAACTCATAGCGAGTTCAATCACGCCAAAGATCAAACCACTCATTTTTTGCAAATCTGGATTGAGCCCAATGTTTTAGAGATAGCCCCAGACTATGAGCAAAAAACCATTCCGGTAATCGAAAAGGATGGGAAGTTGCGTCTTATTGCCTCCCCCGAGGGAAAAAATGGTGCCGTCAAAATTCATGCGGATGCCAAGGTATACGCCGGACTCTTCAATGGCCCTCAATCTGCAGCAATTGATCTGGATCCAAAGAGAAAATACTATGCTCACCTCATCAAGGGGGCGCTCACCATTAATGGCAATGCGCTCAATGGTGGAGACGCCCTGCTAATTGACAATGAATCCAAGCTTGAAATCAGCAATGGCCTAGATGCAGAAGTGCTGATTTTTGACTTGAGTCATTAAATATTGCCTCACCTAAGCATACGATCAATTATCGCCCTTAAATCTTTAAGATCATGATTGAAACTTCTGAAAAAAAACTCGCTGGCCCAATTATTCGACTCCACCCGAATGACAACATTGTGGTTGCCAGAGTAGATGTAGCCATTGGTGCTGAGGTCCCAAGCGAGAATTTCACAAGCCGCAGTCAAGTGCCTGCTGGCTATAAGATTGCCGCCAAGAAAATTCTTAAGGGTGAACCCATCCTCAAATATAACGTGATAGTAGGTTTTGCCAATACGGATATCGAGGCTGGCACTATGGTTCATAGTCACAATACTGAGTTTCGGGAGTTTGATCGTGACTATGCTTACGCAAGCGAATACAAACCAACTCCATTATTACCAGAGTCCGAACGCGCCACTTTCCAAGGCTATGTCAGACCCAATGGAAAAGTAGGAACGCGTAATTTTATTGGCATACTTTCCACCGTAAACTGTTCAGCAACTGTTGTTAATCGAATTGCGGATTGGTTTACCCCAGAACGACTCAAAGATTTCCCCAATGTCGATGGTGTAGTGGCATTTAGTCACGACATCGGTTGCGGCATGGAAATGAGTGGTGAGCCTATGGAGTTACTGCGACGGACTATGGCAGGCTATGCACGCCACCCCAACCTAGCAGCCGCCCTCATTGTTGGCCTTGGTTGCGAACGCAATCAACTCAAAGGTTTGATGGAACAAGAAGACTTGGTTGCGGGCACCAATCTTCATACCTTCATCATGCAAGAATCTGGCGGCACGCGCAAAACTATTGAAGCGGGAATTGAGGCAGTCAAGGCGCTACTTCCAGAGGCCAATAAAGCAAAACGTGAAACAGTTTCTGCTAGCCACCTGTGCGTTGGCTTGCAATGCGGTGGCTCAGATGGTTTTTCCTCCATCACAGCAAATCCTGCCTTAGGTGCGGCAATTGATATCTTGTCTCGTCATGGTGGCACAGGAATACTTTCGGAAACGCCTGAGATCTACGGCGTTGAACATACCCTTACCCGCCGAGCTGTAAATAAAGCGGTGGGTGAGAAACTCATCAAGCGTATTCGTTGGTGGAAAGATGAATACTCCGTTGGCAGAGACGTCCAAATTAATGGCCAAGTAAGTCCTGGAAATCAAATCGGCGGTCTAGCCAATATTTTTGAGAAATCATTAGGCTCCTCAATGAAGGGTGGTACAGGGCCATTGATGGAAGTGTACAAATATGCAGAACCAGTGAATACCAAAGGTTTTGTATTCATGGATACTCCAGGATTTGATCCCGTGTCTGCCACTGGCCAGATCGCCGGAGGTGCCAACCTCATTGCCTTCACCACCGGTCGGGGCTCCATGTTTGGCTCTAAGCCGGCCCCTTGCATCAAGTTAGCCACCAATACCCCTATGTATCAACGTCTTACCGAAGACATGGATATCAATTGTGGGGAAATTTTGGATGGCACCGTCTCGGTTCAGGGGATGGGTCAAAGGATTTTTGAGTTATTCCTGCGCACAGCCTCGGGCGAAGCCTCTAAAAGCGAGCTCCTGGGCTTGGGCAACTATGAATTTGTTCCCTGGCAAATTGGGGTAATGAGCTAAGAGAACTGTAGAATAAATCCTATTAGCTCAACCCAGATAGAAACCAAACTGAAACAGGCTTATGAAATTTAAGGATTACTACGAAACTCTTGGCGTTGCTCGCGGCGCTACTGAAGCTGAGATCAAAGCAGCCTATCGCAAACTTGCTCGCAAATACCATCCGGATGTAAACAAAGAAGCTGGTGCTGAAGAGCAATTTAAGCAAGTCGGCGAGGCTTATGCCGTTTTAAAAGATACCGAGAAACGCGCCGCCTATGATCGCTTTGGTGAAAACTGGAAGAACGGACAAGACTTTACCCCTCCCCCAAATTGGAATGAAGGCTTTGAATATTCTGATGGTGGCTTTGGTGGTGCTAACCCAGGTTATGGTGGCAGCTTTGAGGGTGATCAAAGTGAATTCTTTGAATCCCTTTTCGGTAGAGGCAAGCATCGTCAAGGTGGACGTGGTGGCAATACTCGCCAGGGCATGAACTTTAAAGGTCAAGATCATCACGCTAAAATTTTGATTGATCTAGCCGATGCCTACAATGGAGCCAAACGTACGATCGCATTGCATATGCCAGTGCAGGATGCTAGCGGTCATGTCAGCACACAAGAACGTAAGCTTGATGTCAGCATCCCTAAAGGCATTAAGGCAGGACAAAATCTGCGGCTTTCTGGTCAAGGCGGCCCTGGTGTGGGCGAAGGCCCTGCTGGTGACCTCTATTTAGAAATTGATTTCCACCCAAATGCGATTTACCGCGTTGAAGGCAAGGATGTCTTCATTGATATTCCTTTAGCACCATGGGAGGCTGCACTGGGTACGACCGTCAATGTTCCTACCCCTGCCGGCAGCACTTTGGAATTAAAGATTCCAGCGGGAACGGTAGCAGGTCGCAAGATGCGCCTCAAAGGCAAAGGTATTCCAAGCAAAGAAGCTGGCGATCTTTATGTTGTGCCTTCTATTGCTCTCCCGCCGGCTGACTCTGATGCACACAAGGAAGCTTATCAAGCCTTTGAAAAGGCTTTTGATTTCAACCCTAGAACTCACTTGAAGGGATGATCGATATGACACAAACAAATATCACTTGGATTGAAGGTGAAGTTGTTGAGAATGAAGTGCACATGACCATTGTGGAACTCTCGCACGCTTCGCGTACACCTGAAGATCTCATCATGACTTGGGTATCCGAAGGAGTGCTGAGCCCAGCAGGATCGTCCCCTCAAGATTGGCGCTTCAGTGGCGATTCTTTGAGAAGAGCAAAAACTGCCGCGCACCTAACGCACGATCTTGAGCTGAATGTGCCAGGTGTTGCTCTAGCGCTTGAACTGCTCGATGAAATCGCTCAGTTGCGGGCTCGCTTAAAGTAATTCAGCTCGCAACTAATTAGGATTCTGAACGACTCAATAGCCGCTCCCAACGCTGCAGCTTTTGATCTAAATCAGCAGTAATCTCACTAAGGCGTGCCTGCATACTGGCCGCCAACTCTGGCTCATTTTTATATAAATCTGGATTACTCATCGCAATACCAATATCGGCCTGCTCTGTTTCCAGCACTTCTATTTGCAATGGCAAAGCCTCAAGTTCTTGACGCTCTTTGCCATTGAGTTTTTGCACTCCACTTTTGGCTGCGGGCTTCGCCTCTACCTTAGCCTCGGTCTTGGCATCTGCTTTAGATTCTGCTTTGGTCTCTACCTTGTCGCCAGACTTAGCATTAGATGCTCGTATTTTGTCTGAGCGCGCCTTCTGAATTTTCCAATCTTCATAGCCACCTTCGTATTCGCGCCAGAAACCATCACCTTCATTAGCAATGATGCTGGTGACGACGTTATCCAAGAAGTAACGGTCATGACTTACCAGGAAGACAGTACCCTTGTAGTCTTGCAGGAGCTGTTCAAGCAAGTCCAGGGTATCGATGTCCAAGTCATTGGTTGGCTCATCTAAGACCAATACGTTGGCAGGACGAGCGAATAAGCGAGCCAATAGCAAACGATTGCGCTCACCACCAGACAAAGTGCTTACTGGAGAATTGGTTCTCTCAGGCGCAAATAAGAAATCACTTAAATAACTCTTAACGTGTTTTTTATTGCCATTGATTTCAATCCATTCGCTACCAGGGCTGATGTAATCTTCGAGTGAGGCATTGAGATCTAAGCCTTCACGCATTTGATCGAAGTAAGCTACCTCGATGCGAGTGCCCATGGTTGCACTACCAGAGTCTGGTGCAATTGTTCCCAGAATCAATTTGAGCAAGGTTGTCTTACCGGCACCGTTAGGGCCAAGCAAACCTACCTTGTCACCGCGCAAAATCGTCGCAGTGAAATCCTTCACAATCGGACGATCATAGGTTTTGCTGACGTTTTGCAAATCAGCCACAATCTTGCCACTGCGATCGCCAGCAGAAACAGCCAGCTTGACCTGCCCCATCGCGTCTCTGCGCTCAGCACGGCTACTACGTAACTTTTCTAGGCGGGCAATTCTGGCAACACTTCGAGTTCGGCGTGCTTCCACACCCTTACGAATCCAAACTTCTTCCTGCGCTAGCAATTTATCTGCACGAGCATTGGCTAAAGACTCAGAATTGAGCTCTTGCTCCTTTAATACTTCGTATTGCGTGAAGTTGCCTGGATAGCTACGCAGGATGCCGCGATCTAGCTCCACAATCTGTGTACAGACGTTATCTAAGAAGGCACGATCATGGGTAATGAGAATGACCGAGCCTTGATATTCCTTGAGCAACTCTTCTAACCAAGCAATCGAATCCAAATCCAAATGGTTGGTTGGCTCATCCAGCAAAAGGACATCGGGCATTTCGACTAGAGCACGCGCTAGGGCAACCCTTTTCTTTGTACCGCCAGAGAGCGTATTAATCTTCAGGTCAGCTTCTAGATGCAAGCGATCCAAAGTTTCATGAACGCGTTGCTCCCAATTCCAGCCGCTTAGGGCCTCTAATTGGGACTGCACTTCGTCCAAGCGGTGATGAGATGCGTCATCCCATTCGCCTACGCTAAGGGCCTCATATTCCTCACGCAAGGCCTTCGCTTGTGCAACCCCCTTAGAGACTGCATCAAAGATCGTTTCTTCGGCTTCAAAAATAGGCTCCTGAGGGACATAGGCAATGCGCAAGCCTTGCTGATATTGCAGCAGACCATCATCCATTTTTTCTATGCCAGCCAATATCTTCAATAAAGAAGATTTGCCAGTGCCATTACGGCCAATTAGGCCAACACGCTCACCCGATTCGAGTGAAAAAGCCGTGTTTGCGAGGAGGTCAACGTGGCCAAAAGCCAGTTTTGCATCAGTGAGTACGATTAAAGCCATGGCGACATTATCGTCACTTCCCTAAAAGAGGAGATATTTTCGCCAATATCTGCGAGACTAAGTACCTATGATTTGCAAATTAATCCCTTCTGCGCCCCACCTCATCCTATTTGCAGGGCATGCTGGCACCGGGAAGTCCACCCTGGCTAAGAGGGCCTTGCCTTTGATTATTGAAAAGACGGGGGAAGATTTTTTCTTCCTAGATAAAGATACTGCCTATGGCGCCTTTAGTGCCCATGTCATGAAACTGACTACCCAGAACCCAAACGACCGAGACAGCCCCTTCTATCTCGAAAACCTCCGTGATTGGGAGTATCAAGGCCTCATTGATATTGCTAGAGAAAATTTGCTCTTAGGGGTAAATGTCATTCTAGTTGGGCCTTTCTCTAAAGAAATCCAGAGCGGCAGGATGTTTGATCCGCAAAAGCTAGGCGTTCCGCTTCAAACCACCATTCAGATTGCCTGGATTGACCTAGAAGAATCAGAAGCTAGAAGGCGGATGGAAAAACGTGCCGACCCTAGAGATGAATGGAAACTGGCTCACTGGGATCAGTACGCTAAGCGTAGAACAGAACCGCCTACCCACTCTGCCCTGCAACGCTTTGACAATCTATCTTTTAATGAAGCTGCCTTTGAAAAGCTTATTGATGATTTAGTGCAACAAGACGAAGCAGTGAAGACAAAAAAATAGAGCCCCTAAGGGGCTCTATCTCAAGACCTAAGAACTGAATTCTTAGAACTTGTAAGTCACACCAACCGCTGGCATCCATGGGTTCAATGTCAACTTGCCGAGATTTGTGCCGCCTTGAACTGTGGTCACATTAGTGCTCATAGTTGCATATTTCACATCTAAATTCAGACCCCAATTTTTATCAAACATGTAGTCCGCACCGATTTGACCAACTACACCTACGCTATTTTGGTCAACTTGAACAGAATTGCCCAATGCTGGGAAATTTTGGCGATTTCCGAAAATAGTGTAATTAACACCAAGACCAACGTAAGGCTTAAATGCGCCTAGCTCAGTAAAGTGATACTGAGCTAGCAATGAAGGAGGTAATGCACTGATTTTTCCAACATTGGTGTTACCAGAACCCGCGGTAATATTTACTTGCTGTGGCCAGGTTAGTACTAATTCTGCAGCAATATTTTTGGTAAAGAAGTAAGAAACATCAAACTCAGGAATAACTTGATTTTTAGCTTTTACATTGAGATCTGCAACAGTGCTGGTTTGACCATTCTGAAATAACAAATCTACTGCGCGTACACGCACCATCCAAGGATTGTCTTCTGCCTGGGCTTGAGCCGCAATTGGGGCTAAGGATGCTACTGCAGCCATTGCCGCTACGAGTGTCTTAATACGCATGATGGTTTCCCTTTTGTTATCAATTTCGATGAAATCATTTTCGAATTGATGCGCATGGGGCAATTTGATGTAAATCAAATCGAAAGCACCTGGGCGTTTTTTGTTTGCTAAAAAGCAACAGTGTTTTGAGGCTTATTTGATCTAGATCAAATTGCTAATGCTTTACCCTTACAGAACCTTCGAATACGTGCCTTTGGCCTGGGATTCACGGAGATGTCGATCAAAGGTCATTGCTACCCGCCTTGCAAGTAGGCGGCCCTTGGTGGGCACCAAAATACTCTCGCCCTCCCAGTCTAATAGCCCTGCTTCTTCCAAATGCTTTAGTTCCTCTATCTCAGTTTTAAAGTAGGTCGAGAAGTCGATTTGATGCGATGCTGCGAAAGCCTTAGTGTCCAAAGCAAATTGGCACATTAACTCGCCGATGAGCTCACGACGCAAAAGATCGTCTTTGTCGAGTTGCAAACCACGCAATACTGGTAAGTGACCGGAATCGAGCGCATCATAGTATTCATCTAGGGTTCGAACATTTTGGGAGTAGCAATCATCCACTTTGCCGATAGAAGAAATTCCAAAAGCCAATAGGTCACACTCTGCTTGAGTGGAGTAGCCCTGGAAATTACGATGAAGCTTCCCCTCCTTCTGGGCGATTGCTAATTCATCATCAGGCTTAGCAAAATGATCCATGCCAATAAAGACATAGCCAGCCTCACCTAAACGCGCAATAGTATTGGAAAGAATATCCAACTTATCCGCAGCAGCTGGTAAGTCAGCCTCAGCAATCCGACGTTGCGGTTTAAAGATATGCGGCAAATGCGCATAGTTATATACCGAGAGTCGGTCTGGATTCATGGCCAGCACTGCATCTACCGTTTCTTTAAATGTCTCCGGCGTTTGCTTTGGTAGACCGTAGATTAAATCGACACTGCGTGATTTAAATCCGTACTTTCGAGACCAATCCATTACCGCTTGAGTCTCTTCAATGGTTTGTACGCGATGAACCGCCTCTTGCACTGCCAAATTGAAATCCTGCACACCCAAGCTAATACGGTTAAAGCCCAGATCCGCCAAGAGCGCAATATCCTGCTCAGTCACGCGTCGTGGATCAATCTCAATCGAATATTCACCGCCAGGCAATAAATCAAAATGCTCGCGAGTGTGATACATCAACTCCGTCATTTCTTCATGCGAGAGAAAGGTCGGTGTACCACCACCCCAATGCAGCTGGGTTACCGGAATCTTTTGCTGAGCACCCATAGCCTTGGTAACCATCGCCATCTCTTTAGCAAGGTACTTGATGTATTTAGCACTGCGTCCATGATCTTTGGTGATGATCTTATTACAGCCACAGTAGTAACAAATATTGGGGCAAAACGGCAAATGAAAATATAAAGAAAGGGGTTCGTTTGCTTTGGCAACACGCTTGAGCGCACCCAAGTAATCTACTTCAGAAAAGTGTCCATGAAAACGATCAGCGCTTGGGTAGGATGTATAACGCGGCCCATTAATATCAAACTTCTTCAGCAGCTCCGGATGAAATAAAGCTTCTTTTTCTTCCGCTATTGAATGATTTACTACTGAGTTCATAGAGTTCTTGATGGAATTTGCTTTGATAAATAGTCTAGCGCTACCGCTTCCGCCACTTTAATCCCATCAACCCCTGCAGACAAAATTCCACCCGCATATCCGGCGCCCTCACCTGCCGGATAGAGGCCTTTGATATTCAGACTCTGGTAATTAGCACCACGTGTAATACGCAAAGGAGAAGATGTACGAGTCTCAACGCCTGTTAAGACAGCGTCTTTCATGGAAAAGCCTTTAATTTGCTTTTCAAATGCTGGGATCGCTTCCCGTATCGCTTCGATCGCATAAGCAGGCAAGCTTTCTGCAAGATCCGTTAAATGAACACCGGGCTTATATGAAGGCAGAACGCTACCAAACTCAGTGGAAGGTTTGCCTTCTAAGAAATCACCGATGAGCTGACCGGGAGCTTCGTATGTTCTGCCACCCAATTCAAAAGCCTTGGACTCAATTGCCCTTTGGAACTCAATACCTGCAAGTGGACCGCCTGGATAGTCCTCTGGCGTAATACCAACCACGATGCCTGCATTCGCATTACGCTCATTACGAGAATATTGGCTCATGCCATTAGTTACAACGCGATTGGGCTCTGAGGTAGCGGCTACTACTGTGCCGCCTGGACACATGCAAAAACTGTAAACCGCACGACCATTCTTGGCGTGATGCACTAATTTGTAATCTGCTGCGCCAATGAGTTCATTACCAGCATGAGGGCCTAAGCGTGCTTTATCAATCAGCGATTGGGGATGCTCAATACGAAAGCCAACAGAAAATGGCTTCGCTTCCATATAGACACCAGCATGATGCAAGGCTTCAAAGGTATCGCGCGCACTGTGCCCAAGCGCCAAGATCACATGGCTGGCCGGAAGGTCTGGCTGACCCTCTATTTTGACCCCGGTAATTTGCTCATTCTCAATATCAAAGCCAATCACTTTTTGTGTGAACCGAATCTCTCCGCCAAGGTCAATAATTTCTTGGCGTATTTTTTCAACGACGCCCACCAAGCGGAATGTACCAATATGGGGTTTAGCTACGTAAGTGATTTCTTCTGGGGCACCTGCTTTAACAAACTCGTTAATGACTTTGCGCCCATAGAACTTGGGATCTTTGATTTGGCTATATAGCTTCCCGTCTGAAAACGTTCCAGCACCACCCTCACCAAATTGCACATTGGATTCTGGATTGAGTACGTTTTTACGCCATAAGCCCCAAGTATCTTGAGTACGCTCACGTACTTTTTTGCCACGCTCAAGAACAATCGGCTTGAATCCCATTTGCGCCAAGACCAAGGCTGCAAAAATTCCACATGGGCCAAACCCAACGACAACTGGTCGTAGTGCTTTGCCATCAATTATTGATTCAGGTGCTTTGGCAACAAAGTGATAACTCGTATCTGGAGATGGTCTGATATGAACATCCCCAGCAAACTTCTTCAGAAAAACTTCTTCATTCTTAACTGATAAATCGACTGTATAAATAAACGACAAAGCGACATTCTTGCGGGCATCATAACTACGCTTAAAGACCTGAAATTGAATCAAGTCTTTAGAGGTCAAATTAAGGCGCTTCAGAATCGCCGCCTCCACAGCTTCGGGAGCATGGTCAATCGGTAAACGCAGTTCGGTAATACGGATCATGGGTTTCTACGATACACAGTAAATTGAGGCTTTCGCAGGCCCCTTAAAGACAATATGCAGGGCCATAAGCCAAATAATACTGGTTAATACTGGAGGCAGGAGCAGTTGGCACTAGATAGTTGGGCATAAAGGCGATAATGCGTCATGGCTCTACACGCAACTATCCACAAAGCCGACCTTCATGTCGCAGATTCTGACCGTCATTACTATGGCAGTCACTCCCTAACCATTGCCAAACATCCCTCAGAAACTGAGCAGCGCATGATGATTCGCATCATCGCCTTTGCGCTGCAGGCCCATGAGGATTTAGTATTTACCAAGGGCTTGAGCGATACCGATGAGCCCGACCTTTGGATCAAAGACCTCACGGATGCAATCAAACTGTGGATTGAAATTGGTCAACCAGACGAGCGCCGCATTTTAAAAGCCTGCGGTCGCGCTGATCAAGTCATTGTCTATTGTTATGGCGGCCACACTAGCAAAATCTGGTGGGATGGCATCGCCAACAAACTGACTCGTGCACGCAACTTGCAAGTGATATCCATTCCGGCTGAGCAAGCTGAGGAACTCAATAAGCTGGTTGAGCGCAGCATGGTTCTCCATGTGAATATTCAAGATGGTGAAGCCTACGTTTCATCCGATCATGGCCAAGTCACCATTACCCCCGAGATCTGGCGCAACAATCAATAGCTCATATCGATGAAGATTGTTGTTTTCGATACCAATGTATTGCTAGATCTCTTTGTCTTTAATGACTTTAGAGCACTTCATTTAAAGCAAGCTTTGATCGATGGAAAAATTGATGCACTAGCTAGCCCAAAAACATTAGAAGAATTTTCCGATGTGATTGCACGCCCCTTGTTTGCATTAAGCCCGGAGCAACAGAAGCAAATAACGCTCCAGTGGCATGACTTAGCAAGAGTTATTCCGGATGAGGCGTTAACTAAAGCACCTTGGGTGTGTCAAGATCCTGATGATCAAGTCTTTCTGGATCTGGCCTATACCAATAAGCCCTGCACATTGGTTAGCAAAGACAATGAAGTCTTGCGCTTTGAGAAAAAAGCTGTAAATGATCAAGTGCTCATTACAGCGGATTACAAGCTAGCAGTGCTATAGGCTTTGCGCAGCCTGCGCGGCAATCTCAAAAGACTTTAAGCGGGCCTGATGGTCGTGTATTTGGCCAGTAAAAATCAGCTCGTCGGCACCCGTTAAATCTAACCAGTGACGCATGCCTTTTTGAATTGTCTCAAGTGAACCTACAACGGATACCTGCAGAGTGTGGTCTGCTGCTGCTCTTTCGTGGGGTTCGCAAAAATCATTGATATCGGCAATGGGGGGCGGTAATTGGCCACGAGTATTGCGACGCATTCTGACGACATTCTGTTGCAGTGTAGTAAACAAATGTTGCGCCTCATCATCGGTATCAGCTGCAACGACATTCATCACAAATGCAGAATAAGGCTTGGCTTGCTGGGCTGAGGGCTTGTAGAGCTCACGATAAATCTTCATAGCCTCCAAAAGCTGCTCTGGTGCAAAGTGGGAAGCGAAGGCATAAGGCAATCCAAAGTGCGCTGCTAACTGAGCACCATAGAGGCTTGATCCTAAGATCCAGATAGGGACATTAGTATCCATCCCCGGAATCGCTTTAACGGACCGCCCTTCTTGCAGGGGGCCAAAGTAATGTTGCAACTCGCGAACATCTTGCGGAAAGCGATCATCACTACCCAGTAAGTCACGGCGTAATGCCCTAGCAGTCATTTGATCAGTGCCAGGCGCCCTTCCTAAGCCCAACTCAATCCGCCCAGGATACAAAGACTCAAGTGTGCCAAATTGCTCGGCGATGACTAAGGGTGCATGGTTGGGCAGCATCACCCCACCCGAACCTACTCTAATATGAGAAGTGCCTCCAGCGATATACCCAATGAGCACAGCAGTAGCCGAACTCGCATTACCCGTCATATTGTGATGTTCTGCTACCCAATAACGGGTATAGCCCCATTTTTCAGCATGCTGAGCTACATCCAATGAGTTGCGCAATGCATCTGCAGCAGTAAACCCCTCTGGAATTGGAGATATATCTAGAATTGAGTACTTGCAAGCGGGTATTGACATAGAAGGTACTCAGTTTAGACCATGGACATAATTAATAAATGATTTCTAGTAGTCCGCGATAGGCATCGTCTGCACCCAGCCCTCTTAAATAGCCGTATTCGAATTAATGCCATTTATCCATCTAATAGGTCAAAAGATTCACTAACTAACATTTATAGCCTTTAGCCTCTCTTCATCCGCCCGCATTGGGTTAACCCACATCTTTTGATGGCAGTTTGGGCATAAGGCAACTAGATTTTCGACGGTATGCCTACCCCCTAATGACAGTGGCTTTACATGGTGAATTTCCAAATAAGGCCTTCCATTCCTATCTAAAAATGGTGCCTGACTATCGCAAAGCTGACAAATCCCGCCAGACCTATCAATCACAAGCAATCTAAGCTTCGAAAGGTTATTCGAATGAGAGCGAATTTTATTTGCAACTATTGACGCCTCAATTGCATAACTTTCATTCTCCCTCCCAAGACGCCTAAATACATCTTCAGCTAACCTTGATGAAAGCTTCTTTTTTCCCACCCGGATCAAGGATATATAGCCCCTCGTGACTCCTAAACTTTGCGCCAAACTTGTATCGCTATCAATCGATTCCTTACGCTTTAGCTCATCCAAAATATCCCCCCAGCCTTTGGTGGTTTGGGGATTAGCCATCAATTTAGTTGTCATATTTGCACCCATCATTTGAATGTAATTTTGCAATCAATTTGTAATCACTTTTTGTGATTGTATACCTTTAAATTTATATCTTAATTGGTATACAGATAAATGGTAGCATAACGTTTAATAGAAATTTTCTTTTACAAAAAAGACTGTAAATGGCAACACTCGAACACATCCACGCAAACCCAATCATGGATCAGATTGAAAACGGAGTTGTGGAATGGGTTCCGAGCAAAACAATTCGTCCAATAGAAAATCTGCCTCTAATTTTTTGGCGTAACGGTGATCAGTGGGATGAAGTTAATCTTTGGGCATTTGAAAAAGCACGGAATAGCGGAGTAAAACTTAAAACTGTAAATACTCAGATGGAGCATTTACATAAGTATGCAAATTGGCTCGAAGCAGAGCAGATAGATTGGAGGCATTTTCCAATCTTAAAGGCAGAGCGTGTATTAGTTCGATTCCGAGGCTTTTTGATAGACATGCGGGATAGAGGCGTACTCAGTGCATCTACCATCAGCTCACGCATGAATGCTGTAATCCAATTTTATCGATATGCAAATACTCGCAATTTTATCGATCTTAAAAATATGTGGGTAGATAAAAGTGTTTTTATAAGTTACTACGATTCCGCAGGGTTTCAACGCACCCTACAAAGAATTACTACAGATATTTCTATTCCAAATCGTGCGCGCCAAGGAATTCGCTTGGAGGACGGTTTACTACCAATCTCAGCCGAACATCAACATGCATTAATGAGATTTACAAAAGATACTGGATCAGAAGAGTTGTATTTAATGTTGCTAATTGGTTTCTATACGGGTGCACGATTAGGCACCATCACAACCTTACGCAGTCAATCACTAGATAGAGCAATGCGCTCCTCAATAGTTAAAGGAGTTTGGAGTCTGCCTATCGGACCTGGCACAGGGATATCGACGAAATTTGATGTTTCCGGCGAGTTAATGATTCCTGACATAGTTATGCAGCTCTTAATGGAATATAAAACCTCTAGACAGCATTTAGATCGAGTAATAAATGCCAATAATGAAAATAAATCATTTTTATTTCTAACGCGCTACAGTAATCCATATACGCCAAAATCGATAGACCGAGAGATGGTTAGTCTTCGAAGAAAAGGTTTGGCAGCGGGCATTAAATTCCTCGCCAAATTCAAGTTTCACCAAACCCGAGCTACCTATGGAACATGGCTAACTTCACTTTGTTTAAAGGTTACATCACCCAAGGCGGCAATTGAGTTTGTAAAAAGAGCCATGCACCACAAACATGAATCTACAACTTTTGGTTACATAACCTTTCTTGAGCACACAAAGGCAAAAATTGAGTTATCAAATGCCTTTTCTGACGCTTTTTTTGGCGTAGGAAATAAGGTAGCGGAGAATCCTAATGATTAATATTGATTCCTTGGATTTGACGTTTCCAAAGATTGTCTATGGAGAACGTGAGATCCCGTGGGATCTCAGGGTTCTACTTTATCAAGGAGCGTCGGCAGAAAATCAAAAGAATGTTTTTAATAAGATTGCTGCCGAGAGATTTGGAAGCCCCATCCAAGCACGGATTGAATTAGTTCAACATATTCATGATGAAATGAATGCGCTATTAATTGGAGGCAAAGCTCAACTAACACTTAAGGCAATCTTCAATCATTTTAGAGAATTTTTTGCTTGGGCAGACAAACAGGATATTGAACTCAAATTTGTTTCAGTAGCAACTACCTACCGGCAATGGGCTGATCATCTTTTTTTCCTAACTCGAGTCAAAAGAATAACTGAAGAAACGGCTTACTCTAAGGCGGTTAAGGTATCTAGAGTCCTAACGGCAATACTTGGTAAAACTCAGCAGTTGATCTCTATGACAAATCTTCTGCCGCCCTCTAAACGCAAAAATACTGACGCCACCGACAAACAAGATTTGGGAAGTCTTTTAAAATTTTGTGATTTATTAATGGATATAGCAAATGGCTTAAATATAAGTGACATTTTTGGACAGTTGCCAGTAAAAATTAAATTGAGAAACGGCTTAGAGTGGTGCGAATGGTCAGGGCTTATCGATGTATGCAAAGTAAAATCGCAGTTACCCGACTTCAAAGGTAGCGACTGGGATAGAAAAATTGTCGCTGCAAAGAGGTCGGCCTGGGAAAAAGATCACTCAATACGTACGCGCTACCCACTAATTAATCGCCGCATTGAGGCAGAGCTATTAATCTTCATTACTCAGACCGGCATGAATTTATCGCAGGCGTACCAACTTAAGATGGTAAGTGCTTGTTACACAAGTAGTATTGATGGTTATAAAGTTAGCGCCTATAAGCGCAGAAGAAAGGGGGATATATCTTTTGAAATATTTTCCGCATATCGACCTCATTTTGAGAAATATCTCACATGGAGAAAGGAGATTTTTAAAGACACTAATGATCTTTTGTTTCCCTTTATACGTTTAGGAAGCCCTTTATCAAAAGCCCCTGCATTTGACCGTATAAGGGATATTTGCAAGGCTGTTAATACACCCTATCATGGCCCGCGAGAATTGAGAAAAAGCAGGATCAATTGGATGCTTAGGATTTCCCGGGATCCCGATCTAACTGCCGAGCAGGCGCAACACACGAAAAGGACGCTTCTAGAGATTTACGAGAAGCCAAGTCACCAAGTCTCTAAGGTAGAGATAATTCAATTTTGGAGAATGGCCGACCCAACTCTTCAGCAAGCCCAGGTTGGCATGTCGCCTGCACCTGGTCTTTGCGATGGCATTCCCCTGCCTATTTCAAAATTATCGACAGAAACACCAAAGCCGGATTGCATAAACCCTGGCGGCTGCTTATTTTGCCAACATCACAGAGACATTGATAGCCAAGATTACATTTGGTCGGTTGCAAGCATGAGACACCTCAATGTATTAATCCTCGCTGGATTTCCCCCTATAAAGAAAAATAAGATTGATATGGGCAGTCAGGTTGAAATGGTTTTGGAAATATTATCGGCAAAATTGAAGTGGTTTCAATCTTCAAATGAAAAGCGGAAGAAATGGGTAATCGAAGCTTTGGATCGTTGTCGCGAAGGAGACTTTCACCAGCATTGGAGCTATTTAATCGAAAGTGTGGCAACTAAATATGAATAGCACTTTATCCGTAGATCAATTAAGTTTAGGCGTTAAGCCGTCAAGCCCAATATTTCCATCCGCCTCTTCATATAGACCCCCCACCTGGCCTCCGCCAAGGGATTGGGTTTGCATTGAAGATTGTGACGGCAATCCAGTTACTCGCTGGGGTGACTCAATTTGGCGCCTATGGCCATGGTGCAGAAAAAAAGTTTCGTTGAATTTTGGTGACGGTGAAAAACCTATGATCACTTCTCCTCAAATAGATCAGCGGAATGCAGATTTATTTAGGCTAATAATGACTTGGAAGATTTGGGGGCGTCGACCAATTCTTGTAGCAAAAACAATGGCGACTAAATTTGCACTAATTAGGCCATTATTTGTAATATGCAGCCGGCATGGAGTTCTGGCAAGTAATTTATCGCGATATCCAAAAATATTGGAAGAAATTGCGGCAGCGATTCCAGAAAGCCTCTATGAAAACTTTGTAGCCGAAATGAATACACTGCTTAATGCAAGTGAAGAGATTGGATTTACCTTATTGGATGCAAATGGGATACGTTTTTTAAAAGCATCCCAACCCCAATATCGCGGCAGTCAGACCACGTATATCCCGCCACGCATCTGGCAATACCAAGTTAAACGACTCAAAGAATTTATTGATGACTATCGTTCCCATCAAAATCAAATCGAAGAATGCTTTTCTTATTGTGTTGAGGTTTACTCGAAATGCGGTATTAAAGAGTCGCGCAACTCAGGAAAGACTGCTTCTCACCTCCTGCCCTTTTCAGGTAGCAACCCTTCTCATGAAAAATTTTCAATAACCGCAGATCGATTTGGCATCGGAGATACTCTCAGAAAGTGGGTTGGAAGTATTAACGGTGGTGGCAGAGGCATAGGAATGTTCTCAGCCTATCTAAGTATGGCCTCTTACGTTGGTCTAGCGTATACGCTAAATTTTACCCTTGCTCGTGTTAATGAGGGAATGAGTTTTCGTTTTAATTGCCTAAGATGGCATGAAGATGAAAAATTTACTCGCATACCATTAATTGAAGGCCTCACGACTAAAACAAGCCATGATCCCATCGCACTATGGGTAACAAGCCCGAGTGTAGAGGCCGCAATCAATGTCATGCAGTCAGTCGCCGAAATGCGCAGCCCTTTCATTCCTAGCAATGCTGGTGAAGAAAATATACATCTGATGAACTATGCTCTTGAACCATGGAGCAGTAATGCGGGCAATGTAGACTTATCCGCTCGCCAAACTCCAGCTAACTACGCTTGTATCATATCCAGATATCCCTTGATATTTGAAAGTGATCAAATATTAATCACAGAAGAAGATTTTCAGATAGCTCTTGCGGTTACCCCAACGCTTAATCGGGAAGCATATCAGATTGGTAAGCCATGGCCGTTTACCTGGCACCAACTGCGCCGTACCGGTGCAGTCAATATGTTCTCCTCTGGCATGATTAGTGACTCCACTATCCAACTCTTACTAAAGCATTTAAGCCCAATCATGACAATTTGCTATGGTCGAGGGCACACATCCCTAAATTTAAATGAAGAGGCTAAAAATTTAATCGTCAATGAAATGTATGCGGCAATAGGGCAAGATATTGCTAAATTACATTCCGAGCAATTTATATCCCCGCACGGCGAAAAACAAAAGAAGGCGCTCCTTTCTAACTTTGGCATGGATCACCCAGTTCGCTTAATTTCGGAAAATGATGCAATTCATTATGAAAAGGCTGCCCGTGCACATGAAATTAACTTTCGTCTAACAGCGGTGGGTGCCTGCATGAAAAATAGTCGCTGCGATGGAGATGGATTCACCGCACTGAGTGACTGCACTGGAGGTGATGGCAGAGCGCCTTGTGCAAATGCTTTGTTTAACCGGAATCGTGCAGATGCAAATAGAGTACGCCTTGACATGGTAGTTAAACAAATCAAATCTACCTCCCCTAATACCCCCAGATATCAATACCTTGAACAAGAACGTAGAGGATTGGAGAATTATTTTGCCTACATTCGGTAAGACAAAGAAAAATGCTGAAGATAACCTACGGGATGCTTTTGAGCGCCTTAAGATCGGCGCACCACAAGTTCTGCCCAAAGGAGCTCGAGTAAGTCAAAATAATGTTGCTAGAGAGGCGGGCAGTGATGCAAGCGCCCTACGCAAAAAACGGTATCCACTCTTGATTATGGAAATTCAAGAATGGATTGAAGTTAATAAAAATAATGAATTAGTTTCGGAACGTCAATTGCTATTAAAAAAGCGGCGTAAGAATCGAGAAGCAAAAGAAGTTAATGCCGATCTAAAGAAGCAAAGGGATTCGGCCGTGAATAGGCTAAATTATGCCAATCTCCGCATACTTGAATTAAGTGAAACAGTTGATGGCTTACTTTCAAAACTGGATGCACTACAACCAGCTGCAAAAATTTTATATTTTTCGAATGCAAAATAAATCATGAGAAAAATGATTAGCGATTTTCTCAGATCATAATATACGCGCGCAACCTAATCTGAGATTAGGCACAGCATCTATAACTATCCCTACAGATATCAGGAAGAAAATTAGTGGGATTCCAACCAATTAGCGCGCTTGCTAAATTGGTATCAGCAAAACATACTGGGACATCACCCATTCTTTTGGGTGCAATTACTATAGGAATAGATTTTCCTGATATTTGTTCATAAGTCGAGATAACTTCATAAACACTTTTTCCCAGACCTAATCCAAGATTAAGCACCAAGCACCCCCCAGACTCATTTAGAGTATTAAGAGCTTGAACATGGCCCCTTGCTAAGTCAGCAACATGCAAGTAATCCCTGATACATGTTCCATCAGGTGTACCCCAATCATCGCCTAATATTGATAGCTCGCTAGATTCCCCTTTCATAACTTTTTCAATCTCAAAAAATAATGAATGTGATTTAGAGAACTCATATTCGCCTAGAAGGCCGGATATGTGCCTGCCTGCTACATTGAAGTATCTCAGGCTAATAGAATTAATTGGCGGAGATTTATTAAATTCACTCTCAAGCATCCGCTCATCTTGCAATTTTGTTTCCCCATAAAAATTTGTGGGGGCAAGATTTGCTGATTCTTGTATTGGAGATTTAACTTTATCGCCATAAACAGCTGCAGACGAGCTAAATATTATTTTATGGCACCCATTATTTCTCATGACTTTAAGCAGTTGATTTAAGCCATGAACATTTACATCGAAATACTCAGTTTGTCGGGACATAGACTCCTGAATATCTTTCAGAGCTGCAAGATGTATTACCTCTTCAACTTGGTACTTGGAAAAGATATGCTCCAAAATATCCATATCTCGAATATCGCCCTGAATAAAATTTGGGCTTACTCCTGAGATTTTGGCAATGGCATTCAAACAATCAATACTCGAATTAGATAGATTATCAAGCCCAATAACTGGTTTAGAGCCCCTTAAAAGCTCAATCCAGATGTGCGATCCAATGTAGCCAGTTGCTCCTGTTAATAAAATCATAGCTCGTATAGCTACCTAGGTTGTTTATAAGAATTAGGTGAAATTTAACATACAATAATCATATGTAGGCTTTGTATAACCATGAATATTGGAGGTAAAAATGAAATTATCTAAAACCAAAAAAGCTCTCATTCTTTCGGCTGGATTATTTGTCGTTGCATGCGCCACTACTACAGGCGTTCTCCCTAAAGGCGATGGGATTTATACAATCAATGTATCTCGCGGCGACATGGCAAAAGTTAAGCTGCGCGCTTATCAGCATGCTGAAAAATTCTGCGCCGAGAAGAGCGCCAATGGAATTGAAGTTATCAAAGAGGACTTGAGGCCTGACCCAGCTACTGCCACAATGGGCATTATTGATCTAGACTTTAGATGCAAAGGTCCAGTTAGCTCTGAATTCGGTCAAAAGGTTATGAGAGAAATCAAAAAAGATGAAAAGAAAGCTTCAGGTCAATAACTAGTTTTTCCATCTTTAAATAGGAGTTAGGGGTCTTCCCCTTCCCCTATTTATTTGATTGCATTAGGCCATACCACCATTAACAGAGATAACCTGTCGGGTAATGTAAGCAGCGCCTGCGCTCATTAAAAAACTAACGGTTGCTGCAACCTCCTCTGGCTTACCCATTCTTTGCGCTGGCACCGCCTTCAAGGCTGAATCAGCCACCTCACTAGAAACCATATCAGTCTCAATTAACCCTGGTGCTACACAGTTAACCGTAATATTCCTCTTGGCCAATTCCACTGCCAATGCCTTGGTGGCGCCAATAATTCCAGCCTTAGAGGCGCTGTAGTTAACTTGCCCTCTATTACCCATCAAGCCTGAAACCGATGACATGGTAATGATTCTTCCCGGCTTCCTTGATGAAACCATAGGCATAACTAAAGGATGAAGAACATTATAGAAAGCGTCTAAATTGGTATCAAGAACGCTATCCCATTCTTCCCCAAGCATGGCTGGAAACGCGTTATCAGCAGTAATGCCTGCATTACACACAACTCCGTAAGGAGCCCCAGCCTTGGTCAAATAAATCTCTAATGCATTTTTTGATTCAAGCCTATCTGCAACATCAAATTGCAATAGTGACGTATCAACATTAAATTCTTTTTTAATTAAGTGGGCCAATGACTCCAATTCATTAATACTTGATCGACAGTGAAGCGCTAGATCATAACCTTCTGACGCCAAATTTAATGCAACGGCTTTGCCTATGCCTTTACTCGCACCGGTAATAAGAACAGTTTTATTTAGTTTCATTTGGTTAAATATAAAGCATCGTCATTGGGCTCAAAAAGAGTGAGTGTGCCCTCACAGATTGGGTCACCTAAAGCATCCTTAATGACCCCTGATGCGTTAATGGTTGGAAGCCCAATGGATTCTGGATCCAGATTAATTTCTATCATGATGCTTTGTCCTGGAGTAAATGCTGGCTTATGAGCAATAAAACTACGACTGCCCAATAAGAACCCCAGAGAAGGCCTTGTCGATTCTTTAGAATGCCTTAGCTTTGATAGTACTGCTGCCGACTGGGCAATTAACTCAAGCCCAATCCAGACGCCCACGCCCTCACTTGTAAATGGATAGTCATCTTTAATAGTCGCCTCAATAACCGCGGATGAACCATTTTTTGAAATTAGCTTATCCACCAAAAGCATCGGCGGCAAATGAGGAATCAAGCCAAGAAATTCAGAGCTCAACATGCCTCCAAAATTAATGAAGTATTGTTCCCGCCAAAGGCAAAGTTATTTGTCATTACCACCTTAGGCGCATTTTCACGTTCTGTGGCTATGTTTAATTTAGGCAATTCAGGATCAAGAACTCCATCCCAGAGGTGAGGGGGTAATCGTCCGTCGCCAGTGAGTACAAGACAAGATATCGCCGCCTCTATCGCCCCCGCAGCCCCCAGAGTATGTCCTGTAAGAGGCTTTGTAGAACTTACAGGACATTCAAAACCTAGATTGCCGACTAGGCGAGACTCCATCAAATCGTTGTGTCGCGTAGCAGTACCATGAAGATTGATATATTCAATTTGATTGTTTATCTTTGCGGCCATCTTTAGGGCCCCATTTACTGCCAGTGCGCCACCAACGCCACTCGGATCCGGTGCGGATATGTGATAACCATCCGAACTCTCACCCCACCCAGATAGGGATACATCCCCAGGGTGACGCGTCATCAAAAATAGCGCGCTTCCTTCTCCAATATTGATGCCTGATCTATTAAGAGATAGCGGATTACAGCGATCCGCAGAGACTGACTCGATTGCAGTAAATCCTGCGACTGTAAATTTACACAGAGTATCTACTCCACCAGCTATAACCAAATCAACCAACCCAGACTTTAAAAGTCTGGCGCCACTGATAATTGCCTTAGAACTTGATGTACATGCCGTAGAGATCCCATGCACAATTCCGGTAACGCCCAATCTATCTGCAAGGAAATTTGCTGGCGAACAAAATAAACGCTGCGCCAAATCGAAAGTCTGCGGGAATCTATTGTTTTCCATTAGATAAGGAAACACATCTTCCTCATCCGAAATACCAGAAGTGCTTGATCCAATAATAATTGCGATACGACTTTTATTGATTCCTCTTGAGAGTAAATAGAAGTTATCCTCAATCTGGTTAAATGCCGCTAAGAGTAACTGGTTATTTCTTGATCGATGCTCCAAGGGTGACTGACTTAAATCTGGCAGAGAATTATTTACAATACCTAAACAAAGTGGTCTTCCTGGGCTATATTTTTCTGAAACAACCATCCCAGGGCTAATGCCTGAAAATAAATTTCTTCGTGTTTCGATAGTCCCTGAACCGAGCGGACTAATAATTGCGTAATTATTGATATAAATAGTCACTTAACTTCACTTATAACAAAACTAACTTTATATTTTGGCTCAAATCTTTCTATTGAAACCAGCCTATTCTTATCAATGGTCATTTGATGGCCCATGCTAACCAAAAGTCTTTGATTGCAGTATATCTTCTCAACTCCGGCATCTTTTACCAGCAAGCAATTCTTTGGCAAAGATTGTTGCAGCGAATGCTCTGAAGATAGCGCCAGAATGACATCATCCACAATGAGCTGATTTGGAACGAAGAAAGGCAGCCCAGCCCCAACTCCTTCCGAGATTACATCTCCATCATATGAAAGTGTAAATATACGAACACCAAAAGATGAGCCAATGACAGTCAACCCATTCTTACGTACATCAACCACTAAGTCCATTGCATAAGAATCTGTATCTCTAGTTAAGTGCATTTGCATCTCAAGAACACGTGGCTCACCCAAAGCATTGAGGCTGCCACCATCGGAGTTATTTAAAAACACAGTCGCGCATGAGCTCAATGCAAAGGTCAAGATGAAGACCGCCAAACAGCGAATAATTAAGCTCCTACTCACTTGGATCTACCTTTTTTGCAAAAAACAGTGTTAGCACCCAAGAGAGCAGTACACCTAAGAGCAATGCAATGCCAAAACTATGTAAGGCAGGCACCGAGCTCAAAGAAAGGCTGCCAAAAGAAATTAATGTCATCGAGGCAGCCATTGATATTGATAGCAATACCTTCTTATCGCTGGGGTACTGGAGCAAAAAAATTCCATAATCAGTGCCTACTCCAAGTAGTAAGGCAAATGCAATCACAGTCATCAGCGTTATAGACTCCCCGGCAATTGTGAGAATTGCCAAGGTCATGCACGTTGCGAGAATGGGTGGCAAAACAGCTCGCCATGAATTGTTTTTATACTTTGTATAAATCGCAAAAAAAGTTAATAAATATCCTACTGCAATAATGCAAGAGAATAAAAATCTATACCTCGCAAATACATCTGAGATTTCTTGAGGCTTATCAACCCAATAAATATCAGGATCAGTGAGCTCAGAAAGCTTGTCTACCGATTTTGACCCATTCACTCCAGTCAATAGAACGGCTGTTGATTTAATTGATAGCGAATCTGATGAAAACCAAAGGTATGATAATTTCTCATAAATTGGTGTGCCCTTCAAATCAGCAATTGTCATTGGTGAATTAGGCTGACCTTGATTTTTAATCCATTCCGAATCCATGCCAAATTCATTGGCGATTAGCTTTAAAGCGCTATCCTTATTTGGAGATGAGTAAGCTTTACTTGCCATGGATTGGAGGGCAATTGAAGGAACAAATCTAGTCAACGACTGATACCCCGAAATTACTCGGTCAGAGATCAATTGATCTAACTTATTAGTTAACCGCTCGGTCCTAGAGAGCACCTCTTCCTCAGTAGCACCGCTAACTATAAAGAATTGGGATGGGCTTGGTATATCTAAGATATCAGATATTTTTAGCTGCTGGGCAACTAGATCTTTATCAAAGCTTGCTAGAGATCTAAGATTGTCATTTGTTCTAAAGGTAATAAGGCCATAGAGAGATACCAAGATCATTCCAGCTACTAGAATCCCGCGAACCAAATTAGTAATTCGTAAATTTTTAGCCTGAATACCGCCAACTAAAAACATGGAGCTATTCACACTAAACCGCAATTTATTTATATGCGGGAATAAAAGAAAAACCGTTAGCCATGCAGCCGATATACCTGAAATAGAAAAAACTGCCATTTGAGATAACACTGGAAAGGGTGTGATGGCCATTAAAAAATAACCCATTGAGGTTGTAATTAGCGCCAACGACATTCCAGGCAATAAATACCGCCTTCTCTCACGCGGGGTTTTGTCATCGTCAATTGAGGCTGTTAGCCAATAAAGGCAATAGTCAACAGACATACCTATCAAACTTGTTCCAAAAGCTAGAGTCAAGATATAGACTTTAGGGAAAATAAAAAAGCATGTCAAAACAGCATACAAAAAGCCAATTGATACCGTTAACAGAACAACCCCGACCGCATAGAGACTTCTAAAAATAAAAATCACTAGAAGTAATGCGAACACCCCAGAAATTAAACCGATCAAAGCTATATCATTTTGAATAGTCTTAGAGGTATCAGCGGCAAAGAAAATAACCCCTGATTTAAGCACATCAACATCCTGATGCTTAAGTTTGGTCGCATCGATTGCCGCATTTATTGCATCAACTAGGGTAATTTGAGCCGATAAAGAGTCTATCGAGCTTTTGACCTCCATCGGCAACACAACATAAGTGGTTCCCGCTTTCTCAGTAATTAAGCTTTCCCCATAAGGCCGTACTTTGGTAGTGCTGCCGAGTTTGTAGAGCCAATCACCCAGCAGCCCAAATGGATCATCTTTCCACGGAATCGCTGAGCTGCCCATTGAATATGCCATCGCATTAGATTTGTCTACCCAAAAGACTGCGGGCTGACTATTCAATAGAGAGATATCGTCCGGAGTAACCAATCCTGACTTATGAGATGCAAGTTTGGACACATAATTAGAATAGCCATCTTGTGAGGGGGCATTTTCGAGCTCCAAACCGCTGATTAATGACTTGAATGTCTTCTCCGCACTTAGCGATGTCTCAAGATTGCTAGAGCCAATCAGTAGAACTAGTGATCTTTCGCCATTTTTAGCTACACGATCAATAAATTCCTCAGCCACTACATTTCGCTCTGATTTCGGAAGTAGGGAAAAGACGTTGTTATCCAGATGGTTAGAAATAACATGAAAATTGAAGGCTGCCCAAACAGCAATCCCTAGAGTAATAGCAAGAAAAATAGCCGCAAAGGGCTTACTGGAATTGAAGGGCTTCATCTTTGCTTAGGACTGGCGATAGGCGCACGTCAGAAAAAGTAATCTCCGTTAAGTCGCCCTCTTTTGACACAAAGGTAATGCTACTGATTGCAGAGCTGCCAACGATCGTAATTTTCTTAAAAAGCATTGAGGCTGAATTTTTGGACGTTAATTCAAGGTTCCAGCTCTTATTTGTCACTTCACCAGAGTAATTAAATAACTTCTCTAAAACACCCATGTCGCCAGAGAAAATGGCTAGGACTAATTCGTTAATGTATTTAACAGATGGCTCGCTACTAGAATCTAAATTCATCAATACACCGCTCTTATTTGCTATGCGAATTCCAGAGGCAGATACTTTAAGAGTTTGATAAATAGGCCTCTCTGTAATCCACATAACCCCTTTAGCCTTATCAACAATAAAGAATCCCTCAGAATTTAGTTTTTTACTTACCCCTGAAAGACTTTTCGTTTGGGTAAATTTTCCACGTACAGTAGGAGATATTCCAACCAAGCCTTCGATTTGGTTTACTAGTGAATCGGCATAAACAGTGCCGGCAAATAGAACCAACACGATTGCCATTAGCTTCTTAGCAATCTTATTCATGATTTTTCCGCTGCCAAAATGGGTAAAAATTAAACCACTCAAAGGGAGACTTCAAACAACCCTGTTCTAGTGAATTAGCGAAGACTTGGGCAGCATCTTTAATGGACTCAGATTTTCCTGCGTCACCGAATTTAGAAATCCGCCGACAAGAAAGCTGATACTTTCCAGCCACTTTAATTGCCATTAATGTGAATAAAGGGCACCCCAAGGTTTTAGCCAGCATGTAGGCACCCACAGGGAAATCGGCATTGGAACCCAAAAATTTTGCCGGTACAGTATTCCCCCACATCAAGGGAACTCGATCTCCGGCTATGGCTATCAAACCACCTTTTTGAACTTTTTCAGACAAAAGCATCGCATCATGCATTGAAAATTTTGATACTTGAATAATGTTCAATGCGCTTTCAGGGTTGATGGCCTTAAGAAGTTGATTAAATTTAACCGCATGGGTCGTATGAACAAGAACCGTCAAATTAATGTCAGGATACAGCTTGGCAATGGCCCTGCAAAAATCTAAATTCCCTAAGTGAGAAACCATCACTACAGCACCTAGATCCTCTTGAGCGTGAGAATGAAATTCCTCTAGGCCATCCAATGAATACTGAAGGTCATCAATTCGACCACTCCAAATAATGAGCTTATCTAGAATGCACTCCCCAAAAGCATAGATATGCCTGAAGACATTCAGCGAAGTTGGCTTTGGAGACCTGCCTTTGCTAAATACATATAGCCGCGACAAATAATCTCGAGATGATTCTCTAGCGATCTTTCGGACTATAAAGAACCAGAGAATGACGGGGTAAAGAATCGCCAATACAGGAAGTCTGCCAAAAACCCTATATATAAAAAATAGGATTTTCATTCCAAAGGAGGCGGCAACCTCATTCATATCTGCCCAATGTGTCAAGCTACAAACTTTCTAAGTAAAAGTTTTGGCAAATTGAATAGCATCCCAACAAACAGCTTAATATGCATCTTAGTAATCAAAAAATTGTCATTAAATAGCTGAAAATGGGATACCCCATCAATTGGATACTTCACTGCCACAGGTAGCTGTTCGGTATGCAAGCCTGCCCATTGAGCTCTGATAAGTATTTCAATATCAAAATCCATTCGCTGCCCGAATTGCTCTCGAGAATCTATAACCTCTAAAGTTTTTTGCAATGGGTATACCCGAAATCCACACATTGAATCTTTAATTTCAAAGGAAAGTGTATGGATCCAAACCAATATATGTGTCGCATACCGCCACAACTTTCTATTGGTAGGTACGGTTTCATCATATACAGGCATACCTGAAATAATTTTTTCTGGAAATTGCTTCGATAAACTAATTAAGTCAGGAATTTTTTTTAGGTCATGCTGACCATCAGCATCAACCTGCAAGGTATGTGTATACCCTTGCTTTAATGCCTCTCGCATACCTGTAATTACAGCAGCACCTTTTCCGCCATTAATTATCCGAGTCACCAATGAGACCCTTGGAGATTGCATTAGTGGCTCAAGGCACTTCTTTGAATGAGCGCTACTTCCATCATCAATAATAATAATATTGAGGTCATAGGGCAATAACTGATCAACCACAGCCCCAATGGCATCCGGATGATTAAAGTACGGTATTAATATGCAAAGCTTCATGTTACTTATTCCTGAACTTCAAAATACCACTGGAGTAGATTGTATCGCCGCTGTGATATTGATATTTTAGATTCATGGACTCAGGATTAAAAATTAATCTGAGGCGAACTATTTGATTGGGTCTGATGAATTTTTGAAACTTGATCTGCGACATACCGTCAAAAACAAATCCTTTAATAAAGCGGCTATCAGCACTTCTAATTGCCCACTCAATTAATGCCACCCCAGGTACAACGGGAAAATCATCAAAGTGTCCGTTAAAACAATTTAGGCTTTTAACCATGTCTAGAACTAATTCGATAGTATTTTCATTGCTTTGACGACTTACAACGATTGGGCTTTTAAGCCCATCAAGGAATAACCTATCTAAGTCTGCTTTCAAAACCTTTCCTAGGGTATTTTTTGGAAACTCCTCAACAAACCTCCATCTTCTTGGAATTGCGATTGAGTTGACTTTTCCCCGAAGCGATTCTTTAAGGGTGTTAACTAGGCGAAGCCTCCCATCCGACTCTAGAATAAGAATGCCCAATGGGCTTAGCTTCAATACCGCACCTAATTGAGACCTTCTTCCATTTTCTAGGTCGCTAATAAGGCAATCATCCACCAAATCAGATTCCTTTAAGGATGCAACGAGTTGACTTAAGGAAACCCTGGTGCCTTCAACTTTGATAATACGATCAGCTCTTCCCAGTATTTCAAAAGAATCCCCATTTTGACGTGCTAAATCAGATGTTGGAAACCAATTATCGGTAGCGCAAAACTTAGATTTAATTTCCAATACATCTTCAATGGGACTTTTAAATTCCACGCCTGCCTGGACTTGCCAAGGCATATTGGGAGAACTCCGCCACGCAATATGACCAGTTTCAGAGCTGCCATAAATATCTACTACTCTAGTTTTTGTAATCTCTTTGATTATGGAGAATATTGAATCCTCTAGAATTCCACCGGCACTAAAAATTGATTGAATACCAGAGCCCACATTCTTATGTTGAGATGCCGTCTCAGCAATACTCTTTAAGAACGATGGACTCGTTATCAACACTTGCGGATTAAAAGTATTCCATTCATGGCCACCCCTAATTACCACTCTAGAAAGTATTGACCCTCTGGATATAGGCCAATAAAGGCCAAATGGCATTCCAAAAAAATGTTGGTGACTCACAGTTCTATAAAACACTACTGTCTTGGGGATCATTTCACCAAAAGTATGCTCAAGAGCATCCACTTCATTCTCGAGTTGTCGTATCGTTTTATCAATCCGCACCGGTTCACCAGTGGATCCCGAAGTAAATACCCCCAACGCCTCAAACTTAGGATCAAGCCCACCAAATACATCGTCATTCGCATCTTTATTGGCGACCCAACTTATTAAATCAGGGTCCTCAAACTCGCCTATTTTGAACCAGCTAGAAAACCGCGGGCTTAAAGCAATATTTTTATCAACAGGGACTAGAACTTTTCGACCCTCTTGCCAGGCCGCCAACAACCATACTAGGAAGATATATGCATCTGAATGAAATAATGCAATTTCATCATTAGAAATTACTTTGATGCTACCTCTTGCTCTGGCAACGTCACTCCTGAGATCGGAAAATGTTAGGCCATCATCCGTAATGACGGAATCGTTATGCCCACTCAATAGCAAGGTCGACAGTCTATGGCTAAGCACTCTTTAGAAACCTTTTACGACAATAGAACTCTCCGGCAAACATAAATCCCATCAGCGCGTAAGAAATTGCTCCGTTATATATAGACCAATAAAACTTATTCTCAATCAACACTGTCGCGAGTGCTATTAAGCCATTTATAGCGAAAAATATTGACCAAGCAACTGTGACTTTCCTTGCGTAAGGTATTTCCCGATCAGAGAATCTTGAGTCTCTTATTCTGGCAATTTTTTCAACGATAGTCTGCGGCCTATAGAGACTTGAGAGGAATGTGGCTAATAGAACTCCATTAACCATAACTGGATAGAAATACACAAAATCCGAAGATCTAAATATCAAGGAAGCGCCGCCAAGCACCAAGGCTATGAGCGCAAGCGACTTACCCCAGTAGGGATTCTTCCTCAGGAAGATAAGAGGAAGCAAAAAAATACCGGCTACCCAGAATGGTATTTCGAAATATTTGAACACCCAGATCGATATAGGAAGCAAAATTGCCAGCAGAAATTCCATTGACTTCCATTTATTAAATTAAACAGCTTACTTTGTTCTATTTTCAGCAACAAATTTAGCCAAAGTAGCAACAGAATAAAAATGCTTACCTTCGGTTTTTGTTACATTTGTAAGTTCAAGCCCATACTTTTTCTGGAGCGCAACGCCCAGCTCAAGAGCATCAATAGAATCCAAGCCAAGACCATCAGCAAAAAGAGATTCATCAGAGGTAATATCCTCTGGTTGATAGTCTTCTAAATTTAAGCTAATAATAATTAATTTCTTAATCTCTAATTCAAGATCGTTCATATTCTCTTAATTCTTGTAAAAAATATTCTTCCAGATACTCAGTTAACTCTTCAGATGCCAAAATCAGATCATCTCTAGGCATAACTGTTGTAGCCACATCAATTTCCTCCAACACCGAGACTGTGAATAAAGGCTTCTTCAAAGGAACTCTATACCAGCTGTGCTCTTTTCTAAGCACTGGCTCAGAAGTAAAAATTAATACGGGCGTTATATTAAAACCCCCTTTAATTGCTATATAGGCTGCCCCTTGCTTAAATGCAAGCTGCCCCAAAACCTTTGTTCTAGTACCCTCAGGGAATATTATCAAATTATCGCCAGTACTTATGGATTCTATAGATTTTCTAATGAGTTCGGGCCCCTCAACATTCCGCATTAAACCCGCTATCTTGGCTAATCCATAGATACTTGGATTATTGAACAAACCAGATTTAATAATCCCATTAGGGTTTTCAATTAGCGCAATCAATATAACTGCATCTATCAAACTGGGGTGATTTGCCAAAACGAGGCGCCCGCCAGATTTTAGGCGCTCTACATTTTTGGTTTGCAAATCCATAACACCTAGAAATTGCATACCCCATAAAAAACTTTGAAATGATTTTTTAAGTAATTTTTTTCCATGCCTTCTGCGAGATTCGCTATCTTTTGTAAAAACCAAAAAAGGAACTAACGCACAGGTTAGAAATACACCGCCAATTCCAAATATGGCAAATGAAAGACCGGTTGCAAAAATACGCCAATAACGATTCAAACTAAACCTCTTTTTAACTTCCAAGAAGTCCTGCCGACAATATGTTGGCATACGCTATCACCTGATAAAAGGAATCGAAAAGCTTCTAGGCTAACGGATAAATCTGCAGGCTCTCCACCCAACCCTTCATTGCCCGAAAAGGAAAGTGAAATGTCTCCTTCTGGAACTACATCTAGAGCGTACGCAAATGATTCGTCCGTAAAGTCGCAATATTGTCTATATGCATTAGGTACAGACTCTTCAGCAACGATTATGCGAACTGCCTGTTCGCCGCATGCAAATAGTCCCAGAGCCTCAATAATTGCCGAGAAAACTCCAGCCTCTGAAGAAATGGCTAGAACATTTGAGTTCATCTTTTTGTCTATCGTATATAGACTGGGGATTGCATTATGAACTGCCAGGCTAAATGACTGCGGGGATAAAGCACCAGTCTCCGTTAACTCTTTAAGTAATTCATAACACCTTTCAGACTCACCCATCTTGCTGCAAAAAATTATTGGGGAATTTTTTTCCGGCAAGCTATAAGCAGTCTCCAAGGCCATGCTGCCAAGTCGCTTCAATCTCCTTCGATTCATTGGCTGCATTCCCTCTACCTTTGGCTTATCCTCACCAATTGGTGTAGAGGGGTTTTTAGCCCATAACAACCAGTCTTCTTCAGTTCTTAGTGATGGGCTCCATGCTGACCAAGCTTTAATCCCAAAGCGTGTTGACGAATTCATTAAGCCACTCTCTTATTGAGCAGACTTAAATACTAAAACTGCATTGCTACCACCAAAGGCGAATGAGTTTGATATTGCAGCCTTGAGATTTAATTTATTGTTATCCCCAACCTTAATATGACGCACCCCTTCACAAGTTGGATCAATATTATTTAAATTAGCCGTGGGAGGAACAACTCCATTCTTAATGGAGAGAACTGTAATAACAGCCTCAATAGCCCCTGATGCCCCCATAAGATGTCCATGCGTCGATTTGGTGGAGCTAACAGCCAAATCCTTGGCTTGATTGCCGAAAACCTTTCTAAGCGCCTCTATCTCACTGGGATCACCTTCGACGGTTGCTGTTCCATGTGCATTTATATAGCCAATATCCTCAGGAGCAACACTTGAATCATCAAGGGCCAGGGATATAGCTGCGACCTGCCCATTTGAGTCAGGCTTAACTAGATTAGTGTGGTCACAATTTGAGCCATATCCAGCTAACTCCGCAATGATTGTGGCATTTCTAGCAACCGCGTGCTCCCAGTCCTCCAGTATTAGCGCTGCAGCACCTTCGCCCAACACAAGGCCGGAACGACTTATATCAAACGGTCGACAAGCATTGGGGGACGTCTTCTCATCGCCAGGCGATAGCACTCGCATTCCATCCCACGCTCGAATCACCCCATATATAAGAGGTGTATCAGATCCGCCGGCAACCATTACGTTGGCCTCACCATCACGAATCCTTCTATAAGCCTCACCAATAGCCGCAGATGCTGATGAACAAGCCACCGTATAACTCAACGATGAATTCCCAAGCCCTAACTGAATTGCAATATGGGAGGAGCATGCATTATTCATCCCCATGACCACAGCTAGGGGCGGCAAACGCTCTCTGCCGTTTTGCCACATCTCCTTTAAACCTTGTTCATAAATCCGAGTTCCGCCTAAGGCCGTTCCCCAAGAAACCCCAACATCAGGTTTATGTGATTTATCGCTGGTATCGAAACCCGCATTAGTCCATGCATCAAAAGCTGCAACTAAGCCCATCTGTGAGAACCTATCCATAGAGATAGTTCTTGGTTTTCCTAAAATCGCATCGCCATCAAAACCTGAGCAATGAACGGCAGGAATAGAAATCGGCACCGGAATATCGTTTGTTGCGTAATGTCGAATAGACGACTCTCCACGAATTGTGCGATTAAAAAAGCTATCAATGGAATCGCCAAGTGGATCAACTAATCCAACGCCGGTAATAGCAACCCGTCTCTCCATCTTGAAGATCTCTGTTATTTAAGGTTTTGGAATAAATGGCTCAACAACTGCAAGCAATTCTCTAATCGTTGTTGGCTTTTCTGTGAGATCCGGTATCTTGACCTTGTACTTATCCTCAAAATCAAAAAGTAATTCGATTTGCATTAATGAGTCAATGCCAAGATCCTCTAATGACGAATCTAGCGTTACTTTATTTTTATCAATACCAAGACGCTCTTGAAGAAGGTCTTGCATCGTTTCTAGCGCTTTTTTACTCATTTTTTCCTGCATACATTATTTTCTTCATTATAAATCTTAGTGATATATTGATATAAATACCCTTGAAATCAAGGTTTAACCCTAACTTACCGCATCAAAGAGGAAATTAAATGAAATTGCGCGCCTTGATTCTTGTGTTTACAGCCATATTTATGACGGGCTGTGTCAATAGACAATCGGTAACGGTTGCCCCAACAACTGATATGTCAGCACTAAAAACAATCTATGTTTTACACCAACCAAAAGACAAGGAGCGAATTGATACGTTAATTGCTGACAACTTACGTCTGCGCGGAGTAAAAGCTAGCAATGGTGATGGACCAGCCCCAAGTAATGTAGATGCAGTTATAACTTATGTTGATAAGTGGATGTGGGATATCACCATGTATTTATTGCAACTCACTGTAACAGTGCGGGATCCCAAGACAGAATTTCCAATGGCAACAGCAAGCTCATATCACAGCTCACTTACACGACTCCCTCCAGTAGATATGGTTGCTGAAACCATCAACAATATTTACAACGGAAAAGTTACTGAGTCCGCACCACTCAAATGAAAAATATTAGATTCTTACGTATTGCATTTCTCATTGCGATAGTCTCAGTAATTCTTGGATTAGCTGGTTGCGCCTCTCCAGCTAACCGGGAGACAATGTCACTACCATCCTTTAACACTACTAAGAAATTTAATAAAACAGTAAGCGTATTGGTATCGGGCGGCTCTGATACCGGGGCAATGGAAAGTACAAATATTTCTGACGAAGAATTTAAGGCATCGATAGAGGATGCAATTAATAAAAGCAAAATTTTCAGCGAGATAACGAAAGATTCAAATTCAGACCTAGATTTACAGGTCAGCATTGCCTCTCTTTCGAAACCATCCTTTGGATTTACATTTGAAGTTTCGATGGAGGCGGGCTGGATCCTTTCCAGAAGATCGGATAAAAGCGTTCTCATGAAGAAATCAGTTAAATCAACCGGTAAAGCCACCACCAGCGATGCGCTAATTGCAGTTAATAGGATTCAAATGGCTGTTGAAAGAGCTGCTCAAAACAATATCTCTCAAGGGTTAAATGCGATTGCCGAACTAAATATTAAATAGCTAACTCAATAATTATTTGGATATCTTTAATACACTTTGACCAATAGTATCTGTACCCGCTTTAAATCCCAAATCCAAGCACTTAACCTTTGCTTGCTCCATAGATATAGAGGGCGAAGTAACAGAAGTCGCATTAATACCTGTAACGGATGTAGATGATTGGTCAACTACAGCATTTTTGTCAATACAAACGAAGATTAACTCAACTCTTGGAAATTTTCCAAGAACTTATCTTTATCTGTGTTGATAAAAACACTGTAATTAATCAGCCGTCAAAATCGGCTTCAATTAATAAAGCGCCCATCACCTAGATATTTTGCATTTAGATATAAGTGAATTAACTTTAGCAGTGTCGTCATTAAAGCACTTTAAGAGAATTTTATGCACCACCTCAAATATTTCTGGGGGCAATTTATTTAATTCTAAATTTTCCGCTATTAAGACGCGAACGCTTGGATTTTTGATGCCGTCTTCTCTGCTTTTACCGTTATCAATCTTTGATCCAAGTAACCTAGGTAGGTTTATATTTTGATCGTCAAATGAAACTTCTGCGATAACAAGGGCAGCTTTAATTTGTTCAATAATTTTATTAGAACTGCCATTGAAAAGCGCCCACTCCAGATCGCAGCAAAAAAGGTGACCATTAAATCTATCGATTGCTTGATTGACAGACAAATTACATCCAAAACTTCTTTCCGTAATAGCCCATCCTAAGTTGCCAAAAGATTCGATATGGGCAAGATCAGCTCCATTAAGCTTCAGGTCATTGTCATGGATGCATCTCACTAACGGCCTTTTGCCAGATGATTTATTTGCAGAGTCCCCATCCATAATCCAAAAGTAATTAAATGGGCTGTCATTTAGGTTTTTGTATGAGTTTAGTAATTTTAACCATGGTGCATAGTTGGTATTTCCACCTGTTGGCTGGAATACCAGACCAGTTAACTCTGGCAAACTCGGAGATATGTTTTTTATTTTTCGAAAGATGGTATTTAAAAGCGCTCTATCACCTTCGCCCTCAACTAACACAATCGTTCTTGCAAAGAAAATTTCAGAAGTTGCCACAGTCATTAAAGTGTTATTAATTGACGCTCTTGTAGGGTCTGTGGTGGTTGGCGGGTAATGCTTTTGGTTTCTTACTAAAACGATTTCTTCGTACCTTGATTCATCTAGAATAATTGGTGAATGGGTTGTAAGAATTGTTGAGAACCCTTTCTGGGCCATGGAAAATCTCAGGTATTGCATGAATTGACGTTGCGCGGATGGATGTAAAAATGCTTCAGGCTCTTCAATGATGACTATGACTTGTTTTGAGTCGTTTAGTTTTGGTAGGGACTCAATCGTCAAGTTAATATCGATTAAACTTTGTAAGCCATTACCAACCTCCCATGGAAGAACCTTCAGGCTGTCATGGGCCCCCGTTGACAGGTGAATTGCGATTGATCTCTCAATCAACTCAAATATATCTTTTGGAAATAACTCAACCCGAACTTCACTTGCTCGAAGCATCGCAGCTAAAGGGCTGCTGTTCGATTTTGATAATTCTTTGCTATGAAGTTTTACGATCGCCTTAATCGCGTCGATAGCAGCCTTCGTTTTCCTATACTCAATTGGGGATCCAGCCTGCTTATTGTGAAGTATTTTTTCCTTAAGGGACTCGTTTACATCACGTGTAATTTTTTTTGCAAAATCTGACGATTTGCCATCCCTAATAGGTGGAATGAAGAATATTTTTATTTCTCTTTTGATGACTTTAAATAATTCAAGCGCCTTTTTATCATGAACCTCATTTCTTCTTGGATCTCCAAGATTGAGCCTACATTTGCCAGTGGAGTCAATTCCAAATCGTAATTTTGTTGTTTCCCCTTTTTTAAGATTAAAACCTCTAGCCGTCCTACCATCCAAAAACTTAACTCCAATCGTGAATCTTCGCGCTTTGTGTTTTGCTTCATTTGCAGGGTACCAAAATTCAATTTCTTGATCATTCAAATCTAGTGGCCGACCAATCCAAAAATTTTCTTCTATCGACATAAATCTAGTTAACATCTTTAATAATGAGCTTTTGCCTTCATTATTTTCCCCGACTAGCACTGTTAAATTTTTTATGTCTAATTTCGTAGATGTATAGCTACGTAAATTTTCAACGGCTATGTATTCAATATTTATCATTTAGGGGCAATTTAGCTCGTATGTTTAATGAAACTGATGATCATGCATTATCGGATGTTGATTCCAGATAATATTGAAGGTAATATTTTGGATGCTGCTTGCAGCCCAAAGGGCAGCCTGCTTAGGTGAAAGCTGTAACCTTGCAGACTTGAATGACCCCATAAGATCCTAAGCGAGAAATCTATACCTTCTCTTCATAAGCAATCTTAGCATCAGCTGTCCAGTTAATTTTGGCTTCTGCTGTGTTTTTGTTTGGTAAAGGGTTCTGACGGGGTGAGCCTATTTGCTCCACTCAACATCGCGATTTGTAAGGATCGTTTCCAGTGTTGCAGGTTCTGGAGCAATATTTGTATTGCGTCGAACCGTCTCAAGAGCAATCTCAAAGTGCAGATACCGTAGATAGTTATAGAGATCCCCCTCTGAAAAGGTAACTTCTTTTCGATTCCCCCCATTCTTATGGAACATAAGATGGGCAACTATCGCTAATGGCGCAGTCAAATAGCTGTGATCCCCCTCTTGTAGGATCATCTCCAAATCCCTCTCAAGTAAATCCAACCATTCATCGGGGAGATTGCATGGCAAAGCTGACTCTGCTCCTTGCTTTAAGACTTCTTTACTTAGCCTCTCCATATTGCTTTTTTCCACGACCCATCTCCTGACTCAGATCTACAGGGCTCCTATTGAGGGATTCAAAAGTCGCACCTGATTGACAATAAATTTACCTTAAATTGGTTAAATTGTCACTCATAGAGCGTGGCCTGATAGTGTCCATACCCATAGCATCGGCTTATGGCTAAACAAACTAATGTCAGCAAAAAAGACCCTCTACTCTTATTCGGCTCAAACATTGCAAGATTGCGAAAAGAAATAGGCCTTTCTCAAGAGCAGCTCGCTCTTGAAAGCGGTCTCGCCAGAAGTTATATGGGTGGCGTTGAAAGAGGGCAACGAAATATCGCACTCATCAATATTTGTAAGCTGGCAGATGCGCTAAATATTGAACCATCGGAGCTTCTAAAATTTAGCTAGCCGACTTTTATTAGCCATTACATTACTGTACACACTAAAACCGCCCCTAAAGGCATGGACATTTAGTTACAAAACCCATGAAAATCTCACTTTTTCATGGACATTGCAAAAACCAGTAAATTCCCAGTATCTATAAAGTCATTAAGATATGTCCATGCTCCATCAGTACGCACTTAGTTGACGGAGTACGGGATGGAATTCGCCATCGCTAGATCATACCGAGAAAGTGCATTGTTGACATGAGTAAACCAAAAATGGCTGACCCAGATGACGGCCTCTTTAAGCCAGGGGCCAAGTTGCGACACGTCAAGACGGGTGGCTTTTATAAAGTCGTCCTATTAGCCAATGTGGAAGCAACTTTAGAGCCTGCCTATGTTTATGAATCTATGCAGTCTCATGATTTTTGGGTAAGACCTAAAACAGAAATGGAAGATGGGCGCTTTGAGCTCATCTCCGAATAGGAAAGTTTTTGAAAATGTCAGAAGAACGAATCACCAATCTCGAAATCAAGCTTAGCTTCACAGAAGATCTCATTGAGAAGCTGAATGAGACTATTTATAAGCAGCAACAGCAAATTGAGTTCTTGTATCGCGAACTCAAAGCAATCAAAGAACAAGCCAACAGTAGTGGGGGTGGTGGCGGAAGTCTTAAAGATGAAATACCCCCTCACTATTAAGCAACTGCTAATATAGTCAGAAGGCATCAGCCTAAGACAATTTCTTTAAAGGAAAATCATGAGCAACTTAACGCTATTTCTAGTCCAGTGGGGCTTAACTTCTTTATCCCTTTGGGTTGCTAGTTATATCTTTAGCGGCTTGCGCTTTGCGGACGGTGGCTCGCTGCTGATTGCCGCCCTACTCTTAGGCTTTGCCAATGCCATCGTCAAGCCATTGTTAATTCTCTTTACATTGCCACTCACCGTAGTGACCATGGGCCTATTTTTGCTCGTGATCAACGCCTTGGTTTTGATGCTGGTTTCTGCACTGGTTAGCGGCTTTACGATCTCCAGCTTCTGGACAGCATTTTTTGCCAGCATCTTTATTTCTTTATTCAGCCTCTTTGTTAGTGGCCTCGTTTTCTAAGAAGCGTTCTTTAATTACTCGCAGGATAAATCTCCGACCAAGAGTGCAGCGCTGTTTTACAAGGCTGCGACTTGGTCGCCAGTGATTTAGCATTCTCGGCGGCAATGCTAATGCCGCCAGTTAAAAAACCGAGGCCAATGGAGACGGCGCTATTTACAACCCCTGCTTTATTGACGCCAGCTTGTGGGTTTTGCAAAGTACCTTCAATTTTTACAAGACCGCCCAGATCAACTCCTGTAGTTAAACCAGATTTTTCGCTTGGATTAATGTTGATATCCAAAGCCTCAGTATTGAGATTGATGGAGCCAGATAAAACAATATTCAAGCGATCAGTAACCACCCCAACTGAATCCTTAATAGCCACCAATCCACCATTTACCGGCAAATAGGCGACAGCACATTCCAAGACGGTCTGATTGGATTTTTTATACATGGGATTGACCGCATCAAGAATAGTGACGACAAAGTCTCCGCCCTTGTTGATAAATTTCGAATCCAGCTTTCCCTGCCCAACTGAAACCTGAATAGCCCCAGAAGCCCGACTCACAAATTGATGAGGGCTGAGACCTGATCCCTTCAAATTCCAAGCAATCTGTGTGGCTCCGCCAGAAACTCTTGCGCTTGAATCTGCAGAAGCAATGATTTGCTCCAGGCTAAAGTCTTTAGCCATTCCCTTCATGGAAATTTTAGGCGCAGAGCTACTAAATTCAGAAATGGATAGCTGAGCCTGAGCACTTCCCTTGCCGACATTGAAACTTAAATCATTTGCGTTGATTCGGTCTTTCTTAAATTGCAGCGTGGTTTTGAAGTTTGTAAATGGTGCTTGATCGGGCACCCCAAGCTGGGCGATATTGATACTGATGGTGCCATCGGCTAAAGGCAATAAATCAAATGGCAGAGCCTCATCTGAGAAAAAATACTTGCCTTGAGGTTTGTGTGAAGCTGTGGAAGTTGTTTTACCCGCAGCCCCAGCTATTGCAGCTGATCCTACTAAAGGCGTCAAATCAAAGGATTTAGAATTCAGATCAATATTAAATTGCGCTAATGCCTGGGGCTTTTTATCTATCTCACCCGAAATGGCGAGCGACTTTCCATTCAATGTGAGGTTTAAATCGAGACCCATTTTTACAGGAGTCTGATTCCAAGCAAAGTATGCATTGCGCAGAGAACCCGTTGTACCTTTGAGATTGAGGGTGTAATTGGCATATTGAACATCAGCCAGAATCGAGGACTTACCATCGATAGCCCCAAAAGCCAATTTAGGAAGATGAATGACTTTTGCCGCTTGATTGCCATCTTGGTAGTTAATGCGGGCATCGACAACGTCTAAGGTCTTAAATGTAAAAAATGCGCTGTCTGCGGGACTATCTGTGGAGTTATTGGCGGTGTTATTAGAGACGGACCCAGTCTGACCATTTGTAATAGCTCCAGCCAATACTGGAGGGGTCAAATTCCAATTGCCTTCTCCAGCTTTATTGGTTTGCAGATTCAACTCCAATCCCTGTAGGCCGATTCTGCTGATCTCAACACTGCCTTTCAAGAGCGGCAATAGGCGAATGTCCAATTCAATCTGCTTGAGCGTTAACAGATTTGGATTACTGGCCCATGATGCATTGCTCAAAGACACCTGTTCGGCCCTGACACTGATTCCTGGGAAAACACTCAGACTCACTGGCCCAGTAATTTTCAGCTCTCTTCCGGTGGAGTCTTTAATTGTTGAGCTTAGTAACTTGGTTAGCTGCGCAGGATTAATAAAGGATGCCGCATACCAGGCACCCAGACCTGCCATAGCAAGGCATCCAATAAGGGCAATCAGGAATATCTTCAGGCTTTTATTCACCCAACCATTCTAAATCGTGTGAAGGTGTTTGGCGGGAGCCAAGAACCCCTGGACTAAAATATACCCATGAGTACAGATAATTTACCGAAGTGTCCTGCATGCCAGGAAGATATGACCTACCCTGATGGGGAAAACTATGTTTGCGCCCAATGTGGCCATGAATGGCCCATCGCTGGCGCAGCAGAAGAGGTGGAGGTAGGTCTAATCGTTAAGGATGCCAATGGCAACCTATTAGCGGATGGCGACACCGTTACCCTCATTAAAGACCTTAAGGTCAAAGGCTCATCCACGACACTGAAGGTTGGCACCAAGATTAAAGGCATTCGCCTTGTCTCTGGCGACCACGAAGTTGATTGCAAAACTGAAGCCGGCAATATGTTGCTTAAGGCCTGCTTCTTGAAAAAAGCCTAGATCTTCATCTAGGCTTTTCTACTTAGATACCGCTTTAACTAAACCTCAGCACTCGCCTTTTTTAAGACGGCATAGAGCTGATCCTTCAGCAAAAGCTTCTCCTTCTTCAAAGTCTCAATTTCTTCTGGAGTACTTGGTTCTGTATGCGTCTCCATTCTTTGAATTTTCTGATCTAGATTATTGTGTTTATCAAATAAATGCGAGAAATGACGATCTGAGGTTTTTAACTTAGTGATAAGTTCGCGATATTCAGGAAACATAGATCCTCTTCATATTTGGGTTATTAGTAGTTAATAGCAACTACTAGCTTTCAGTGTATCAACCCTGCAATTCAAGAACAATGGTCGCCCCCTATTTTTTAACACTACCCTTGTAATTGGGAGGACAAGCCCCATATAGGAAAGGCGTATTCCAAAGGGAATTTGCAGTAATATCAGATGGTGCAGTAAGCACAATAACTACCAAAAGAAGGGTAATAGACCATGGCTACAAAGAAGTCTCCAGCAAAAAAGAAAGTAGCTACCAAGGTGGTATCAAAAGCCCCTGCAAAGAAAGCCGTCAAGAAAGTTGCTGCTAAAAAAGTAGCAAGCAAAAAGACAGTGAAAAAGGTAGTGAAAAAACCAGCAGCGAAGAAAGTGGCTGCAAAGAAGCCTGCTACCAAAAAAGTAGCGGTTAAGAAAACAACGGCAAAGAAACCTGCGGCCAAAAAGCCAGCAGCTAAAAAAGTTGCTAAGAAGACTGCAACTAAAAAGCCAGCTTCATCTAAAACTACAAAAGTAGACCAATACGGGCTCGAGCAAGATGATGAGTTCTACGGTCTGTATTTTGCAAAGTCCACCCAAAAGGGCTTGGTTGAAGTGAAACCATGCACCTTCTCTCTCATGTATTGGTGGAAAGGCTTGCTTGGCTATCCTGACATGATTGAGATCTCCAAAGGCAGCAATACTGCGATGTTGCAGTTTGAGTCTACTTTTGGTGGTGGTGATTCTGGCGAGACTGAGTTAACTGAAAAAGATGTATTGGATATTGATCACATCATTGAAGTAGACGAAGAAGAAATGCTCATCTCCCTCTACTCCTATGTACCGATTCCGGTACCCGAGAAATTGGTCGGAGCCTTGAGCCTTGCGGTTCTCAACATCAATCCAGAAACTCGCTACGGTAGCCTAGAAATCTGCCCAACCGAGAATGAGGAAGGTGAAACTGAGCACTTCTTGCGTTACCGTGCCGCAACCTATTTGCGTGGCATCAAGTCTGGCAAAGTGGAGGCAATCGAGAGCATGGTTACCAATGGCTCCGAATTCTTTGGTCTTGCTTTAGATGCGATGTGCGTCAATAAGTCGATTAAAAAATGGTTGCTTAGCTAACCAACACTAGTAAATGGTGGATTAACTACCCGCCACTATCTACAAAGATAGATGTAAGTTAAGGGAAAACGGTCATTGACCGTTTTTCTGCTTTCTAGAATCGTCGCAGTTCTTTTACCCTGCTTCTTGCATTCTGCAAGAGCCACCTCCTGAGCCTCGGTCTCTTTAGCAGCCTTAGGTGCATGCACACCAATCGTGCCATCGGACTGTTGATAGACGCCAAATTCACTTTGCGGTGTGGAGCAAGCCGCCAATAGCAGACCCAGTAAAACAATTAAGTAATGACGCACCATTTTGAATGCTACCCAATAGAGAGAAGATGGATTGATTCTATATCAGGAGAATCAAATTACTGAGTAGCCCTGCCACCCGGTCGATATTGGTCCATTACTGCATCCAGGCTGTTGTTAGTGATGCCTGGATTTGCGCGCTGCAAACAACTTAAGAGCACTTGTTTATTAGCATGCTTCTGATTGGAGCCCGGCATAGAGCCTTGCGGCGCCGGATTGACGTCATTAAAGCAAGCTCGAAATTGGTCTGGCGTTACACCAAGACCGCGACTAATTTGATCAACAGGCCTATGTGGATCATCTCGCATCACGCTCCCTTGGCCGACTGGACCAACTTGAGGTGGTCTCTGCATTCCTTGCTGCATGCCTTGGGTTGGCATCATGGGTGGAGGCATTTGTGCGTAAGCAGGACTAAAAAAGACCACTGTTAAAAATAGAGTACTCAGATACTTATTCATCGCTTACTCACTTTGTAATTCGATCAAGGAACTGAAGAATAAAAAATGCCAACGAGTCAGAGACTGGTTGGCATTGCTTTAGAAGCCTATTTTGCCTCAATCAATAATAAAGATAACCTTACTTTTTAAGGCGTGCAGGTACCAAAGAGATTGCTATTAACTGTATTGCCACCCACAGCAGATATCTGAGCACCGGCATTATTGTTGCATGCTTGACTAGGTAAAAGTGGGCCATCAGTTACTGCAGTTGCATAACCAAAATAATTACCAATTACTGTATTGCCACTTGCGGCCAATGTAACTCCAGGACCACCGTTTGCGCTGATGTATGCCGGATATATCGTACCGCTGTAAGAGCTTGGGGTTGCATTGTATGCCTGAACAACGTTGCCGGTACCTGCAATGAAAATTCCACCCAGGCCATTTCCAAAGCCAGTACCTGCCTTCTTGGTGGTTGCAAGGCCAATTACTGTATTAAATATTCGGTTGCCAGTGGCGCCGCTAGTAATCTCAATACCATATCGCGCGTTACCAGAGAGGGTATTTTGCGGAATTACGGAGCCGTTATAACCGCCAATAATATTTCCGCTAGAAGTGCCGGTAATGAGCACGCCGCTACCACCGTTACCAAAGCCAGCAACCGGCGGATTGGAAAGTACTCCAGTTCCTTCCGTATTTAAACCGACTACGTTAGGGTCAACAGTTACCCCAACCGCATCTCTAAGCTCGATACCATTGCCTTTATTACCAGACATCACATTGGTACGTATCAAGTTATTGCCGCCAGTTGATGTAACGGTAATACCATTCCCATCATTTGGAGCCGCGCCTTGGAAGGCATAAAGGCCACCAAAAGTATTAAAAGTGGTAAACCCGGTCACGGTATCTGAAACTAGGATTCCATCACCCTTATTGCCTGCTGATACGTTACCCAAAGGAATATAACCTCCGACCTGTACGCCAGAAGAGGTACCTTTTACCCAAATACCATTGAGGCCATTAGGCACCATAGAGGCATTGTTTGCACCCGCTCCAAAGAAGTTGGCCTGAACTAAAACCGTATTTGAATTTTCTATAAGTAATCCATTAAGTGTATTGCCACTTAATACGTTGTAATAGATGAATGGATTATCTTCAAAGGTGCACCCAATAAGTTGATTGTTATTAGCATTAAAGATATAAACCCCGTTCAGCGCATTACCAATCGCTGCAGTGCCAACATTATTCGTGCCAATGAAGTTACCACTTAGGACGGTTAGCTCCGAGCCGTGATCAATAAGGACGCCATTACCAGAGTTTCCTGAGATAAGATTGCCCAGAGGAGGGGCAATAGAAACAATTGGAACCGTACCTTTGTTACCCGTTGGATTATTAGTTTGACCCGTAGCCGAGTTAACGTAGGCAGTGCCGCCAATAGTGTTATCAACCGCAAAGTAAGTTACATAAATCCCATCGGAGCCATTAGCAATTTTGGCTGTACCTGCTGGGTTTGTTCCAATTGCATTGGCTTGAATCTTATTGCCGGTACTTCCGTAGATCTGAACACCACGTAAAGAGTTACCTGAGATGACATTGGAGTAGAGACCGGAAATGCTCTTTGGGTTTGTGCCGATAATATTGTTTGTTGAAGCGGCAGCAATATAAACACCATCTTTTGCATTACCACCTGCCGCACCGCTCAAATTAAGACCAATAAAATTTTTCAACAACGTAATGCTGCCAGCATTTAAGGTAATGCCATTTGAATTTGAACCATAAACTGCAAGCCCAGAGACACCAGACCCAGCAGAGCCACTATTAAAGGTGAGGCCTGATCCTACGTTATTGAAGTTCACTGCCACCAATGGTGCAGTTGTTGTATTACCAGAAACATATCCCGGTGCAGTTGTTCCGTCAATCAAAACCTTGTTTGTAATTGCAGGCAAATCGCTAGCTAAAGTAATCACACCAGTTACGGAAAAAGTGATTCCAGAATACTGTGAGGTTGATGCACTGTTTGCGGATGTAATTGCCGCCCTCAGAGAGCCGGTGCCTGAATCATTAGTATTAGTTACAGCGTAGAAGACGCTCGGAGTTGAGACAGTCGAGGAACTGCTACTACTGCTATCACTGCCCCCGCCACAGGCCACCAATCCAAGCACTATGCCTGTTAACAAGGCAAGAAAAATGGTTCGCCCAAATTTTGGGATAAAAGAAGTGGGCATATGGATTCCAGTACGTATAAAAGGGTAGCTCACATAATATATTCACCTAAGGGAGAATGCTCTTATTTATGCCCAATTTTGCACAAAACCCACTATTGAAGCGCCAATGGGTGATATTTCGGCATGATTGAGCTATTCCTGCACAGGAAATGCAGGAATTTATGACCGAGTAAAGGGGTCTGTAAAACTTTCAGCACTTACAGCTTTTAAGCTCTAAAGAACTTCTCTTTAAGCATTAGCGCAACCGAGACTAGGCCCACCATGATGGGCACTTCTACCAACGGTCCAATTACTGCTGCAAATGCAGCTCCTGAGTTAATTCCAAATACAGCAATCGCAACTGCAATAGCCAATTCAAAGTTATTACTGGAGGCTGTAAACGATAAGGTGCAGCAGCGCTTGTACTCAACACCCATTTTGATGGTGATAAAGAATGTCAGCAGGAACATCACCACAAAGAAGACTAGCAATGGAATAGCAATAGTGACAACATCCATTGGTAGCTGAAGGATTAGCTTACCTTTCAAGCTAAACATCACCACAATCGTAAAGAGCAAGGCAATTAAAGTCAGCTTACCGATTCTGGGGACAAAGACATTTTGATACCACTCTCTCGATACGAATTTGAGGGCAATGTATCTAGTTAAGAATCCTGCAACACAAGGAACCCCTAGATAAATCGCAACAGTCTTGGCGATTTCGCTAATGGTGATATCAACAACAGACCCCTCAAAGCCAAAGTACGGCGGCAAGATTGTCAAGAAGAAATAGGCATACAAGCTAAAGAACAGCACTTGGAAGACGGCATTAAAGGCAACCAAACCAGCCGCATACTCAGTTGAGCCTTTTGCAATATCGTTCCAAACAATCACCATAGCAATACATGGTGCTATACCAATCAAAATCAGGCCTGCCATGTATTCTGGCTGATTGGGAACAAAAATGATTGCCAGGAAAAACATCAAAGTGGGTGCCACAATCCAGTTCAGCAAAAATGCTAGGCCGAAGATTTTTTTATCTCTAAATACATCCGGTAAGTCTTCGTACTTCACCTTGGCAAACGGTGGATACATCATCAATATCAATCCAATCGCAATCGGGATATTCGTAGTGCCCGTTTGAAATGAATTAATGAACCCCTCTACCCCAGGAACAAAATATCCCAAGCCAATACCTACTGCCATAGCGGCAAATATCCACACAGTGAGATATCTGTCTAAAAATGAGAGTTTGCTAGTAACTGTATTCATGATTTGCGATGTATTTCTTGAAGACTCATTGAATCCAATTTCTCCAATGGCATTGCGGCAAGAATATCAATGCGTTTCTTAAGCCCATTCATGACCTCAACAAAAGCCGTTTTCTTCTCCATATCGGTGCCCTCTACTTTAGATGGATCAGGAAAGCCCCAATGCGCTGTTACTGGGCTGCCAGGCCAGAATGGGCACTGCTCACCAGCTGCATTGTCACAAACCGTAATAATGAAATCCATCTTTGGTGCATCAGGTTTACCAAACACCTCCCAGCTCTTAGAGCTTAATTTTGATGGATCCATACCCATTTCCACAGCAATTTCTCTTGCAATGGGATTAACGCTAGTGCCTGGAGTTGATCCAGCTGAAAAGCCAACAAACTTACCACTAGAATGTGTGGATGCTAGCGCCTCACCTAGAATTGAGCGAGCGGAATTATGCGTACATAGAAATAAAATATTGTATTGCTTCATTTGGTCTTGGCCTTTCTAAGAATTGATAACGGAGCGCATGACTTACCACCACAGCAGTTTTCGAGCAAGAACCCGCTTAAATCTTGTACCAAGCCAGCATTCGGTCGATAGATGAGATTGCGACTTTGGCGCTCTACTGACAATAAATCCGCCCCCACCAATTCTTTGAGATGAAAACTAAGAGTGGCGTTAGCTACCCCTAGTTTTTCAATAATCTCACTGGGGGTTAAACCAGTATCGCCACGCTGAACCACCAAGCGAAAGATATTTAAACGGGTCTCTTGGCCCAGCGCTAGAAACGCTTTGATGGCATCAGTATTTTTCATATTTCCAATTATATAGAAATATATATTTCAAGACTGTGACATACAAGCGGTGATAACTGACATATAACCGTCATATAAGTGTCATATACGCTTGAAAATAGCGCGAATAGAACGTAGGATTTGGTAAGGCCATCTCAAATTTAACAATCTTTGAGCCACACATACGTACAGGAAAAAATCATGAGTCAAAAGAAATTGATCAAACAGCTATTTAAAAAGCTCGATAAATTGGAATCTGACAGAGAGAAGCTGATCGACAAGCTTGCTAAAGCATTAGAGAAGCTGGATAAAAAAGAGGCTGCTAAAAAGACTCCAGCAAAAAAATCTACAGCAAAGAAGGTTCCGGTCAAGAAGGCTCCCGGTAAAAAGGTTGCTGCAAAGAAGGCGCCTACTAAAAAAGCTCCTACTAAAAAGACTCCAGCCAAGAAGGCTCCGGCCCCAAGACCAGCTGATACAAACGAAGCTGGTTAATGGGTCATAAAGACAAAGATAAGCTAGAGCAATCTAGCTATGATGACCAGCTTCGCTTATTGCAGATTGAACTTGTAAAGCTACAAAACAGTCTTATCAGCAACGGTGATCAGATATTGGTCATTCTTGAGGGTCGCGATACGGCCGGCAAGGATGGCACGATTAAAGTTATTACTCAACATTTAAGCCCGCGCGAAACTCGCGTGGTTGCCCTCGGAAAACCATCTGATAGTGAATCAGCGGAATGGTATTTTCAAAGATATGTAGCCGAACTTCCTAAGAAGGGTGAGTTTGTTCTTTTCAATCGCAGCTGGTACAACCGTGCTGGCGTTGAAGTGGTGATGAACTTTTGCACCAAGCCCCAGCACACCAACTTCATGAATACAGTAAATGAGTTTGAGTCCATCTTAGCTAGCTCGGGCATCACTATCCTCAAATACTATTTAGACATTTCCAAGAAGGAACAAGCCCTTCGTCTTGCGGATAGAGCTAAAGATCCCCTTAAGCAATGGAAGATCAGCCCGATTGATCAGCAAGCGCAGAAAAATTGGAATGCCTACAGCAAGTGCCGAAATGAAATGCTGGAAAAGACCAGTACTGAAGATGCACCTTGGATCGTTGTAAAGGCTAACGATAAAAAAGTAGCCCACATCAATATGATTCAAGATCTTCTATCTAGGGTTTCTTACCCAGGTAAGGATAAAAGCCTGCTGAAAGCGAATAAAGACATCGCCTTCAAATGGGATGGGAAATTATCTAGGCTAGAAAAATAAGCCTTTAGAAGACTTCGGGTACATACATATCTGGCGGCACTGGACCGCGCAGGTAATCTGGGTTATGAACACGTTTTGGCAAAGTAATGACTGGGTGATCAATTTCTTTATAAGGGATTTGATCTAACAAATGCGTAATACAGTTTAGGCGCGCTTTTTTCTTATCATTAGCAGCAACTACCCACCAAGGCGCTTCAGGAATATGCGTGCGCTCCAGCATAGTCTCTTTAGCCTTAGTGTAGGCCTCCCAGAGCCTTCTGGCCTCCAAGTCCATTGGGCTTAACTTCCACTGTTTTAATGGGTCATGAATACGCATCATGAAGCGGTTATATTGCTCGTCATCTGAAATGGAGAACCAATATTTAACCAAGATAACACCTGAGTTAATCATCATGCGCTCCAGATCCGGGACAGTTCTGAGAAACTCTTCGTACTCGTCATCAGTACAGAAACCCATGACCTTCTCTACCCCTGCACGGTTGTACCAGCTTCTATCAAATAGAACGATCTCGCCACCAGCCGGCAACTGAGAAATATATCTTTGGAAATACCACTGAGTTTTCTCACGCTCATTGGGTGCGGGTAAAGCAACTACCTTACATACGCGAGGATTGAGTCGCTGAGTAATACGCTTAATGGCACCACCCTTACCCGCGGAATCTCTTCCTTCGAATAAGACCGCTACCTTGAGTTTGTTCTCTACTACCCAGTCTTGGAGTTTGACTAACTCACCTTGAAGTCTAAAGAGCTCACGGAAGTAAACATTACGGGGAATTTGCGAATGACTATCACCATCAGGAGACAGGCGATCATCATCAAGCTCCATTTCAAGCTCTTCGTCCATGCTATCAAGAATCTCTTCTTGAGCACGGCGATACCAGTCGGCCATTTCGTTATGCTTCGATGTCATTGGTTTACGCTCCTAGACTAGATTTATAGCTAGAAATGATGACACATTTATTACATAGGGCGATGATTGCCTTTTAAATGATTAGAAATAGTCTCTTGACTGTGCAAAGCCAGCCACTTACGGTCTTTAGAAGCCTCGGGATTAGCTCCTGAGGGCGGAATAAATCTCAACTCAACAACTAGATGGCGATGCCTCAAGATCTTTGCCATAGACTCCAGCAGCCCCATATCCCCCACAAAAGCTGGCACTTCGCTTCTGTCTCCAGATAAGGATGAACGATAGGTTATTGCCAAGGAATAGACTGGAACCTGAGCAATAACGGCAGATTCAAATAAATTGGGTTTGAATGGAAGAACGCCCTCACCTATTGTGGAGGTACCCTCTGGGAAAATACAGACTGACTGAGTTTTGAGCACATCGCTAACTTCGCTAGCAACATACTTTCCATGACGAGCACTATCACGCTTAATAAATACTGTGCCCAATTGCTTAGCCATCCACCCAAATACAGGCCAACCCTCCACATCGGATTTAGCTACAAAGCGAATAGGCCTGAATGCATTAATCACATGGATATCCATCCAGGAGATATGGTTTGAAGCTAGAAGAAATGGTGTATTAGGAAGAATTTCTTGGCCGCTCACCTTTAACTCAATCCCAAAAATTTCGAGCAACCTAATAGACCACCCCTCAATCAATTTGCTTTTAAGCTTCTGGTCGGCAAATGGGAAGCGGATGAACAGCGTTGCTAAACCGCCAATCACATGACTCCAAACTAGAACCCAAGACCATACAGTAGTCAAAGGCGCTAACAGAGAACTTCTTGAGGATGGATTCTGAGTCATATGAGGTAGAAATATAAAACAAATCCAGAAAATAGCCGTGGCGTCATAAAACTGACTCAGAACTGTCATGCCAGTTTCACACTCAGTAGGCTTAATACTGTTTCATGATGCATTACAAAGCCATCTGGATTTCAGACGTACACCTAGGAACATCAGGGTGTCAGGCAGACTACCTTCTCGATTTCTTAAAGCATAACGATGCTGAGAAATTCTACCTTGTAGGCGACATTATTGATGGCTGGAGACTCAAGAAGTCTTTCTACTGGCCTCAATCACATAACGACGTAGTGCAAAAACTGTTACGTAAGGCGCGTAAAGGCAGTGAAGTGATCTATGTTCCTGGTAACCATGATGAAAGCGCCAGACAATTCTTCGGCCTTTCATTTGGTGACGTCAAAGTAGTTGAAGAAGTCATTCATACAACGGTAGATGGTAGAAAGCTCTGGGTAACACATGGTGATCAGTTTGATGGCGTGATGCAGTATGCCAAGTGGCTTGCCTACGTAGGTGACAACTTGTATTCGTTCATCCTATACATAAATCGTTACTTCAATATGGTCCGCGCAAAGATGGGGCTGCAATATTGGTCGCTCTCTCAATACCTGAAGCACCAAGTAAAGAATGCAGTTAGCTATATCGCTGACTTTGAACACATTATGGCCAGAGAAGCCCGCTTAAGAGGCTGTGATGGAGTTGTGTGCGGCCATATTCATAAGGCAGAAATACGTGAGATCGATGGCCTACTGTATTGCAACGATGGGGATTGGGTTGAAAGCCTCTCCGCCTTAGTTGAAACACAAACTGGCGAACTCAAATTGATTTACTGGACACACATCAAGGGTGAGCCAGTAGAAACCCCTCAAATTACTCTTCAACCTGCTATCGAATCACTTATCAAAGAGGCTGTGCTATGAAAATTATGATCATTACCGATGCGTGGGATCCACAGGTTAACGGCGTTGTCCGAACCCTCAAGCAAACTCGCGCCGAATTAACAGCTATGGGTCATGAAGTAGAGATGATTACGCCAACTGGCTTTAAATCAATTCCTTGCCCAACTTATCCGGATATCGCTCTCTCACTTTTTCCAGGCAAAGAAGTGGCTCGTCGCATTAAAGAATTCGCACCAGATGCAATGCATATTGCAACCGAAGGTCCTTTAGGCTTATCAGCCCGAGCCTATGCAGTGAAGAATCGCCTGCCCTTCTCTACCGCCTATCACACCCGCTTTCCAGAGTATGTCAAAGCGCGCACAGGCATTCCTTTGGCGATCACTTATGCATTTATTCGCTGGTTCCACGGTCCATCAATGGCCGTGATGGCGCCAACCATCGTTGTCAAGGATGATCTTGAAAAATATGGCCTCAAGAATGTGGTGTTGTGGTCAAGAGGTGTAGATCTCGATATTTTTAAGGTGCAAGATTCAAAAGCTTTAAACACTGCTCACCCGATCTTCTTATATGTGGGCCGAGTTGCTGTTGAGAAAAACATCAATGCATTCTTAGAAATTGATTTACCAGGCTCGAAGTGGGTGGTAGGAGACGGTCCAGCAATGGCTGGCATAAAAGAAAAATATCCAGAAGTGAACTATCTGGGAGTACTACAGCAGCATGAGTTAGCAAAAGTCTATGCAGCGGCAGATGTATTTGTATTTCCTAGTAAGACTGATACCTTTGGTCTGGTTCTGCTTGAGGCGATGGCTTGTGGCACACCCGTTGCAGCCTATCCAGTGACCGGTCCTATTGATGTCTTAGGCAACTCCAATTCAGGCGCTATGAATGAAGATTTGCGCGAAGCCTGCATGCAGGCACTCAAGATTCCTCGTGAGGTAGCACGCGCACATGCGGAGAAGTTCTCCTGGAGAGCAGCTTCAGAGCAGTTTGCCAATCACCTCAAGCCAGTGCCGACTCCAGAAGTTCACGTTACTGCGCTTGCTTAAAGAAAGTTAATGTTGAACGCTCCATATCATATCGACCAGAACCCTCATAAGGGCAATCGCGGTCTTGCTAGAGCATGGCATGCAGCAAAAAACTCTTGGTGCGGCTTGGTTTATGCATTTATGGAAGAAAGCGCTTTTAGGCAAGAGCTCACTTTATTTGCATTGCTAACACCCGTTGCCTTCTTGCTGCCGATATCACTGCTAGAGAAGGCATTACTTATTTCCTCCCTAGTAATGGTTCTTGTTATTGAATTACTGAACTCAAGCGTAGAAGCAGCAATCGATCGCATCTCTTTCGAACATCATGATCTTTCCAAGCGAGCAAAAGATTTTGGTAGCGCGGCCGTCATGCTTGCTCTATTTGTGGCAGCCCTGCTCTGGGCTGCAGTTTGTATCCCCGTGATCCTCAAGATCTAAACCATTTTTTGAATTTCATCCTCCAAGGCTAACTATGTCTGATATCCCTAATCCAATCGGCTCATTTGAGATTTTCGCTCCCAAAAAGGTCAAGGTCTTAAAAAGAAAGAAGCCAAATGCATTTACAAAGCTTTCTAAAAAGATTGCAAAGAAACTATTTGGGAAAAAGTTTGTTACTAAGACAAGAGCTGAACTGCGAGTAGCAGATGTCATTCCTGTAGCACAGATAGATAAGCCAAAAAGACCTGCTTTCCAAATTATTTGGGCAAGCACTCCAGGTGAAGTTAAAGAAGCACAAAGATTGCGTTTTAAGGTCTTTGCTGAAGAAATGGGTGCCAATCTACCCGCCAATGCTGAAGGTTTAGATGTTGATGAATTTGACTCGTATTGCGATCATTTATTAATTCGTGATCAAGATAGCCTCAAGGTAGTGGGAACTTACCGCGTATTACCTCCGCATAAGGCGCTAGAAATTGGCCGCCTCTATTCTGATTCTGAGTTTGACCTTTCACGCATTAACCACCTGCGCCCCAAATTGGTTGAGCTAGGTAGATCCTGTGTACACCAAGACTATCGCTCAGGCGCCGTGATCATGGCCCTATGGAGCGGTTTGGCTCAATATATGCAGAAGAACGGTTATGAAATCATGTTGGGTTGCGCCAGTATCCCCATGGCTGATGGCGGTCACTTTGCAGCGAGTCTTTACAACTCACTAGGCAATGATCAAATGGCTCCAACAGAGTTCCACGCCTTCCCACGCTTACCTTTACCTTTAGATAAATTAAATGGCGGCTTAGATGTACAACCTCCACCATTGATTAAGGGCTACTTAAAACTGGGAGCAAAAATTTGTAGCGCTCCAGCATGGGATCCTGACTTTAATACTGCTGACTTATTAACCATGTTGCGTCTATCGGAAATTAATCCACGATATGCAAAGCACTTTTTGGGGTTGTAATTTAAGATCATCTATTGAAATAAAAAAGCCACTTCAGGTTGAAGTGGCTTTTTTTCTACTGCCCTTTCAAGAACTACTTGAAGCTCACCTGATAAGAACGCCCAACTCTTTCCCACTCTGCAGCCTCTTTAAGCAGACTAAATTCTGTCAAAGGATGTTGCGCAGCCCATTCCTTAGAAAGACTTACCAGATAGGATCCATCATGCTCGGAAACTTTAACTTTAGGAAAACTGACGTCATTTCGACCACGACAGAGCACCTGAGCCAATCGCAAACAAAAAAGCATGCGCCAGTCTTCAAAACTATGATTATTAGCCAACTTGCCAAGCTTACCTGCATGTCCTATCAATAGTGCAGCAAGTCTCGCTTGGTCATTCTTGGAAAATCCAGGCATATCTGCATTGCCAGCGATATAGGCAGAATGCTTGTGATAACCGTTGTGCGATATCGATAAGCCGATCTCATGCAGATTGGCTGCCCACTGTAGTAGTGCAACATTATCCGCCCGACTTTCAACCTCAGGCTTCGGCAATTGCTGCAAAAAATCTGCTGCTAATTTACCAACCCTATCAGCCTGTTCGCGATCAACTGCATAACGTTGCATGAATTGCTCTACGGTGACATAACGCATGTCATGATGTTGTGATCGACCAAGTAAGTCATAGAGGACACCGCTCCGTAAGGCAGCGTCTGTGACTTCCATTTCCTCGATGCCTAATTCATCGAAGGCAGCCAGCATAATCGCTAAACCACCAGGCCAAACGGCCCTTCTATCATCTTTCAAGCCTACCAACTCAACCTGGTTTACATGTTCATACTTTAGGAGATGCTTTTTAAGATTCTTCAAACCTTCGCGAGTAATGAGGCCGCTTGCACCGTTGACACGGCCCATGGTTAAGCCGTCTTCAAGCTTATTGAAATTATTAGCTGCAATCAGATCAGCCAAGGCCCTAGCGGTTCCAGAAGAACCGATAACCTGCTTCCAACCACTCTTTAAATAAGCGCCTGAAATGACTTGAATTTCACGGCGAGCTGCCAGCTCAGCCTCCTTAAAAGCATGTGCATCAATATTTCCTTTTGGGAAAAAACGCAAACTATGGGAGACGCAGCCAATATAGAGGCTCTCCATCAACCTAGGCTCATAACCTTTGCCAATAATGAATTCGGTAGAGCCTCCACCGATATCAACCACCAATCTATTTCCCTGAACGGCCTGAACCTCATGCGCTGCACCAATATAAATCAGGCGCGCTTCTTCAACCCCAGCAATAACTTCAATAGGGAATCCTAATGCCGCTTGCGCATCCTCCACAAACTGCTGGGCATTTTTAGCAACACGTAAGGTATTAGTAGCAACGGCCCGAACATTGGATGGATCAAACCCGCGAATACGTTCTCCAAAGCGTCTAACGGCTATCAGTCCACGTTGATAAGCGTCATTACCAAGGAGCTTGTTTTCAGTGAGGCCCGCAGCCAAACGAACTGTTTCACGCAGGGTATCTATGGGGCGGAGTTGCGTTCCTGATGGGGTATTTACAGCTTGGGCAACCAGCATACGAAAGCTATTGGACCCCAAGTCGACCGCGGCAACAAGGTCTGCGGAGTTTAACGAAGGATCTACCGGATTGCTGGCCAAAATGTTCCCCAATAATGGAATGCTGTATCAATTATGTCTATTTTATGTAAAAACCATGACATATTGATGAAATACACACCATCGCCCTATAGGTAGGGCTGGGAACCTTGCTTAGGCCGCTAAGTTTTGCTCCGAACTTGAACAATCACGGTTACCAAAGCTACATAAAATGCAGCAATCACCGGATTTAGGCTTAAGAATCGCACTACAAGAACGGCAGCGATAGAAATGTTGCGCACCCTCTTCGGAGCTAATAATTTCAGAAGCCTGGCAATGTGGGCATGTAACAGTGGCTTGTGGGTATTGGATAGTCTTATTCACAGTGCCATATTGAATCAAAATTATGTCAATGCTGTGTCAAAGCTGTCGGCATGCTTAATCTGTTGTGCTCGGGCTCCAGAAGGCCTGGGTTACAAAATCCTGATCAGCAATTTTTGCTATGAGCTTATCCATCTCATCACCATCAACTGCAGACGCCGTTAATACCGCTTGAATTTCAACATCATCGCTGCCGAATTGATGCACTTCAACGTCTTGGGTTTGGTAGCCCGCCTCTTCTAAGGTTTTAATAAACTGCTTAAGAGCATGCTTTTGAGCATGTTTAGGGGTGATGATATAAACCGAATTTGTTACTTCAACTGAGACGGTATCAAGGGGTTGGCGGTTAATAAAAGTCACTACAGGTCGTAACAGTGTGTTGGCAGCCAAAATAAATACCGTAGCTAACCCAGCCTCCAGTATCAAATCTGCGCCGGCACAGGCACCCACGGCTCCAGAAGCCCACAGAGTTGCTGCGGTATTAATGCCGCGAACATTACCCTCTTCACGCATGATGACACCAGCGCCTAGAAATCCAATACCAGAAACCACATAGGCCATCACATGCACAGCGCCCTCATGACCGGTGAGTCGATTTGCAGCGTCCACAAAAATAGCTGCTCCAATAGCAACCAGAATGTTGGTCCGCAATCCAGCAGTTCTTTGACGATATTGGCGCTCTAAACCAATGAGACCGCCAAAGAAAAAAGCTGCGGTCAGACTGATCGCGGTATCAGTCAATGATGCATAGTTAACGTTGTTAATGAATTCCATAGCGCTATTCGTTATTTTGATCCAAGGCCCAAAGACTCAACCATTATCTTAAATACTTCCGTGTTATCCATGAAGCCCTTAAATTTTTCTGAGCCAGGCCCCATAGCATTGAGCACGGCATCATCAGCGGTATGTACTCCAACATCCTGATGTGATGGCAGATTTCCACCGACATGAATCGCGTCTTCTTGAAGCTGTAAATATTTAGGATTCGCTACATACTTGCCTGACTCATCCTTAATGGCCGGGGTAAATGTACCATCTAATTTTGGATGCATGGTCTCGTAATGATCTGGATAGTTCCCGTAGAAGAAAGCGATCCGCTTGGATACGTCGATATTATTTGGATAACCCCTAGCATCCGCCTGCGGGTAATTAGGATATCCAGCTGCAGCATAGGTACCCACTTTTTCACGCAGTGGCCCCGGCTTATCGTCATGTACTACTCCACTAATCGAGCCGCTATGAGTATGGTCAGGCGTAACAATAATGAGCGTATCAGGATGGGTCTTGGCATAGTCTTTAGCAATTTGCACAGCATTACTTAACATAATCGTGTCAAATGCAGCCCTCTCCCAGTCTAGGGGATGATTGAACTTATCAATTAACGCCGCCTCAACCATCAGAAAGAAGCCATTTGGATTTCTGGATAACACCTCTATTGCTGACTGCGTCATCTCAGTGAGGTCAGGTTGATTAGGATATTTATCAACCGTATTCTTTTTTAAATACAGACGATCTAATGATCCATCCATGTTATCAGGATGAAAAACACCAAATAATTTTCTAGTATTTTTGTTCTCGGCAGCAGAAGCTAACTCTTGCTTAGTAAATGCAATCTTATAACCGTCAGATTTAAATGATTCAACTAAATTCTTCTCGTCTTTTCGCTTAGATACTTTTTCTGTTTGCGGATAAAAATATGCAGCCCCACCGCCCAGGATAACCTCTGCTCCACTAGCCAATAACTGATCAGCGATATATTGCTTGTCTGCCCTGCGCCTAGTATGCGAGACCATTGCACCTGGTGTGGCATCTTGTAACTCAGCATCAGAAACGATGCCAACTGACATCTTAGTATTGCGTTTAATGAGCTCTACAATTGTTTCTACTTTGGGATGAGCCAAATTGTCACTAGCACGAGAAACATATACGCCCATTGCATTGACTGCTGTTTTATGTCCTGTGGTGTAGGCACTCATGGAGTTAGCGGAGTCTGTAATCAGGGAATCCGATCCCGAGGTACCAATCATTGCCGTATTTGTCATATCATCAAAGGCTAAGCGACCCTGATACTTTCCCTCTTGAATTCCTTTAGATAAAACTCTAGCAGTCGTGCGATTAGCGATCGTCATACCATCGCCAATAAAGAGAATGACATTTTTTACACGACGAGGGCCGGAAGCGTATACATCCCAACCTACCTGTAAACGCTCTTGTGGGGCTCGAGCAATAATTTGATACTTACCCGCTTTAGATAGTTGTACATCCCTAAATAGGATAGAACTACCCTTACCATTTTCATTGGAAATAAACTCTGGCTTAGCACTAATGAACTTGTGAATTGGCGCGCCATTGAGCTCAATCAGCGCATCTGCAGGATTGATAATGGAGTTAAATTCAATCTTAATGTCAAATTTTGAGCCCGCCAATATCGATGCCTGATCAATTGGATAAATTGCTGCAGCTTGCACTATGCAAGCAAAGCCACCAAAGAAAATTAGAAATGCGACTCTCAGAAATGGTGATGTATTCATATTAAAATAGTGCTTGGATTGAGTCAAACTAGACTATCTTCCAATCGAATGACAATTTGATGACGACCCTCTGCAGGGCGGAACTTTGGGATGACTATGTCTTAGCAGCCTTAAGCCTGCGGCTCTTGACAGCCTTACGAAATAACTCAAAATCCCGCTCATTCTGCTTTGCATAGGATCTAGCAAACGAATACATTGCTTCACCAAAATCCCCGTCTTCGCCGCAATACCCTGCTACTACAGCAGCATCCCCTGATCGCGCATGGCCAAGAGCAAGAGCCCAGCCATACAATTTGGAATACTCAGCAAAATTCTTTAAAGAAACGCCCCCTGGACCAATCTCTATCCCGCCTTTCATATCGCGTAATTGACGCAGATAGAACCCTTGGCTCTTATCAATATCAAATTGCATAGAGCCGTAATTCAAAAAGATATCTGGAGCGCCCTGGAGTAATCTCTGGCCAGCCACCACGCGCTGACCCATATCCCGGTAGATTGATTCACCTAAATAAGGACTCAAAACAGATTTTTGAGCTTCTTTATATTGCAAGAACAAGGGGTCGTTTTCACTATCCCCCTCAAAGTAAAGAACCATGCAATTAGTACCCACACTACCAATGCCAACTACTTTGCGAGCAAAATCTTTCAAAGCATAGCGCTCAAATAAAATCTTGCGATCAGCCAGCAAGGTGCTTGAGTAATTTAATAAAGCCTTATCAATTAGAGAGCTCAGGGGATGCCCAAACGCATTTTTTTTGAAATGCTCAATCAATGGGGGCTTATTGATAATTTTACGGTCCTTACCCACCAGAGTTGTTAGGCTTTGTAGCACCTGAATATTGCCTTGCCCCTTAGTTTCCTTTAAATAAGTATCTAATTTTTTCTGATGCTCATTGCAAAAATGCCTCCGAATTTCTGCCTCGCTAATGAATTCTTGCGCCAAATCTAAGTAGGGCATTTTGGCATATTGAGCCATCTTTTTTTGATACTCAGTACATATTCTGAATGCTATTTTTTTGCTTAGTGCTTTATCGCCGCCATTACTTTCACAGGCAATGACTGCGCTAGTGACAAGACGCTTCATATCCCATTCCCAACTGCCAGGTAGAGTTTCATCGAAGTCATTGATACCAAATACCAATCGATGCTCTGCAGTTCCAAACAGACCAAAATTGGAAACATGCATATCACCACATAACTGGACGGTGATGTTGGTTGTCGGTTGATTGGCTAAATCTTGCGCCATAATAGCTGCACCACCACGATAAAAAGCAAAGGGTGACTGCAACATTCGCTGATATCGGATCGGAATCAGCGATTCAATACGTTGCTTTGCCTGCATCTCTAGTATTGATATTGGATCAACACGATGCTTAGGGGGTGTATAAACCCCCTGCTCGCCAAAACTCACAGATTTGCGTAAAGCCTTGCCATCAGCCATTCTTTTTTTTATGCTGGGACGCGGGTCTTTGAATGACTCTACTGACCTCAGAACGGCATATCGTGGTTTCTGCTGGGAAGACATGGGCTACCTAGGTAATGAAGATACCTAACCATATTAATGCCATTCCAGAAACGGGGCTTGTTTAAGAATTCAAATAAATCAACTTCTTTTGAATGCTTGCCGGTAGAGTTGAGAACCAGACACTGTCATCACCTACCGCAGGCAGAATTTGGCCGTATTCGATCATTTGGCCAGGGACAATTTCGTCAATATAGGCCCAGATTTGATGGCTCCCCAATTTAGTGGTGCGTTGCATCGCAATCTCCAACTCAACGAGTAGCTGCTTTTTCATCTGCTCACTTCTGCCATTGCGGATCTGCCCATTCAAAAAGATATGGGGCTCATCTAGTAGAACGCCGCCTATAAAACAGTCATGCATATCCAACGCTTTAAATACCACCTGTGCAAAATAGGCCTCTGCCCCAGTGATATCTGCATGAATTTTAGTAATCGCTTTAGCAAGCTCAAATTTTTGATGGGTTGTCAGAGACAAGCCGGCGTAATAAACGCTATAAGTTGCCATATTTAACTTCGGCCGTCTCTATGTAAATTGCTGATGAATAGAGTGCAATTCATCTTTGATTTGTAAATGACCTAACTTATCAATTGGTAGATCGATTAGTAATTCAATGCGATTACGCAAGCCCATCTCGACTTTTCTAAAAGCATCCCAGATTTCTTGCTCACTACCATCCACTGCAGCTGGATCCATAAAACCCCAATGGGCGGTAGTGGGATGACCAGGCCAATAAGGGCACTCCTCCCCCGCAGCCGAGTCACAAACAGTGATGATGAAATCCATATGGGGAGCATCCTCTCTACCAAACTCATCCCAAGTTTTACTTCTCAGCAATTCAAGCGGGTAACCCATTTCCCTTGCAAGCCTCAAGGCAATAGGATGAACGTACAAATTGGGCCTTGATCCGGCCGAATAACCTATAAAGCGGCCATGACTGAGTGTAGTTGCAAGGGCTTCACCCAGAATTGAACGTGCAGAGTTTCCTGTGCAAAGAAAGAGTATGTTGTATGGACGATCCATTGAAAATTATTTGTATTTATAGATTCAAATAATTTCATCAAGACGTAATGCATACTTTCTGTCCAATAGAAAGTGGTTGAGTTTTGAGTCCTTTAGAGGGGCGATGCTAGATTTTAATTCTTTGGACTCTATTGCAGTCTTGTCTTTAACTTCATTTCTAAATACATCAGACAAATATTTAGTGAGATTTGTATTCATGAAATTTTGCCCTCTATTAAATAAAGAATACCATCATCCTAGGCTGTATATATTTCACTTTTATTAATCGCCATGCACAAAAATACTGACAAGAAAAAACCCAGCCTAAGCTGGGCCCAAAGGAAGAACGATACAGATTTGTCTCGGTCAGGAGTTTCCTGACAAGTTAATGATAGCCGCGCTTTATTACAAATGAATGACCAAACAATAAAAATAAAATTAACTACCAAGACGATGGGAAACGTAACGATTTGCATAAGCTAAGCGTGCTTCGTACCAAGCTTGCCAAATAGCCAATAAAGTTTTCTTCATATAAATCCTTGTGGTGAAATATTAATTGGGACATTTTTATTTTGTAAAAATGCCACTGATTCAACAATTGAATTATTTACCGTCGAAGTGACAAGGTGAAGAAGCTTTTATGACCAAATGATGTTGCTGGGATACACTGAGTGGAAGATAAATGTACATCCAAGAAGGAAATGAAATGCTCGATTGGAATCTATACGGGACTATTGCCCTTCGATTGGCCCTAGCTTTATTGGTTGGGGCCATTCTTGGACTGAATCGCTGGCTGCACCATAAATCCGCTGGCATCCGCACCCATTCGTTGGTGGCCATTGGAGCAGCGACAGCTGTCATGCTCATTAGCAACTTTGTAAAAGACGATGCTCAATCAGTCAGTCGCGTTCTTCAGGGCCTCATTACAGGGCTCGGCTTTTTGGGTGCCGGCGTCATAATTCATGAGCAACGATCTCAGAGAGTTCATGGCCTCACCACAGCCGCTAGTCTCTGGGCATGCGCCCTCATTGGAGCCGCCTTTGGGGCTGGTCAATTTGCCCTTGGAGGCATCTCCTTGGGTGCAATTTTGCTCACCTTAGCCCTTGGTGGTCCATTGGAGAGGTTGGTTGCCCAGATTAAAGGCGTCAAAAGAAGCTCAGAAATTTCAGGGGATCCCGACTAAAAACCCATTAAAACCATCAAAAATAGGGTTTTGTCATATTTGTTTGATAGGATTGCCCTCATCGTCAATAACAAGATAAAGCCATGAGTGAATACAGATATGCGGATGCAGTAAAACAGCTACAGGAAAGTGGCGCGATTGGCCTGGTGGACCTAAAAAGCCTTCCTCATGAGGATCTTGTAGAGCTATTTGAGGAAATTAAAGTTTGGTGCCTTTATGCAGGTGGCAAAACCGAAAAACTTCCTAAAGAATCCAAAAAGAAGAAGAAAAAGAAGAAAGACTAGTTTCTAGGTGGCTATCCGATCCTTAGGAAGGCGGAGTATAAAAGTACTACCCTTACCCGGCGTGCTTTCAATAATGAGCTGAGCCTGATGGCGGCTTGCAATGTGCTTGACGATTGCTAAACCCAATCCTGTTCCGCCCGTATCCCGGGAGCGACTCCTGTCTACACGATAAAAACGCTCGGTTAATCGTGATAGATGTTCTGAAGCAATACCAGGGCCAGTATCTGCTACAGAAAATTCACCATACCCTTCAGCGTTCACATCCCATTTCACATTAATTGAGCCATGATCTGGCGTGTAACGAATTGCATTTGAGACCAAATTGCTGAATGCAGAAAGTATTTCTCTTTCATCACTTAATAGTGAAGCAGGATTTTGAACTTCAAAGCCCAAGCTATGCTTACCTTTAGACAATGCCTCAGCATCATTTCTTAGTAAAGCCATCAACGTTTCAGGATTGACTTTTTTACTAGCAGCAGGTAATGAGTTGGCCTCTAAATTAGCGAGCGTCAACAAATCCTCAACCAAACTTTTCATACGCTGTGCTTGAGACATCATCATCTCGAAATACTGATCACGCTGACCCTTCTCAAGCTCTAAGGTTTGGACTGTTTCTAGAAATCCCATTAGAACTGTAATGGGCGTTCTCATCTCATGAGAAACATTGGCAACGAAATCGCGTCGCATTGCGTCTGCTTTTTGCAAGTCGGTGACATTTTGAACCAGCAAAAGATGGCGCTGATTTCCGAATGGAAATAATTGCAGCATTAGACTGAGGCTGCTGTTAGGCCCCATTCTCTCTAAAAGCAAGGGTTCATCAAAATTGCGCTTATTAATGTATTGGATAAATTCAGGACGTCGAATCAGGAAGTTAATTCGCTGCATGACATCGCGCTTAAAATTCAATCCAAAAAAACGCTCGGAGATTGCATTGCACCACTCAATCTGATCGTTTTCATCCAACATCAAAATGCCATTAGGGGATGCTTGAAAGGCCTCGATAAAGCGATCGTGCTGTTGCTCGATAATCCGCATTCTTTGCTTTAATGCTTTGATCATCCGCTGCAACCTAGACAAGACCTCTTCCCAAAAGCCACTGGGTAAAGACATCGTCTCAAGTGAGTCAGTCAATATATGCTTTTGTAAACGAGCAAGATTGACGTAGGAATAAACCAAAGGAATGGATAACAAGGAAATGCTTATATAAATAGCCCATTGAGCACCCCAATTAAAGAGCGCAATAAATGAAACTATCAAGACAAGGAAAACAATGAACGCGAAACGCGATAAGGCAGAAATCATAGTGCAATCTTAGACCATCTCTGAAGCAACCATGAAATGGCTTAAAAAAGCCTAAAAAATAGGCTTTAGATTTCGGTTGGCATTTTAGTGATTCGGTAACCACTGCCCCGTACGGTCTCTATGAAACGATCGCAGTCTACGGGGCTCAAGGCGGCCCTCAAGCGCTTAATATGGACATCAACAGTGCGCTCTTCAATATAAACCTCGTTACCCCAAACATTGTCTAGCAAACTGGTACGGGAATGCACTCGCTCCGGGTTGACCATGAAATACTGCAAAAGCCTATATTCTGTCGGACCTAAAGATATTGGCTTGGGATCTGAATTGGGCCAGATCGCTAAGACTCTGTGAGAGCTAGGATCAAGCCTCAGAGGACCTAAAGTAAGAGGTCCGGTATCCTCAATTGGAGTCTGTCTACGCAGAAGAGCTTTAACTCTGGCAATGAGCTCTTTGGGTGAGAAAGGCTTGGTGACATAGTCATCAGCCCCTGAATCCAAGCCCATAACTTTGTCAGCCTCCTCGCTTTTAGCAGTCAGCATCAAAATAGGCAGGCCTCTTGTGCGCTCATTTGCCCTGAGCTCTTTAGCAAACTGAACGCCAGACTTACCAGGGAGCATCCAGTCTAAGATAATAAGACTCGGCAAATGGTCCTTCATAAGACCCAAGGCAATGTCCGTTTGCAATGCCTTTTCAACCTCATAACCTGCATGGGTCAAGTTAATTGCAATTAACTCTGCAATGGATGGCTCATCTTCAACAATTAGTATACGGTGAGTCATAGAGGTGAGCTGTTTTATTCTTTAGTGGCTTCGCGCACTAAATCTGCGTGCGGAATGTGACGAACATCAGCGCCCTTTGCAATATAAATTACAAATTCAGCAATGTTCTTGGCATGGTCACCAATACGCTCAATTGCTTTTGCAATAGTAAGCATATCCAATCCAGTACTAATCGTATGCGGATCTTCAGACATATAAGTGATGAGTTTACGAACAAAGCCTCTGAACTCTTCATCAATCTGACGGTCTTCAGCCACCACATCAGCCGCTGCAACAGTATCCAATCTGGCAAATGCATCTAAGCTACGACGCAATAAGTTAATGGCCATTTGTCCAGATAAGCGAATTTCAGCAACGTTAATATTGTGTGGTGAACCCGATTCAATTAAACGCTTAGTGCGCTTGGCAACGCGCTCTGCCTCATCACCTGCACGCTCTAAATTAGTAATTGCTTTGGACACAGCCATTACTAAGCGAAGATCTCGAGCAGTAGGTTGACGTCGAGCAATGACTTCCGTGCAAGCTAAGTCAATTTGAATCTCAAGGTCGTTTACTAGCTTTTCGTTGTCAATTACGATATTGCAGGTATCAATATCCATTTGCGTAAAAGCACGCATCGCAGTAGCAATTTGTGACTCAACCAATCCGCCCATTTCAAGCAAACGGCTTGAAAGAGAATTGAGGTCTGCGTCAAATTGTGATGATAGATGTTTATCTGGCATTTAATCTCTCCTATTAACCAAAGCGGCCGGTTATGTAGTCTTCTGTTTCTTTACGCTTTGGCTTAATAAATATTTCGTCTGTTTTACCATATTCAACCAGACTGCCCAAGTACATATAAGCAGTGTAATCGGATACGCGAGCTGCCTGTTGCATGTTGTGAGTCACAATTGCGATGGTGTACTCATGCTTAAGCTCATTAATCAACTCTTCAATTTTTCCTGTTGAAATAGGATCCAAAGCAGAGGTTGGCTCATCCAACAAAATAACAGAAGGTTTCACCGCAACACCGCGCGCGATACACAAACGCTGTTGCTGACCACCGGAGAGTGATAAGCCACTTTGATTTAATTTATCTTTAGCCTCATTCCACAAGGCGGCTTTATTAAGCGCCCACTCAACACGCTCATCCATCTCGGAGCGTGAGAGCTTTTCGTACAGACGAACACCGAAGGCAATATTTTCATAAATTGACATTGGAAATGGAGTTGGTTTTTGGAAAACCATACCGATACGTGAACGTAGCAAATTTAAGTCTTGCCCAGGTTCCAGTATGTTCTGACCATAGAAATTAATCTCGCCTTCAGCACGTTGGCCAGGATAGAGATCGTACATACGATTTAAGGTGCGTAATAAAGTAGACTTTCCACAACCTGATGGGCCAATAAAAGCAGTTACTTTGCCTTGCTCAATATCAAGGTTGATATCTTTGAGGCCCTGAAAATAACCATAATAAAAGTTCAGATTTCGCACCTCAAGCGCATTAATAACCACCTTATCTGAATGTTGTGTTGTTGTATCCACTTTACCCCCTTGACCATCAATCTTATTTAAGTCAAACATAGTTTTCATATTACTCATCATCCTTGGACCTTCTCACGAAATACCACTCGTGCCAAAATATTTAAACCGAGAACGGTAAACGTAATCAAAAGAGATCCGCCCCAAGCAAGACTTACCCAGTTGTCATATGGGCTCATCGCAAATTGGAAAATAACCACCGGTAAATTAGCCATAGGCTTATTCATATCCGTAGAGAAAAATTGATTGCTTAACGCAGTAAATAATAAAGGCGCCGTTTCGCCGCTAACTCGAGCAAGAGCCAAAAGAATACCGGTCATAATGCCGCTTTGTGCAGCGCGCAGGGTAACCATAAATGCTACTTTCCACTTAGGCGTTCCCAAAGCATAAGCCGCCTCACGCAAACTTCCAGGCACTAAGCGCAGCATATTTTCCGTAGTACGCACAACCACTGGAATTGCAATCAGAGCCAATGCAATAGTGCCCGCCCATCCTGAGAAATGCTGTACCTTAGCAACATATAAGGCATAGACAAACAGGCCAATCACGATTGATGGTGCGGACAGCATGATATCGGTAACAAAACGAGTCAAAGAGGCCACTCGACTGCGATCACCATATTCAGAAAGATAGAGACCCGCCAACACACCTACAGGCGTGCTGATAAATGTACATGATCCAACCAATAAAAGGCTACCAACAATTGCATTAGCCAATCCACCACCCTCAGTACCTGGAGCTGGTGTGCTTGCTGTAAACATATTTAGATTGATTGCAGAAAACCCTTTAATAAAAAGGATGCTTAAAATCCAGATCAAACTTGCCATTCCAATTGCCATTGCAATCATGGATAAAGTAAGACCAATTTTATTTGTCCTTTTACGACGGGCAAACACGGTCATATCAAAGTTAACATTTGAACTCATGATTTAAGTCCTTGCTTCTTTTCCATGCTGATTAGCATCCATTTAGCAAAAGCCAATACAACAAACGTAATAAAAAATAGAGCAAGTCCGAGCGCGAAGAGAGATGAGTAATGTAAACCAGCCTCTGCCTCGCCAAACTGGTTAGCTAATGTTGATGCTATTGAGCTTCCTGGCGCAAAAAGAGAAGCTGAAATACGCTGCGCATTACCAATAATGAAAGTAACAGCCATCGTCTCACCAAGCGCTCTGCCAAGACCCAACATCACGCCGCCAATTACTCCCGCTTTGGTATATGGCAAAACAATGTTTCTCACTACTTCCCAAGTAGTACAGCCAATACCATAAGCTGACTCTTTTAGAACGGGAGGCACGATTTCAAAGACATCGCGCATAACCGATGCAATAAAAGGAAGAATCATCAAGGCAAGAATTAATCCCGCACATAACATTCCAATTCCATTTGGTGGGCCAGAAAATAAAATTCCGATAAAAGGAATTTGACCAAGAGTGGCCTGAAGTGCTGGCTCAATATAGTCACCAAAGATTGGTGCAAAAATAAATAAACCAAACATGCCATAAATAATAGATGGTACTGCTGCCAACAACTCCACTGCAGTCCCAAGTGGACGCCTTAAGGGTGGAGGACAAATTTCAGTCAAGAAAAAAGCAATACCAAAACTGAGTGGTACTGCAATTAATAGCGCAATCACTGAGGAGACCAAGGTGCCATAAATAGCAATTAATCCACCAAAATCACCATTAACAATATCCCAGGCTGGTGTAATGAAAAATTGCGGTCCAAACTCTTTCAATGCAGGCCATGCATTCACAAATAAAGAGCCAATAATTCCCAAGAGCGCAAAAAGCACAGAAAGAGAGAAAAATTGAGTTACGCGGTGGAATAGAAAATCTTGAATGCGCTGAAGACGCGCAATTCTTGCGGCCACTAGCGTCGGCGCGCCCGCTGATTCCAAAGTATTCATCATTAGACTTAAGCTAAAGTTAAAAAACGACCCTGGAAGCCAGGGTCGTAATGATCAAAAATACAAAGAGGTATTACTTAGTGTCAACCTGTGACCAAACTTGTTTGCGAATGTAATCTACAGTTGCGTCAGGCATTGGAACGTAATCCAATTCTGAAGCTGCTTTTTTGCCATCTTTGAAAGAGTACTCAAAGAATTTCAACACTGCAGCAGCTTGAGATTTGTTTTCTGGCTTTTTGTAAAGCACCACAAAAGTAGCGCCGGTAATAGGCCAGGATTTTGCACCAGCAGCATATGTGATGAATGTATTCATGCCAGGAAACTTAGACCAATCTGTACCAGCGGAAGCAGCTGCAAATGCTTCTGCAGTTGGAGAGACCATTACGCCATCAGCATTGCGAACTTGTGTGTAGCTCAAATTATTCTTTTTGGCATATGCATACTCAACATAACCAATAGAATTCTTAATACGGGCTACGTTTGCAGCAACGCCTTCATTGCCTTTGCCGCTAACTGTAGAGGCTGCAGGCCACTTAACTTGAGCACCAAAACCAACTGCTTCTTTAAAGTTGCTGCTTGCCTTAGAAAGGAAGCTAGTAAAAATTGCAGTAGTACCAGAACCATCGGCACGAGTAACAACGGTAATTGGGCCTGAAGGAATCTTCATACCTGGGTTCAAGAGAGCAACACGCTTATCGCTCCAATCAGTTACGCTACCCTGGAAAATATCTGACAACAAGTCGCCTGAGAGCTTGAGCTGATTTGGGCCAACACCTTCAATGTTCACAACAACTACTACACCACCAATAATTGCAGGAAACTGAACCATGCCATGACTTTGGAGATCATCAAATGCCATTGGGGCGTCAGTAGCACCAAAATCTACTGTCTTAGCTTTAATTTGTTTAATACCACCACCGGAACCGATAGACTGATAGTTAAGGCCATCACCACTTTTAGCTTTATAAGACTCAGCCCATTTGCTGAGCACTGGATAGATGAATGAAGAGCCAGCTCCAGTCATTTCAACAGCATAAGCTGCAGGGGCCAAAGCAATAGCACCGATAACTAGTGCTTTTTTCAAAAAAGATTTCATGTGATTAGTCCTGGTATTGAAATAACGCAACATTGCGATATTAGGACGATACGTTTTCACTATGACGGTTTAATGACAAAGCGTTATTTATAATAAATATCCATAAAAAACAGCAACTTATGGTATTTATTGAGGGACTAAAATCAGGCAATATGAAAGCCTAAAAGAGGTCAAATATAGTGGATTAAATAATCCTCTTTAGCTTTAAGGAAGCAAAAACTGCTGCCCCAGTGACGGACATGAGAGCCATCACCTCATAAAAAGATCCCTTTAGCCCAGGAAGATCTTCCATATTCATACCCATGATCCCCGTTATTAAAGTCATCGGAAGAAAGATCACCGTCATTACGGACAAGACTTGCAAGTTTTTTGCATTAAATTCAGCCACATGGGCCGCCTGTTCATCTTGTAGCACCTTTGCGCGATCATAAAGACTTGAAATTTCCTGCACCAAGTAGGAGAGAAGATCCAAATCATCATTCAAGCGACTCTTATCTTCCTCGCTAAACCAATACGGCAGCCGTTTTAGCAGACGGTGCAAGGCAATTAATTCTGGGGAAAAATGCCTCCGAAGTCGACTACATTGAATACGAATTCTGCCCAGATTTTCGTGTTCTGGAAAATCTCTTCCCTTAAGAAGGTTTTCCTCTAGGTCATCCATATTCTCTGAAAGATGGGCTAAAAGTGTTCTCAATTGCTCGGCACGTAAATCCAGGAGCTCATGAAACAACTCAATGATGGAGGTGGGATTGAGCTGTCCGCCTCTCAAGTCATAGCGCAATTTGTCAGTCGTTCTAAGAGGGTTGTTGCGCAAAGAGACCATTAGCCTTGGTCTAACGATCGCCCAAAGGGTGCCTAAACTGGAGTCACCACCCTCCTCTCCAAACTCCTGCTGAAAATCATTCATGACCATCAGCAAGCAATCATCTAACTTCTCAATTCGCTCCAAGCGGCTGAGATTGACGCCTTCCTGAATCATTTCCACCACACGCTCAGGTATGAGCGGCGTATTTTCCAGCCAACGCTGAATTTGTGAGTTGGATAGATTTAAGTGCAACCAAATAGACAACTCAGGATTTTCAAGTGCGCCCGCAATTTCGAATAGAGGAATTTCATAACCACCTCCTGACGAAGGCATGGCCCAAGCAAATACCACACCCGCAACTGGAAAAGGCTTCGAAGTGATCTCTGTAGTCATGGCCGGATTGTATGGCACGTGCGTGACATCAAAATGACATGAAGTTACTCTATACAGACTCTTTAATTCTTCAGCTCGCTTGGCAATGCTCCCATGAAATGCCTATGCATACTCCTTTTGCTTTTACCTGGCATTTCATTCGCCTTTGAACCATTAAATACAGATGATGCCGGCACTGTAAAGGCCGGCGGCAATCAGATCGAGCAGTACTTTTTCTCCATTAATCGACATGGAGGAGCCCAGCAGGCAGATGTTGTGACACAGGGTGAAGAGTACACCGGTAGAACTGATGCAAAAGCCTTTCCGTTTACCTATACACGCGGACTCAGCGAAACTGTAGAGGCTTCATTCTCGATGACTTACTACAATGAGCCAAGCGGAAACTACTCCAAATTTTCAAACTATGTTTTTGCCAGCAAGTGGCGTTTCTATGAAGATGAAGAGGCTGGCTATGCACTTGCCATTAAACCCACGGTAGTATTACCCGCAGGTAAACAGCAGCAAGTTGCTGGTCTTGGCCTGGCTGCATTTAACTATGGAATGAACTTCATCGCATCCAAATATTGGGAAGCTTTAGAACTTCACCTCAATGCAATTTACATGCGTTCTCCGTATAACACCAATTACAGCGTTGGCACTACGACTGAGCTTAATAGAACTAACATCTATCTAATCTCTCTTGCACCCGTCTGGCTGGTGCGCAAAGATCTCAAAATTGCCTTGGATATAGGCGCAAGCACCAACCCACCCGCATCCGAGCAGTACCTTAGCCATTACGCATTAATTGCAGGAATCTACTCTCTCACCGAAAGCGTCGATCTTGGAGTCTCATACATGCGCACTGGCTTGAATTATGGAGCAACTTTTGCTTCCCAAACTGCAAGTGCCACTCGTAGCGAGGTCGGAATTACGTGGAGATTTTGAAATCCATGAAAGATATCCAATTGTCATAAATTCATAGGAAACTAAGCCTTCCCCATTCAGTCTGAACTGGAGCTAACAATGCATTATCAAATTATTCCTTTGGAAATGGGCTCTTTGGTGGAGCGCAATATATTCCAGCAATCAAATAAAGAAATTAAGTGCGGAATAGTCTGGAAATTGGGTTCCGTATTAACCAACATCAAACCTGCATTTATTAAATCCTACGATCCAAATATTGGCATCTGTATTGAGGATATTCCTGGCGGTGAGATTAGCAAGACTTATGGCGGAGAAAAAGTTATTTATTTTTTAGATACTGTCACGGAAGATGAGCAAGATGAATTAACGGATATCTTTTATCAAAGCAATCGAAAATACTCCAAGAGTTATGACGATGTGTTTCATGATCTAGGCTGGCAAAAAGTCAGCTCAGAATCCTATATATTTGGAGAGCTCGAGATTAAGGAATTGGATCGGTCTCCCGCCACCTATAAATGAAGATGAAATCCTTTAAAGTATTTTTATCTGCGCTACTCCTGACTTGCTCTTTTGTAGCCTGCGCTCAGTCGCTTGAGTCTTTCCAATTTATTGCCTTGGGCGATATGCCCTATAAGCTCCCAGACGATTATGTTCGCTATGAAAGATTAATTACAGAAATCAATAAAGCAAAACCAAGCTTTAGCGTCTTTGTCGGGGACACCAAATCAGGCTCAACACCCTGTAGCGATGAATATAACCAAAAGATTAAGGGCTACTTCAATCAATTTTCTGCTCCACTTATCTATAGCATTGGAGACAATGAATGGACCGATTGTCATCGCCCACTAGCGGGATCTTATGACCCTATTGAACGCTTAGACAGCCTTCGCAACACTTTCTTTAGCGCTCGGAAAAGTCTAGGCTCACAGCAAATTAATCTCACAAGACAAGCAGATGTTGATCCGCAGCACAAGAAGTTTGTTGAAAACTCGTATTGGGTAAAAAATCAATTTTTATTTGTGAATGTGCATATACCTGGATCTAACAATAACTTCGAGCGGAATGAGCAAGCAAAAGCGGAATACTTGGAACGTAATCAGGCGAATTTAGACTGGATTCAACGCGCCTTTGACCTTGCCTCAAACAAGGGGTATTTGGGAATTATTTTTTGCTACCAGGCCGATATGTTTTATACGCCGTCACAAGCAACTAATACAGATAGCGGCTATCGAGACACTTTGCACATCCTCAGCTCCAATTCGCAAGAGTTTAAAAAGCCCGTACTCTTAATTCATGGGGATAGCCATCGACTCATTCTTGATCAACCCTTAAGAACGGTTGATCAAAAGGACGTTCTAGAGAATGTTCTTCGTCTGGAATTAATGGGTGCAGACCAAGTCCAGGCAGTAATGATTGGGGTTAATCCAAAGTCTGAGCAACCTTTTAGCTTTTCGCCGATTTTACTAAGACAAAATATGGGTACTCCAAAACCCTAAAAGCTGATTAAGCGCGCTTTAGACCCTTCCAAGCAATTGGACAGTACTTTGATTTTCAGACTGTGAAATGTCATCAAAATCACATCAACCTGTCATATTTGAATTGTAAAGTTGAGTTCTACTTATGGGAGATGAGGTGTAATTCTCTCGTTTCTGGTTACGAATAGTTTGTACCAACAGCCCATAGGTAACCAAATTAGTGACTCTATTGAAATATGATGAGCTAAGAAAAAGCCACCCCGCAGGATGGCTTTTTATTTAAGAGGCCGACTATCTCTAGTTTTGAGGGCAGGCATTAGCCAATGGTTTGCCAGCAACACGATCCTTGACCCATTGGAGATACATGGGCGCTGAGACACCAGGAGTCGTAAAGTGGGTTTGCTCACCTGGCAACTGATTCCTTCCAATATTTGCACCCATCGTGCACATTTGCTTTTGATACAGCTCATGCATTACAGGAGGAACAGCAGTATCTTTTGTGCCCCAATAAATTACCACTGGTGCCACCGGTTTTACAGGCTTCACGCTGCCATCAATAAATGCCTTAATCCATGCCAAGGAATTAGTGGCTGTTGGCTTCAAGAGGGACTTATAACTATCTCCATAGGCATAGTTAAAGGTGTCAGACATAACATGTACGCATTTATTGCTCGCTAGTTTCTCAACAACTTTTGCGCCTTCATCTGTTAGCACATCGGTCAACTTTAGGTTTGGGTATGCAGCCTGCGTACCCCAAAGACCCATCACATAGTGAGCAAACAGGAAGACATTTGGGACATTGGCCTGAGTAAATCCGTTCATAAGCTTGGTCGCCCCAGCCTCATCGGTGGGCGGATTTGACAACATTACTGCAACATCGTCGGGCGCCAATGCAACAAATCCAAGGTATTGCAGATCATCAGCAGCAGTCCCTTTTTGAGCTTGATAGTCCGGTAAGCTTGCAGCTGCAATAGTAGCCCCACCGCCCTGCGACCAACCGTAAATAATGGTCTTTTTGCCGGCGCCCACTTCTTTCATCGAGCTGGCAGCTCTCGCAGAGTTAATTGCGTCTCTGCCGTTTGTTTGAGCTACTGCGTATTGATGCTTACCACCGCCACCTTGACCTTGATAGTCAGTCGCAACGATGACATAACCCTCTTTAATAAACTCTTCCACATTTGGAATGCCGTAATCTGTCCAAGAATTTCCACCCATTAAAAAATATTCATTTAATGGAGCGGTAGGATCAATAATCTGCGAAGGGCCGCAATTTTGAGCAGAACCAGTTGTGCCATGCGCCCAAGCCAAAATTGGCCTACCTTCTTTAGGAGGTGTTCCAACAGGAGAAATGATTACCCCTGTAGCAATCGTCTTGCGCTCACCAACATCTGATGAGATGTAAGCAATCTTCCAAGCTTGAGCACCCTTTATTGATGTCTTAATCTGCTCTTTTTTAATGATTTGACCCAATTTGCCATTGGGATTCATTTTCATAGCGGATTCATAAAATGGGGCTAACGGTGGTTCAGCATGTACAGCAGAAGAAAGCACCCCAAGCAAAGTACCGAACACCAAACCAACTAAAGAATTTTTCATAAGGCTCTACAAATATAGGTTTTATCAAAATTAGAATTAATGATCATCACTATACCGAATTAGTACTGGAGTGCCCAACTCTAGTACTAGCCATAAAAGAAAAACCACCCGAAGGTGGTTTTGTCCATCTTAAGACCACCAATAAGATTGGAGGAGTTTAATGCTCTTCACTTATTTCAATAGCTTGATTACTGCACCTGTTGATGGCATCCATAGTGGGCCATTCAAAGTACCAGTCATTACAGCGGTAACACCCTTACTATTTTTATAGGTTGCAACATCACTTTGTTCGCCTGGGTTAATGCCGCCACCGATGATAAAGAAAGGGCTCTCAAATTGCGTAATGTCCTTCATGCCATATAAGACGCCATTTGCCTTCAAAGTTGTAGAACCAAAACTATTGCCCATGGTCAAAGCTTGCACGGTAAATGGGTATTGCTTCCCCTGGAAAGTCACCACCCCTTTGGAAGTTGGGAGATCAGTTTCGCCGGAATACATTGTGAGGGCTTTAATCTCCAGGGTAAAAGTACCGGATTGAGTTAAGACTGGATCTACAGCATATGCACTACCCGCAAAATTACTGAGGGCGAAAATAAAGATTGCTGTTAATTTAAGAAATTTTTTCATGATTTATATGGATCGATTGATTTTAAAAACTATATCAGATGATAGTAATTTTCTAATGTCACAGGCATATTCCTCTAAGCCAACCAACGTTGGCTTTTTTATGCCAAAACTCGGATCTAGTTTTGAGGGCATGCATTTACCAACGGCTTTCCAGCAATACGATCCTTCACCCATGCCAAATAGAATGGCTTAGATGTTCCCGGGGTCGTGAAATGAGATTGCTCTCCTGGCAACTGCATTCTTCCAACATTGCCACCCAATTTGCATGCTTGCTCTTGATAGAGCTTATGCATCATTGGTGGAACTGCCGTGTCCTTGGAGCCAAAGTAAATCTGAATTGGGGCAATTGGTTTTGCAACAGGCACCCCACCCTTTAGCATCGCCTCAGCCCAAGCAAGAGTGTTAACTGGTTTTTGCTTTAATAAATTTGCGTAGCTAACTCCATAGTTAAAGTTAAATGTATCGCTAGCTGCATGCATACATTTATTGCTGTAAATATCATTAACGACTTTTACACCTTCATCAGTAAAAATGTCTGATAACTTCAGATTAGGGAATGCAGCCTGAGTCCCCCAATAAAACATCGTTGCATGGGTGAAGTTAAAGACGTTATCCAAAAACATTTTTTGGGAGTCTTGGAAGTATTTATCAGCAGTTGCTTGATCACGTTTACCTGCTGGTGCAAGAATAGAAATATCTTGAGGTGCTAAGGCAACAAAACCAACGATATCAAGATTGTCAGAAGCTGTGCCAGTTTGCTTAACGTATTCAGGCATTCCAGCCAAAGCAATCGCAGCGCCACCGCCTTGAGACCAGCCATATACCAATGTCTTTTTATTGGCGCTTGCTTCTTTCATAGAACCAACGGCACGAGCTGCATTGATGGTATCCATCGCATTAGTAGCTGCAACACTGTATTGATGTCTGCCGCCACTACCCAAGCCTTGGTAATCGGTCGCCACTACAGCATAACCTTCTTTAATAAATTCTTCTATAGCGGGGATGCCATAGTCAGTCCAGGAATTTCCACCAACCAAGAAATACTCATTCAGGGGAACTACTGGATCAATCACTTGTGATGGGCCACAGTTTTGTGCGGCACCTGTTGTGCCATGTGCCCACGTCATGATGGGGCGACCTCCCGCTGGAGCCTGCCCTACTGGCACAACAACCAATCCGGTTGAAATCGTTTTACGACCTGAAATGTCAGAAGAGATATATGCAATTTTCCAAGCCTGCGCACCCTTAACGGAAGTCTCGATCTTTTCCTGCTTGATGACTTGACCCAATTTACCCTCTGGGGACATTTTCATGACTGAGGCATAAAATGCTTGCATTGGTGGATCAGCAAAAACCGTGGCTGAGAAAGCAGAGATACCAACCAAAAATAGGTTGCGCAATAATCCCCTCATAACAACTCCCCTTTTATATATAAAACCACCGAAAATCTCAGAAAATAATACACCGGCCAATAAGCCAAAATAAAAGCCAACCCGAAGGATGGCTTAAACAAATGAATAACTTGGCGGAGAGGGAGGGATTCGAACCCTCGGTAGGTTTGACCCTACGCCTGATTTCGAGTCAGGTACATTCGACCACTCTGCCACCTCTCCGTTACTTACAGGATAAAACTTAAACGGGAATCCCGCTTTAACTCCTACTATCTATTGCTCGCACACGCCTGTCATTAGGAGTGCACCAGAGAAGAATCCAAAAGGATACTTACCGTCTTTTGCAAACCCTTCGATGCTGAGATAGTCCACAAAGGCGCCATCCTTGCCTGCAGCCTTTTGTGTCCAAATGACTTTATAAGAATTGCTCTTGCTTCCAGATGCAATTACCTTGGGCTTTCCTAAAGAATCCATTACATCGCCAACAACCTCGCCCGTTTTCTTGACCACTGCAAATTCTTGACCAACTCTGGGGCTATCTTTAACGATGTCTAACTCACCATTGCTTTTGATATAGGCATCACTCAAAACCTCACAGCGATAGGTTGTTTCTGTAGCAAAAACACCTGAAGAAAAAAATGCTGTGCATATGAGGAGCGTAATTAATGATCGCTTATTCATTTGAGTGAGCTCTTTAAATCTGGTCAGAGTTAGATTGGTTTGAGCACTTCTAAGCCACCCAAGTAGGGCTGTAGCGCTTTAGGAATCGCAATACTGCCATCTACTTGTTGTTTGTTCTCAAGCAAGGCAACTAATGCTCTACCGACAGCCAGACCAGAACCATTTAAGGTATGAACTAGTTCAGGCTTGCCCTGGCCCGCTTTAAATCTGGCTTGCATGCGTCTTGCTTGAAAATCACCCATGCTGGAGCATGAGCTAATTTCTCTATAAGCATTTTGTGATGGTACCCAAACCTCTAAATCATAAGTCTTAGTACTACCAAAGCCCATATCGCCAGTGCAGAGCAATACTTTTCTATAAGGAAGTTCTAAAAGCTCTAGGATTCTTTCCGCATGACCTGTTAAATCTTCAAGGGCTTGCATTGAATCTTCCGGCTTAGTGATCTGCACCAACTCTACTTTGTCAAACTGATGCTGACGAATCATGCCGCGCACATCACGACCATAACTGCCTGCTTCTGAGCGGAAACATGGCGTGTGAGCCACAAACTTCATTGGCAAGTTATCGGCGTTAACGATCTCGTCACGCACTAAATTCGTTACAGGCACTTCTGCTGTTGGGATAAGGTAGAAATTTTCAGTTTTCGCTTCGCCACCTTCATCCTCGCCACCCATTTGACGTGGAACTTTGAACAAGTCCTCTTCAAACTTAGGTAACTGCCCAGTACCACGCATAGATGCAGCGTTCACTATATAAGGGGCATAGACTTCTTGGTATTCATGCTTGGTGGCATGGGTGTCAATCATGAACTGCGCCAAGGCGCGGTGTAATCTGGCGATAGGTCCTTTGAGCACTACAAAGCGGGAACCACTAATCTTGGCTGCGACTTCAAAGTCCAATCCCAGTGGACCACCAAGGTCAACGTGATCTTTGATCTCAAAATCAAAAATAGGCTGCTCACCCCAACGCTTTACTTCTTTGTTTTCTGTTTCATCCTTACCAATGGGTACGGACTCATCTGGAAGATTAGGAATGCCCATTAAGAAATCAGCAATCTCAGCTTGAAGCGTGCTTAATCTAGCTGCACCAGATTCCATATCGGTATTGACTTGTGCAACCTCAGCCATCTCGGCAGCAGCATCCTCGCCCTTACCTTTTTTCATGCCAATCGCTTTAGACAATTGGTTGCGCTTAGCTTGCAATTCTTCAGTACGGGTTTGTAATGATTTACGTTCGGATTCCAGTGCGTTGAATTTCTCAACATCCAATTGGAATTTACGAGTGGCTAAACGCGCAGCAACTGCAGCGATATCTTTACGGAGTAATTGCGGATCAATCATATGTTGCTCTGGTTTGGTTTGTTCTGTTTTATTGCTTAGTGAATATTGTGGCTCTAGTTTAAGCGCAAGACCTCAGCCCCGGCTGGCGGAGTGAAGGTAAAGCGATTGGCTGGCAGGTTTACATTGAGCTGGATCTTATCCAGGGTTACCAAAACTACGCTGCCTAGACCGTCAGTCAACTCAAGTGCCTTAGGCAGTCCATTTGCCATACCAATAGAGATCTTTGTATAAGGAAGATCATTCTTATTCTTGGCATTGGGATCTTTTTTGGGATTCAAGGCTACCCACTTCATTCCTAGACGCTCTTCACCCTCTACAAGATCAAAGTGTTGATCGAGCGAGGTTTCACCAAACAGTATTGCCGCCGGTGTAGAAGCTAAGGCTTGTCCTGCCGGACGAAAAGTTGCTTGGTTTAAATCCTTGTCCCACATAATTAATTGTTTGCCATCAGCAATGAGCTTTTGCTCATACGGCTTTTGAGTGTCCCATATGAAACGACCTGGGCGCTGAAACACAAAATGTCCTTGGGTTTGGCGCACAACTTTCAAACCCTTGTCTTGCGCTTCATTTGCTTTGGGTGCACGTAACTGTTGTTGCACAAAGTCACCTTCAGCAGTTTTGGAGTTGCGTACAAATTGACGCAACTGCTCTGCGCCACTCTCGCTTTGAGAAAGCGATGCACCTGAAAAAAGGATACTTGCAATTGTCAGAATTGCTGCAGTCAGAAATCTTGGCATGGATTCTTATTCGGAGGGGCGATGGAGAATCTCGCGATTGCCGCCGTTACCCATTTTGGATACAAGACCTGCTTTTTCCATATCTTCTAGCAAACGTGCAGCGCGGTTGTAACCAATACGCAAATGACGCTGCACCAATGAGATCGATGGGCGTTTATTTTCGAGAACGATAGCGACAGCTTGATCGTAGAGTGGATCAGCCTCACCACCGCCCTCACCAGTCAACGCATCCACGTTGGATTCATCTGCACCTTCGAGCACGCCATCGATGTAATTGGCTTCACCCTTCTCTTTGAGCCACTCCACCACGCGGTGCACTTCATCATCAGATACAAATGCACCGTGCACACGCACAGGCAAACCAGTACCTGGTGCCATGTAAAGCATGTCACCCATACCAAGCAGCGCTTCCGCGCCCTGCTGATCCAAAATTGTCCGGCTATCGATCTTAGAGCTAACCTGGAAGGAGATACGGGTTGGCACGTTAGCTTTAATCAAACCAGTAATAACATCCACACTAGGACGCTGTGTTGCTAAGACCAAATGAATACCAGCAGCACGAGCCTTTTGGGCGATACGTGCAATGAGTTCTTCAATCTTCTTGCCAGATACCATCATCAAGTCAGCCAACTCATCGATCACGATGACAATCACTGGCGCTTTGTAAATCGGCTCTGGATCATCCGGCGTCAAACTAAATGGATTAGTGAGCTTCTCACCTTTTTCTTCTGCTTCTGCAATCTTCTTATTAAAACCGGCTAAGTTACGCACACCAAACTTACTCATCAGTTTGTAGCGGCGCTCCATCTCATTCACCGCCCAATTGAGCGCGTTATAAGCTTGCTTCATATCCGTAACTACTGGGCATAACAAATGCGGGATCTTGTCGTAGATTGCCATCTCTAGCATCTTCGGATCAATCATGATCAAACGCACTTCATCTGGCTTAGCTTTAAACAGCAAAGACAGGATCATGGCATTAATACCAACAGACTTACCAGCACCAGTAGTACCCGCAACTAAGCAGTGAGGCATCTTAGCCAAGTCAGCCACCATTGGGCTACCTGAGATGTCTTTACCTAAAGCGAGGGTTAACAATGAGTGGTTGTCGTTATATACCTGTGAAGTGAGGATCTCTGACAGATATACAGACTGACGTGTTGGATTTGGTAATTCCAAAGCCATGCAGGTCTTACCTGGAATTGTTTCTACAACACGCATACTGACTACGCCGAGTGAGCGCGCCAAGTCACGTGAGAGATTGACAATCTGACTACCCTTCACGCCTACCGCTGGATCAATCTCATAGCGAGTCACAACAGGGCCAGGGTAAGCAGCAATCACAGTGACTTGAACATTGAACTCGGCCAACTTGCGCTCAATTAAGCGTGAAGTAAATTCGAGTACATCAGCTGAGATCGTTTCTTTTGCTTCAGGCACTGCATCAAGCAATGCGAGCGGTGGTAATTCTGAATCAGGGATATCCACAAACAAGGGTTGCTGCTTCTCGCGTTCTACGCGTGCACTCTTTGGAATCTCTACTGGTGCACGAACAATTTGCACTGGCGCAGCAACTTCAACGCGACCACGGAACTCTTCGACAAACTCTTCACGCTCTTCTGCAGCAACTTCACCCAGCTTGCGATCTTCTTCGCTATCGCGACGTTCACGAATGCGGTGATAAGAAACTTCTAAGAAACGACCCACCTTCTCAGCAATATCAAGCCATGAGAAGTGGAGGAATAAAGATAGGCCTGCGCATAGACCAAAAAGCAAAACCAAAGTCGAGCCAGTAAATCCGAGGGACATTTGCAATGGATCGCCAATCAACTCACCCAAAATGCCACCAGGCGGCCTTGGAAGCTGCCAGGACAGGGAATGCATCCGAATGGACTCCAAGCCCATACTGCAGAATAAAGTCAGGCCAAAGCCCAACCAACGCATTAATAAAGAGTCCGGCTTAGCCTCTGGATCCGGCGGCAGCGGAATACTCCAGAGCTCACGCCAGCCATTGAGGACTCGGCGGCCAAACAAGGCAACCCACCAAAAGGCAGAGATACCAAAGATATAGAGCATTAAATCAGCTAAATAAGCCCCAAAACGACCGCCCAGGTTCTTGGGGGCTTCAAAACTGGCATGGGACCAGGCTGGATCAGCCTTGGAATAAGTGAGCAAAATGGCAAATAAGCCTAGGCACAGGCCCAGGGAGATGAACCAGCGGGCCTCCAATAAGAGGCGGGGCATTCTGCCCTGCCCGCCATTCTCAGGGGGCTGGGGGCTCAAAGGAGCCTTAGACTTCGGGTATACGGTTCTTGCCATGTTCTACCGATTGTAATCAAGCAATTCTATAATTTGAATATGACTACAAATACCCCAAAACACTCCAAAGTTCTGATCCTCGGATCTGGCCCTGCTGGCTACACAGCAGCAGTCTATGCCGCCCGTGCCAATTTAAACCCTACCCTCATTACTGGACTGGCTCAGGGCGGTCAATTAATGACCACTACGGACGTAGAAAACTGGCCTGCTGATGCTGATGGCGTTCAAGGCCCAGAGCTCATGGATCGTTTTTTGAAGCACGCTGAGCGCTTCAATACTGAAATCATTTTTGACCATATCCATACAGCAGCCCTAAAAGAGAAGCCTATTCGTTTGGTTGGCGATTCTGGAACTTACACCTGCGATGCCTTAATTATTTGTACTGGTGCTTCCGCTCAATACATTGGCCTACCAAGTGAAGAAGCATTTATGGGTCGCGGTGTTTCTGGTTGCGCTACTTGCGATGGTTTCTTCTACCGCAATCAAGATGTTTGCGTAGTGGGTGGTGGTAACACCGCTGTTGAAGAAGCGCTCTACCTCACAGGCATTGCTAAAAAAGTTACCGTGATTCATCGTCGCGACAAGTTCCGTGCTGAGCCAATCTTGAACGATCGCTTAATGGCGAAAGTTGCTGAAGGCAAAGTAGAACTCAAATTGAACGCCACTCTTGATGAAGTGCTTGGCGATGAAAAAGGTGTCACTGGCGTACGCATTAAGAAACAAGATGGCAGCACTGAAGACATCGCTGTGACTGGCGCCTTTATTGCGATTGGCCATAAGCCGAACACCGAACTCTTTGTTGGTCAGCTTGATATGAACAACGGTTACCTCAAGACCCACTCAGGACTTGAAGGCAATGCTACTGCTACCAACATCCCTGGCGTGTTTGCTGCTGGCGACGTGCAGGACCACATCTACCGTCAAGCGATTACTAGTGCTGGCACAGGCTGTATGGCTGCATTGGATGCGCAGCGTTACTTGGAAACCTTGGAATAAGTTAGTAACTAAGCAATAAAAAAACGCCTAGCAATGCTAGGCGTTTTTTTATGTTGCGTTTTTGTATGTTGCGGTTTTATTGCTTAACGTGAGACTACTGGCAAGAGTGGCACGATGAGTAATGCCACGATGTTGATGATCTTGATCAGCGGGTTAACAGCAGGACCCGCAGTATCTTTGTAAGGGTCACCTACGGTATCGCCAGTCACTGCAGCTTTGTGAGCTTCAGAACCTTTACCGCCGAAGTTACCTTCTTCGATGTATTTCTTGGCGTTATCCCAAGCACCACCACCGGTACACATGGAGATCGCTACGAACAAGCCGGTCACGATTGTGCCCATGAGCAGCCCACCCAATGCAGCAGGCCCTAACAAGAGACCTACAACGATTGGCGCAACCACTGGCAAGAGTGAAGGAATGATCATTTCTTTAATAGCTGCTGAAGTGAGCATGTCCACTGCTTTGCCGTACTCAGGCTTAGCAGTGCCTTCCATGATCCCAGGGATATCGCGGAACTGACGACGAACTTCCTCGACCACTGCACCAGCGCAACGGCCAACCGCTTCCATCGCCATCGCACCGAACAAGTAAGGAATCATGCCGCCGATAAACAAGCCAATGATCACCATGTGATTAGACAAGTCAAAAGATACTTGCTGACCAATGCTCTCTAAAGCGTGGGTGTAGTCAGCAAAGAGTACGAGTGATGCCAAACCCGCTGAACCAATCGCATAACCTTTAGTAACTGCTTTAGTAGTGTTGCCAACCGCATCCAATGGATCGGTAATGTCGCGTACCGATTGTGGCAAGCCTGCCATCTCTGCAATACCACCAGCGTTATCGGTAATTGGACCGTACGCATCGAGCGCAACCACAATACCGGCCATCGACAACATCGCAGTTGCTGCAATGGCAATTCCGTACAGACCAGCTAACCAATACGCTGCAAAAATCGCTGCGCATACAAACAGCACTGGATAAGCAGTCGACTTCATCGAGATACCTAGACCAGCAATGATGTTGGTGCCATGACCTTTAGTGGATGCTTCCGCAATATGCTGCACTGGCTTGAACTGGGTACCGGTGTAGTACTCGGTAATCCATACCAATCCAGCTGTTAGCAACAAGCCGACTACAGTTGAACCAAACAAGCGCCACTGGCTACCTGGGATACCCAAGGCATCGTCCGGCATGATGAAGTTGGTGACGAAGTAGAAGGCAATCAGCGACAAACTACCAGCAATGATGAGGCCTTTATATAAAGCAGGCATCACGTTTCTCATGCCAGGAGTTGCTTTTACAAATGAACAACCAATAATCGAAGCGATGATAGAAACGCCACCAAGTACTAATGGATAAATAATTGCTGCTACTGGAGCACCAGTCACCATGAGCGAACCCAATACCATGGTTGCAATCAAAGTTACTGCATACGTTTCAAATAAATCAGCAGCCATACCTGCGCAGTCGCCAACGTTATCGCCAACGTTGTCAGCAATCACTGCAGGATTACGTGGATCATCTTCCGGAATACCTGCTTCCACTTTGCCAACCAAGTCCGCACCAACGTCAGCACCCTTAGTAAAGATGCCGCCACCTAAACGCGCAAAGATAGAGATTAAAGATGAGCCAAATGCCAAACCAATTAATGGGTGCAATACGGAAGAGAGGTCTTGGCCTGCACCAATCGATACGAGGAACATAAAGAACAAGCCAACACCTAAAAGACCAAGCCCAACAACCAACATGCCGGTTATTGCGCCACCCTTAAATGCTACGTTGAGTGCTTCGTTCATACCCTTGGTTGCAGCTTCTGCAGTACGCACGTTTGCCTTGACGGAGACATTCATACCAATGAAGCCGCAGGCCCCAGAGAGAACGGCACCAATCACAAAGCCTATCGCAGTCGCAAAATCGAGGAAGAGTGCCATCAGAATGGTTAAAACCACCCCAACAATAGCGATCGTTTTATATTGGCGCGACAAATAAGCTGCCGCACCCTGCTGAATCGCCTCAGCAATTTCTTGCATCTTGGCGTTGCCCGTACTTTGCTTCAAAATCCAGCCGCGCATCACAAAACCGTAAACCACGGCCAGGACACCGCACGCCAAGGCAAAATACAAGCCTAAAGTGATATTACTCATGCTTGAACTCCCTATAGTTGATCTTTTTGTTTTGTATCTCTAGCGCCTAGGTAGACCCGGTTTTGGAAAGCTTTAAACTATGGTCTTTAAGCCGTTCCAGTATGTAACAGAATCACCCCTGCGCCCCCTCTATAGGATCAGGGTATTTACTAATCATTATTCGGAGTATTTATGAGTCTCGACAAAGTCAAGCCAGGTAAAAAGATCCCTGAAAGCTTCAACGTCATTATTGAAATCCCAATGAACGCGGATCCAATCAAGTATGAAGTAGATAAAGAGAGTGGCGCAATTTTCGTTGACCGTTTTATGGGTACTGCAATGCACTATCCATGTAACTATGGTTACATCAATAAAACGATCGCTGGTGATGGTGACCCTGTTGACGTTCTCGTGATTACCCCATTCCCATTGATTCCAGGCGTGGTTGTATCTTGCCGCGCTATTGGCGTATTGCAAATGGAAGACGAAGGCGGTCAAGACGCTAAGTTGTTGGCCGTTCCGGAAGACAAAATTTTGCCTATCTACACACACTGGCAGAAACCTGAAGATATCAACCCACTCCGCTTAAACCAAATCCAGCACTTCTTCGAGCACTACAAAGATCTCGAACCAGGCAAGTGGGTAAAAGTGAGTGGTTGGGGTGGCGTAGCAGATGCTCATAAAGAAATTCTTGAAGGCATCGATCGCTACAACAAAGAGCACGCTTAATTAATTACTTATTTATTTAATAGCACAGGCTTTGTGATTCGGAGTGAGCGGACAGACAATTGCCCTAGCCCAGATCAACCCATTACTGGGTGATTTGGCTGGCAACGCGCAACTCATTCACAAAGCCGCTCTGGATGCCTACTCCCAAGGCGCCAAACTCGTAGTAACCCCCGAGCTTTCGCTCACCGGCTATCCTCCAGAAGACTTACTGCTCCGCCCTGCTTTTATTGCAGCTGCGCAGCTGCAGCTTGAGCTACTCATGAAAGAACTAGCTCAGCACCCTGATCTGACTGTCATTGTTGGTCACCCCAAACAAACATCGCAAGGCTTGCAAAACTTCGCATCCGTTTTACAAAGCGGCAAAGTGATTGCAGGCTATGCAAAACAAGAATTGCCAAATCACGAAGTATTTGATGAAGTGCGTTACTTCGTCCCCGGCAATCAAGCCTGCGTATTCGAATGCGAAGGCATACGTTACGGTTTAATTTTGTGTGAAGACGCCTGGCATGCAGGGCCTGCCAAACAAGCACATGCTGCTGGCGCTCAAGTATTACTCGTTCCCAATGCATCACCCTATCATCTGAAAAAAGAAGCGCTGCGTATTGATGTATTGCGCGGGCATATTGCGCAAACAAAAATGCCATTGGTTTATGTCAATGCTGTTGGCGGTCAAGATGAGCTGGTTTTTGATGGTGGCTCATTTGCTTTAAATAGCAAAGGTGAAGTTGTGATGGCAATGCCCCAGTTTGAAACTGGCTTAGGTCTTGTTGCGGCCTCTCCTTCTGGTGAGCTGGAAAAGGGTTTAATCACCCCACCCCAATCAGTTGAAGCGCAAGCCTATCAAGCGCTTGTCTTGGGCGTACGTGACTATGTCACTAAAAATCGCTTCCCTGGCGTGATTATTGGCCTATCCGGCGGGGTGGATTCAGCCTTGGTACTGGCTATTGCTGTGGATGCCCTAGGCGCCGACAAAGTACGTACCGTCATGATGGCTTCACGCTACACAGCAGACATCTCCTGGATCGATGCGCGTGAGATGGCAGAGAATTTAGGTGTGCAATATGACGAGATTCCGATTAGCGGTCCAGTAGATGCTCTAGAAGCATCTCTAGCAGAACAATTTAAAGGTTTAAAGGTAGACGCTACTGAAGAAAATATTCAGGCACGTGTGCGCGGCACTTTATTAATGGCCCTATCTAATAAAACTGGTCGACTGGTTTTGACAACTGGCAATAAAAGTGAAATGGCTGTTGGCTACTGCACTCTCTATGGAGATATGGCCGGCGGCTTTGCGGTGATTAAGGATATTGCCAAGACCTTGGTGTATCGCTTGTGCGCTTATCGCAACAGTATTGCGCCGATCATTCCGGAGCGGATTTTGACTCGTGCTCCTTCAGCAGAATTACGCCCTGATCAAAAAGATCAAGATAGCCTACCCTCCTACGAAGTATTGGACGGCATTGTTGAGCGCTATATGGAGCAAAACCAATCCATCGCCCAAATCATTGCCGCAGGCTTTGATGCTGAGAGCGTAGAAAAAGTAACTCGCTTAATTAAGCTCAATGAATACAAGCGCCGCCAAGCACCCCCAGGGGTTCGCGTAACTACCCGCGCCTTTGGCCGGGATTGGCGCTATCCGATCACTTCGCAATTTAGAGCCTAGAGCCCCAAAAGCCGCCGGATTTTTGGCAAGTCATTCAAGTTCTAGGTATGATTACTGCATTAGGGGGAATAAATGAAATTAATTACATCCATCATTAAGCCGTTCAAGCTAGACGAAGTCCGTGAATCATTGGCTGAAGTAGGCGTTACCGGCCTGACCGTTACTGAAGTGAAGGGTTTTGGACGTCAAAAAGGCCATACTGAGCTCTATCGTGGCGCTGAATATGTGGTCGACTTTTTACCTAAGGTAAAAGTAGAAGCCGTGGTAGCCGATGACCGTGTAGAAGCCGCTATCGAAGCCATTACTAAAGCTGCGCGTACTGGCAAGATTGGTGACGGAAAGATTTTCGTTACTGCAGTTGAACAAGTGATTCGTATTCGCACCGGCGAAACTGATAACGCAGCTGTGTAACACTAGGTTTAACGCGTTAAAAAGCAGCGGCTTAACAGGCCGCTGTTTTTATTTGGATTAACGCAATTGAGAATCTGTTGAAGTTGATGTAGCTGCAGGCTGAATGATTTCCGCCGGCTCCAAATTAATGGTCTTGCTACTAGTATTGCCGATACGAACTTTTGCACCCTGGTAATACAAATCTACCTGATTCAATCCACCAGTTAAGACCTTGAACGGTGGCTTGCCATACACACTAGCTCCAACGCCAGGCTCAAGCATTTTGTTCTGAGTTTTACCGGTTGCATCGACCACACAAACTGCTTGCGCAGTCTTAGATTGCAAATACACCATGTCACCCGCTTTTTTAGGTGCGTCTGGTTTGTAATTGAGAGCAGAAGCATCCGCAGCTGGGCATTCAGCTGAAACAGTCGCTGGCGCTGTTGCTGCGACTACCGCTGGAGCTGCCGCCGTAGCTACAGGCTCTGCTGGGACATTCGTCGGTGCGGGCTCTGGTGCCACCTCTTGAATAATGACTACCTCTTCCCTCGTTGGCTCAGGAAAAAATAAGGGGCGTAGATTCAATACAGAAAATATCACTGCTGCACCAATTGCTGCGAGTAAGAAGATTTTCTTTTTTGGATCTACAGATGCTTTTGACTTCACGCTGTAATCAATGGCCGTTGGTGAGATTTTGCTAAGGCTAACCTTCTCGGATTTTGGTTCTGCAACTTTCTCTACCGCAACAGGACTAAGCTCTTTTTCTTTTTCAGGCTTCGTCTTTTTTTCTGCGGCAGGGGTTTTTGTCTCCTCCTGCAATTTCTCTTCTACTTCAACTGCCTTAGCAGGTTGTACCACGCCAGTGAAATCAAATGCCTCTTCTGGTGTGAGCTTTAATAGGCCGGCCACTTTTTTTGCTGCCGTGAATTTAACTTGAGCGCCATAGAAGCTGCTAATTTCGCCATTCTCAATCTGCTCTATTTGACGAACAGAAAGGCAAGCCATCCCAGATAGATCCTTCGCACTTAAGCCAAGATTTTCTCTAGCCCTGGTAAACGCTTCTTTGCGAATCTCCGGAAGTTTGACTGGCTTGTTCACTAAACTGTAACCATCTTATAAGTATTTGATACTTTTGATAGTAATACCAAAATGGTACGAGGGTAATTAGCCGCCAAGCTAATTATTTAAAGGATGGCTCTCGAGATTGGATTCAAGGTACTTCTTGACTAGCACTTGCAATGAATCTGCATGCATTTTGTCCATTACCCTTGCCTTGTGGACCTTAATCGTGGCATCGGTTGTACCGAGCTTCACCGCGATATCCTTGTTTAAAAGGCCCTTAACAAGCCATCCACACACTTCGCGCTCTCTTGGGGTGAGACTTTCGTAATCTTTTTTGGCTTCCACATCTAACGAAACGCGCTTAAGCTGACGACTATCAAAATCAATAGCATCAGCTACCGCCTTTAATAACTCTTCGAGATTGAATGGCTTAAATAAGAAATCTAACGCCCCCTTCTTCAGACCCTGAACGATTTGATGAGGATGGCTTTGTCCACTAACAAATACGATAGGCGTCTTACGGCCACACTTTTGGAGCTTTTCTTGTAAATCTAGCCCAGTCATATCTGGCATTTGCATATCCAACAGAATTACTGCTGGCGATACTGGAACAGATTTCTCCAGGAAAACACTGGCAGATGCGTAGTCCTCAACCAGATAGCCCAATTCCCGCAGCATTCTCGAGAGAGAAATGCGCATGGATTCGTCATCATCAATTAGGTATATATGGCCGACTTTAGTCATTGAATTCAAAGGAAAAAGTATTAGATCTAGTAATGTACTGCAGTGCATTTCAGGAAGCTATTAGCCATTTGGCTAATAATTAGACCTAAATCAATGATTTCATTGATATTTCTCTATTGCGGTGCAACATTTTTCCTGGGTTGAGTTGTTAGCTCAACCCAGAGAGCCTTTGATTCCATCTCACGGCACAATAGAGCCTTTCGACACAAACCTTTTCTGGAGTAAATAAGCATGAAACGCCTTAATGAACGCTCGCGCATGGTCACCGAAGGGGTCGCTCGCGCACCTAATCGTTCGATGTATTACGCAATGGGTTACGAAGAAAAGGATTTTGTAAAGCCAATGGTTGGCGTTGCAAATGGTCACTCCACTATCACCCCTTGTAATAGTGGTTTACAAAAATTAGCTGACGCTGCTGTTGAAGCACTCGAAGCTGCCGGCGCAAAAGCTCAGGTATTCGGTACGCCAACCGTTTCCGATGGTATCGGCATGGGCACCGAGGGAATGAAGTATTCACTCGTCTCACGCGAAGTCATTGCCGACAGTATTGAAGTATGTGTCAATGGTCTTTGGCAAGATGGCGTAGTGGTAATTGGTGGCTGCGATAAAAATATGCCTGGTGGCATGATGGCTTTAGCCCGCACTAACGTTCCTGGTATTTATGTTTATGGCGGCACAATTAAGCCAGGACATTACAAGGGCAAAGAACTCAATATTGTTTCTGCATTTGAAGCGGTTGGTGAATTTACCTCCGGTCGATTAAGCGAAGAAGATTTAAAGGGCGTAGAACAGCACGCCTGCCCTGGTAGCGGCTCTTGTGGCGGTATGTACACAGCGAACACCATGAGCTCTTCGTTTGAGGCTTTAGGCATGAGCTTGCCCTACTCTTCAACAATGGCCAACGTGGATGCTGAAAAAGTAGCAAGTGCTGCTGAATCAGCAAGAGTACTTGTTGAAGCAGTTAAAAATAACCTACGTCCACGCGACATCATCACCAAGAAATCCATTGAAAACGCAGTCAGCGTGATCATGGCAGTTGGCGGATCTACCAATGCTGTGTTGCATTTCTTGGCCATTACTAGCGCCGCAGAAATCGATTGGACTATTGATGACTTCGAGCGCATTCGTAAACGCGTTCCAGTAATCGTGGATATGAAACCATCTGGTACTTACCTAGCGACAGACTTGCATCAAGCCGGCGGTATTCCACAAGTCATGAAGATTTTGCTCGATGGTGGATTGCTCCATGGTGATTGCATGACGATCACTGGCAAAACGATTGCTGAAGTATTGAAGGATGTTCCATCAGTGCCGCGCGCTGATCAAAAAGTCATTCGCTCTTTAGACAATCCCTTGTATAAGCAAGGTCACTTAGCAATCTTAAAAGGCAACATTTCCCCAGAAGGTTGTGTAGCGAAGATTACCGGCCTCAAGAATCCATCTATCACTGGCCCAGCGCGCGTGTTTGATTCTGAGGATGACGCAATGGCAGCCATCATGGCGCAGAAGATCAAAGATGGTGACATCGTTGTGATTCGTTACGAAGGCCCTAAAGGCGGCCCTGGCATGCGCGAGATGCTTGCCCCAACCTCAGCCCTTGTTGGCCAAGGTTTAGGCGAGTCTGTTGGCCTCATTACCGATGGTCGCTTCTCTGGTGGCACCTGGGGCATGGTGGTTGGTCACGTAGCTCCCGAGGCTTATGTTGGCGGCACAATCGCCCTCATTCATGAAGGTGACTCAGTCACAATCGATGCCCATCAGCTCCTCATTCAATTGAACGTAGATGAAGCAGAAATTGCCAAGCGTCGGGCAGCCTGGGTACAACCTAAGCCACGTTACACCCGCGGCCTGCTCGCCAAATATGCAAGTCTTGCAAGTAGCGCCAGCAAAGGTGCGGTAACTGATCGAGATTTAAATATTTAATTAGTTTTGGTTGTTAAAAAAAGCCCCTAAGTAAAACTAGGGGCTTTTTTATTACCTCAGTATTAATGCTGAATCTTAATGCTTCATTGCACCTGGGTTACCCATTGCGTTTACAGGCATCTTCACTTCTACTTCACCAGCTTTAGCAAACTTCAGTTTTACAGGGACGGATTCACCCGCAGTCAGTGGAGCCTTAATATTCATAAACATTAAATGCAAGCCACCTGGCTTTAATTCCACGGCGCCGCCAGCAGGCACAGCAATATCTTTTACCTGACGCATTTTCATCACATTGCCGTCCATTGCCATCTCGTGGAGCTGTACTTCACCAGCAACTGGTGAACTTGCAGAGATCAATTGATCAGCCGCACCTTTATTTTCAATCTTCATAAAGCCGCCAGCCACTTGCTGACCAGGCACTGTAGCGCGGGTATAAGCATCTTCAATTTTGATTGCGTTTGTAGTGACTGTTTTGGAAACGTTTTGCGCCCATGACACTCCTGATAGAGCCATTGCTGCAACAGCAAGGGTTGTTACAAGTTGTTTTGTATTCATATCTATATTCTCCAGGTAATTTATAAGAAATTCATTTGACTACGGCTTCACTATCAAAGCATATTGCAATTGCTGAAAGTCTACTAAGCCTGTTTTTCTGGTAGCTTTGCCATTTTTATCGATCAGTATGGTTGTCGGTGTTTCGCCATGCCATTGAGGATCAATTTCATAGCGCAGGCGCTCATCAAAGGGCGCTGCAACATAATAATTATTGGCCTTATCCAGATTTGCTTTGCTCAACATTTTTTTCATCGACTCGATTGAGACATCATCAACCTGAATGAAAACCACCTTCGCAGTTGGATTGTTTTTGATAAAAAGACCCCACTGCGGCATCTCTTTGACACAGGATGGGCAGGTCACGCCCCAAAAGTTGATTGCTATCGGTCCGCCGTTGGATGCTTTGATGATCGATTTCCAATCTCCAGCATGATACGGCTTCAGAGAAACTGGATCGGCGAAGGTAAACCCAGTCATTGATAGAGTGAGAATAAAAATGAGCCAATATCTTTTCATTGCTTTTGTCCAATATTGATTAATTGGTATCCATCATTGCGTGTCAGCCAAGACAAAAATACATGATTACCTTGAGCCAACAACAATGGATGATCACTGTACCCCGCTGTGCTGGATAGTATTTTAGGGATTGCCCAAGTTTTTCCATCATCCGTAGACTCTTTAAGATAAACGAAAGATTGAGTGCCATCAAATTCTTTCCATACCAACCAAACTTGCTGGCCCAATGCCAATAGATATGGCCTGGAAACATTGGCACTTTCAGAGCCTACGCGGCTAGGCTTGGTATAGCTTAGCCCTTCGTTGCTAGAGTTTGCATAAAATACTCCAGAGCGCTTTCCGCCCTGGGTATACCAAGCAACATGGAATGTTCCGTCGCTTGATACTGCTATGGATGGCCCATGATGTGGGCAGGCATCAGTTTTCCAGTTGTCATCAGCCACCTTACGGATTGACCCAGCACCTGAAGCTGAAATCACTTGGCTAGCTTGATCCCGAATGCCCCCGGGAAATATAGCGCGATACGCTACTACCGGATTGCCATTTGGATCAAGGCTGGCAGCAATGCGACAACACTCGCAACTACTCTCATTAGCAAAGCGTTCTGCCTGAAATGTTTTGCCGCCGTCCTGTGAAAATGAATAGGCTATTGAGCCACCAAGACGATTTTGCCCACTCTGCTTGGCTGCAGAAACTAAACGCTTATCGATCCAAGAGATAAAAATATCGCCACTTGGCTTGATCAGAACGGATGGAAAGCGCTGGCTCGAACCGTCATTGACCAATGATGCTGGCGCCGTAAATGTATTGCCCCCATTTTCAGATCGGGCAGTATTGATTTGCGCATTCCAGTTTGAGTCTTTAAAAAAGCTATAAGCTAAAAATACATTTCCTTGTCTATCAGCAACGATTTGTGGGCGTGCATCAGCACCAGCATCCAATGACTTGCCATGCTCAGCAATTTTTACCGGCGGTGAGAATGACTTTCCGAGGTCAGCAGACTGGGCAACAGACACCACTCCGTTGGCGGTCCATGAAAGCAGCAACTTTCCATCAGAAGTAAAAAATGGAGTGGCGGCATTCGCGCACTCCAAGCCAGCGCCCTGGCAAACACTGCTCACTTTTGCTGGATTTGCACCGGCCATATGCGATGAATGATCCATTTGCATTTGAGCTTGTGCAGCAAAGCTCAGAACTCCCGAAAGCAGCGCTCCGAGCAATAAGAATCGATTAAAAGAGTATGGGATCGGATTCATAATTAGAAGATGATACGTGCACCGACAGTAATGCTATGTGGTTGCCCGGCGATATAACTTCCTTGACTAGTTCCCGTACCGTAAGTGATGTAGCTTCGATTGAACATATTGATCACGCTGGCAAATACTGAGGCTTCTGGCGTTAATTGATGGTTCACCTTTAAACCAACAACTGCATAGGAAGGAACTGGTAAGGTATGCGCGCCATCCAACCAAGAGTTACCAATATAACGAACATTGGCTGTCAGACTGGTCTTTGGAAGCGGCATATAGGTCACTCCTGCATAACCCATGTTTTGTGGCACACCGCCAACCTGAGATCCAATTGGATTTAAGGATGCACTAACCCCCGAGCCAATCCAAGTAAGAATGGTATTCGTATGGGTATATGTACCATCAACAGCCCACTGAGCATTGAGATCATGATGTGCCTGTACCTCAAGTCCACGACTTTGAAGATTCTGATTATTGCCATACAAACTAAATGTTTGGCCATTAGCTCCGGTACAAACTGAGATTGGACAACCTGCAGCAGCAGCTTGTGCCTGAGAAACATTGGGTGCATAAACTGCGTTTTTTACATTCGCATTAAAGCCCGTGATCTGCACAAAACCCGCATTCCAACGATAGTCAGTCCCTAATTCATAGCCAGTCATATTCTCGGGACTCAGCAATGGATTGGCCAGGCTAACGATCGTTGAATTTCCATAAGTACGAAGCGTGTTGTTCAAGCCAGGCGCATGGAAACCCTGATAGGCCGCACCCCTAAAGTCCCACTCCTTAGTAGCCTGTAATAACAAGCCGAGATTAGGGCTGAACTTATATGCAGTTTGATTAGGGACATTGGTGTAATTTTGAACACCATTTGCACCTGCGATCCAATAGGTTGGGGTCTGGCTTTGCCATTGATCCTCTCGAAGCGAGAGAGTGGCTTGCAATGGGATGGCATCTGTTTTAGCCTTCATTTGCGCCATCACACCATAAAACTGCTGCTGACCTTTTGCGTAATCAGAGGAGGTAACTACTCCATTTGCATATCCAGCAGCAGAGCTAAAGGAATTCGTTAAATTCTGTGCAGCTACCTGTCTTCCATCAACACTTACTACTACCTGATTAATGGTTTGATCCTTTAAGTCATGGGTATATTGCGCAGATGCCCCCAGCGTTGAATAAGGATCGTTATAGTTGGCACTAATATAAGCTGGTGTTGCACCGCTATTGCTGACATTTTGCTGCCAGAGAGTGGTGTTTTCGTAAAAAGCATTTACCTGAACCTTTTGCGCTGCGCTCAAACGCGTAGTTGCTCCTCCAGAAAAAGTAGTTTCTTGAGTTGTCTTGGTGGCAAAGTTATATCCACCAGTTGGTAGATTTTGCATATTGTGGGAACCAAGATTAAAAAACGCATCCGTATCAGAACTTAATTTCAAGGCTCCTTGAAGTCGGTAATTTGCACTATTAGCGCTTTCAGGGCCCATCCCAGGCAATAAAGGCGCAGACTGCCCTGCTTTATTTTTTACCGGGTAGACTGTTGCCGGGGAAATAGTAGGCTGATTAATATAACCATCCGTATTAAAGTAGTCCGCAGATACTCGCAGCTTTAATACGTCATTTACTGCCACTTCTTTTGAAGCAGCTACATTGCTTGTGTTGTATGAACCATAACTGGCAGATACTTCGCCTTTGTTATCGTTAATGGGTTTGGTGGTGATGTTGATTAAACCACCCATGCCATAGTTGCCATAAAGATTGGAGACGCCACCGCGAACCAGTTCTACATCCTGCACCGCTGAGAGCGGGACCAGATTCCATTGAATGGTTCCATACATAGCGTCATTTGCAGGCAGTCCATCAATCAATGCCAGAGTCCGCGCAGCACCAAGACCGCGGACATTCAAACTCTGACCGGTGGGGTCCTTTTCATAATACGGTTGATCATTTAAAAATACACTTGCTTGATTCTTTAAGACCTGGTCAACCGTCATTTCCGGGGCATTTTGAATATCTTCATTCGTCAAAATAGAAGTGTTTTGAGTCATGTCCTTTAGCTCGGTACCAGAGCGAGTGGCGCTAACAACCACATCACCTATTTTTTGACCGTAGTCGGGTGGCTGCGCAATTTGTGCTTGCGCGTTGATTAGTACTGACCCAAATAGCACGCCCACGCATGCGCTGATTTTCTTTTGCTGAAATAACATTTACTACTCCACTGATTAATACGACAACGAATTGATTGATTCGTTGCCAATTACATAGCTAGGCTATGCCCTAATATTTGATTAGGCTTGTACTGGTGGAGCTGCTGAAGGTGGAGTTACCCAAACGGCGAGTGGTTTGGGTGATTGGTAGAAAAGCTGAGGCAGTAGAGCTAAAGTCTGCGGAGCCTCATATCTGAGGTTAGTGTTGAATACTGGAGTGATAGCACTCTGCGCTACACAATATGGGCAAGGCTTCATTTGATTGGCAACGTCTTGCCCATCATCTTGAACATCGATTTGCATCTTGCTGCCATCGACAGAACAAATCTCCATTGCAAAACCTTCACCATGCTTGGCCACTGAAACCGCTTGAGATGCAGCTGGTGCAAGAGCACTCATCGCGATTGCAAAAGCGGCAATCCAGTGAATGAAGCGGTTTTTGGAGCAATTCATAATGGAGGGATTTTATCTGATTTCCATCTCTGACTGATGCCATTGAGCCTTACTTTATTTTGGGCAAACAAAAAGGGGTCCGAAGACCCCTTTTCTTAGGCTTTTGACCTGAATTACATAGAAGCAGAACGCTCGATCAGTTTGCGACGCATTGGGCGCAATACAAACCAAGCCAAGATTGCAGCTGTACCGTTCAAGATACTAGCAACCCAGAACACTGCTTCCCAGCCACCTGTAGCAGCCATTAATACGCTAGATAAAGGTACCAACAATGAAGCTGTGCCCTTGGCCGTGTAAAGAAGGCCCGCATTACCAGCGGCGAAGGTTGAGCCGAATGTATCAGCGTTAGTGGATGGGAACAAGCTATAGATCTCACCCCATGCAAAGAACACCAAACCAGTCAACAGCACGAACATGACCGGGTCATGACCGAGGTAGTACAAACCAAGAATACCTACGCACTCAAAAGAGAAGCATAGGGTCATCGTTTGTTCGCGACCAATCTTGTCTGATACCCAGCCAAAGAATGGACGGGTCAAGCCGTTTAAAACACGATCAATGGTTAATGCAAACGTCAGGGCTGGCAATGCTAGGCCTAATAGGCTCACTGTGACACCGGCAACTTGGAAGTCTTTAGCGATTGGAGCTAATTGGGCAGTAGCCATCAAGCCACCAGCAGCAACCATCACGAACATGATGTACATAATCCAGAATACTGGTTGCTTAACCATTTCCATTGGGCGGAAATCTTTACGAGTCTGAGCAACGGCAGCCTTAACTGCAGTAATAGCACCCTTAATTGGCTTGGAAAGAAATAGGCTTAACAAGACAACGATTGCACCTTGACCAATGCCAAAGAACCAGAAAGTTTCTTGATAGCCTTGTTCAGCAATCATTTTTGCAATTGGAATTACGGTTAATGCAGAGCCCGCACCAAAGCCCGCAGCTGTAATACCTGCAGCCAAACCACGACGATCTGGGAACCATTTGAGCGCATTACCTACGCAGGTACCGTAAACAGCGCCAGCACCAACACCGCTAACTGCAGCAGCCGTATAAAGCATGGTTAGTGTGTCTGCATGAGAATTCATGATCCATCCAAGACCACACAAAATACCACCCCCAAATACCACTGGACGAGGACCGAACTTATCTACCAAGTATCCCTCAATTGGAACTAACCAAGTCTCAGTCAATACAAAAATGGTGAATGCAACTTGAATCGCTGCGCGACCCCAACCAAACTTTGCGTCGATTGGGTTTACAAATAAAGTCCAACCGTATTGCAAATTTGCAATCATCGACATACAAACAACGCCGATTAGTAGCTGAAACCAACGACCTCCTAAAGGTCCTGCAGTTTTCTCGCCGCTCATCCTGAATCTCCTATTTTTACTTTTTTATAAATACTCATTACACCCAGAAATTTGGGTTAAGTGATTTTTAAGCATTTAAACCTGGGAAGTCTTGACACTAATCAAGATTTCTTCAAAACCTCACTAGTGATTACCCTTGCCATAACACCATGAAATATAAGCTTTCTCAAGGAATAGCTAAGCCAGTATTGCACCAAAATCTAACGGCATCAGAAAACAAAAAAGCCACCCGAAGGTGGCTTTTGAGTTGCTGTAATTTTTTAAATTACATGCCGCGATACGCGCCGTCAAAATCATAATGACGAGCAGCCTGGTCTTGGCTTGGTTTGCTTTCAGAAAAAAGCTGGTTGATCATATTCAATAAAACAGTCATTTGAATCTCCTTAAGGGTTAGTACCTAGATTATAACCCTAATATTATTGCGGCGCAACGAGGAGACATGGGGAGCGAAATAGCTATAAACCATTGTTTTTAATAGTAATTTACTCATTTTGGGCATAAATCGGGGGTTTACTCTATCTGAGCAAAGGGGAATGCCCTGGTACCGGCTGCCAAACTAAAGTTGGCATGGCAAACTTGTTTAGCGGAAGCGATCTAGCAGTTTTTTACTGACTTTATCCAACTCGGTGGAGTCCTTGATTAAGAACTGTAAGCCATTGGAGTCGGCAATGAGCAATGTATTGCCAGCGATTCTGCGAATATCTTCTTCGCCCTTCAAGCGAATTCGCGTTGGGCCACGATCAGTTTCGATATCCCAAATACTTGGAGTAGCAAAGGTGGAGACCTTAGTAATTTTCTCAATCACCGGCATGAATTCACGCTCGGCTAATTCTTCTTCAATTAACCCCAACTCCGCTTCAGAAATAGCGGCAGTAATCGGAAACCAGCAAAGCTCTTTGCCTGATTGATTCATGATGCCAATACCGGCGCCTGGTGCAGTGATTGGGAAAGCTCTTACTGGATGAACGCCCACATGCCGCTCACCCTTGCTATCAATAAATACTAGTCGACCCAGTGCATCACGCTCTAGTTGATGAGTGGAGCGATTGATTTGCGTCATACCCCACCCCCAACATTCTTGGCTACTTCTTGAAGCTGCTCTTCATTTATTTCTGCTTGCTCTTCATTTATTTCCGCTTGATCTTCTTCCAAGCTTTCGCCAATGGCGCCGCCCTCAACCAATTCAGCTGCATGACGTAATTGGGCTTGATACAAGGTGTAATAAGCACCTTGGGCTTCCATGAGCTCGTCATGCGAGCCGATTTCGACAATCTCACCTTTGTCTAAAACCACCAAGCGATCTGCTTTTCTTAAGGTGGAGAGACGGTGTGCAATGGCAATCGTGGTGCGGCCCTTAACCAAGTTATCCAAAGCGCGCTGAATTTCTTTTTCAGTCGTAGTGTCTACTGATGAGGTGGCCTCATCCAAAATGAGGATGCTTGGATTAATCAGTAACGCACGTGCAATCGAGATGCGTTGGCGTTCACCACCAGAGAGGGATTGGCCGCGCTCACCTACTAGGGAGTCGTAACCCAAAGGAAGGCGGAGAATAAATTCATGGGCGTGGGCTGCGCGCGCTGCTTCGATGATTTCTTCACGAGTTGCGTCTGGTTTGCCATAAGCAATATTCTCAGCAATCGTGCCAAAGAATAAGAATGGTTCTTGCAACACCAAACCAATTCGCTTGCGATAGTCGGCAATCCTGATGCCACGAATATCGCGCCCGTCCAATGAAATCGCTCCAGAACTGACGTCATAGAACCGGCAGATCAAGTTCACCAGAGTGCTCTTGCCCGAACCGCTATGCCCCACTAAGCCAATCATTTCACCAGGAGCGATATCTAAATCGATACCCTTGGAGACAGCGCGGTTGCCGTAACGGAAACCTACACCGCGTAAGGAAATACGCCCTTTGACATCACCCAATGGTGCTGGATTGATTGACTCAGGAACGCTGGAGACGTGATCCAAGATATCAAAGATTCGTTTAGCGCCAGCAGCTGCTTTCTGCGTATGAGAAACAATGCGACTCATGGAATCAAGGCGAATATAAAAACGGCCGATATATGCCAAGAAGGCAATCAACACACCAACAGTGACTTTCTGATGCGCAACTTGCCAAATACCAAAACCCCACACGACTAATAAACCTGTTTCAGTCAGCAATGTCACTGTAGGCGAGAACAAGCCCCAAACACGATTTACGCGATCATTAATTTGTAAATTGTGTTTATTGGAATCAACAAAACGTTTGAGTTCACGATCTTCTTGAGCAAACGCTTTGACTACACGAATACCTGGAATCGTGTCAGCAAGGATGTTTGTTACTTCAGACCAGATGCGATCGATCTTTTCAAAACCAAAACGCAAGCGATCGCGCACCACATGAATCATCCACACAATAAATGGCAACGGCGCCAAGGTGACTAAAGCCAGCAAAGGATCAATAGATACCAGAATCGCTGCAGTCATGGTGATCATCAAGACATCGGTCGCAAAGTCAAGCGCATAAAGGGAGAGGAAGACGCAGATGCGATCAGTTTCCGCACCAATACGAGCAATCAAGTCACCTGTTCTCTTGCCACCAAAGTATTCCAATGAAAGCTTTAGTAAATGCTCAAAGGTTGTGTTTCGTAAATCCGCACCAATTCGCTCGCTTACTAATGCGAGTAAATAGGTCTTCCACCAACCCAGACCCCAAGCAACAATCGCAGCTCCAAATAAAGCCAAGAGATACATGCTGGCCAAATGGAAATCAATTGGATTACCACGTTCGTAAGGAATCAACACGTGATCCATCAATGGCATCGTGAGATATGGCGGAATTAAAGTGGCGCCCGTGGATAACAGGGTCAATACAAAACCTAACAACAATTGTTTCTTGTAAGGCCGTGCAAAACGCCAGAGTTTAAATAACGTCCAAGTGGATGGCGGCGCATCATCCTCGGGATCACAAGTCGGGCATGAATCCGAATTCGCAGGTTTTGGGCTCAAGCAAACCGGGCAAACTTGCTTGTCATACTCGCTGACCTCACCACTGCTAATTTCTTCGCCACGAGTTAATTGCTTAAAACTGGATTGCAGGCGAAGAACTTGAGGATTGACAGCTAAAGTGAAGTTCCATGATCTGAGCAAGCTATCAGCAGTTTCTAGCCTTAAATGCCCTACCCCGGCATGGTCTCCATGAACTAAGTGCGCTCCATTACCCAGCTCCCAGGACTCGAATGTCTTTCCATCGGTCCAAATTAGACCCTGCTCGCTTAGCAAAAGAAGGCTTTTTTCAAAGCGCAAATCCGCATCTAAATCGAGCTCAACCCATGCCAGCAGGGCTTCAGGACTCTTTACTAGGGAGTTTTCAGCCCCTAAAACAGCCTGCCAATCACTTGGTAGCACGGGGGCAAAAGGTAGGATTTGTGGCTTCATTGACCATAAAAGTATAGTGGAGGTGAATTATTTAGATTTATTGCCTCTGTCAACTTTAGAGGCTCAAAAGCCGTTAAATTGTCTAAGTAGGCCTTTTTATGTATTTTTGCTAATTTTGTGAGTTTTTCAATAACAACTAAAACAGAGAGACTGTCTGACGCGCCATCGCCAAAACCTTGGCGCCGGCCATCGCAACACTGCATATGCCCCAATTACTAGATAAATCCATCGAGATTCTGAGCGTTAAACATCTCCGTGGCCCCAATATGTGGACCTACCACCCCGTTATAGAGGTATGGCTAGATATTGGCGATTTAGAGGACTACCCCTCTAACCTCATTCCCGGTTTTTATGACCGCCTTGTCAAAGCACTCCCTAGCCTAGTTGAACATCGCTGCAGCTATGGTGAAGCTGGTGGATTTTTAAAGCGCGTTGAAGAAGGCACTTGGCCTGCCCACATCCTTGAACACCTCACTTTAGAGCTACAAAACTTAGCCGGTATTCCTGGTGGGTTTGGCAAAGCGCGTGATGGTGACAGACGTGGTGTTTACAAGGTGATGGTTAGCGCCATCAATGAAGAAGTCACACTCACCGCGCTTAAATACGCTCGCGACTTATATCTTGCCCTAGCGCAAGACAATAAAGATTGCGTAGCGGAAGCTCAAACTATTATTGAAAATTTACGTGAACTGGGCGACGACCTTTTGCTCGGCCCAAGTACTGCGTGCATTGTGAATGCAGCTGAAGAGCGCGGCATTCCCTCCATTCGCTTATCCGAAGGTAATTTAGTGCAGTTGGGTTATGGTGCCAAACAACGCCGCATTTGGACTGCGGAGACTGATCAAACAAGCGCTATTGCAGAAACGATTTCGAGAGATAAAGATTTAACCAAGAGCTTGTTACGTAGTGCTGGCGTGCCTACCCCGGAGGGCAGAACAGTAACTAGCCCTGATGATGCTTGGGAAGCTGCGCAAGACATTGGTTTACCGGTAGTAGTAAAGCCAATCGATGGCAACCATGGCCGCGGTGTCTTTATCAACCTCTATACCCAACAAGAAATTGAAGCTGCTTATGCAGTTGCAATCGACGAAGGTAGCGAAGTATTGGTAGAGCGCCACATCGTTGGTGATGAGCATCGCTTATTGGTTGTTGGCAACAAAGTAGTTGCTGCTGCAAAAGGTGAAACTGTTTGGGTTACTGGTGATGGCAAACATACTATTTATGAACTCATTCAGATTCAGATTAACTCTGACCCACGTCGTGGCACCGCTGAAGAACATCCCCTCAATCCAGTACGGATTGATTCTGCTGTCGAGTTAGAGTTAGCACGCCAAAAATTAACTGGTGAAAGTGTGCCAGCTGCGGATCACAAAGTACTGATTCAAAGCAATGGTAACGTTGCATTTGATGTCACTGATTTGGTTCATCCTGATGTAGCTAGTCAAGTTGCATTAGCTGCTCGTGTAGTTGGCCTAGAAATCGCAGGGGTTGACTTAGTAGCCCAAGACATCAGCAAGCCTCTTGCTGATCAAAATGCGGCTATTGTGGAAGTCAATGCTGGCCCCGGTTTATTGATGCACTTAAAACCAGCAAGTGGTAAACCTCAGCCTGTGGGTAAAGAAATTGCCAATCACCTCTTCCCGCCTGGAGCAGATTTCCGTATTCCAGTAGTAGGCGTATGCGGTGAGCGCGGTAAAACGCCTGTTGCAGAAATGATCGCCCACTTTTTACGCCTTACCAATGTGTACGTTGGACTGTCTTGCAGTAAAGGCTTATTTTTTGGCAATCGCGCCATTCCAAATTCCAATGCATCCAATTGGGAGAATGCCCGTCGCACCCTACTGAACCGTGCAGTAGAGGCGGTTGTAATTGAAAACAATCACCTGTCAATGTTGATTGAAGGTTTAGCCTACGATCGCTGTCAAGTTGGTGTCGTGCTCAATGCCGATCCAAAGGCAAACTTCCCACAATACGCAATTTATGATGAAGACCAGGTCTTTAGCGTTGTCCGCACCCAGGTCGATGTCGTATTACCAACGGGCGTAGCTGTTTTAAATGCCGATGATGCAATGTGCGTGCAAATGGCTGAATTGTGTGATGGTCAAGTAATCTTCTTTAGCGAAAATCCTGACTCGGAGATCGTTAAAAATCATTTAGCTAATGGTGGTCGCGCAGTTGCCATTGGCAAACAGCAAATTACTCTGAAGTCCGGCAAGTTGGATCAGAAATCCATCCCCGTTCCACGTCACTCAGAAGCTAACAGCACTTCTCCTTGGAAGACTATGAATTTAGGGGCAGCAATTGCTGCAGCCTGGGCTCTAGATATTCCTTTTAATGTTATTGAAGCAGGCGCAGAAACATTTGTGCCTGATGCCACTACCGCTACAGGGGCTTAATTGGAAATTACCCGTATTCGTATGTTGCGCGGCCCAAATTTATGGAGCCGCCACACTGCCTTGGAAGCAATCGTTTCTTGTGATGAGTCAGAGCGCTCTATCGACTTGATCCCTCAATTTGAAATCAAGATTCGTGAGCGCTTTCCGCAACTGGGTAGCATGCGTCGCGGCGGCCACAATGAAGTGCTGTCGCTTGCCCACGCTCTAGAGCACGCAGCTTTGGGCCTTCAAGCGCAAGCAGGCTGCCCTGTCACTTTTAGTCGCACCGTACAAACTGTAGATACCGGCGTTTATCAAGTTGTTGTTGAATACACCGAAGAAGTTGTTGGACGTATGGCCTTTGACTTTGGCTTTGCTTTAATTCAGGCAACCCTCAATGACGCGCCTTTTGATCTAGCCGCAGCTCTCTCTGAATTAGAAGCACTGTACGAAGATGTCCGCCTTGGTCCAAGTACTGGCTCTATTGTTGATGCCGCTGTCCAGCGCAATATCCCTTATCGACGTATGACTGAAGGCAGCATGGTGCAGTTTGGTTGGGGCAGTAAACAAAAGCGCATTCAAGCTGCTGAAACTAGCGATACCAGCGCAATTGCCGAAGCGATCGCCCAGGATAAAGAACTTACTAAGAATTTACTGGCTGCAGCAGGCGTATCAGTACCGATTGGTGAAGTAGTAACAACCGCTGATGATGCTTGGCGTGCTGCGCAAAAGATTGGTGGGGCAATTGTGCTCAAGCCAAAAGACGGCAATCAAGGTAAAGGTGTTGTTGCTAACATTCAAACTGAAGAAGAAGTGCGTGCTGGCTTTATCGTAACTCAAGCCTTTGGTCGTGAAACCATTGTTGAGCGCTACCTACCCGGTGCTGACTACCGCTTACTCGTAGTCGGCAATCGCCTTTCAGCAGCTGCTCGCCGCGAGCCTGCACAAGTGGTTGGTGACGGCACCCATACCGTTGCTGAACTGGTTGAAATAGAAAATAAGAACCCATTGCGTGGCGATGGTCATGCCACCGCCCTAACTAAGATTCGCTTTGACGATATTGCGCTTGCTCACCTCGCTGGTAATGGCCTTACTCCGCAATATGTACCGAAGACTGGTGAACGCGTTTTACTGCGCAACAATGCCAACTTGAGTACTGGTGGCACTGCGACTGATGTGACTGATGATGTTCATCCAGATGTCGCAGCAAGCGCTGTTGCGGCCGCGCAAATGATTGGGCTGGACATTGCTGGCGTAGATATCCTTTGTGAAAGTATTTACAAACCCTTAGAGCAACAAGGTGGCGGCATTGTTGAAGTTAATGCTGCCCCCGGTTTACGCATGCACCTGAAGCCCTCCTATGGCAAGGGACGCCCTGTTGGTGAAGACATCATCAATATGATGTTCCCGCCAGGTGAAGACGGACGCATTCCGGTAGTAGCTGTCACCGGCACTAACGGCAAAACCACCACTGTTCGCCTCATCTCTCATCTATTAAATGAAACTGGTCTACGTGTTGGTATGACTGGCACCGATGGCGTGTATATCAATCATCGCCTCATCGACACCGGTGATTGCAGCGGCCCTAAGAGTGCCCGCAATGTATTAATGCATCCAGATGTTGATGCTGCCGTTCTTGAAACTGCACGCGGTGGCTTGCTGCGTGAAGGCTTAGGCTTTGATCGCTGTGAGGTTGCAGTCGTTACCAATATTGGTGAAGGTGATCACCTTGGCCTCAATTACATTACAAGCGTTGAAGATTTAGCAGTTCTCAAGCGCGTCATTGTACAGAACGTAGCCCCTACTGGCGCAGCTGTCTTAAATGCTGCCGACCCAATGGTTGCGAAGATGGGTGACAAATGCTCGGGTCGAGTAATCTTCTTTGCACAAAATCAACATCACCCAGTCATTACTGCACACCGCGCTAAAAATAAGAAAGTGATTTTCTTTGATGGCACATACATTGTTGCGTCTAAGGGTTCACGCGTCATGTATCGCTTCCCTGTAAGCGAGATCCCTCTTACCCAAAATGGTGTCCTTGGCTTCCAGGTTGAGAATGCAATGGCTGCCATTGGTGCAGCCTGGGCTCTAGGCTTGGATGCTGAAAAGATTGCTCGCGGTCTTCATAGCTTTGAAAGCGATCCTAATTCAGTACCGGGTCGCTTTAACCAGTTTCAACACAATGGCGCTACGGTGATTGCCGACTACGGTCACAATCCTGATGCAATGCGCGCTCTTACTAGCGCGGTCGAGGCCATGAAGCCCAAGAAGAGCCATGTCGTGATTAGCGGTGCCGGCGATCGTCGCGATGAAGATATTCGTGATCTAACCCGCATCCTTGGCAATGCTTTTGATAATGTGATTCTCTATCAAGATGCCTGCCAACGCGGTCGTGAAGATGGTGAGGTATTACGCCTACTGCAAGAAGGCTTGGTTGGCGCCACCAAGGCAAAAGAAGTGCAAGAAATTCATGGTGAGTTCAAGGCAATAGATACCGCTTTAAATGGCCTCTCGCCTGGTGACATTTGCTTGATCTTGATTGACCAGGTGGAAGAGTCCCTTGCCTACCTTAAGGAAAAGGTAAAGCCGTAACAACGGTAAGCCCCCTTTCCTCTGAATTATCTTCAGGACAATAAAAAACCCAATCGCTTGATTGGGTTTTTTATTGGAGATGAGACTCTACTTATAAATGATAGTGCTGAATGCGATCGATCTCTTCCTTGGATCCCAACATCACGGAGACGCGCTCGTGAAGATCGGTTGGCTGCAAATCCATAATCAGATCTGTGCCATTGGTAGAAGCGCCACCAGCTTGTTCTACCAAAAAGCTCATGGGATTAGCTTCATACATCAAGCGTAACTTACCTGGCTTATTAGGTTCACGCTGATCCCATGGATACATAAAGACTCCGCCACGAGATAAAACACGATGTACATCGGCCACCATTGAGGCAATCCAACGCATATTGAAATCTTTATCGCGCGTACCGCTCACGCCCGCTAAACACTCTTCAACATAGCGACGCACCGGGTCAGCCCAGTGGCGCATATTGGACATATTGATTGCAAACTCTTTGGTTGAGTGAGAGATCTTTACCGCATCCTTGATGAGCAAGAACTCGCCTGTGACTTTATTCAGAGTAAACATCACTACGCCATCACCTAAGGTTAATGCCATCGTAGTTTGCGGGCCATAGACCACATAACCTGCTGCTACTTGATGACGTCCTGATAACAAGAAATCAGAAGTTTGCAAAGGCGCGCTTGGATCTTGCTTTTTGAGAACAGAAAAAATAGTTCCAATCGAAACGTTTACATCAATATTGGATGAGCCATCGAGCGGATCAAACAAGAGCAAGTAGTCACCTGTGCCTTGAACTGGAACTGGCAATTCCATCTCTTCAGAAGCTAGACCAGCAAGTGATTTACAACCCTTAACGCCATCGATCAATAAATCGTTTGCAATGATGTCGAGCTTTTGTTGAACTTCGCCTTGTACGTTGCCAGTCCCCGCTGATCCCAGCAAACCAATTAAGGCACCCTGCGCTACCTCATGACTGAGAGTTGAGCAGGTATTAACAACTGCAGTCAGTAAATCTTGCAATCCAGCAGGAATGACGGCACCCGCCGGCTTAGTAGAGGTCAAATATTGCTTGAAATTAATATGGGTACTTGAGGACAAAGATATTTCTCCAAAGCTCTATTGAAATTAGGGTCTATTTTGCCCTGTTCTTGAGTGCCGTCATAATTTATGACTTAGAGCCACGAATTTACGCACTTTTAAACAGGGGTTTTGATAATGTTGGTCAATGTTAATGACGAATTAATCCGGGATGCCATGAAGTATTTCGACCCACAACTTAGCCCTGGCGACCTAATTAATGAGGCGATTACAACCCTTGTTCGATTACAGGCCACTAAAAAACTTGTAGCCCTAGGGGGTATGGCTCCTGAAATGAAAGATATCCCACGTTAAATTTAATTACCCAGCGCCTTACCAATCACTTCCCTCACATCCGGAGAGAGTGTTTGGCACGCTGAAACCCGCTCTAGCGCAGCTTTCATACGATCTTGGTAGGGTTGGGCAAACAAACGCCAGCGGTCCAAAGCCCTTGCCAGGCGTGCAGCTACCTGAGGATTGATTGGGTCAAGCGCTAGGACGCTATCCGCCCAAAACTCATAACCACTGCCGTCAACCTGATGAAAGCTCGCCGGATTATTAGCGCAGAAGGAATGGATGACGCTGCGCACTCGGTTGGGGTTATTTAACTTGAAGGCTGGGTGCTCACGTAGCTTCTTCACTTCAGCCAGCGTAGATTCCGCGCCATCTACTGGTGGGCGACTTGATTGCAAGCCAAACCACTTATCAATCACCAGAGCATCATTAGCAAAGCGATTGTAGAAATCAATCAAGCAATCTTTTGCCTGCTTTGCACCGTGCACTACCAATGCTGATAAAGCAGCATAACGATCGGTCATATTGTCAGCAGTTTGGTATTGATTGGCGGCCATTGGAGCCCACACTGCTGGAGCAGCTTCGAGCAACATACTCAATGCCAGGTTCTTAAGTGCACGCTTACCGGAACCTACTCCATCCGACTTGAATGGTCCAGGCGTTTGCATTTGTTGATACAAGGCGGCCCACTCCAACTGGAGTTGTTTAGCAATCTCCCTACGGAAAGCACGGCGCGCGGTAAAGATATTCTGGGGATCAACACTTGTGCATTGCTCATACAAATAAGACTCTGCAGGCAGAGTTAAGGCAAGGTCCTTAAAGGCTGGATCTAAATTAGGATCCAATAGGATATTGCGATAAGCCTCAATCAACTGTGCATCTGGGAGACGGCTATTCAAAATCATTTGCATCGCCAACTTCTGACCAGCTTCCCAGCGATTAAATGCGTCATCATCGCTTGAGAACAAGGTTAGAAGATCCGCCTCAGACTGCTCAAAATCCAAATTAATCGGTGCTGAGAAATTTCGGTTGATCGAAAGTACTGGGCGCTCTTCGATATTGTCAAAAGTCCAGGTTTGACTTGCTTGCGTTAGCTCCAGCAACTGCTCTTGTTGATCATTTGCCTTAGTAAGCAAACGTATCTTCAGCGGAATATGAAAAGGCTTCTTCTCTGGCTGACCTGGACTAGGCGCACAAGTTTGCGTCAATGTCAGTCGATACTGTTTTTTAACGGCATCGTAATGCTCTTGCATCTTAACCCTTGGGGTGCCTGCTTGGCTATACCAATTCTTAAACTGAGTCAGATCTTTGCCGTTGGCATCAGCCATCGCCATCAAGAAATCATCGCAAGTAACTGCTTGCCCATCATGACGCTTGAAGTACAGATCCATACCCTTGCGGAAACCGTCTTTACCTAAAAGGGTTTGGTACATCCTAACAACCTCAGAGCCCTTCTCATAAACCGTAACGGTATAGAAATTATTAATTTCTTGATACTCATCCGGACGAATCGGATGCGCCATCGGACCCGCATCTTCCGGAAACTGCAGTTGACGCAACAATCTCACATCTTCAATGCGCTTCACTGCCCTACCGGATTCGCTGCCCATTTGATCAGCAGAAAACTCTTGATCTCTAAAGACGGTTAAACCCTCTTTAAGTGATAGCTGGAACCAATCCTGGCAAGTAACGCGGTTACCAGTCCAGTTATGGAAGTATTCATGAGCTACAACGCTTTCAATATTCGCAAAGTCTGCATCAGTAGCGGTTTCTGGTTGCGCAAGAACAAACTTGGTATTGAAAATATTCAAGCCCTTGTTCTCCATCGCGCCCATATTGAAATCACTCACCGCCACAATCATGAAACGCTCTAAATCCAGCTCTAAGCCAAAGCGCTTCTCATCCCAATGAATCGAGGCAATCAAAGAATCCATGGCATGGCGAGTCTTTTTCAGATCATGTGGCTCAACCCAGATCTGCAAGAGCTTCTTAGCGCCACTGCTAGTGGTAATGGTTTCTTCAATACACTCCAACTTACCAGCCACCAAGGCAAATAAGTAGGATGGCTTCGGAAACGGATCTTCCCAAGTCGCGCTATGCCAACCATTTGGAAGTTTTTCTGTATTGAGTAAATTGCCGTTAGACAATAAGACTGGGCACTCCGCCTCACGAGCACGCAAGGTCACACGATAGCGCGCCATCACATCTGGACGGTCTAAGAAATAAGTAATCTTTCTGAAACCTTCTGCCTCACACTGAGTAAAGAAGTTTCCATTAGAAACATATAAGCCCATCAGAGTGGTATTTTTCTCGGGCACACAAACGCAAATAATTTCCACAACAAATTTTTCTTGACCCTCATTAGGTAAAGAATGAATCGTCAGTGTTTCTGGTGTTAATTCAAAATGGCGATGCGCTTGGCTATTAATACGCAAACTCACGAACTCAAGCTCATGCCCCACCAGAACTAGAGGTGCACCTGGCGTAAAGCTTTTGCCCGGCAAAACCTCAATGCGACTCTTAATAATCGTTCTGGCTGGATCTAATGCGATGTCTAGCTCAACTTGATCGAAGTTATAGACGGGCGGGAGGTATTCGAGCCGACGAAAGCTCTGTGGGAGATCAGTTTTCATAAGCCTATTTTAAGTCTTGGCTGGAAGACTCGCTGCATCTCTAGCTTAAGCCCAAATTAGGGTAGCCAAGCCTATAGCAATGAAGGTTATGGCAGCAACCGCATGCACCCACTTAATTGGCATGCGTTTCGTGAACTTCTGACCAATCCAGACTGCAGGAGCATTAGCCAACATCATCCCCAATGTGGTGCCAACCGTTACCGAAACGACATCGTCATAACGAGCGCCTAGAGCAATTGTTGCAATTTGCGTCTTGTCCCCCATCTCAGCCAAAAAGAAGAGGCCTACGGTCAACATAAAGACCTGAAAAGTCTTGTCAGCAACCTTGGATCCAGCCGCATCATCAATATGATCTGGTACCAATAACCACAAACCAATTCCCAGAAAACTCAAACCTAAAATCCAGCGCATCACATCAGGCGAAACTAAGGTTGTTAACCAATGCCCCAGGAATGCAGCACAAGCATGGTTCGCAATCGTAGCGATAAAGATACCGGCAATAATTGCTAATGCTTGCTTAGGATAGCGAGCAGCGAGCATCAAGGAAAGTAATTGGGTCTTATCGCCCATCTCTGCTAAAGCAACCACTCCAGCAGAAAGCGTTAAAGCAGAAAAATCCATATTTGACTTGGTCCAGTAGGTTTTGCAATTGCTTGCGCATTACATATATTAGAGATAGTTTAAATCTCCTAACCCACCAGACCAGACAAACACTACATTTACTGCGCTATGCGACCAAAAGCTCTTCAGCCACGACAAAGTCTAGGCCCTGTGCCAACGCAACGGGTTTAGAAGTCAGAATGCCTTTGTGTACGCTTAAGCCATTGCGCAAATGGTGATCGATAGAGAGAGCCTTCATCACTCCGCGATTAGCCAAGGCCTCTACAAAGGGATAAGTCGCATTGGTTAATGCAAAAGTAGATGTTCTTGCCACCGCCCCTGGCATATTGGCAACGCAATAGTGCAACACGCCATCCACTACAAAGGTTGGGTCTGCATGTGTTGTAGGTTTGGATGTCTCAAAGCAGCCACCTTGATCAATCGCTACGTCTACCACTACCGATCCCGACTTCATTTTTCTGATCATGTCATGAGTTACTAATTTAGGAGCTTGTGCACCAGGCAACAAGACCGCCCCAATCACGACATCAGCCTCACACACTTCTTGCTCGATCAATAAGCTATCCGAATAAAATGTTCTGACTCGATTGCCATAGAACATATCAATCTGACGCAAGCGATCAATATCGCGATCAAAGATGCAAACGTCGGCACCCATACCGACTGCCATTTGCAATGCATTGCGACCCACTACCCCACCGCCCAAAATGACAATCTTTGCTGGAGAGACTCCAGGCACTCCAGCCATCAAGACCCCCAAACCACCATTAGTCTTTTCTAAATGTGATGCAGCAGCCTGAATAGACATACGCCCCGCCACTTCACTCATGGGCGCCAAGAGAGGCAGAGCACCATTCATAGCCGTAACGGTTTCATATGCGATACAAGTTGCACCTGATTGCAGCAAAGCCTCAGTCTGCTGTGGATCTGGAGCCAGATGTAAGTAAGTAAACAGAATTTGATCCTCGCGCAGCATCGCACATTCCTGCGCCTGGGGCTCTTTGACCTTCACAATCATCTCAGCCTTATGAAACACTTCAGCTGCACTATTAATTAGGCTGGCACCGGCAATTCGATAAGATTCATCACTCAAACCAATCTGCTCACCAGCGCCACGCTGAATCAGAACAGAATGTCCCTGCTTACAAAGTCCACTGACATTGCCCGGTGTTAAACCGACTCGGAACTCATTGTTTTTAACTTCTTGAGGTACGCCAATAATCATTGCTATCTCCTATTATTTAAAGTCATGCTGGATTGCAGTTTTGCGATGTAAGCCCACGACATAAAACATCACGAGATACACGCTCAATAAACACGGCCCGACTATTAATGCGATCCGTGCATCCTCATGAAAGCCCATCAGCACCACAACTAAACCGATAAATGCCAGAGCAAACCACGAGGAATAGGGCCACCAAGGAGCTCTATAGGCCAACTCAGCTACTTGGGAATTAGATAAGGAGCGACGGAATTTAATCTGCGTAATTAAGATTGCAATCCACACCATCAAACCAATAAAGGTCACGGCAGCCATCATGTATTGAAAGGCTTTGTCAGGCACAAAGTAGTTCAGAACCACACCTGACATACACACTGCGACCGTAGTCATCACCGCCCGATGAGGAACGCCGTACTTAGAAAGCTTTGCAAATGATCTAGGGGCGTAACCATTAGACGATAAGGAATACAACAAACGTCCGCCGCTAAAGATGCCGGCATTACAAGATGACAGCGCTGCAGTGATCACGACAAAATTGATTAAGCCTGCTGCTTCTCGTAAACCCAGTCGTTCAAACATCACCACAAAGGGGCTGCCTTGTTGACCCACTTGATTCCATGGGAATATTGCCAAAATGACTAGGATGGCTCCCATATAAAAAATCAGAATGCGCCAAGCCAGAGAATCAATTGCCATCGGAATGGTTTTTTGTGGGCTCTCAGCTTCACCCGCAGAAAGGCCAATCATCTCTATGCCGACGTAAGCAAACAGCACCATCTGGAGTGAGAGCAACATACCGCTGATACCATTTGGAAAGAAGCCGCCGTGTTGCCATAAATTACTCAGACCAATTGGCTGCCAGTCATTGGTAAAGCCAAATAAGATAACGGAACCACCCAGCGCAATCATTGCGACTATGGCCACTACCTTAATCAGTGCAAACCAAAATTCAAATTCGCCAAATACTTTGACTGCAATGAGATTAATCAAACCCATCATCACAATGGAGGAAAGCGCCCAAACCCATTGCGGTGTCTCAGGAAACCAAATTCCCATGTAGATACCTACGGCAGTGACTTCCGCAATTCCAACGACGATCCAATAGGTCCAATACCCCCAACCCACCATATAGCCCGCCAATGGGCCAACATAAGTATTGGCATATGCCGCAAAAGAGCCTGCTACAGGCTCATGAACTGCCATCTCACCCAAGGTGCGCAGAACAATAAAAGCAACAATGCCTGCAAGCAGATACCCCAAAAGAATAGATGGGCCGGCTATTTGAATTGCGCTTGCTGATCCAAGAAATAATCCGACACCGATTGTTGAGCCTAAGGCCATCAAACGAATATGACGTACTTTGAGATGACGCTTTAAGCCAGTGTGTTCAGTCTGCAAGAGAGACCTCCTTTCGATTTGTCGTTGGCGATTTACCAACGAAGCAAAGTCTAGGGAGGACTAGGGATATGCACTAGAGCAGAAATATTACTAAAGTAACTAAATGAATAAAACTATTTAGATAAATAAAGAAATGTCTTTAAAATCAACGTTTAGTTTTGATTAAATAATTACTGACTGCAAAAGAATCAGTAATTTCCTACAGGGAATCCCCTTAAGGATTTATGGCGCTTTTTGAGAAAAGCTTATTGTGCCGAGATGAGACTCAGAATTTCTGCTGCAGCAGCCAGGCCACAAGCAGCAGTCACCATGACGGTTGAGCCATAACCAGAGCAGGCTAGGCCTCCGCTAGAAGCGCCAGCCCTTGGCTCGTGGGAGTAGATCGCACGTATGCCGATTTTTTTCTTGAGGTTTCTAGAAAAGCCATGATCCTGCCTAAGCCCTTGACGCACTTTAGCTAACAAAGCATCTTGCTCTGTACGCGAAAGATCGTCACAGCGCACTGAAGTTGGATCTGACTTCCCACCAGCAGCACCACACATCACTAAAGCCCGATTATTTGCCACCGCCCAAACTGACAAAGCAATTTTGGTTTGCACTGAATCGGTAGCATCTAATACAAATGCATCTGCCGGAATCAGTTGATCGAGATTTTCAGGCTCTAAGAATTCATCGCAAGAAGTGAGTTTGATCTCTGGATTGATTTGTAATATACGCTGAGTCATCGCCTCGACTTTTGCTTTGCCGTACTGACCCTCCAAGGCATGCAACTGACGATTGGTATTACTCTCGGCAATATGATCAAAATCAATTAAAACAAGGTGTCCGATACCAGTACGCGCCAAGGCTTCAGCCGCCCAGGATCCAACGCCCCCTAGGCCAGCCACCACTACCGTTGCATTCAGAAAGCGCTCGCGCAGCTCTGGTCCATAGAGTCGTGAAACTCCGCCAAAACGTCGATTTTCTAAGCTGCCCTCTGCCTTACCTTCTGCCTTGTCTTCTGCCATAGCTTCTCTTTATACTGAATAAATGGACTCCATTGCACAACTCCGCAAAAACTATACCTTCGGTCAACTCTCAGAGACTGAGGTTCCACATGACCCTCTGCAGCTTTTTAAGCTTTGGTTTGATCAAGCCGTGAAAGCAGAGTGCCCAGAACCCAACTCCATGACCCTAGCAACAGCAGACCAAGCTGGAAATCCATCAGCCCGTATTGTCTTACTAAAAGGCGCAGATCAAAACGGCTTTACCTTTTTTACCAACTATCAGAGCCAAAAAGGTCGAGACTTGGCCATACGCCCTCAGGCTGCCTTGCTCTTTCATTGGCATGAATTAGAACGTCAAGTGCGCATTCAGGGTGTTGTAGAGCGTGTGAGCGCCACTGAAAGCGACGAGTACTTCCACTCCCGTCCGGCAGCCTCCAGAATTGGTGCCTGGGCATCACCTCAGAGTACCGCCATCCCGAATCGTGAATTCTTGGAAGAAGCCGAAAAGCGTTTCAAAGATGAGTTTGGTGATGCGCCCCCACGTCCAGAGCATTGGGGTGGTTACCGCCTACATCCTACTGAAATTGAATTCTGGCAGGGTCGCCCTTCGAGACTGCATGACCGCATGCACTACAAGCTTGAAGGTCTCGAGTGGCGAGTAAATCGTCTAGCCCCCTAGTCTCCTTCATTACTCGCGTATTGCAACAACTCAGGAGTACTGGGGCGCAATGAGCGATTTAAATTTCGCCCTAAATTTTGCAAGCTTAGGCGCAACAACTGCCATGCAGTAGCCCTGATTGGGGTGCTGCACAAAATAATTCTGGTGATACTCCTCAGCTGGGTAAATTATTGGCGCAGCATCAATCTGCGTTACCACTGGATTTGAATAGATTTTTGAATCCTCAAGCTCCTTGACGACCTCATGTGCAATTTTGGTCTGTTCCTCACTATGCGTGAAAATAACTGAGCGATATTGCGTGCCATGATCATTCCCCTGGTAATTGAGAGTGGTTGGATCATGAATCACAAAGAAGATCTCTAGCAGATCTCGAAATGACACTATTTCTGGGTTAAACAGAATGTCGACAATCTCGGCATGGCCCGATACACCAGCACAAACAGCCTCATAGGTCGGGTTGGGTCTTGCGCCTCCGGCGTAGCCAGAAACCACGGATTTAACCCCAGTAATTTGCTGATAAACCGCCTCAAGACACCAAAAACAGCCTCCACCCAAGGTGGCACGTTCTAGATGGGGTTCATTTTTATCTAAATTTGTTTCCATGGCTTTATCCTAATGCCTTATTCCAATGCCTGCCAACTATTAATCCACTATGAATCGCTTTACTATCCAGCTCGACGAAATGAAAGCAGCCTACGCTGCAGAACCAAACCCTACGATTGAAGTGAGGTTAGATCGGATTGCTCGCATTGAAAAAATGATTGAAGCAAACGAAGAGAAGATCTGCAAAGCCCTGATGGCTGACTTTGGAGTGCGCAACTCTATAGAAACACGACTTGCTGAATGTCAGATGATTTATCAAGCATGCAAGCACACGCGTAAGCACCTCAAAGAGTGGATGAAGCCAGAGCAACGAGAAGTTCCTTTTCACATGGGCGCTTCACAAGCTTGGGTTCAAAGTCAGTCACTCGGTGTAGTTGGTATTTTGAGCCCCTGGAATTATCCGGTTCAATTAGCACTCATTCCAGCAATCGCCGCTTTTGCTGCTGGTAATCGTGTTTGGCTCAAACCTTCTGAGCGTAGCTCACGTACTTCAGGATTTATTGCTAGCTTGATTCAGGAATATTTCCACCCTAGCGAGTTTTGCGTCACGACAGGTGGCCCAGAAGTGGCGGAACAATTTGCTGCCCTGCCTTTTGAACACCTTTTCTTTACTGGCTCTGGTGCCATCGGGAAAAAGGTGATGCGCGCTGCGGCAGAAAACCTCACACCTGTGACCCTGGAGCTGGGCGGTACAACACCTGTCATTATTGATAAGAGCGCCAAATTGAAAGACGCTGCCTCCTCAATTATTTACGGCAAGTTATTGAATGGCGGACAAACCTGTATTGCCCCAGACTATGTTTTGCTTGAACCAAGCATGCAAGATGAATTCATTACTGAATTACAAGCTGCAGCCCAAACCCAATTTAGCAATCCCGCAGAATTAACGGGTCCAATTGATGAAAGACAGTTGGAGTACTGGCAACATTTAGTGAGCGATGCATTAGATCGTGGCGCAAAAGTAATTCCTTTGCTCAACAACCCTGGTGCTGGCGCAAGACCATTTGAACCGATTGCACTAGTAAATGTTCCGCCAGAAGCCCGCATTCTGCACGAAGAAATCTTTGGACCTATTTTGCCGATTGTGGCTGCTGCCGATATTTCTGCAGCAATCGCTTACGTCAATAACAAACCCAATCCACTAGCCTTGTATTGGTTTGGTAAAGATAAAAAGAATATGAAGCGTGTTTTAAATGAAACTCGCTCTGGTGGCGTTACTGTTAATGACACGCTCCTACACATCACCATCGAGGACTTACCTTTTGGCGGCGTTGGCGCCAGCGGTATGGGCAGTTACCACGGTAAGGCTGGCTTTGATACGTTCAGCCATCAAAAATCCATACTGGAAGTACGCGGCTTCTTTGGCTTGAATTTCTTTAAGGGAACCAAAACAGCGCGCCCTCCATATGGAAAAATAACTGAGTGGCTTTTGCGTTATCTCAAATAAAGAGTCAAACAAGCAATACTTGAATGACTAAGCGCATCAGATGCGGCTTTATCCCTCCATTTATTGATTAATTCGGGAAAACCCTTGTAATTACGCGCTTGAAATGCCATAATAGGAAGCTTTTTTAAGCAATTTGATTCATCGCCCCCCAGCTCTATTTCAGCGTACCGTTTAGAAGTCATAAACATAGAAGTCACAAAACGCGCTGCCGCTTGTCTGATGGTCGATGCCTTTGACCATCGCACCCTATAAAAAACCATGGGTGCAACATACGGAGACATCCCTTAAAGGGGATGTGCAATAGCATGACTTTTTCTAAAGAAACTAAAATTGAGTCGAAAGACTCAAAGAGCACTGGAACTGAATTCCAGAATTTCGCCCTAGCGGCATCACTCCTTAAAAACGTTGCTGAACTGGGTTATACCCAAGCCACTTCCGTGCAAGCTCAGGTTATTCCTGCAGCCTTAGCTGGTGGTGACTTATTGGTCAGCAGCCAAACCGGTAGCGGTAAAACCGCAGCCTTTTTATTGCCTTTGATTAATCAACTCATCGAAGACAACCCGAACAACTCACCTGTACCAGGTCGCGCACAACCTAAAGTGTTAGTGCTCTGCCCTACTCGTGAATTGGCTCAACAGGTTGCCGCCGATGCAGTGAATTTAGTTCGCGGCATGAAGGGTATCCGTATCGCAACTGTGATGGGTGGCATGCCTTACGGCAAGCAAATCCAGGCATTGAAAGGTGCATTGTTAGTTGTTGCCACTCCAGGTCGTTTACTCGACTTATGTGACAGCAAAGCAATTCGCTTAGATGATGTTAAACAACTCGTTATCGACGAAGCTGATCGCATGCTTGACATGGGATTTGCTGACGACCTCGAGGCAATTGATAAGCGTTGCGCAGGCCGTAACCAAACTTTGATGTTCTCTGCAACTTTCGCGCCAAAGATTATGTCTTTAGCAAATGAGTTGACTACAGATGCCAAGCGTATTGAACTTGCTCATGCAGGTGAAAAGCACGCCAACATTGAACAGAAGTTGCATTGGGCTGACAGCATGTCACACAAGCATAAATTACTCGAGCACATTTTGGCTGATGCTGATTTGGATCAAGCGGTTGTGTTTGCAAGCACTCAAGTTGAAAGCGAAAAAATCGCTGACACATTGCGTGCTAATGGCTACGAAGCAACTGCACTTCATGGTGCAATGCCTCAAGCTGTTCGTATGCGCCGTCTCGAGTCTTTGCGTAAAGGTCACACCAAGATTTTGGTTGCAACCGACGTAGCGGCTCGCGGTATCGATGTGCCACGTATCAGTCACGTGATTAACTTTGGCTTGCCAATGAAACCAGAAGACTATACGCACCGCATCGGTCGCACAGGTCGTGCCGGTCGCAATGGTGTTGCTATCACTTTGGTTGAGCATCGTGATCGCGCAAAGATCCGCAATATCGAACGCTTCACACAGCAAGATATCGTTGCTTCAGTCATCGCTGGTCTTGAGCCACAAGCCAAGCCAAGCTTTGGTGGTGGCGGTGGCGGCAATCGCTCTGGTGGTGGTCGCCCTGGTGGTGGCGGTCGTTCTGGTGGCGGCTTTGGTGGCAATCGCTCTGGCGGTGGTGGCGGTCGTTATGGCTCAGGCGCTCGTTCAGAGTCTCGCTTTGGTGGTGGCGGTTCAGGCGGCGGCAATGCTGGTGGTCGCTCAGACGATTCACGCCCAGCTCGCTCAGCTGACTCACGTCCTGCGCGTTCTGCTGACTCACGTCCAGCACGCTCTGGTGACTCACGCCCTGCAGGTGGTCCGCGTTTTGCTAAACCAAAGGCCGGCGGTCAACGTCGTAGCTTTAGCGGTAGCTAAAAATGGTTCACCGTAATCGTCTCCGTTCTGCATGGAATCGAGTCGGTTCCGGTGAAATCCATCGGGCTCCACGCGAGTGGCAACCTTGGCTAAGCGATACCGGGTCTCTCACCCAAAAAATTGAGAAAGCAATTGGGCAAAAACTAGAAGTTCAGGTTTTGCGTGACCGCCCTCAATCACTCAATAGCGACGAAAGTCGCTATTTTCATTTCAAGCTCAGACGCTGCAGAGTACGTGAAGTATTGCTTTGTTCCAATGGAGTTCCATTGGTCATGGCACATAGCGTCATTCCAACATTGAGCTCTAGCGGTAGTAATCATGGGATCTTGCGTTTAGGCACAAAGCCTTTAGGTGCCGTCTTATTCAGTAAAACCCGCAAGCATTCCAAAGCAAAACCGCCGCGTGACATTGCTCGCCTAGATAAAAGCAATGAGCTATGGAAACGATGCTCTAAGCACTTTTCTGATGTGAGCTCACCCTTGTGGGCACGACGCACCCTCTATCGTTTAAAGGGTCGCCCAATCTTGGTAAATGAAATCTTTTTGCCTGCCCTACTAGAGGCTGCAAAGTTCTAGTTATTTGCTTCAAGTTTTAGATTGTCAGCCAAGCTAAGGTTGACTTCACCAAAGCTTCATCGCCTGGCTCGCTAGTAAAAACCTCACCAAACCCAATCATCTCTGCCGCATCCGCAATATTGTGATGTGGACATAAAGCACTAGCGGCACTCAAACCTTGGGTAAATTGATCTTTCATCACTTCGCCCAGATAGCGCACCGCTTCCGAGGAGGTGAGTAGCCAAAGTGATTTACTTAGGTCCATTTCTCTGACCAGTTGCCAGGAAGGGTTATCAAGATCCAAAGGTACGCGCGTGTAGGTTGAAATGACCTCTACTGTTGCGCCTGCCTTTTTCAAAGTGTCGGCCAGCCAATCACGGCCGCCCTCGCCTTTGAAGATCACTACTTTTTTATTCTGCCAATCCCACTGTAGAGTCTGAAGCTCTTTCCACAAACCTTCTGAATCCCAACTTTCGTTACTCTTGGGAATGATGATGGGTGTCGGCTTCTCCTCTAATCCGATACCATGATTTTTTAGCGCTAGATGACTACTGCCGCCCATCACACCAATCGGAATAATCTTCTTAGAAAAATCTTGCCAACCCCGCTCCAGTAAACGCATCACACTTTCAATGGCATTAGGACTTACAAAGATAGCAAGGTTAGCGTCAGTGAGAGCAGTGGCGATATGGTCAGCCAAATGTTCATCTGATTTAGGAACGATAGTTAATAAAGGTAAAGAAAGAATTTCTGGGAGACTACGCTTACCGACACCGCTTGCTTCAATGGCACGACTGAGTACCTCAACCAATTGACGTGCCTGACCACTAGGTCTGGTGACAACAATCGTTTTAGTACTCATGCTAAATGGCTACTTTTTCTTTGGCTTTTGGTTACTTAGCAATTTTGGGTATTAAATCTGCAGCGCCCTGTGCCAGCAAGTCTTTTGCAACGGCAAGTCCCAAGGCTTCTGCATCCTCAACCGATTGCACTGCCCCACCTCCCTGTGCCAGGCAAATCGCTTTGCCATCAGTACTAGCAACGAAGGAACGAATACGCATTTGGTTCTGATCCCACACCGCATGGGCCGCCAATGGCACCTCACACGAACCGCCAAGCTGGCGCGAAACCATGCGTTCAGCAGAAACAGCAAATAAAGTAGGTAAATCATTTAATGGGGCAAGCCATTGCTTGATATTGGGATGCTTGCTCAAAGTCTCAATACCTAAGGCACCCTGACCTGCAGCAGGAGTGTAAGGATCGCAAGGTAAGAATGCACGAATGCGTGACTCCAAACCTAAACGCTTTAGTCCGGCAGCAGCCAAAATAATGGCTTGATACTCGCCTTTATCTAACTTACCCATGCGGGTATCTAAATTACCGCGCAAAGGTTGAATAACGAGATGCGGAAACTTGGCACGAAGTACTGATTCGCGTCGCAAGCTCGAGGTGCCAACGATTGCACCGTGTGGCAACTCTTCTAGGCTTGCATAGTCATTCGAAACAAAGGCGTCTCTGGCATCTTCCCTAGCCATGACACAAGAGAGATCAAAACCCTCAGGCATCACCATCGGAACATCCTTCAGAGAATGAACTGCCAGATCTGCTCGACCATCCTCTAGAGCTGTTTCGAGCTCTTTCACAAAAAGGCCTTTGCCACCCACTTTAGAGAGGGCTCTGTCCAAAATCTGATCCCCACGGGTAGTCATCCCCAAAATCTGGACATCGCAGCCTGGATAGAGCTTTTTGAGGCAATCCCGGACGTGCTCAGCCTGCCACATGGCGAGGCGACTTTCACGGGAGGCGATTACGAGGCGCTTTGGGGCGTCTGATGGGGAGGAATTCAGGGTTTGGGACATAACATTTAAAATAATCAAAGACCTACACCAATATACTGTGTTTATGAGCTCATCAAATAATTCCTTAGCCAACAAAGCCCAAGCTTGGTCGGCCCGTTTTGCCGAACCTGTCGACGAACTTGTTCAGCGTTATACCGCTTCTATTGGCTTTGATCAACGCTTTGCCATGGTCGATATCGTCGGATCCTTGGCGCATGCCCAAATGTTGGCCACCCAAAAGATCATTAGCCAACAAGATTTAGCCGATATCCAAAAGGGCATGACTCAAATTAAGAGTGAAATCGAATCCGGTCAATTTGAGTGGCAATTGGCGCTTGAGGATGTACACCTCAACATCGAAGCACGCCTTACTGCATTAGTAGGCGATGCTGGCAAACGTTTGCATACCGGCCGTTCACGCAATGACCAAGTAGCAACCGATTTGCGTCTCTGGTTACGTGGCAGCGTGGATGACATTGCGGTCACCCTCAAAACTTTACGTCTGGCACTTTTGGATTTAGCTGAAAAGCATGCATCTACTATCATGCCTGGTCACACGCATTTACAAGTAGCGCAACCGATTACCTTTGGTCATCACTTGATGGCTTACTTCGAAATGTTTAGCCGTGATGCAAGTCGCTTAGCAGATTTGCGCGCTCGCTTTAATCGCTTACCTCTAGGTGCGGCTGCATTGGCTGGTACAACCTACCCTATCGATCGCGAGCAAGTGGCTAAGGCCTTAGGATTTGACGGCATCTGCAACAACTCTTTGGATGCCGTATCAGATCGTGACTTTGCGATTGAGTTCTGCGCCTTCTCATCGATCTTGATGATGCATGTCTCACGTCTTTCTGAAGAGCTGATCCTGTGGCTTAGTCCTCGCTTTGGCTTTATTGATCTACCGGACCGCTTCTGCACTGGCAGCTCAATCATGCCGCAAAAGAAAAACCCTGATGTTCCAGAATTAGCGCGCGGCAAGACCGGACGTGTTTATGGCGACTTGATTTCTTTATTGACCTTAATGAAAGGTCAGCCACTCGCCTACAACAAAGATAACCAAGAAGATAAAGAGCCATTGTTTGATGCAGTTGATACCGTGCAAGATACCTTGCGTATTTTTGCCGACATGATTCCTCACATTGAAGTTAAGGCCGAGGTAATGAAGAAAGCTGCTGAAGAAGGTTTTGCAACAGCAACCGACTTGGCTGATTACTTAGTGAAAAAAGGTTTGGCTTTCCGCGATGCGCACGAAGCAGTTGCTCATGCTGTTAAGGCTTGCGTAGGCAGAAACTGCATGCTGACTGACTTAAGTCTTTCTGAGTTGCGCTTTGCTTGTGGCTTAGACAATCGCCCTGAAATGATTAGTGATGATGTATTTGCCCTCCTCACCGTAGATGGCTCCGTTCAATCACGTCAACATGCTGGTGGCACCGCTCCAGCCCAGGTGCTTGCTGCTATCAAACGGGGTCGCGCAGACCTCTAAAAGGCATGGGGTTTTGGTCCAAACTCTCTGCAGGTATTGATTACGTAAACCAGTTTCTGGGCAAGGCAGCCAGCGTTATGATTTTGCTGTCTTGCGTTGTATCTGCGCTCAACGCTCTACTTCGATACGGCTTAGATATCAGTAACAACTGGCCCTTAGAACTTCAGTGGTATCTCTTTGCTGCCGCAGTCATGCTCGGCGCCTCTTACACACTCAAACGCAACGAACATGTTCGAGTAGATTTAATTTATTCCCAGCTCTCTGTTCGTGGGCGCTTGTGGGTTGATCTCTTTGGTTTGGTTTTCTTTTTAATGCCTGCCTGCTTCTTATTTGCCTGGCTCTCCTGGACCACACTCTTTTATCCATCGTGGTTGGTGATGGAGCACTCACTGAACTCTGGCGGTTTAGCGCGCTATCCCATTAAGTTCGTAGTGCCCTTTGGTTTTTTCATGCTGAGCCTTCAAGGCCTCTCAGAAATCATTAAACGTGTCGGTGCCCTGCAAGGCAAAATCACTTTGCCTGCCGAAGACCTTCAATACGAAAAGCCGATGCAATGATTCCATTAGAGTGGATGCCGCCATTAATGTTCGGCGGGCTAATCGTCTTTATGTTGATTGGCTTTCCGGTCGCTTTTTCACTCATGGCTGCTGGTTTATTTTTCTCGGCTATTGCGATTAGCGAAGGCTTCTTTGGAATGCCTTTTTTACAAGCTATTCCGCAGCGCATCTTTGGTAGCGTTCTTGCTAATGATCTACTGCTAGCCATTCCCTTCTTCACCTTTATGGGCGCCATCTTAGAGCGCTGTGGTCTTGCAGAAGAGATGCTCGACTCGATGGGGCAACTTTTTGGACGCGTACGTGGCGGCCTAGGATACTCGGTCATCATCGTCGGATTTATCTTGGGAGCGATTACTGGCACTGTAGCTGCTCAGGTGATCGCTATGGCGATGATCTCCCTGCCAGTGATGATGCGTTACGGCTACAACATGCGCTACGCCACAGGCGTTTTAGCAGCTTCCGGAACGATTACTCAACTGGTGCCGCCATCGCTGGTATTAATTGTTTTGGCAGATCAACTCAAAACGCAAAGTGGCAGCGCTGATGTAGGCAGTATGTATTTAGGCGCCTGGGGACCATCTCTCTTGCAGATTGGACTCTTTGCCCTCTACACCTTCTTCTTAAGTCGTGTTCGCCCTGACTATCTTCCACCAGTGCCAGCAAGCGATCTCACGCTAAAAGGTTGGGCGCTTTGGAAGAAATGCCTGATGGGAATCATTCCATCTGCGGTACTGATCTTCCTAGTGCTCGGTACGATCATGACTGGTATTGCCACCCCTACAGAATCCGGTGCGATGGGCGCCATGGGCGCCCTACTATTAGCCTGGCTTCGTAGAGCAAGCATCCCCAATCTGAAAGGATTGGTACAAGAGGCTTATCAGAACACCATGCGCATTACAGCTATGGTGGTGTTCATCTTGATTGGATCAACCTGCTTCTCTGTTGTCTTTCAAGGTGTGGATGGCGGCTTCTGGGTAGAAGAACTTTTCTCCAATCTACCTGGCGGCTGGATTGGATTCTTAATCGTTGTAAATTTATTTGTTTTCGTCTTAGCCTTCTTCCTGGACTTCTTTGAGATTGCCTTCATCGTTGTGCCGATGTTGGCACCAGTAGCCGTCAAACTCCTCTCACCAGTATTACTCGATTCGATGAATGGCAATCCTCAAGCCGCAGCGAGCGCTGCGCTAGTGTGGTTTGGTGTGATGCTGTGCGTAAATATGCAAACCTCATTTATGCACCCACCATTTGGTTTTGCACTCTTCTATCTGAGAGGCGTTGCGCCTAAGGAGGTGAAAAGTAGTGATATCTATTGGGGTGCACTACCTTGGGTAGGCTTGCAACTAGTGATGGTTGTATTGGTGATGGTATTCCCCGCCCTCGTGACGACACTCCTAGATAAACCCGCTACCGTTGTTCAGAGCCAAGACTTTAATTTCACAGGCGGCGAAGAGGGTAAATCAGATGCACCCTCAAGCAAAGAGGATGAGGATGCTCCAGTGACATTTCAACTGGATAAGCCAATCAAGTAGCATCCTACTTCAATTAAAGGAGGGGTTTTTCCCAAATTCGTGCCAAGAGTGGGTCTTTGTCTTAAAAATCCATTACGCTAGGGAAAATTCAAAATGGTTAACAAAATGAACTTCCCTTCCTTAATTAGCAAGACGCTTCCATTATGGATATTACCCCTCGTGCTAAGCGGGTGTGGATCAGCAACAGCCCCTGACTTCAGCGCGATGTCGGCAAAATATGCCAATACGCTCGAGCAATATCAAATCAATATGATTTTTCAGAATATTTTGCGCTCCTCTGAAGATCGTCCAGTGAGTTTTTTAGATATGCCAACAATCAACGGCTCGGGCTCCATTACTGCAACTCCATATGCCAGCGCATTTTTCTCGGGCGGCATTCTGCCTTACAACGCCAGCTATCTTCCAATCAATGGTGGATTAAATAGCATCACCCCCGGAGTATCGCTTTCAGTTGGCAATACATTTAACTTCACCCAATCCTCTTTAGATAACGCAGTATTTTGGAAGGGCTACTTAAGTGAACTGCCAGTAGAGATGGTTAAGTATTTTGAACACAACCATATACCGAAAGAAGTTCTACTCAGTCTAGTAGTTGACGAAATTATTATTACTCAGCCTGACGGCTCGCAAACTTATCTGATCAACAACCCGCTAAGACCTGACTATCCAGAGTTTCAAAAGCGACTTTATAAATTAATTGGCTACGGTCTTGGTGCTTACCTGGTAGATACCTCCCAAAAGATTGGCCCTCCAGCAAGCATGAGCACTCTTAAGGCAAATTTTGGAAGTAATGCGCTTGAAGCCATGAAGAGCGCAGATATCATTTTGCAAAAAGTCGGCTCACCCTCTGAGCTTACATTTCAACCAATTCAAGTATCAAAAAAATATAAACTCTGCATCAATGCTAATAAGTACGAAAACTTTGTTCGGGAAGAGTTTGGCGATGAGCTCTTCTGCCAAGAAACGCTGGCACAAGAGCTAAAGAAGGGCAACCTCACTAAGAAAGCACTGCCCAAGGCTGAAATTCGGATACGCTCAACAAATAATATATTTGAGTTCCTAGGCCAGGTAGTGAAAGCCCAATTAGCTGATCCACCTTATATGCTGACGCTACCCCCAACAGCCACTACTTTTAACAGTAATAAAAAGACCTCGAATGAGCATGCATTGCTAGTAGTCGATAAGGATAAGCCTCAAACAAGACCCTTTTCAACCATTGAAGGCTTGGATGGTAGTGTCTACAGCATCCCAAGCCAAAACAACGGCTATTCACCGCTCGCCATTAAGCTACTATCCCAATTTATGTCGTTGCAGAAAATTCCGGGAAGCATCCCAGCATCACCATCGGTATTGCTGAAATAGAAACCGCTCAAGCATTAATAAATGAGGCCCCTAGGGGCCTCATTTATTATAGGGAGCAACTATTCCTTATTGAAGAGCACTGAATTACTCGTAGTGATAACGGCAAGCAATAATGACTAACTGATCTTTTTCAATGGCGTATACCAGGCGATGAACATCATCAATTCTTCTAGACCAAAATCCTGACAGACTCTCTCTAAGCTCTTCAGGTTTTCCGATTCCCTCTTTGGGATTTCTTAAAGCATCTTTAATTAAAACAATAATGCGCTTTAAGGTTTTCTTATCCTGCCCCTGCCAGTAAAGATAGTTAGACCACGCTGCATTTGTCCACACTAGCCTACTAAGCATCCAACAGAGCCTTTGCTTTGGTCTGTCCTTTGCGATATTGCGCTAATGATTTCTCCAAATGCTTCACGTTAGCCGGAGATTTTAATAAATGGAATGTTTCCATCATGCTGTTATAGGTATTCAAGGACATCACTACAGCATCCTCCGCGTCTCTGCGCGAGATCACAGCAACATCGCAATCAGCCACTACCTGATCAATGACTTGTTTAAATTGATTTCTAGCATCGGAAAAATTAATGACTCTCATGACAATCTTTGACTTGTTCTATATATCGTACAAGGATAAAGACTGCCCAAATTGAGTGCATGTAAAAAACCCCGCAAAAGCGGGGTTCTGGGACTAAAAAACGATATAGATCAAAGTGTTATGTCGCGCTCTTGCCTGACACAATCGACGTAATACTCACTCCTACCATCGACATTGGTTTTAACAAGCCCATGGATATCCGTCTCAAATCCAGGGAACTTCTCATTGAAGTCTCTTGCGAAGTAGAGGTAGTCAATGATGCGCTTATTAAAGCGCTCGCCTGGAATTAGCAATGGAATACCAGGAGGATATGGAGTAACAAGCATTGCCGTTACACGTCCCTCCAACTGATCCAATGGCACGCGATCCACTTGCTTATGCGCCATCTTCGCCCAAGCCTCTGAAGGCATTATGGCGGGAACCATATCGGAGGTATACATCTCGGTAGTCATACGCGCTACATCACGACTCTTATAGAACTCATGAATTTGCTGGCAGATATCTTTTAAGCCTACGCGCTCATAGCGTGGATGCTTAGCGACAAACTCTGGCAATACTTTCCAGAGTGGTGCATTTTTATCAAAGTGATCTTTAAACTGTTGCAATTCAGTAACGAGCGTATTCCAACGACCCTTGGTAATGCCGATCGTGAACATGATGAAGAATGAGTAGAGACCGCACTTCTCTACGATCACCCCGTGTTCAGCAAGATACTTAGTGACGATGCTGGCTGGAATACCCATAGAGCCAAAGTTTCCCTCAATATCCAATCCAGGCGTAACCACAGTAGCCTTAATAGGGTCGAGCATATTGAAGTCTTTGGCGAGCTTGCCAAAGTCATGCCATGCAGCTGATGGCTCAAGAACCCAATCGGAGCGCTCGCCAATACCCTCTTCAGCCAAATGATCTGGGCCCCAAACCTTGAACCACCAATCAGCGCCGAACTTGTCGTCCACTTCGCGCATAGCGCGGCGGAAGTCCATAGCTTCAGCAATTGACTCCTCGACTAGCGTTGTGCCCCCAGGAGATTCCATCATGGCAGCTGAAACGTCACAGGAAGCAATAATCGCGTACTGTGGGCTAGTTGAGGTGTGCATCAAATAGGCTTCATTAAAGCAATCACGATCCAACTTAGTGTCTTCTGCGTCTTGTACCAATACCTGTGATGCCTGGGATAAACCAGCGAGTAACTTATGGGTAGACTGCGTTGCAAACATCAAACTCTTCTTGGTGCGCTTACGATCTGAACCAATGGCATGCATATCCTTGTAGAAAGGATGGAAGGCGGCATGCGGCAACCAAGCCTCATCAAAATGCAATGAATCCACTTTGCCATCAAGCATCTCTTTAATCATCTCAACGTTGTAAACAATGCCGTCATAGGTACTTTGCGTCAAAGTCATCACGCGAGGCACTACGTTTTTATCTTTAATAAATGGATTGGCATCGATTTTCTTTTGGATATTCTTCCACTCAAACTCTTCTTTCGGAATTGGTCCAATAATGCCCAAGTGGTTACGGGTAGGCATTAAGAAGATAGGGATTGCGCCCATCATGGTGATGGAATGAATGACTGACTTATGACAGTTACGGTCAACCAAGACGACGTCACCAGGGGCAACTGTTGAGTGCCAAACAATTTTGTTTGAAGTGGATGTGCCATTGGTGACGAAGAACAAATGGTCAGCATTAAAGATGCGGGCAGCATTACGCTCACTCTGCAAGACTGGGCCGGTATGGTCTAGAAGCTGACCCAACTCTTCAACGGCATTACAGACGTCGGCACGCAACATATTCTCACCAAAGAATTGATGGAACATACGACCCACGGGACTCTTTAGGAAAGCCACGCCACCGGAATGGCCTGGGCAATGCCATGAATACGAGCCTTCAGAAGCGTAGTTAGTTAATGCGCGGAAGAATGGCGGCGCTAATGAATCTAAATAAACCTTAGCTTCACGAATAATGTGACGTGCCACGAATTCTGGGGTGTCTTCATTCATATGAATAAAGCCATGCAACTCGCGCAAGATGTCGTTTGGCATATGACGTGATGTGCGTGTCTCGCCATACAAGAAGATCGGAATATCTTCGTTACGCTTACGTACTTCAGTAATAAAAGCACGCAAGTTATTTAAGGCTGGAAGATCATTATCTTCAGAGTCAGAATCAAACTCTTCATCATCAATTGAGACAATGAATGAGGATGCACGAGAAGCTTGCTGCGCAAACGAAGTCAGGTCACCATAGCTAGTTAAGCCAATAACCTCCATACCTTCATTCTCAATCGCCTCAGCGAGGTCACGAATTCCCGAACCCGAAATATTTTCGGAGCGGAAGTCCTCATCAATGATGATGATTGGGAAACGAAATTTCATAAATACTCCCCTGCTAACTTGTCCGATGTATTCGGAACCCACTTATCAAAATTGGTTAGATCAATTACTCGATCGCCGCCTGGTAATGCTGTGACTATATCGATGAATGTCGCATTTTGCTGTACATCTTTAGGCAAGTAAACATGGCGCGCATAAACCTGGTTGGCTAAGCTCTCATGGTAGCCCGTAAAGGTAATGAGCAAATGCCATTGGCGCTCAAGTACTGTTTTACCTAAGTAGTCCTTTAATGCGCTTGACTCATCAATACTGTGCATCGCTGTCCAAGTTAAAGAAAATACTGGACTCTCTGAACGATGGAGCTGCAACTCCACAGATCTACGATAACGCTCACCCTCGCTAGTCATACTTTCTGCAATGAGCCACAATCGTAGCTGCGCCTCAACAATATGTGAACTACGATCATTAGCCACGCGAAACTTAAATGTTTTTACGCCGTCATGGTTACCCACTACAGCTACTTTAGAGAAGCGCACTCCTGCAGTCGGCCGGGTAAAGCGTGCGAACGCCAAACCAGTGGTTAATGCAGAGTAGACAATTCCAAAGAACGCTTCAAAAGTCACAATCGCATTAGGCCAACTACCAACCGGAGTCATTCGGCCATATCCGATGGTTGCCATCGTTTGCACACTAAAGAAAAAGACATCCAACAATGAGCCCGGTCGAGCATTAGTGATAGCGCCATCCCCACATGCGATATAAGCAAAAGCAAATAAAAGGTTTGTACCGAGATATACAAAAACAACTAGCAACATAAAGCTAGTCCAGGTGGTACCTAGCAGCCAATGATAGAAATTATTCTCTGGGCGCGCCATTTCGGAGCGCGAGAGTGTGGCGCGATAATCTTCTAAATTAATCCGTGCAGGACGGCGATTAAATAGAAATTTACGCACTACCGTAATAGCTTAGGTCTTAGGCAGGGTAACGCCCCGCTGACCTTGATACTTACCACCGCGATCTTTATATGATGTTCCACACACTTCATCACTCTCAAAGAAGAGTACTTGCGCACACCCTTCACCCGCATAAATCTTTGCAGGCAATGGCGTGGTATTTGAAAACTCTAAAGTGACATAACCTTCCCACTCAGGCTCAAATGGAGTCACGTTCACAATAATTCCGCAGCGTGCATAAGTACTCTTGCCAACGCAAACGGTTAATACGCTACGAGGAATCTTGAAATACTCTACTGTTCTTGCTAATGCAAATGAGTTTGGTGGAATGATGCAAACATCGCCCTTGAAGTCGACAAACGATTGCTCATCAAAATTCTTTGGATCAACGATGGTGCTATTGATGTTGGTAAAGATCTTGAATTCGTCTGCACAACGAATGTCATAGCCATAGCTTGATGTGCCATAACTTACGATTTTGTTACCGGCGGCGTCTTGGCGAACTTGCCCAGGTTCAAATGGGCTGATCATGCCTTGCTCGCCCATGCGGCGGATCCAGTGGTCAGATTTAATAGTCATGGCCGAATTGTAAAACCTTCGCCCTCACCTGCCCACGAATTTATTGGGGTTTTTGGGTAAAAATGACCCTCTCCGGGGCGTTATAGATCTCAAAGTGTTTACCGGAGCAGCGGGAGAGGATGGTGAGATTGGTTTTGCGTGCCAGCTCAAGACCCATCAAGGTCACTCCAGAGCGGGTTAGGAGGAAAGGGACGCCCATCTGAGCCCCCTTAATCACCATCTCGGAGGTCAGGCGACCGGTGGTAAAGAAAATCAAATCCTTACCCGGTTTATTGGCGAGCCACATCAGGCCAGAAATCGAGTCGACCGCATTATGTCGACCCACATCTTCAATGAAATGTAAAAGTTGGACCCCTTCATTACCGTCTCGCTCAAAGACAGCGCAGGCATGGACTGAGCCGGACTTCTTATAGATCGTGTCATGCATCCGAATCGAGTCAATTAAAGCAACTATTGCCTCCTGGGATAGTGCCGGCCCATCAGGAAGCTGGATCTCATCCATCTCTTCAATCAAGCCGCCAAACATCGTTCCCTGGCCGCAACCAGTCGTCACTACCCGCTTGCTGGTCAGCGCATCAATATCGACGGTACTCCGGCGGGTTTTCACCGCTGCTGAATCCGTTTCCCAATCCACCTGAATGCTCTCAATATCATCCGGCGACTCCACGAGGCGCTGGTTACGCAAATAACCCAGGACCAAGGCTTCTGGAGCGCTTCCCAAGGTCATGAGTGTCACAACCTCGCGCTTGTCCAGATAAATGGTTAAGGGGCGCTCACCAGGAATATGGGTCTTTTTAAGGCGCCCCATTTCATCCATGACCTCAACCTCATGCACCACGGGCACGGAGGCACAGGACATCTGAATGGTCGGTTTTGCTGCCATAAATACTCTCTAAAATCGGGCTGAACTGAAGTTTATCGGGGTTTAGTAAGACTCCGGGGAGCTTTACTTTAACCGCAGACTAAAATCACTGCATAAGCCAGCATAATTGAGCTCTGCACCCTATTTAACGTATTTAACTTTCTTACCAACCTTCTTATTTAAGTCCGCATTACATGAGCAGTTCTGAACGCCGCCTTCTTGTTACTTCCGCCCTACCGTATGCCAATGGTCAGATCCATATCGGTCATTTGGTGGAATACGTGCAGACTGATATCTGGGTTCGCTTTCAAAGAATGCGTGGCCATGAAGTGCACTACGTTGGCGCCGACGACACCCATGGCACCCCCATCATGTTGCGTGCTGAAAAAGAAGGCCTCACACCAAAGGAACTGATCGCTAATGTTTGGAAAGAACATAAGCGTGACTTTGATAACTTCCTCATCTCATTTGATAACTACTACACGACCGATAGCCCTGAGAATGAAAAGCTGTCGCAAGATATTTATATCAAGCTTCGCGATGCAGGTTTAATTGAGAAGCGCGCGATTGAGCAAGCTTACGATCCCGTTAAAGAAATGTTTTTGCCGGATCGCTTTATCAAAGGCGAATGCCCTAAGTGCGGCGCTAAAGATCAATATGGTGATAACTGTGAAAAATGTGGTGCGACGTATTCACCTACGGATTTAAAGAATCCCTTCTCGGTAGTGAGCGGTGCAACACCAATCAAAAAGATTTCAGATCACTACTTCTTTAAGTTATCTGATCCACGCTGCGAAGAGTTCTTACGCGAGTGGACTCAAGTAAAAACACCCTTGCAGCCTGAAGCTCGCAATAAGATGAAAGAATGGGTTGGTCAGCCCGGTGAAAGCAAGTTGGGCGACTGGGATATCTCCCGCGACGCCCCGTATTTCGGGTTTGAGATCCCCGATGCGCCAGGCAAGTACTTCTATGTGTGGCTTGATGCCCCGATTGGTTACTACGCTAGCTTTCTCAATTATTGCCAGTCTAAAGGTCTTAATTTTGACGAGTGGGTTAAGCCAGATACCACCACTGAGCAATACCATTTCATTGGTAAAGATATTCTATATTTCCACACCTTATTTTGGCCAGCAACACTAAAGTTTTCTGGCTATCGCACTCCGACCAATGTATTTGCTCATGGATTCTTGACCGTTGATGGTGAGAAGATGAGTAAATCACGTGGTACTTTGATTTCCGCAAACAGCGTGATCGAATGCGGCTTTAATCCAGAGTGGTTCCGTTATTACTTTGCAACCAAACTCAATGACAGTATGGAAGATTTAGATTTAAATCTTCAGGACTTTGTTGCACGCGTAAACAGCGATCTACTCGGCAAGTACATCAATATTGCAAGCCGCAGCGCTGGCTTCTTGGTAAAACGATTTGGTGGCGTTGTTTCTGATGAGGCGATGAACGATCCACTCCTCAAAGAAATTGCAGCAAGTAGTGAAAAAATTGCAGAACTCTATGAGGGACGCGAATTCGCAAAAGCACTGCGCACCGTAATGGAACTCGCCGATAAAGTAAATGGCTTTGTGGATGAGAATAAGCCCTGGGAAATCGCCAAAGATCCGGAACGTGAAGCGGATTTGCAAAGAGTCTGCAGCATCACTTTAGAAGCCTTCCGGATGATGAGTCTCTATCTGAAGCCGGTTATTCCTCAGGTAGCAGCTGGAGTTGAAGAATTCTTCGCCTTGCCTCCCCTTTCTTGGACGGACATCAATACTCCGCTTTCCAGCAAGAACCCCATCAAGCCTTACAAGCACCTGATGACCCGAGTGGAAGCACCTCAAATTGAGGCTTTGCTGGCTGCAAACTTGTAAAAAGCCCCCTAAAAAGCACCTATAATGGCGGTTGTAGTCCCTAGATAACTTTTCGAATTAATTTCATAAGTTATTGAATTTATTGAGTATTATAGGAAATGCTATGGCAAGATATCAATCTGAAATCACCCAGTTCTTAACTGAACTCAAAACCGAGCATCCAAACCTCGAGGCTGAACAGCAAGCCGGTCGCGCCCTCCTTTGGGATAAAGAGCCATTGAGCGTTGAAGACCAGCGTCGCGCCAAAGAGGCAAAACTCAAGCAACGCGCTTACGTGTACTCGAATGACTAATCAAGGCAATGAGCCTAGCGCTCAGCCAATCTCAGATTTGCTAGACAGCACCCCATCGGTTACCGATGGCATGTCGGAAGCGTTCGCCAAACTTTATGGCGAGCCGCTTTTTAAGCTCCCCACCGATCTTTATATTCCACCAGATGCTCTAGAAGTTTTTCTAGAGGCTTTTGAAGGTCCTTTAGATCTATTGCTGTATTTGATTCGTAAGCAGAACTTTAATGTTCTCGACATTCCGATGGCGCAGGTTACTCAACAGTACCTTAGCTACATCGATCAAATTCGTCATCACAATCTAGAGCTGGCTGCTGAGTATTTGCTCATGGCTGCCATGTTGATTGAAATTAAATCTCGCATGCTCCTGCCAATGAAGAAAGCAGATAGCGAGGAAGAAGTTGAAGATCCACGCGCAGAATTAGTGCGTCGCCTCTTAGAGTATGAGCGCATGAAGCTTGCTGCTCAAGAGCTCGATCAAATTCCACAACAAGGTCGCGACTTCCAGGTTGCGCACGGCTACGTAGATACCACCATTGCGATTGCTTGGCCAGATGTCAACGTAGAAGACTTGCAGATGGCATGGCGTGATGTGCTCCACCGTGCCAAACTGACTCAGCATCACACTATTACGCGCGAAGAATTATCTGTGCGCGACTTCATGACACGTATCTTGCGTCGCCTGCAAAGCACTAAATTTGTAGAGTTCAGTGAGTTATTTGAAGATGCTATTAAATCTGGCAAAGGCATCCCCGTAGTGATCGTAAACTTCATTGCGATGCTTGAGCTCTCACGCGAAGCCTTGGTAGAAATTACTCAAGCCGAGCCGTATGCGCCAATTTATGTGCGCCTCGCCTATACCCCTGTTGCATGAAAATCATTAGCGACATACAAGAATTACGCGACCATCTAAGAGGTCAAAACCGCGCTTCATTTGTGCCGACTATGGGCAACCTTCATGAAGGTCACCTATCTTTGATGCGCTTGGCAAGACAACATGGCGACCCTGTAGTGGCCAGTATCTTTGTGAACCGTTTGCAGTTTGGTCCTAATGAAGATTTTGACAGCTACCCGCGCACGATGCAGGCGGATATTGATAAGCTGGAAAAAGAAGGTGTCTACATCCTCTTTGCACCGACTGAGCGAGATCTCTACCCACAACCGCAAGAGTACCGAGTTGATCCACCGCAGCAGTTGGGCGACATTCTCGAAGGCGAGTTCCGCCCTGGATTCTTTAAAGGCGTTTGTACCGTTGTTCTCAAACTCTTTTCTTGTGTGCAGCCTAAGGTTGCTGTGTTTGGTAAAAAAGATTACCAGCAGTTGATGATTATTCGTCAGATGGCCAAGCAATTTGCTTTGCCAGTAGAAATTATTCCTGGTGAAACCATTCGCGCAGAAGATGGCCTTGCCCTCTCCTCCCGCAACGGCTACCTCTCTGTGGAAGAGCGCGCTGAAGCACCAGAGTTAATGAAGGCGCTCAAAGAAGTTCGGGAGCGAGTCATCCAACTAAAGGATCGCAACAGCCAATCTATTTCCGAGATCGAAAAAGCTGCTGTTGCTTCTTTAGCGAAACGTGGCTGGCAACCAGACTACATTGCCATTCGTCAACAATGCGATTTAGCGCCAGCATCAAACGAGCAATTGCAAGCTGGTGAGCCACTCGTCATTCTGACAGCCGCTAAGCTTGGCAAAACACGTTTGATTGATAACCTAGAGATTTAATCTCTGGGTCTCCCAACTCCAATGGGGCGATAGTCTATATCCTCCTTAAATAATTTCTACAAGGTCAATATGAATACTATTAACGTAAATCGCCGTCTCGCACTCAAAGGCATTGGCGTACTTGGAGCTACTGGAGCGCTTACTGCATGTGGTGGCGGAAGCTCTTCATCTTCAACCCCAGCAACCGCAAGCATTCAATACTTCACCGAGCCATATATGCCAGCGGGATCCACTGAAATTACCGGCGTAAGAGGTGTTGGCAACTCTACCGATGTCTTCCTTACAGGTATCAATATGGATACCACTACTACACCCACAACCAATTACGGCTTACTCTATCGCGGCCCTCTATTGATCCCTGGCGTAAATAGCTGGAATAAAATTGGTCCAGCCAAGACAATTAATAAAGCAGGTGGAGGAAGCGATACTTCTTCAGGTCTGAACTTTTACGGCCCCAATGGTGGGACAAGTCCTGGAACTATCGTAGTGGTTGGAAACTACAATTTACCTGGCGTAACTACAGCATACGGTCTGCTTTACCAAGGCGCCCTAGATGGATCCGGGACTTACACTCAAATTTTGCCTACTGCTCCAGCAGGAGGAACGGTCAGCAGCACTATTGCACATAGCAATATGAATGGCTATGTTGTCGGAAACTACAACACCACACTGGATTTCGCTAGTCATGCATTTATTATGGCTATAGGTAGCAACCCAACCAACCCGAGTACCTATACCTATACCGAGATTCCACTTAGCGTAGTTACCGGTGGTGCAGCAAGCATTACTGCATATGGTATTTGGTATAACTCCAGCCTCAATAATTACACCATCGTCGGTGGATATAGCAAGGTGATTGGGGAGAATGGTTTATCGACGGGCTACATAGTTGACTGGAGTCCAAGCGCTGGGTTTTCTAATTTCACCCCGCTCTTTTATAACAATGATTTGACCACCTCCAAGGTTTCACACGTCGAAGGTATCACCACAGATAACGCGGGTGGTTACTATCTTTCAATTGACTGGGCTCAAACCGCTTCAACATACCCAACTGGTGCAGCACTAGCTCAAGTAAGTCGCAACTCCTCTGGAGGCTTTGGCACACCGGTGTGGACAAACTTTGCCTTCCCGGGCGCTGAGATTACCTCTGCGAATACTGTATTTGAAAAGAATGTCTTGGGCGTATACAAGGGACCAGCACCAACAACGCCTTACCTTGCCGTATTCCCGTAATCGCATTAAAAAATGCTGTCAAAAAAGCCCCGCACTGCGGGGCTTTTTATTACCTATACTTATGTGGGCATTCAAAAAATCTAAGTAACTCATCTACTCCGGTAGATAAAAACGGATTACCTACTCACTCGGATACTCAATCTTCAATAATGAATACTTGGTTATTCGAGCTTTGTAGCAAAACAGACGAAATAAATATACCTGCTGGGATCGTCAAAACTGCATTGCCAGCATAGAAATTAATGGCATCATAATCAGACCCCAGAATTGGTGGCACCAATGGATTTATTGTTATTAGTGATGCCACATTCAGCAATCCAATCGCACTTCATAGAGCGCGCTTAGCAGAGCTGATTAACTTCATTTTTTAAAGGCCAACTGTATAAGTCGCCATAACGGTCGTAGTGGATACAGTCTGAAATGGCTCCTGACGATAAATGCCGGTGATACCAATGCGCTGATTCTTTTCGACATCGTAGTAGGCACCTAACGTAGCAGTAGGCCTTGTTTTAACTGGATTAGCATTAAAGTTAATTGGTGTCAGACCATTTAGTCCAGAAGCAGAGTAAGTGCCATTAGCGGTATTGGTATCCGATTCGACGCCCGCGCTTGCAAATAGTGTGGCCTTAGGAATAAAACGATATGAAGCTCCCACTCCTGCTAATGCCGTAGTGGCATTTGTATTGAGAGCGCTGTAAGTTAATGGCGTGGTGACTGTTGCTGATGTGCCTTCTGTGTAGCCCCCCATATTATTTTGGGTGTAACGCATACCAACATAAGGTGAAACAATGACCTCAGGCAATACTGCAAATCCATATTTAGCAGTGACTTGCGCGCCTTGACTATTTAATTGCGATGATCCTGAACCTGGTTCTGAAGCACCAACAATTTGTCTTGTAATAGTGGTGTTCTTTTGGCCATAGGCTGCTGCAACTTTAATCTCTGTCCCAGTGCCATCTAAGCGCTGATTCCATGCGCCAAACAAGCCAATCACTGGCGTGTTATTACCTAGACTCACTACCGAGCCTGCGTTATTAACAGAAAGATTTTGGTCAATATAGGCGCCTAAACGATAGTTTTGATAGGGACGATAAGCCGCAATCAATAGACCGCTGGTGTTGTTTAGCCCATTCGCTGCTTGCACAGCAGTATTGCGACCACCGGCAGAGATACAAATATTATTAGCGCCAAATTCCTTACAGTCATAAAAAAAACTATTGGCAATGACTGAGTTCTGAAGAGTGTAGATATTCTGAAGGGCTGAGACGCTATTCACAAGTGAGAGCTGAGTATCAATTGCATTTGGGCCAGCAGCGATTGTGAGATACACATCATTAGCATCGTAAGTTAATCCATATGCTGAATTGGTATAAGCCGATAAGTTGGTACTTAAACTGCCAAAAGCCCCCACAACTCCACCTGTAGCAGTTAGTAGAGTGTATTTGCCGACGACATACTTTCCTGGTGAAGCATTGAGTGATAAAGAACCAGCCAATGTTGCGTTGCCGTTGATATTTAATTGCTGAAAGCTATTTGGGTTAGCTGTCATCAATAACTTGCCTGAAGACCCTTGGGTGTATGTCTGAACGCTAACCCTGCTTGTCGCATTCGTAATATCTAAAGTGCCATTGTTGGTCACACTAGTAGAGTTTGCAATCGAGCCTGACCCAGCAATAGCCAATGTAGAACCAGCATCTACAGCGGTAGGCCCGGTATACGTATTAACAGCACTTAAATTTAATGTGCCGCCGCCCTGCACCCCGAGACCTCCTGAGGCTGTGTCATCAGTGATCGGGGTGGTAACTGTAGTAGTTGAGCCGGGCGCCACTGTATATATTGCTGGTGGAAATACATAAGGAACGCCCGAGATTCCAAAGTTAAAACCGCTAAAGTCCTCGGGTACTGTTACGGTCCAGCTAATACTTGAATACAGCCCTTTAAATAAAATAGTACCAGCACCCTCTTGGCCGTTTAGCGTCAAATTATTATTTGTTGCGTATAAACAGTTATTTCCGGAGGAGCAAGCTGCGGTATTAAGAATAGTGAATGGCTGTGTAAATGTATATGCGGATAGTGAACCCGGCTGACCCAATGAATAAATTGACATCACCACATTTGAGACTGGACGACTAAACGAGAGTGTGTGAGAAGCGTAAGAGCCAACACCTCCACCAGTTTGCGCAATGAGATTCGTTGATGTAGATGGAGCCACGGTAACGTATGGGGAAGAAATATAACTTGCAGGAGCGCCCGCCCCTATAGACCATCGTGAACAACTACTATTACCAAGGCAGCTGTAAGGCGCTACAACCTCACCAGTTAAGTTAACGCTAACAGTGTTATTCAGAATTGGATCTACAACAGAACCGGTGGCAGCACCATAATATTGTTCGCCATATGAATTTGTACCAATAATTCCGCCGCTCGCAGTAAAGCCTGCCCATTGATTTGTGGACTGAGCATTAGAAGCTGCTCCAAGCAAGCCAATTGAAAGAAGGAGCAAGGCTTTAATATATTTAATCATTTTGTAATTTATGGCGATATTTTCTGTTCGAAATTATACAAAACAGAAGGTCTTGGTCTTTACAAAACCAACAAAAGTAATCCTATGCGACAGGATTTAAAGCGTAAAGAACTGCCCTACCTCTAGATTTAACTCTTTAGCCAACTCAGCGCCAGTGACCTTACCTGCAGCGCCTTTAGCTTTGAGGACTTCAATCTGTCCGCCGTGGCAGGTGACGAAGAATGAATCTAGTGTGATCTGAGTTACTTCTCCAGGCTTGCCTTTGACGGCGCCGAATGTAGCAGCAACATGCTTATGGCAATCGTAGATCTGTACTTTTTGTTCACCAAACTTCGTCCACGCACCAGGTGCTGGATTACATGCACGAATCAGGTTATAAATTTGACTGATATGCGTTGCCCAATGAATCTGCGCAGCGTTTGCATCAAACCAACCTTCGTAGTTGGCTTGTGATTCATCTTGAACGATTTCTTGATGCTTACCTGCCACTACTAAGTCAGCAGCTTCGAGTAGCGCTTTAACACCAACTGGAAATAAATGATCGAAGTAGATCTTGCCTAATGTGTCGTTAGGCCCAATGACTACTTCTTTTTGCAAAATTACTTCGCCTTCATCTAAACCATCGGATGGACGGAAAATAGTGAGGCCAGTTTTCTCTTCACCTAATGCGATTGCCCAGTTAATGGCACTTGGACCGCGATATTTAGGCAACAAGGATGGGTGGTACTGAATAGTGCCGTGCTTTGGAATCTTGCAGAGCTCTTGCGGCACAAACTGAATGACGTAAGCCATCACGCAGATGTCTGCATTGGCATCAATCATGGCCTGTGCAGCCTCTGGACCCTTTAGTGATGCGAACTGCAAGGGGGTTAAGCCCCTCGCTAGCGCTGCTTCTTTTAAGACTTCGGGTTTGCTTGATTTGGGATTATCAGGTGGACAGAAAACAGCAACGACTTCATCGCCACGATCTAAAAAAGCATCTAAAGCCGCTTTACCAAAATCTGCACTTCCAATCAAAGCAACCCGCATCTTAGATCACCTTATCGTGACGAAGAGAAATCAACTCATCGGTTGAGTAACCTAACTCACTAAGAATCTCATCAGTATGCTCACCGAGCAATGGTGAACGAGTCACATCGGTTGGGCTATCAGACATCTTGATTGGGTTACCAACAGTAAGGTACTTGCCACGAATCGGATGATCCACTTCAACGACAGTACCAGTTGCACGTAATGCTGGCTCTTCAGCGATTTCTTTCATAGAAAGAATTGGGCCACATGGAATGTCGTACTTATTCAACACATCCATCACTTCAAACTTAGTCATCGTCATCGTCCACTTTTCGATCTCGCCGAAAATTTCCATGAGGTGTGGCAAGCGTGCCATTGGTGATGCAAAACGCACATCGGTAATCCAATCTTCACGACCAATTACTTTACAAATTGCTTCCCATACTGGAGCTTGAACGATTACGTACATATAGGCGTTTGGATCAGTTTCCCAGCCCTTACACTTCACAATCCAACCTGGCTGACCACCGCCAGAGGCATTGCCTGCGCGGGGTACAGAGTCGCCGAACTCGCCATTCGGAAACTGTGGGTACTCCTGCATCAGGCCAACACGCTCTAAACGCTGTTGATCGCGCAACTTCACACGGCACAAGTTCAATACCGCATCTTGCATTGCTGCCAATACCTTCTGGCCACGGCCGGAGTGTGTACGCTGATAAAGTGCAGTAACGATACCTAATGCCAAATGCAAACCAGTGCCACTGTCACCGATTTGTGCACCGGTCACCATTGGAGGGCCATCATCAAAACCAGTTGTTGATGCAGAGCCGCCAGCACATTGCGCTACGTTCTCATACACTTTGCAATCTTCGTATGGGCCAGGACCAAAGCCTTTTACAGAAGCCATGATCATCATAGGATTGAGTTCTTGAATACGCTCCCAAGAAAAACCCATGCGATCGAGCGCGCCCGGTGCAAAGTTCTCAACCAATACGTCGCACTCTTTAATCAAGCGCTCCAGAATTTCTTTACCTTTTTGAGTTTTGGTATTCACGGTAATAGAACGCTTGTTGTGGTTCAACATCGTAAAGTACAAACTATCCGCATCGGGAATATCACGCAATTGACCGCGTGTCGCATCGCCTTCGCCAGATTTTTCTACTTTGATTACGTCCGCACCAAACCAAGCCAGTAACTGAGTACAGGTTGGGCCTGATTGAACGTGCGTAAAGTCGAGGATTTTGACCCCTTCTAGTGCTTTTGCCATGATTTAAGTCCTAATAAGAATGAAATTTTGAATTGAGGCAATTTTACCAGCGGGAAATAGGGAAAATCAGGGCGTGCCCAATTTTTGGGCACAGTCAGCATCTAAGCCTGTATTGGTATCACTTCAAGACTAAATGCGGCTAAGCCTGGGGATTTTCAAGATCGGAAATGCGCTTTTTAAGAGCCCTGTCCTCAGCAAAGCGAGCTGTTTCATCCCGGATGATGGCCACCACCCCATTGGCCTTGCCAGAGGGGTCAAATAGCATTCCTACAGTAAAGGCGATAGATATAGTGCCCCCATCTTTATGTTTCGCAGGCACCCTTAATAGAGACGTTCCATAACGGGTCGTACCCGTCTCCATCGAATGGTTGTAACCCTCGTTGTGTTTTTGGCGTTGACGCTCGGGAACGATGAGATCCAATGTTTGACCAAGAGCCTCTTGTTCGGAATATCCAAAGATGCGAGTAGCAGCAGGATTCCACAGCACGATGTTTTCATGAGCATCTGCAACGATAATGGCATCGCCCACGCACTCTACTAATTGGTGTAAGTCAATACTTGTCTTCATGAAGTCAGTCTATAGGGTTTTTGAGAAATAAAAAAGGCGCTCACAAGGAGCGCCTTCAAAGTAACTGCAGTTAAGCAGACAATTATTTTTATTAAACCGCTTTAGCTGTATGCAACTTAGCGATGTCATCAGCGCTATAGCCAAGATCAGCCAATACTTCGTCAGTGTGCTCACCCAATACTGGTGATGGACCAACTTCGATTTCCAAATCAGAGAACTTGATTGGGCTACCGATTGTCAAATACTTGCCGCGTACTTTGTGGTCCACTTCAACGATAGAACCGCTCTTACGCAAGTCTGGTGAAGCAGCCAATTCTTTCATTGAGAGAACTGGAGCACATGGAATATCGAACTTGCGGAGAATGTCCACGGCTTCGTATTTAGTCTTGTCTTTGAGCCAGTCTTCGATTGTTGCGAAGATGTCAAAAATCTTGTCTTGACGAGCTTCAGCAGTCATGTACGCTGGATCAGTTGCCCACTCTGGCTTACCAATCGCACGAGTAATTGGCTCCCAAGCGTGACCTTGAATAGTGAAGTAGATGTATGCGTTTGGATCTGTTTCCCAACCCTTACACTTCAACACCCAACCTGGCTGACCGCCACCACCAGCGTTACCGCCACGTGGAACTACGTCAGTGAATGAACCGTGTGGGTACTGTGGGTACTCTTCCAAGTAACCAATTTTGTCCAAACGTTGTTGATCACGCAACTTCACACGGCACAAGTTCAATACAGCGTCTTGCATTGAGCAAGATACTTTTTGACCTTTGCCAGTTTTTTGACGTTGCATCAACGCTGTCAAGATACCGATTGCCAAGTGCATACCAGTATTAGAGTCACCCAATGCAGCAGCAGAAACTGTAGGAGGACCATCCCAGAAACCAGTTGTGGAAGCAGCACCACCAGCACACTGAGCCACGTTCTCATACACTTTTAAGTCTTCGTATGAGTGGCCATCGCTAAAGCCTTTTACAGAAGCCATGATCATTTTTGGATTCAATTCTTGAATACGCTTCCAAGAGAATCCCATGCGATCCAAAGCGCCTGGGCCAAAGTTCTCAACCATCACGTCAGAAGTCTTGATCATCTTCTCTAAAACTTCTTTACCTTCTTGAGTTTTAGTATCCAAGGTCAAAGAGCGCTTATTGCCGTTCAACATAGTGAAGTACAAAGCATCTGCGCCTGGAATATCGCGCAATTGGCTACGAGTTACGTCGCCAGAGCCTGGACGCTCAACTTTAATTACGTCAGCGCCATACCATGCCAACAACTGAGTACATGCAGGACCTGCTTGTACGTGTGTGAAGTCAATAATGCGAATACCGTCTAATGGTTTAGTCATGTGTGTTTCTCCTTAAGTCTTTCTTGTTTGTTTCTAATTAATTTTTAATTACTTCTTAGCGGCTGCTGTGGATGGGTTTAAGTTTGTTAAACGTCCACTCTCAGTACCTGCTGTTTCATCAATAACAGCATTGATGAGGGCTGGTTTACCGGCAGCAATCGCTTCTGTTAACGCTGCTTCTAATTCTGCTGGGGTAGTTACGTAGTAACCAACACCACCAAACGCTTCAATCATTTTGTCGTAACGAGCATCTTTAACGAACACAGTCGGTGCAACATCAGCGCCACCGGTTGGGTTTACGTCAGTTCCGCGGTATACGCCGTTGTTATTGAATACAACCGTCGTGATTGGCAAGTTGTAACGGCAAACCGTTTCCAATTCCATGCCGCTAAAGCCAAATGCACTGTCGCCTTCAACTGCAACTGTTGGCAAGCCGCTGGTTACTGCGGCACCGATGGAGTAACCCATGCCGATACCCATAATGCCCCAAGTACCAGAGTCAAAACGCTTACGCGGCTTATACATATCAACGATCGCACGGCAATAGTCGAGCGTGTTTGCACCTTCGTTTACCAAGTTCACATCTGGGTTCTTCTTAATCACATCACGAATCACACGCAACGCGCCATGGAAGTTCATTGGGTTTGCTTCTTTAGCCAATGTCTCTGCCATCTTGGCTAAGTTCTTGTCTTTCTTCTCGGTGATTGCAGCAATCCACTCAGCGCTGGGCTTCGGAACAGCAGAAATACCTTTCAACAACTCACCAACGCATGAACCGATATCACCAATCAATGGTGCAGCGATTTGTACGTTGCTATCCACTTCGTTTGCTTGAATATCGATTTGGATAAATTTCTTAGGCTCTTTGCCCCAAGTTTTACCTTTACCGTGTGCAAGCAACCAGTTCAAGCGCGCACCAACCAACAACACTGCATCAGCCTCAGCTAATACAAATGAACGCGCTGCAGAAGCAGATTGCGGGTGATTATCTGGCAATAAACCTTTAGCCATCGACATTGGTAAATAAGGGATGCCTGATTTCTCGATCAAGTCACGAATTTCTTTGTCAGCTTGAGCATAAGCAGCGCCCTTGCCCAAAAGAATCAATGGACGCTTAGCGCCCTTCAACACATCTAATGCACGAGCAACTGCATCAGCTGCTGGGATTTGACGTGGCACTGGATCGATTACTTTGAAAATGGATTTCTTAGCTTCTTCAGCTGGCATTGTTTGCGCGAGCAACTGAGCCGGCAAGTCCAAATAAACACCACCTGGACGACCAGAAACAGCAGCGCGGATTGCACGAGCAAAACCGATGCCGATATCTTCGATGTGATTAATACGATATGCGGCTTTGCAATATGGCTTAGCTGCGTTGAGCTGATCCATCTCTTCGTAGTCACCCTGCTGTAAGTCAACGATTTCACGCTCGCTTGAACCAGAGATCAAAATCATTGGGAAACAGTTCACAGTTGCATTGGCAAGTGCTGTCAAACCGTTCAAGAATCCAGGAGCAGAAACAGTCATACAGATACCTGGCTTCTGTGTCATGTAACCAGCAATCGCTGCAGCATTACCTGCGTGTTGCTCATGACGGAAACCAATAAAACGCAAACCTTCTGCTTGCGCTAAACGACATAAGTCAGTAATTGGAATACCAACGAGGCCGAAAATCGTATCGAGGTCGTTTGCTTTCAAAGCGTCAATGACGAGGTGAAAGCCATCGGTTAATTGTGTGTTTTGATTATCTGTTGTCATAGAAATTTGTATAAAAATTGCGGGTCTGCTCTTGTAGAGCTAATGCAATTTAGCTTTCGCTAACGTCTCCAATGTAGTTATAAATCGCACAACGGGTTTTGTGTCCCGCATAGGCTGAACTGAATATTAGGCTTGGGGGGAAGGATCATCATTGACTTCGGTCAATTTCCCTCTAAATCCTGTAATTACGGAGGTTTTAGGGCTTAAACGAAAAGCTCTTTATGCTTCGTTTTGAGGCGACTTAAAGTCTCAGGAGAGAGGTTTAAGTAGGCGGCCAGCTCCTTCTTTGGGAGAAGCTCGAACAAATCCTCATATTTACGCAAGAAACGCTCTACTCGGCCTGGGGCATCAAGCATATGCAAGGTAATGGTGTGTGCCATGATTTCACTCATCAGACGCATTACCTCAAACTCAAAGCTCTCCTTAAGGGGCTTGTGCTCCTCAAGGAATTCGGCCCACTTCTTCATCGGCATCCGTGCCACACGAGCCTTGGTAACACAGGCAATACTGTAAGGAGCCGCCGTCTTCAAGCGCCATGCCGCATAGCTCGTTTCAATATCTTTTTCGATGGCAAAACGCAAAATCATCTCTTTGGCATCCGCGCTCGAAACAATCCGTTTCAGAATGCCATCCAAAACGAAGTACTGCTCCATCTGGTGGTCGCCCTGGTGGAGCAAAATTTCGGATTTCTTGAGGTCGGCAATCTCTAAATGGCGCTCTAAATCAGCCATTGCCGCAGTATCCAAGCTTTTTAAGACCGAGTTTTGACTCAACTGCAGGCGAATCAGGTTTTTTTCGGGGTGCTTATCTAATGCGGTCATAAATCCTTGCTCCAAGACCGTCTATTGTAGGCTTTTTTACTCCCAAAAGCCGTGCATTCCTGCTCCAGGCATTCCTATTCCGCTAGAATGACAGGGTCGTGGTGCTTTATTGCAGTGCAATAAAGTTAAACGGGAAACACTAAACGTGTGCTGCCCCCGCAACGGTAGGTAAATGCGCCCTTTTTGGTTTATTTGGGGCGTCAGGAATCTGACAAAGCCACTGTGCGCGTCAATCGCATGGGAAGGCCAGATTCTGATATTTACTAGCCCGGATACCGGCCAAGACAGGTGGAATTTTGCGGACGGGGATCTTCGCGCGCCAAGAAAGCGCTGAGTTTTTCGATACTGCGCCCAATTGACGCCTGAACTCTTGCACGTGAAATTCTGTTCGACCCAGCTAACGGGGAAGTTAGCTGGGCAATCGATAACAGAAAGTGAATCATGAATCAGCAGTTCAGCAAGACTCAAGTCGCCCTCCTTTTGGGCGCACTTACTAGTATTAGTGCCTTTGCGCAAAACAACTCACCAACAGTTTTAGCAAGCACCTATAACCCCGTTAACCCCATCATCGTCACTGCCACTAGGACGCCAACCAAAGCCAGCGATGTACTGGCCGATAACGTTTACATTGGCCCAGAAGAAATTGAGCAAGCCGGGCAAACCAGCTTAGTGGAATTACTCCAACGGCAAAAAGGAGTAACTATCTCCAGCTACGGAACTGGTGGGTCTAATGCCAGCGTTTTCTTACGAGGCACCACCAATAATCAGACTCTCGTATTAATCGACGGCATTCGCATTGATGATGCGATTAATGGCGGCACTAACTGGTCAGTGATTCCACTCACGATCATCGATCATATTGAAATCGTCTTTGGCCCTCAGAGTAGTCTTTATGGCTCTGATGCTATTGGTGGTGTAGTACAAATTTTCACCAAGAAAGGCGATGGACCTGCTAAGGTAGGCGCGTCTATTGGTTACGGTAGCTACGGCACCAGTATTAGCGAAGCCAGTATTAACGGCTCCACCGAAGGCAATCAAAAAATTCGCTACTCTCTGGCAGCTAGTCAAACCCTCTCCATGGGCTTCAATACCATAGCACCCAACAACAAAGATGGACTTACTGCATCCGGCAGAACGGGTTACGTTCAAGACAGCGTTACTGGCAGGCTATCGCAAGAGTGGAGCAAAGGACAAGAGATTGGTTTGCAGTTTCTAAATAGCCGTCTTAACAATCAGTTACCTGGCTTTGACCCGCAAGAGTTTTTATATCAACAAACTCAAAACCAAGTTTCGCAATTAGGGACTTATTCCCTTTATTCCAAAAATCAAGTAATGGAAAACTGGCACAGCCTCCTGCAAGCATCCGCACAAACCGGAACCGCTTTAAATCACGCACCCAGTACACCGGATAACCCGGCTTATGACAGTACTCTAAATCAGAGACAAAATACTTATACCTGGCAAAATGATTTCGCGATTGGCGCTGATATCTTGCAAGTGTTAGCTGAGCGCAAAACGCAAAAAGTTTCAAGCAATCAACTTGACTACAACAACGGTGACTTCAATAACCTGACGGCGCCCTACTCTTTTTTAGGTTTTAGTCAAACACGCAATACCAATTCAGGTGCAATTGCCTATCAGCTCAAAAGAGATGCTCACATCGCCAATTTCTCACTGCGCAATGACAGTATTACTGGCTATGGACCGCAAACTACGGGCGCAGCTGCTTATGGCTATTTCTTCAGCAAAGAATGGCGAGCAAACATGAACTATGGTACTGGTTTCAGGGCGCCAACATTTAATGACCTCTACTATCCAGGCTATGGAAATACCGCCATTCTTCCTGAGAAAAGCAAGAATACGGAAGCCGGACTTCATTATGAGAAATCGGGGCTCGAAGGACACATTGTTGTCTTCAGTAACTCGATTTCCAATTTGATTCAGGTGAGCAACTCTGACACCTGCCCGGTGGGAACAGGTATTTTTGGTTGCGCATCAAACGTAGCTAGCGCCAAAATCACGGGCAGCACTTTGAGTGGGGCCACACAATTTTCTGCGCTTAATCTAAAAGGTTCCTTTACTCAACAGAATCCAGTAAATGAGAGTACCAATAGCACCCTGGTGAAGCAAGCTAAGCAATATGGCAATTTAGCAGCTGAATACATGTACCTCAAACTCACCACCGGTATTGGCGCTACTTTTTCTGGGCGAAGGGATGATTTTCAGGGCACAAGCACTGGCATGGGCGGCTACACCATCTTTAATCTCTATGCCAACTACGATTTGATGAAAGATCTGAGCGTATTTGCCCGCTGGAATAACGTTTTGAATAAGAACTACCAATTAAGCTATGGCTACAACACCCCAGGCTCAAACGTATTTGTGGGCCTGCGTTACGCCATGAAATAAGCCCTTTTTTCAGACTACAATGCCAGTATGAATGAGACCTCACCTCTTTCCACTGGCAACCAAGCCTCAGATATGGATGCGCTATGCGCATCCATCAATCGTTTGGCTGGAAAAATTCAGGCGATTGCCGAAGCAGTTCAGAACTTAAATCAAAATCGAGTACAGCTCGAAAATAAGATTGAAGATGCGCAAAAGCGTATTCAGCACATTTTGAGTCGCCTGCCTGAGCAGAGTGATGGTCGCCAACTCAATCTACTTGGCGAAGTTGTTCCAACAAATAATCTAGAGGATGACAATGAGCCAACAACGCATTGAAGTAAGTCTCGCCGGTCAAAAAATTACTCTGGCAACAAGTGCAGAACATGAGCCATTACTTCGTGCAGCATGCGTATTGGTAGATGAGCAAATTCAACTGGCCATCAGTGGCGGCAATCGCAGCATTGAACGTGCCAGCATGATGGCTGCACTTAAAATTGCTGGTGACCTCATCACCTTACAAAAAAATTCTTCGCAGCAAAGCACCCCCTCCAACATGAGCTCTGATGAAGTCACTCGTCTTCAGGGTCGGATTCGAGAGCTTGAGGATCAAGTGGATTCTTTGATGCAAACCCTTTCCCTGCCTGGTTCGCCAAGGCCAATAGTTCCTTGAACCGATGCGCAAGCATCAGGAACGATCTTTACCTTGTGGGCGTGAGCGTTTTGACGGTTCACAGTGCCAACTTAGACTTGGTTACTCCCTGAGCCTCTTAATGCACCCGAAACAGAGTAGCCGTTCCACCTTGAACCTTAGGGTTCAGGATGACGGCCTAGCGGCTAAGGCGGGGAATTCATGTTACTAAGCGATATCTTGATGTTGATGTTGTGTGGCGCCATCTCTGGCTACTTGGCTGGATTACTGGGCATTGGTGGCGGCATGATTCTGGTGCCCTTCATGATATTAGTTTTTAATCATCTCGGATTTAGCCAAGAAGTGATTGTGCACATGGCGATTGCCACAGGAATGGCCACCATTCTGTTTACCACCACTTCCGCAATCTGGGCACATCACAAACATGGCTCAATTGATTGGAAACTAGTTGCCTCTTTAAGTCCCGGAATGATTTTTGGTGGACTGGTTGGTGGCAGCGAATTATTCGAAGCACTCAAGACCTCATGGCTCTCACTTTTCTTCGCAGTCTTTATTGTTTACACCTCAATCCAGATGCTGATCAATAAGAAGCCCAAGGCAGGCAGAGAATTACCAAGCGCGTTCGGATTATTTTCCTTTGGGACATTTGCTGGAGCGCTGGCAAGTCTTGTGGGTGCGGGTGGCGCATTCATTACTGTGCCGTTTATGCTTTGGTGCAATGTCAAACCCCACACTGCAATGGCGACCTCATCAGGCCTGGGCTTTCCTATTGCTGCCGCGGCTACGATTGGCTATATGTATGGGAGCTGGGGAAATCCTAATCTCCCAGCAGGTTCTTTAGGCTTTGTCTATTTACCTGCGGTTGCATGCATCGTAACCGTCAGTATCTTTACTGCACCTTTAGGTGCAAAGATGGCCAGAAAACTCGATATTGGTCAACTCAAACGAGTCTTTGGCATCATGCTGTTTTTCCTTGCAGCCTTCATGTTTAATGAAAGCCGCAAGGCATTCGGTTTTTAATTAAGCCGTGTACTGCTGACGCAAGATATTCTTTTGTACCTTACCCATAGCATTACGCGGTAAATCAGAAACAATCTCAACACGCTTTGGAATCTTAAAGTTTGCAATTTGTGTTTTTAAAGTTGCAATCATTGCTTCTGCATTGAGTTTTGCGCCAGCCTTAGGCACCACTACTGCCATCACTGCCTCACCAAAATCTGGATGTGGAATTCCGATCACAGCGCTTTCATCAACGCCAGTCATGTCATCGATAAAACTTTCAATCTCTTTCGGGTAAACGTTGTAGCCACCAGAAATAATTAAATCCTTACTGCGGCCAACAATGCATAAGTAATCATTTGGTGCTTTACCACCATTGGCATCGCCGCCCCAACGACCGACGTCGCCAGTTTTAAACCAACCATCTTTTGTGAACTCTTCAGCAGTCTTCTCAGGCATGCGCCAGTAGCCCGCAAATACATTTGGACCCTTCACTTGAATACTGCCAATCTCATTTACTTTGCATGGCTTGTTATCTTCATCAACTACACGAACCTTAACGCCAGGCAATGGCAAACCAACAGAACCACCTACTCGCTTACCTTTGTATGGATTGGAAACCAACATCACGGTCTCACTCATGCCATAACGCTCAAGAATCGGCTGACCAATCACTTCTTTAAAGCTATTGAATGTTTCTGTCAGCAAAGGTGCTGAGCCAGAAACAAATAGGCGCATATTGCTTGCTACTTTTTTAGTAAATCCTTTGTCAGCCAATAGACGTACATAGAATGTAGGTACACCCATCATCACGGTGGACTGTGGCATGTGCTTAATCAACTGCGCTGTATCTAAACGCGGCAACCAAATCATCTTGCTGCCATTAATCAAGGCGCCGTGTGCTGCTACAAACAATCCATGCACGTGGAAGATCGGCAAAGCGTGCAGCAATACATCGCCTTTTTTCCAACCCCAGAACTTTTGCAGTACTTGTGCATTGCTGCCAAGGTTTTTATGAGTAAGCATTGCGCCTTTGCTACGTCCTGTTGTACCAGAGGTATACAGAATCGCCGCAAGATCATCATCTTTTGCCGGAACAGTTTTAAATTTGTCGCTCAGGTTTCCTGCGCGCTCTAATAAAGTGCCTGTACGGTTCTCATCCAGCGTAAATACATGCTTAGTACCAGCCTTAGAAGCTACCTTAGAAACCCAAGAGAGGTTCTTACTGCTGCACACAACCACTGCTGGCTCAGCATTCTCTAGGAAGTACTGAATTTCAGCTGACTGATAAGCAGTATTCAGCGGCAAATACACATAGCCCGCACGAATGGTTGCTAGATACAGAAAAAGTGCCTCAGGAGACTTCTCAACCTGGACTGCAACCCTAGCTCCTTTTGGAAGCTTCAGGCTTGCCAATAAATTAGCGAATTTTGCTGTAGCTGCCTCTAGGTCACCCCAAGAGTAATAAAGACCATCATGCGTTTCAAGGGCACATGCTTTTTTATCTTTTGGAAAACCTTTTTCCAAGAGCGAATATAAATTCATGAAAGTTCCTATAAGACTAATATTTTTATCAATGTTGCAATCAATGGACCTTAGCTACACCCATCACAAGGTCAGATAAGCCTGTAGCAATTTCTGGCACGAAGCAGAGCAGCACTACAGAGAGAATCATGATGATCACAAATGGGAATACACCCCAAATAATTTCATTCAAAGAAATATCCGGCGCGATGTTTTTAATCACGAAGATATTGAGACCGACTGGCGGATGTATCAAACCCGTCTCCATCACGATGGTCATCACCACTCCAAACCAAACCAAATCAAATCCAGCCGCTCTTAGTGGTGGTAAGAAGATTGGTGCAGTCATTAAGATGATTGAAACCGGCGGCAAGAAGAAGCCCAAGATCACGACCAAAACCAAAATAGCCGCCAACAATCCCCAACGCCCAAAGCCGAGGTCAACAATCGCTTGTGCAGCTGACTGACTAAGGTGCAAATGGCTCATCACATTGGAAAACAATAAAGACATTCCAATAATGAACATCAACATTGTGGATTCTTTAATGGTGGCATTGAGCAATGGCGACAAATCTTTGATACGCCACATTTTGTAGATACCGGCAATTAATGCAAAGGCCAATATTGCACCAAGGCCTGCAGTTTCAGAAGGGGTTGCATAGCCGCCGTAGAGCGCAATCATGACGCCAATCAACAATACCAAGAAAGGCAATACGCGCGGCAAAGAACTCATCTTCTGCTGCATGGTGTATGTTTGACGCTCAAGGATCGGCTGGCTAGGGGCACCTACTTTAACTGCCTCTAATGCCATGTTGTATTCCTTGCGGAAGCGGTAAACAGTGTAAATCGAGAAGAACAATACCAACATCAAGCCAGGGCCAATGCCAGCAAGGAATAAACGTCCCAATGATTGTTCTGCAGCAACTGAGTACAAAATCATTGTGATTGATGGCGGCAACAGAATACCGAGAGTGCCACCAGCGGCAATAATGCCCGCTGCCAATCCTGGTGAATAGCCACGCTTACGCATTTCTGGAATACCAGCACTACCAATTGCAGAACAAGTTGCAGGACTAGAGCCTGCCATTGCAGCAAAAAGTGCACAAGCTAACACGTTAGCAACACCTAAGCCGCCCGGAACTTTACCAAGCCAAACGTGCAAAGCTTCGTATAAATCTTGGCCGGCGCGCGAACGTCCGATCGCCGCCCCTTTTAAGATAAATAGCGGGATCGAGAGCAAGGTGATGCTCGCCATTTCTTCATAGACGTTCTGAGTCACTGTATCCAATGAGGATGCAGGCATAAAGAACACCATAAAGATAACTGCTACTGAGCCCAATGCAAATGAGATGGGCATCCCTGAAAACATAACCAGCAACGTAACCGCTGCAAACAATAATCCGAGTACTGTGATAGACATACTTATTCCCCTTCGCCTGGATTAACAACATCTCCAAACGCTTGGAGCAAAATCTGAAACGCCAACAAGGTCATACCAATAGACATCATGATGTATGGAATCCACAGGGGTGGAGCCCATGAAGATGAAGTCACTTGACCGTCTACCCACGCCTCATGAAATAAAGTCCAAGACTTCCATGCAAAAAATGCACAGAAAGCGCAAGAGGCAATATCAATAATCAACACTCTGAGACGATTAATTGCTTTAGGCAACATAGTAGACACTGCTGAAATGCCTACATGCCCACGGATTTGCTGAACGTAAGCACCACACAAGAAAGTAGCACCTACCAAACAAAATACTGCAGCCTCATCTTGCCAATCAGTCGTTGCTCCGAAAAATGCTCTTGAAGCAACGCTATAACTCAAGATGACTGAAGCAGCTACCAATGCCAATGATCCAAATAACACCATTAGCTTATTCATTCCAGACATTAAGCGGTCTGTCGCTTGTAAAAGTTGATTCATGATTTAGATTACTTTTTCTGCTGCTCTTAACAATGCCGCACAGCTTTCATTCTTCTCTGCGTAGTCTTTCCAAGCGCTATCTCGAGCAATCGCTCTCCACTTATCCACAATCGCTGTATCAACATCAGTCACCTTGCTGCCAGCTCTTGCATATGCCAAGGCCGCCGTCTTGTCATCATCCTTTGCAGCTTCAAGACCAAACTTCTCCATCTCTGCGCCAGCTGCCATAAGGGCATCTTTCTGATCTTTTGGCAACGTATCAAAGATTTGCTTAGACATCATCAATGGCTCAAGCATGAACCAATAGGATTTTTGACGTGCGCTAGTAAATGCTTTTGCCAACTCTTCCAACTTGAATGACATAAAGCTTGTGGAAGATGTGTAAGCCGCATCCATCGCACCAGTTTGCATTGCTGCATAGATTTCATTTGAAGGTAACGAGATTACTGAAGCCCCTGCTGCCTTAAGCATCAAGTCGAATTCACGACTACCGCCGCGAATCTTCATGCCCTTAACGTCCTCTGGGAGAACAATTGACTTACTTCTGCTTGCCACACCACCGGCTTGCCAAACCCAACTTAAGAGAACAATTCCTTTGTCTTCTAAAATTTTGGTCAGCATCTTGCCAACTTCAGCAGTCTTCCATTTAGCAGCCTGCTCATAACTAGTAACCAATGCTGGCATCAAGCCAATATTTAACTCAGGCACTTCTCCACCAGCATATGGCATTGGGAATAATGAGATATCCAAAGCGCCTTTACGCATTGCACTGAACTGTGCATTGGTTTTCATCAATGATGAACCTGGGTATACCTGGAACTTCAAAGCGCCTTTAGTGCGCTTTTCAACTGACTCAGCAAATTTACGGCAAAGACGATCACGGAAGTCGCCCGCCTGAATGGTTCCACCAGGAAACTGATGTGAGATGTTCAAGGTTTTAGTTGCACCTTGAGCGCTTGATGCAGGACTATAGCCCACAATACCCGCTAAAGGCAGCGCTGCAGATCCCGCCAATAATTGGCGACGCAAAGCATTTGGCTTGAGCGCATCAGACCCAGAATTGAATTCATTACTCATATAGTTCTCCTAATAGTGTTTTTATGTACTTCTTGTTATGGCCAGATCTTAGCGCCTGGTTCCTTGCCACATACTCTAAAGCGAATACTCTCTGAATTCTGCTTTTAGAGCCTCTCCTCCAAAATATATTTCTAAGCCTGCATTAAACGGCCTACAGCACGTGAATAATCAATCTCCCCATGGGTAAAGCGCTCATGGTTTTCCTCAACAGCGGAAAGATCGTATAAATAGTTCACCATCAGGGCTGCAGATTGCCTTAAACCTTTGCGGGATAAATCCCCGGCCCAATTAATCTGATGCAACTTTGCACCATTGCCCAAGTGAAACTTAGCAACCGGATTACCGTTACGACCAGCAGAACCTAAGCCTAGGTAAATACTGGCTAGGCACAGTAATGCAGCCTTCTCTTTTTCAGTAGCGTTGTCCGGATGCCAACCACCACTCAAGCGTTCAGGCCAAGAGCGATTAACAAGACCAAGAACTTCCAAGGATTGCTCGCGAGCTGTGCGAACCGCCGGCTTGAGCTGGGTACCTGTCTTTTCGCCGCCAATATCTGCACCAGCAGCAACCCAGTCAATAAATCCAGGAATTGGGGAGAGCGTTACAAAGGTTTTAATGCCAGGGAATTCCGCATGTAACTGTTCAGCAACGCGCTTAATCAAGAAGTTACCCATGGATACACCACGCAATCCAGGCTCGCAGTTACTGATGGAATAAAAAGCAGCAACCTTGTATTGAGATGTTTGATGAACTGTCTCAGCCTTCTTATCTACCAACGGTGTAATAACCGCTGGAATTTCTGGCAAAAGAGCTACCTCAACGAATATTAAGGGCTCGTTCGGAAGTTGCGGATGAAAGAATGCAAAGCATCTGCGATCAGGCTGCAGGCGGCGGCGCAGGTCATCCCAGCCATCAATTGCATGAACAGCTTCGTGCTGAATGAGCTTTTCTAAAATCTCTGCAGGCGACTTCCAATCCACTCGATGCATCTTTAAAAATCCTGGATTAAACCAAGAAGACAAAAGATGGCGTAAGTCAAAATCAACTGCCGTTAACTCAGGCTGCTTCTCAAGCACTTGCAAGAGGTCGCGGCGCATACCAACAAGCGCCGCAGTTCCATTGGTTGCGCGATTGAGGCGACGAAACAACTCTTGCCTTGGCGGCTCTGTCACGCGTTGCAATTTAATGTAATTACGCGCGCTAGCTTCAGCTGAAAAGTTTTGTGCAGCAGCCATGACTGCAGTAGGATCAGGGTTGAGTTTTTCAAAAAGAAAATTGAAAAATTTTGAATGCTGATCTTTAGAGAGTTTGCGGTAGCTATTGATGACATCGTCAGCCATGCTCACAGCATTGGACTCGCCGCGCTCAGAAATCAGTCGATTGACCGCGCCTGTAACGCGGGAAAAGTAACGGGCTTTTGCTAGCTTTTCAAGCATGTATATCTCTCAAAGAATTCGTCCCCAAAACTGAAGGATTGAGAGCTAATTTATAGCCAGGCAAAGGTCAAATCAATTAATGAAAGTGTAATTTCATTAACTTTAAGTTAATGAATAACATAAATCTATTTTGATGTCTAAATATTATTGCGATGCAACATGCGGGTTTCAGCCGCTAGAGCGAGGATATTGGGGTTTGATTCATTAGCCTGAAGGTACATGAGGCCGATATGTTGGGTCACCTGATATTTTGGCAGCAAGGGGGTAAATTCAATTGCATTACCCATTAAGGCCTTTACCCTACCCGGCAACAGCGATCTTCCCAGGTCGCCTGAGACCATATTCATAAGGGAAAAGATATCCCCAACCTTCATCACTACATCAGGCTTAAAGCCAGCAAGCTGAAAGGCCTCATAAAACCCCGAAGTAGTAGCAAAGCCATCTTGTAGGGTTAGAAATTTCTCATTCCGATATTCAGACAGATCCACATTTGCTTCGGCTGGCTTATTGTTTTTTGAGGAGGCTAAAAATAACTGATCCTCAAAGAGAGGCACTACCTGGACGCCCTCAGGAAGATCTCTGACAGGAACGGCCATCACCACCGCATCTACATTTCCCTCGCCAAGCTTCTTCATTAAATCCTCGTTGGACCCAAGATACAAATCAATATCTAAGTCAGGTCTACGAATTTTGGTGCCCATAATTACTCTAGGAATAATATTGGCAGTCAAAGAGTACATCGAACCCAAACGAATTTGCCCGCTCTCTACCCCAGCCTTAGACCGTGTCTTCTTCAGGATGCGCTCTACATCACCCAATAAATCAGCGCTTGCTTCTGCCAAATAGATGGCAGCAGGCAAAGCCTTTAATTGGCGACCTTCTTTGACAAATAAAGGACATCCGATACCAGACTCAAGTGAGTGCAAGGCCTTATGGATACTGACTGAGCTTAAATGTAATTCTTCTGCTGTTTTAGATAGGCTGCCAGTACGAACAAATGAGCAGAGTATTTCTAGCTTACGTAAAGTGAGCTCTTCATTCAGCATGACTTACTTACTCTTGGATTTGAATGCCGTCATGAGATAGATGCCAAACAATATCATCGGCACGCACAACCACTGACCCATAGATAAACCTAAACCCAGAAGACCTAAGAAGGAGTCGGGCTCACGCGCATATTCAGCCAAGAAACGGCACATACCATAACCCAACAAGAAGAATCCAGAAACTTGCCCCACCCTTCTTGGTTTACCTGCATAAACCCACAATGCAATACCTAGCAAGATACCTTCACCAAGCAACTGATAAATCTGCGATGGGTGACGGGGTACAGAATCCACCAATGGGAACACCATAGCCCAAGGTAAATCAGTGGGCCTGCCCCATAGCTCTCCATTAATAAAATTTCCCAATCGTCCAAAAGCCAAACCAAATGGGACCAAAGGAGCAACTAGATCGCTAACAACAAAAAAAGTGGTTTTGCGTTTTTTGGCAAACCAATAGAGCGCCACCAGAACACCCAGCAAGCCGCCATGAAAAGACATACCGCCTTCCCAGATTTTGAAAATACTCAATGGATGAGATAAGTAAAAGCCTGGCATATAAAACAGGGTGTAGCCCAAACGTCCACCAAGCACCACCCCAAGCACACCTGCAAAGAGTAGATCCTCCAGATCCTTATAAGTCCAACCCAATGCTTGATAACGAGGTGATTGAATGCGCAAGCGGCCTAATAGCAAGAATTGAGCAAAGGCCATCAAGTACATCAAGCCATACCAATGAATCGCAAACGATCCAATTCGAATAGCTGCAGGGTCAAACTGGGGATGAATCATCATAGATCTTAACTTTTGGATTGGTCAAAGTTATGCAACTCATGACCTAATTCTCGATAGGCTTTAAAACGCTCACGCCCTGCCAAGCGTTCTGCCTCATTGACTGTGACGACCTCAACGATTCTAGGAAAGCGTACCACTAAAGCCGGCACATCGGCCGGCATGCGCATACCCAAATGAATCATGACATCAGCATGCGGAACATTATGGAGAGCTGAAGAAGCAAAATCATCCATCAACACAATCGGCGTCTCTGCTGCAGCTTCATCATCAATAAAACAGTGCGGTAAAAAATCAGTAGCGCTGAAAGACCAAAGTAATTCATTTAACTTTTGCAAATCAGCCTTCTCGCCCACCATCACAATGTTGCGCACCGGTTCACCCTCAGACGTAGCACTCCAAATCTTGCGCGTGAGGCGACAGGCATATTCCAGCTTGTCACTCACATTGCTATGAAAATCAATTCGAGCCATTCAATATATATCCAGGGGTAACGAGAACGCTTACTTGCGCTCAAGCAAGAAGTTCACTAGCAGCGGTACCGGGCGACCGGTAGAGCCTTTAGCAGCGCCACTCTTCCATGCAGTTCCAGCAATATCCAAGTGAGCCCATTTGTATTTCTCAGTAAAGCGGGACAAGAAGCAAGCTGCAGTAACGCTGCCAGCAGGACGCCCACCAATATTGGCCACATCCGCAAAATTGGATTTGAGTTGCTCATGGTAAGCAGCATCCAAAGGCAAGCGCCATACGGTATCGAGCGAGGCATGACCTGCTTTAGTAAGCCCACTCACCAAGTTCTCATCATCAGAGAACAAGCCGCTATGCACATGACCCAAGGCAATCACACAAGCGCCCGTTAAGGTCGCAACATCAATCACCGCTGCCGGCTTGAAGCGTTCTACATAAGTGAGTGCATCACACAGAATTAAGCGACCTTCTGCGTCGGTATTGAGAATCTCAATCGTTTGACCAGACATACTCTTGACGATATCGCCAGGACGGGTAGCTTGACCAGATGGCATGTTTTCACAGGTTGGAATAACGCCAATGACATTCTTTTTCAACTTCATTAAAGAAACTGAATACATGGTGCCGATTACTGAGGCTGCACCACACATATCGTATTTCATTTCATCCATGGCTTCGCCTGGCTTGAGTGAGATGCCGCCAGTATCAAAAGTAATACCTTTGCCAACCAAAACAATCGGGGCTTCTCCCGCTTTACCACCTTGATGTTTCATTACAATAAATTGTGGCGGCGTGTCAGATCCCTTAGCAACCGACAAGAATGAGCCCATTCCCAAAGCCTCGATTTGTTTACGACCGAGCACTTCAACTTTGAGACCAGTCTTCTTACTTAATCCCTGTGCAGCTTTACCCAAATAGGTTGGCGTGCAAATATTCGGTGGAAGATTACCAAGATCCTTTGCCAAGTTCATGCCCTCAACCATCGATACGCCCTGCTCTACTGCAAGCTTCAGCTCCTTAGCGCAAGCATCATTACCTGCAAAGATGAGGTGCTTAAATGTGTCTGCTTTATCTTTTGCTTTAAATTTCATAGCAGGCTGACGCACACCAAAACGGTAGGCCTGATCGCCGGCGTATTGAATAGTGAGACGCACTTCCTCCGCGATGAAGTCTGCGTGATGCGCAAGTGCAAAGCTTGGGGTAAACCAAAGGGCAGATTCTATAGATCCGCCGCTCAATACCTTCAAAGCTGGACGAGCAACTTTAGAGTACGTTGTCAAACTACGCTCGCTGGCAAGATGAACATCACCCAAACTCACGAGCAATACTCGTTTTACTTTTACGCCATTGGCAGCCCAAGATTTTTCTGCGCGCAACATGCAGAGAGCAGCCTGCTGAGAATCCAAATCGCCAACGAGATTGGCATGGCCTACAGAGCCCCCGAGCAATAGATCCAACTCCGGCAAAAACCCTGCTTTTACCTTGGTACCCTTAGCGGCGGAAAAACTATCCAAATCTGCTTTGGAATAGGCCAAAACCAAGCAGTCGGCGCTATGAGTAAGCAGGGGCTTGAGGCTAGATTTCTGGAGTTTTGGGCTCTGAATGTCGGCTTGAGGGAAAATCTTGGCACTGAATTGAATTGTCATAATCTATTACGGTATTTTGGTCGATTCAAAAGGGAGGTAATTGCTAATTTGGGACGTTTATCCATTATCCTCCGACATGAGACGAACTTCCCCGATCACTAGCAATATAAGCCATTTATAGCCCCAACAATCCCCCTAATAACCTCACCAATCCAGACCCCTATTCCCTATGATTTTTAAACAGGCCCTTCGCCGAGAACTCAGTTTTACGACTGGTGGGGTCTTTTTGGTCTTAGTGACCATCATGGTGACTACCTTAGTTATTCGAATTTTGGGTTACGCCGCCAACGGAGCGGTTAATCCTGAGGATGCGCTGGTCTTAATTGCCTTGGCCACTTTGGGATATCTTGCGGTTCTTTTAACCGTTTCCCTATTTGTGGCAACGCTGATTGTTTTAGTACGCTGGTACAAAGACTCGGAAATGATTGTTTGGTTTGCGAGTGGACTAAGTATTGCAAGTCTCATTCGCCCCATCCTCCAGTTTGCTACTCCACTCATCATCGTCATCGCCCTGTTAGCGCTTTTTGTTTGGCCCTGGGCAAACCGCGAGTCCACCTTAATTAGCCAGCGCTTTCAACAGCGTGATGACGTATCGATGGTGAGTGCCGGTCAATTTAAAGAGTCCGCTAAAGCAGAACGCGTGTTCTTTATTGAAGAGCTTGATATCGATAAAAGTGAAGTCAAAAATATCTTCGTAGCCGATTCCAAGAATGGACGCCTCAGCATTGCAGTTTCATCTACCGGCTATATCCAAAACTCTGCAGGTGGCGAAAAATCGATCGTGCTCCATAACGGCAGACGCTATGAGGGACAGCCTACTCAGCCTGATTTTAGGATTCTTGAATTTAACGAATACAGCACTAAGATTCGTAGCAAAGACTCCTTGGCACCTGCACCACGCGATCGCGAGAAGACGATTACCGAGCTGTTGGAGGATCCAAATCCCACGTCAGTGAACCCCAATCGTGCTGAATTGCTTTGGCGTATTGGCCTGCCCTTGATGGCATTAGGCTTAGTGTTGATCGCTATTCCACTGGCATATGTCAACCCGCGCCTTGGTAACTACACGGCGATGTTCTATGCGGTATTAATTTATTTGATTTACAGCAATCTACTTAATCTCACGCAGAATTTTGTCTCACAAGGTAAGGTCAGTGTCTTTGTTGCGATCTGGCCTATTCACTTACTTGCGCTCTTGATTGCAACGGCCTTAATTCGCAATCGTATCAACCCCTCTCTGAAATGGTGGCGTCGTCAACTACCTGCTTCCATGGCCGCTAAATGAAACTGCTATTCCCCTTCATTTATGAACGCTACTTAGCTAAGCAGATCTATTCTGCTTTTGGCTTTATCTTGTTCGCCTTAGTGGCCTTATTTTTATTCTTCGATATCTTGAGTGAGCTTGGTTCCGTACAAGGTGCCTACACACTGCCTTTGGCTTTGCTACATGTTCTCTTAAAAGCCCCAAGCCGCATCTCTGAAATCATTCCGATTGCAGGCCTAATCGGCAGTATTTATGTATTTGCGATGTTGGCCAGCCAGTCTGAGTTCACTATTTTGCGTATCGCTGGATTAGACGTCAAACGCGGCCTCATTACCCTCACTAAGATCTCTTTACCCTTGATTGCACTCACACTCATCATGAGTGAATGGGTTGGTCCGTACACCGAAGCAAAGTCAGATCAAATCCGCATGAAGGCTATGGGTTCAGCCTACTCCTCCCAATTTAGAACGGGTGTCTGGGTCAAGGATCGCTTACGTGATGAAGATGGCAGTGGCCCCGTTCGCCCAGGAGTGCGCTATGTCAACGTTGGCAAAGTAGATAAAGATAATGAAATTCGCGATATTCGTATGTATGAGTTTAATGACACCTATCATCTGCTCTCCATTCGCAGCGCGGTCTCTGGGCAGTTCGATGAAACCGGCATTTGGGTTTTGAACGATGTAACCGAAACGCGCTTCAAGGAAACCAAACAATCCGATCCACTCAATCCAGTTTTTTCAGCACAGACTTTTACACATCCGATTCTTACTCTGGAATCTGAGGTTACGCCTCAAATTCTGAACGTACTCTTAATTAGCCCAGAAAAAATGTCTATCGTGAGTCTGGGTCGATTTATTACGCATTTGCGCGAAAACAAACAAGATGCGCAGCGACACTCCATTGCTTTCTGGAAAAAAGTGGTTTATCCATTCACTATATTTGTGATGCTCACCTTAGCACTGCCGTTTGCTTATCTGAAGGTGCGCGCAGGTAGCGTAGGTATTAAGGTATTTGGCGGCATCATGTTAGGCATGAGCTTTCAGTTGTTTAACTCTCTATTCTCAAATGTAGGTCTCCTAGGTTCTTGGCCAGCACTACTGACGGCCCTCACCCCGCCTTTGCTGTACTTCCTGTTAGCACTTATTGGATTGCGCTGGGTTTCTAGGGCTTAATACCCAAAAATCATTTAGAATTTGATTCCTATATCTTTGTAGATATATAGATAGGAATCCCCATGAATCTTCATCAGTTCCGTTTTGTACGGGAAGCGGTTAGACAGAACTTCAATCTAACGACTGCCGCAAAAGCGCTCTTCACTTCTCAGCCGGGCGTATCTAAGGCCATTATTGAGCTAGAAGATGAATTGGGCGTGGAGATCTTCCGCCGCCACGGCAAACGCATTCGCTCTCTTACTGAACCAGGCAAGCGTATTTTGAGCTCGATTGAGCGCATCCTGGATGAAGTTGAAACCCTCAAGCGAGTCGGCAAAGATTTTGCTAGCCAAGATCAAGGCAGCTTTGTGATTGCAACTACTCATACACAAGCACGCTATGCACTACCTAAAGTGCTTACCGAATTTACCAAGCGCTTTCCAAAGGTAAAAGTGAGTATTCAACAAGGTAGCCCAGGTCAAATTGCAGAACTACTAACGCATGATCGCGCAGATATTGCAATTGCAACTGAAGGCATCGCCAATACCCCCGGTGTATTAGCTTTACCGGGCTATCAATGGCAACACGTACTCATGGTGCCACTCAGTCACCCACTTCTAAACCAAGCCACGCTGACGCTTGAAGAGATCGCTAAGTACCCCATCATCACCTACGACAAAGCATTTGCAGGTCGTAGCAAGATAGACGCAGCCTTCGCACAAAGAAACATTACGCCAGATATTATTTTGGAGGCAATTGATGCCGACGTAATTAAGACTTATGTAGAAACTGGAATGGGCATTGGCATTGTTGCTGGTCATGCCTATGATCCCGATAGAGATCGCAACCTCAAAGTCATCCCCGCTGGCCATCTATTTGGAAATAACGTCACCCATCTAGGCGTAAAACAAGGCGCCTACCTCAGATCTTTTGTTTACACATTCATCGAACTCTTCTCGCCAACCCTGACAAAGAAGATTGTTGAGCAGGCGATGTCAAACGAATCTGATTCCTACGAAATTTAAATAGTCGATTACCGGCCAAATAAATATGACTGTCGCAAGCACTCTCCCCCAGGCAATCGCCCTTCATCAACAAGGTGAGCTACAAAAAGCAGATTCTCTTTATGCCTTAATTCTGAATGAGGATCCGAATCATCTGCAAACATTATGTCTATCAGGCTCAATTGCACAGCATTTAGGGGATTTCAGTAAAGCAGCTCAACTGTTTACTAGGGCGTATCAACTCAACCCGAATCAAGCAATGATTTGCCTTCAATTAGGGATCTGTTACTCCAATTTAAATGAATTTGAGATTGCCAATCAACTTTACAGACAAGCATCCCTACTCAACCCCAATCAAATTGAACCGGTTGTTAACCTGGCTAATAACCTAACCAAGCAAAATCAATTTCAAGAAGCCTACAGCCTGTATAAAAAGGCTTTGCTGATAGATCCCCAGTCATCCGTGACGCACTACAACATTGGATCTATGTTTCTCAAGTCGATGAAGCCGCATGAGGCAAAAGAGTGGCTTAAAAAATCCTTGGATCTCCAGGCAAGCAATGCCAGCGCTTGGAATAGCCTTGGCGTAGCACTAACGGATCTCGGTGAACTCGATGAAGCGCTTAAGGCTTATAAGCGCGCAATTGAGTGCGAGCCCGACCTTGAAGAACCATTATTCAACAGCCACACCGTACTGATTGATCTTGGCGATCATCAGGCTGCAATTGCAGCATTAGAAAACGTTAGCGCATTAAATCCAGCAAATCCTACCTACGCTTTTTTCCTAGGAATGCTTCAGGAGCATTTTGGAAATCATGAGGCGGGCTCAAAAATATTGCAATCTCTTGGCAGTAATGTAAAGGTGAAAGCAGAACTTGAATCATGGGAATACCTGAAGTCTCAAGCTCAATCTGGAAAATTGATTGGCAGCAACACAAAAACAATTGAGCTGGCGCTAGCACAGGCAAAGCTGGAGGGTTTGGTATTGGAGTTTGGGGTTTATAACGGAAAATCCATTCGCAATATTGCCGGCCTTGTAAAAGGTGAGGTTCATGGCTTTGATAGCTTTGAGGGCATTCCTGAGAACTGGAACGATGAGCCTAGCGGAAGTTATAGCGCCAATGGTGTGCTACCTGAAGTCCCAAACAATGTCATCCTGCATCAAGGGTGGTTCGAAGACACTCTTCCTGAGTTCTTAAAAGAAAATAGTGGCCCCATCCGCTTTATGAATATCGATTGCGATCTGTACAGTTCCACAAAAACGATTTTTGATTTACTTGGACCTCAGATTATTTCCGGAACCGTCATTGTGTTTGATGAATTCATTGGCTATAAATCCTGGAAAGAGGATGAATTTAAAGCCTTCCAAGAGGCAGTCCATCAATACCAATGGCGCTATGAGATTCTGAGCTTTAGTTTTGCTACCAAGCAGGTGGCAGTAAAAATACTGCAAAGTGCGTAAGAGCAGCTAAATTGATGGTGCCTCGGGGCGGACTCGAACCGCCACGCCTTGCGGCACCGGATTTTGAGTCCGGCACGTCTACCAATTCCATCACCGAGGCAGGTGTTTGCAGTGGAAATTCTGCTTACTTTGCTACTTTGTTACTGCTAAGACATGAGAGTGTAACAAAAAATGGTCAGATACCCCCTACCTTGGGTCTAGAACCCCTTAAAATGAGGTCTTCTAGCCAAATTATTTAAAGGACTTACCCGTATGGCCGGCCATTCGAAATGGGCCAATATTCAGCACCGCAAAGGTCGTCAGGACGAAAAACGCGGCAAGATTTGGACCAAACTCATTAAAGAAATTACCGTAGCCGCTAAATTGGGCGGCGGTGATATTGCTACAAACCCCCGTTTGCGCTTGGCTATTGATAAAGCCAAAGACTCCAATATGCCCAACGATAACGTGCAAAGAGCGATTCAGCGCGGCACCGGCTCTCTTGAAGGCGTGAATTACGAGGAGATTCGTTATGAAGGTTATGGCATGAATGGCGCAGCCATCATTGTCGATTGCTTAACCGATAACCGCACTCGCACCGTTGCTGAAGTTCGCCATGCTTTTAACAAAAATGGCGGCAATATGGGTACAGAAGGCTCAGTTGCTTTCTTATTCAAACACTGCGGCCAAATGCTATTTGCACCAGGCACTAGTGAAGATCAACTGATGGAAGTTGCTTTAGATGCTGGCGCCGAAGATGTCATTACTCATGATGATGGCTCATTAGAAGTACTCTCACCTGTTCCGGATTTTTCTAAAGTGCAAGATGCTATTAGTAAGGCTGGTCTCAAGCCTGAGCTAGCTACTGTTGCCATGCGCCCTGAGACTGAGATTGCCCTAGAGGGCGATCAAGCTGAAAGCATGCAAAAGTTACTCGATGCGCTCGAAAACTTAGATGACGTGCAAGAAGTCTTTACGAACGCTGCACTTTAATTGACCTTGCATTTATAAAAAATTTACTGCATTTTTACTTCATTAATACTGACAAACTATCGCTATGAAAATTCTTTTAATCGGATCTGGCGGACGTGAACATGCGCTTGCTTGGAAGTTAGCGCAATCCCCACAAGTTCAAACTGTATATGTTGCCCCGGGTAACGGTGGCACTGCCACTGCCAAGCAAACTGCTGCAGGTATTGAAAACTTGCCAATCACCGGATTGCAGGAGCTAGCTGACTTTGCTAAGCGCGAGAAGATTCATTTAACCGTTGTAGGTCCAGAAGCGCCATTGGCTGCTGGCATCGTTGATGTATTCCGTAACAATGGCTTACGCATTTTTGGGCCAACGCAACTAGCTGCTCAATTGGAATCTTCTAAAGACTTTTCTAAAGCCTTTATGAAACGCCATGGCATTCCGACGGCGGATTATCAAACCTTCTCCAATGCATTAGAGGCACACGCCTATATTGATGCTAAAGGTGCGCCGATTGTCATTAAGGCTGATGGCCTTGCTGCTGGCAAAGGCGTAGTTGTCGCCATGAGCCTGGAAGAAGCTCATACTGCTGTTGACATGATGTTGGCGGATAACAAATTCGGCAATGCAGGTGCTCGTGTTGTGATTGAAGAATTCCTCACTGGTGAAGAAGCTAGCTTTATTGTTTTGGTAGACGGCAAAAATGTTCTAGCCTTGGCAACCAGCCAAGATCACAAGCGCTTGCTCGATGCTGACCAAGGACCAAACACTGGCGGTATGGGTGCGTACTCCCCCGCTCCTGTAGTCACCCCAGAAATTCATGCACGTGCATTGCGTGAAGTCATCATGCCAACTGTACAAGGCATGAAGGCAGATGGCATCCCATACACAGGCTTCTTATATGCAGGCCTGATGATCGCCCCTGATGGCAAGATCAAGACTTTGGAGTTTAATTGCCGTATGGGCGACCCAGAGACTCAGCCTATCATGGCCCGCTTACGCAGCGATCTCGTTAATGCCCTAGATCATGCGGTTGATGGCACGCTGAATGAAGTGGATTTGGAATGGGATCGCCGCACCGCTTTAGGTGTTGTACTCGCTGCCCACAACTATCCAGACACTCCTCGCGCAGGCGATGTTATTACAGGCATTCCTGCTGACACCGAAGATCAAATGACCTTCCATGCTGGCACTAAGTTGCAAGATGGCAAGGTAGTGACATCGGGTGGACGCGTGATGTGTGTTGTTGGTCTTGCTGACACAGTACGTGGTGCACAACAAAAAGCATACGCAGCTATCAATAAGATTCAATTCGATGGCATGCAATATCGTAAAGATATTGGCTATCGCGCAATCAAGTAAATCCATAAAGCTAGAACACCTTGTCAGAACAACATACCCAAATTGATATCAACGCCTTAAAGGAATATTTTTTAGGCTTGCAGGATCGCATCACAAGCGCGATGAGTGCTTTGGATGGCAAAGTCTTTGTTACTGACGAATGGCATAAGCCGGAAGACAGCAAGCTCAAAGGTTATGGTCGTACCTGCATTTTGGATGGCGGCAATATTCTAGAAAAGGGTGGCGTAGGTTTCTCGCATGTTCGTGGCGATCAAATGCCCCCCTCCGCATCGCATCACCGCCCAGAGGTAGCAGGACGAAGCTTTGAGGCTATGGGCGTTTCCTTAGTCTTTCATCCGAACAATCCCAAAGTTCCTACCACCCATATGAATGTGCGCTGTTTTATTGCGCAAGCGCCTGGCAAGGAGCCTGTCTGGTGGTTTGGGGGTGGCTTTGACCTCACCCCTTATTACGGCGTGGATGAAGATTGCAAACACTTTCATCAAACCGCTAAAGATGCATTAGATCCATTTGGCGAAGAGCTCTATCCTCGCTTTAAAAAATGGTGTGATGAATACTTCTACTTAAAACATCGTGAAGAACCTCGTGGTATTGGTGGCGTTTTCTTTGACGACTTTAATGAGCTTGGATTTGAGAAAAGCTTTGCTATGACTCGCGCAGTAGGCGATGCATTCATCAATGCGTACCTCCCAATCGTGCAGCGTCGCTATCAAGACAGCTTTACGCCAGAAGAAAAGTCTTTCCAAGAATATCGCCGCGGTCGTTACGTTGAGTACAACCTCATCTTTGATAGGGGCACTATATTTGGCCTGCACTCAGGTGGACGAACTGAATCCATCTTGATGTCGATGCCCCCAGTGGTGCAATGGTGGTACAACTGGCATCCCAAACCCGGCACACCAGAAGCTAAGCTTTATGACTATTACCTTAAGCCGCGCGATTGGCTAGCCTGAGCATCGAACATTGAGCGCTATTAAAAAAATTGGCATTCTTGGGGGTACTTTTGACCCCCCGCATGTGGGTCACCTTAAGTTGGCCACGCACTTTGCCAAACTCCTTCACTTCGATGCGCTACTACTTATCCCGAGTGGTGAGCCTTGGCAAAAAGGAACTGGCATCACTCCAGCGGAAACGCGTCTGCAATTAACTGAGGCGGCCGGCATTGATTTAGCGCGCGCCTTTTTGTATCTCAAGATTTCTACACAAGTGGGCATTGATCGGATGGAAGTTGATCGCGCCGGACCCAGCTACGCCATCGATAGCGTTAAAGCGCTGCGTGAGCGATTTGGGCCAAATGCCAGTCTGACCTGGCTAATGGGAGCGGATTCACTCGTTGCCCTGCCCAGCTGGAACTCTTGGGAAAAGCTCAGCCAATACGTCAATTTCGCCGTGGCGACTAGACCGCATCATGACTTACAAGCACAAACCAACCCTGAACTAGGCTCTGAAGTGAGTCAATTCCTAAAAGAACATCAGACAATGGATGTCGCTGCCCTTGAAAATAGCGCTTGTGGCCTCATATATATCGATGAAAGCCTCAACGTCGACCTCTCCTCAACAGAGTTAAGAGGACGCCTCAAATCATCGTCTCGGAGCTCTATTGCTTCCGAGGAAATCCCCACCCACACCCTAGAAATCATTACAAATCTGGGCTTGTATCAGTAATCAAGCTAAGATCACCCTAAATATAAAAATTATTGTCGAGAAAATATGGACTTACGTAAATTACAACGCGTCGTGATTGATGCCCTAGAAGATGTTAAGGCGCAAGATATCCGCGTGTATGACACCACTAAATTAAGTGAATTGTTTGACCGGGTGATCATCGCCACTGGCTCAAGCAATCGCCAAACTCGTTCCTTGGCTATGTCTGTCAAAGAAGAGGTGAATGCCAAAGGTGGTGAAGTGATTTCTATCGAAGGTTTAGAGACCGGTGAATGGGTGCTAGTCGATTGTGGCGATATCGTAGTTCATATCTTGCAACCGATGCTGCGCTCCTACTATCAGCTTGAAGGCATGTGGGGGGCCAAACCCGTACGTGTGAAATTAGCTGGTAGCAAAGGTCTTGCTAAAGCTAGCGATTCTGAAGAAGACGACGACGAATAATTTCGTCGTCACCTGCATCAATGCGCCTCACGATAGTTTCAGTTGGTCATAAGATGCCCGATTGGGTTGCAACAGCAACCCATGACTACACCAAAAGAATGCCTGCAGATTGCAGCATTGAAATCAAAGAAATTAAACCCGACCTAACGCCGGCTAAAGAAGCGGTAAAAATTGCGGCTGCCATCCCAAAGGGATCTAGAGTGATTGCCCTAGATGAGCGCGGTAAAGATCAAACTACCCAGAACCTAGCAACCCAACTGGCTAGCTGGCGCCAAGAAGGCTTTGACATTACATTTTTAATCGGTGGTGCAGATGGTTTGGATGCGAGCTTGAAGACCACTTCCCAAGCGATGTGGCGACTATCCAGCCTGACGCTTCCTCATGCGATGGCCAGAGTGTTGTTGGTTGAGCAACTCTACCGAGCCTGGACTATCCTACAAGGCCACCCTTACCATCGTGAGTAAGCTAATCAATCCTGCGCATTCCTTCGTTTACCTTGCTTCGCAAAGTCCTCGACGCCAAGAGCTCCTCAAGCAAATTGGGATTCGCTTTGAAATGCTTTTGCCTTCTCCAGATGAGGATAGCGAAAGTATTGAAATTCCACTGCCACAAGAAAAAGCTCGCATCTATGTGGAGCGAGTTACTTTGGCTAAAAGTGCAGCGGCACTCACTAGATGGAAAAAAAGTGGTTTACCGTGGGCGCCAATTCTCTGCGCCGATACTACCGTTAGCTTACCCAATGATCCTGATGGTGAGATTCTAGGAAAGCCAATTGATGCCGTCGATGCCGCCCGTATTTTAAATATGCTCAGTGGCAAAGTGCATGAAGTATTAACAGCGGTAGCAATTACAGTCAGCCCAACCCAAAAACCAACGCTTTTGCTACAGGTATCGCGCGTGCAATTCGCCGAACTTACTCCAGAGCAAATTGACGCCTATATAGCTAGTGGCGAACCGTTTGGCAAGGCTGGAGCCTATGGCATTCAGGGTTTAGGGAGCACTTTTATTCCATCTATCGAAGGTAGCTATAGCGGTATCATGGGCTTACCCCTTTGTGAAACCCAAAAATTACTAGAAATTGCCGGCCTGACTCACGTATGAACGAAGAAATACTGATCAATATCACCCCGCAAGAAACCCGCGTTGCTTTAATTCAGCAAGGCGCGGTTCAAGAGTTGCAAATTGAGCGCACACGCCAACGCGGCATCGTGGGAAATATCTATTTAGCCAAAGTAGTTCGTGTGCTGCCGGGTATGCAATCTGCATTTATTGAGATTGGGCTGGAGCGCACCGCTTTCATGCACGTTGCGGACATTACCCAAAACAATCCTCAAGCGCAAATTGAAAAACTATTGTTTGAGGGTCAAACACTATTGGTCCAAGTATTAAAAGATCCACTTGGCACCAAAGGTGCGCGCCTTACAACCCAACTCAGCATTGCGGGGCGTAATTTGGTTTACCTCCCTCCAGCTGGCAGTGATGCTGCTACCGAGAAATACATTGGCGTCTCTCAGCGCATTGATCAGCCAGAAGAACGTGAAGCAATCAAAGCGCGTCTTGCTGGCCTCATGGCAGCAGATGAAAAAGGCGGCATTATCGTCCGTACCAGCGCCCAAGACGCATCAGACACTGAGCTTAAGCATGACATGCTTTACCTGCGCACTACCTGGGAAAACATCCATGCGGCCATGAAACATAATCCTGCCCCTACCCTGCTGTATCAAGATTTGAGCTTAGCTGAGCGGGTATTGCGTGATGTTGCTGGAGAAGAGACTATTCAAATCCGCGTCGATTCTGCTGAAAATTTTGAGAAGCTCAAAACATTTACTACTGCCTATATGCCCAACCTTTTGGGCAAATTGACATTGCATCGCGGTGAACGCGCCCTCTTTGACTTATTTGATGTCGATGCTGAAATCAATAAAGCTTTGGGTCGCCGAGTGGACCTCAAGTCCGGCGGCTACCTTATGATTGATCAAACAGAATCGATGACAACGATTGATGTGAATACCGGTAGCTATGTAGGTGCACGCAATCTTGATGACACCGTTTTTAAAACTAACCTAGAAGCAGCTCAAGCAATTGCTCGCCAACTCCGTTTACGCAACTTAGGCGGAATCATCATCATTGACTTCATTGATATGGTTGGCAAAGACCATCAAGAATCTGTTTTGTATGAACTCAAGCGCAATCTAGAGCGCGACCATGCCCGCACATCAGTAAGTGACTTTTCTGCATTGGGTTTAGTAGAAATGACCCGCAAAAGAACTCGTGAATCATTGGCCCATATTACCTGCGAGCCCTGTGCCACCTGCCTTGGTAAGGGCGAGATTAAAACTGCGCAAACGATCTGCTACGAAATCCTACGAGAAATCGTTCGGGAACATCGCCAATTTAATCCAAGAGAATTTCGGATTGTGGCGGCACCTGACGTGATTGATTTATTCCTCGAAGAAGAAAATCAATTTTTAGCACAGTTAGGTGACTTTATTGGCAAGCCAATTACCCTCCAAGCAGAGGGAAGCTTCCGCCAAGAACAATACGATATCGTTCTTAGCTGACTATCTTAGTTTTTTCCTTGACTGCTTTTCCTAGATTGCATTAAGCGTTTGAGAATTGAATGCGATGTAAGTTTGCATAAAGCCCGTCATGCTTGACCAATTCATCGTGTGAGCCATTCTCAATAATCTTACCTTGCTCAAGCACCACAATTCGGTCGGCATGTTCAATGGTTGATAAACGGTGCGCAATTACCAAAGTAGTTCTGTTGGCCATTAAGGTATCGAGCGCTTCCTGAACCTGACGCTCAGACTCAGAGTCCAAGGCTGATGTGGCCTCATCCAAGATCAGAATTGGGGCATCCTTGTAGATAGCACGCGCAATTGCTAAGCGTTGACGCTGGCCTCCAGATAAGCGATTGCCGTTATCGCCCACCAAGGAATCAATCCCTTCTGGCAACTCCTTAATAAGAGCGCTCAGATTGGCAGCCTCCAAGGCCTCCATCACGCGACCACGATCGATCCCATCTTGGCCGGCAGCGCCATAAGCCACGTTAGCAGCAATCGTATCGTTAAAGAGAATGACATCCTGGCTTACAAAAGCAATTTGGCGACGTACATCGGCCAGCACGATATCTTCTAATGGAATGTCATCTAAGAAAATATGGCCGCTTGTTGGCTTAAAGAATCTAGGCAATAAATTTACTAAGGTTGACTTGCCACCACCGGAAGGCCCAACAAAAGCAACAACTTCGCCAGGATTAATTGTGAGGTTGATATTACTGAGAGCATCCTTACGATCGCCTTCTTGTTCGTATGCAAATCCGACATTCTCAAAACGAATTCCGCCTTTAGTTTTATCCAAAGGCTTCATATTTTGTTTGCGGTCCTCATCCTCTTCAAATGGCTGATCCATTAAGCCAAAAATCATTTCCGCCGCAGTCAATCCACGTTGCAAGGGCTGATTAATATCAGCCAAATGCTTTAAAGGAGAGATCACCAACATCATTGCAGTAATAAATGCCGCAAAACCACCGACAGTGGTGCCTTCAGTGGCAGATTGCATTAAGGCAATCACCAGCACCACCGACAAAGCCATTGAGGCAATGAGCTGCGTAATTGGTTGATTCAGGCCTCCAGCTACCGCCGACTTTAAGGCGAATTGGCGTAAGCGCTCAGCCTTCTCCATGAAGCGATTCATCTCATACTCATGCGCACCATGTACTTTAAGGATCTTATATCCAGCAGCAGCTTCTTCAACAATATATGCAAGATCGCTAGTGAGTGCCTGCTGCTCTCTATTAAGAGATCTTAAGCGACGATTAATCTTGCTCATGATGAATGCAATCACGGGAAAGATAATTAAAACGACTAAAGTTAATTGCCAGTTCAAGTAGATCAAATACCCCATTAAACCAACCACGGTGAGTGAATCTCTAACCAAGCTGATTAACATTCCACCCATCACAGTAAGAACATTATTTACTTCAAATACCACTCCATTAATTAAATTGGATGCGGAATTCTTCTGAAAAAAGGTGGTGCTGGCATGCAAGAGGGTTTGGAACATTTGCTCACGCAACTTCAGCAGCACCGAATTAATCACTCTGGTAAGTAAGTAGCTTGATAAAAACTGAGCCAAACTGCGAACTAACGCAAGGCCAACTAAGAAAACAGGTACTTGCCATAACTTGCTATTGAGTTGCCCAGTAAATCCTCGATCCAGTAACGGCTTCATGAGGGCCGGAATCGAAGTTTCAGCCCCGGCTACAACAGCCATGGCTAAAAGTGAACCAATAATCAAGCCAATATGGGGCTTGAGGTAGGTAATTAAGCGATTTAGGGCGGTACGGTCTTGAGCATTCATATAATGAATTATGCCCACCTTATCAGTCATACTCATCACCCGCAATGAAGAGGCCAATTTGGACGATTGTCTGGCTTCCCTAGAGGGGATCGCCCAGCAGATCGTGGTTGTTGATACCAATAGCTCTGACCGCACTTTGGAAATAGCCCAAAAGCATGGTGCCACCCTTTCCCAGCCGCCTGATTGGCCTGGTTTTGGCCCCCAAAAGAACCGCGCGCTTGACCTCGCTACAGGCGAGTGGGTGCTTTCCCTCGATGCAGATGAAAGACTGACTCCTGCCCTCAAATCTGAAATTTTGACGGCCATTCACCATAGCGCCCATGTGGATTGTTTTGCCATCCCCAGACTATCTTGGTATTGCGGACGCTTTATTCGCCATTCTGGCTGGAGCCCTGATTACGTTGATCGCCTTTTTAAGCGCGGAACCGCCCGCTTTTCCGATGACCTCGTTCATGAGCGCCTCATCCCTAATGGCCAGGTTGCCAAACTCAAGAATCCCATGCTGCACTACAGCTTCATGAACTACTCTCAAGTGCTACAAAAGTTGGATCGCTACTCTACTGCGTCTGCTGAACAAGCATTTGCCAAAGGTAAAACGAGTAGCCCCCTAAAGGCTGTTCTTCATGGGGCCTGGGCATTCTTTAGGACATATATTCTGCGTGCAGGCTTTTTAGATGGCGCTCAAGGATTTGCATTGGCCGTATCTAACGGTCAGGGAACTTACTACCGCTATATCAAACTATGGCATCTCAATCAGGGCGCCGGTAAATGATTTCGATTTTGCTGGCCACCTACAACTGGCCTCAAGCCCTCAAGCTTTGCCTCGAATCGCTGGCTATGCAAACCGATAAAGACTTTGAAATCATTATTGCTGATGATGGTTCTACCGACATTACAAAACAAGTGATCGAGTCTATTAAAAGCTCGCATCCCGCAGCGATTAAGCATCTTTGGCAAGAAGATCAGGGTTTTCGGAAAACTAAAATTCTCAATCAAGCGATTGCTGCAGCTCACGGTGACTACTTAGTATTTTTAGATGGTGATTGCATTGTGCAACCCGACTTTGTGGCGCGTCATCGCGCATTGGCGCAAAAAAGTTACTTAGTTACTGGCAGCAGAATCTTGCTTAATGAAAGCCTCACCAGAGAATTACTTACTTGGTCTCAGTGGAGTTTTAAGCGTTTTTGCTCAAACCTCATTGGCAAGCGTATTGGTGGAGGTATTAATAAATACTGGCCCCTCAAGATCAAGCTTGGAAATGGATCTTGGCGTGATTACAAAAAATTTGTTTGGCGCCGTATCAAAGGTTGCAATATGGCCTGTTGGAAAGCAGATGCCGAAGCGATCAATGGCTTTGATGAAACTATGACAGGCTGGGGTCATGAAGACGCTGATTTTGTATTCCGCTTGCAACACCACGGCATCCATCGCAAGTCAGGCTCATGGTCTACCGAAGTGCTCCATCTCTTTCATAAAATCAATGATCAAAGCAATGCTGCCGAGAATGCTCGCCGCGTTCGCGAAAAGATTTTGGCTAAGGCCCTGTAAGGATAGATTTGATGAGCAATTTCTCCAAACTCAAACCTAAAAAGGTTTTGTTCATTGCCACGCGGCAAATTGGTGACGTTTTAGTAACAACACCCTTAATTAGCAAGGCGAGAGAGCTTTGGCCTGATGCAGAATTTCATTTTTTAGGATATCGCGGCAAGCTAGAGATGTTGCATGGCAATCCTGATATTGCTGAAATGATTGAAACTTCAGATCGCCCCGGCTTCGGTGAATATCTCTCACTCATTAATCGACTGTTTCAGCGCTATGACTTAGCAGTAGTGACGCAACCCAGTGACCGTGCCTACCTGTATGGCTTGGTAGCAGCTTTTAGAAGAGTAGGCGTGCTTGGTGGTCACCCGCAAGGTAAAGAAGCTCAAGATCAACGTAAGCGCAGCAAGAGTGAGAAGCAAAACGCTTGGAAGAAATTCATCTGCATGCACACCGTGGATGTTGATTACTTTAAACAGCATGTCATCACAGAAAAGCTGCGCCTACTAGAAGCCTTCTTTAAAAATCCTGCTGAGCTATTTTTCAAGCCTATTTCAGTAACACCGCCTGAAGGCGAGCCTTTAACACCCATCATTGCTAATGAGCTGAAGCAGCCTTATGTTGTTGTCCACCCAGGGCCGTTGACTGCTTACAAACGTTGGTCATTGGCGTATTGGCAAGAACTCATTACTTGGCTGGTTCAGCAAGGCAATCAAGTGGTTTTGAGCGCATCCCCTGCGAAGCAAGATGTGCAACTCAACCATGACATCATTTCCTTGCTTGATGGGGGAACTACAGAACAAGTCATTAATGCCGCAGGCAAGTTGTCTATTCCTCAGGCAGGAACATTAATTCGTGGCGCCGCTTTATATGTTGGGGTTGATACTTCAATTACCCATTTGGCTGCGGCATGCAATATCCCAACCATCACACTCTTTGGCGCAACGCCACCAACCAATTTTGGTCCATGGCCTAACGGCTTTATTGGCGAACAACCATATCAATTGCGTGCCCGCACCCAAACAGTTGGCAACGTCACTATCTTGCAAGGTCCAGGTGAATGCGTACCTTGCCGCAAAGCAGGCTGCTTAGATAAAGCGGATAGCTACAGCGAGTGTTTGGACCTTCTTGAGCCCAAGCAGGTGATTGAGGCCATTCAAAAAGCAATATCAAACTAACAGCAATGATTCCCACGGGAATTCTGCTTAGTAGCCCTTAGTGGCCCTTAATGGCTCTTAGTGATACTGAATCTGTACGGGATCTTTTTGCTTAGAAGCCAATATTTGGTTTAAGCCATGCAAGCAAGCGTCATCTGGATAGATGCGCAGCTCTTCCGGGAACTGCATGAGGCAAGCGCCACCACTGGTTGTTACGGCAGCAGTCAACATCAAGCCTTTCATGCCCTCATTGGATCCTGGCGCGGCCGGAGCATGCGCCCCTAATTTGGGATCCCGCACGCGATTAGCCATGAGATAAGGATTGATTTGGCTACGGAGCATCTTGATATCAATGGCGTTATCAATGCAGACATGGACGTTACGGGCAAAGCGCATGCGTGCACCAGTGATATCCATGACTGCTTCAGACACGATACGCATCCCGCCTGAGAATTTATCTGGCGTTATGTTTACTTTTGCCACTAACAGCTCATCTTCCTTAAGCCAAGAACGATTTGGTTCGTACACTTCGCTATACAAGGTCACCTCAAGGGCAGCCGTACCATCATCGATAGTTGCAATCATCATGCGACCACGTTGGCCTGTCAGCATTCGAGCGGAAGTAATAATGCCAGCAATGAGTTGATCCTTGCCTTCGGCAACTTTTGATAAAGGCTGACGAATAAAGTGGGAAGTCTCATCACGATATGCATCAAACATGTGACCCGTTAAACAAAGGCCTAAAGCAGTCTTCTCTTCTTGCAATCGTTTCTTCTCTGACCAGACGGGCTCACGCACTAACTCTGGGAGGTGGCGATTTTCTTCACCAGCCACTTCAAACAAACTTACCTGATGAATCGAGGCTTCTGCTTGTTCGGCGGCTTCAATAGCTCTAGCAAGAGATGCAAGCAAAGTGGAACGGATGTCATACAAGTTACCGCCAGCAGGAACAGTATCCCGATAAAGACTATCAAATGCACCGGCACGCATCAGCGCTTCAATAGCACGACGGTTTACCTGGCGACGATCGACGCGTGCGCAGAAATCAAACAAGTCTTTAAATGGTCCACCGGCTTCACGCGCTTTAACGATCGACTCAATTGCAGCCTCGCCCGTACCACGCACTGCGCCCAAGCCATAACGCACATGACTAATCGGCGAATCAGGAGCTGCATCTGGAGCACGTAATGGCGTGAACTCATAAACACCGGTATTGATATCTGGTGAGAACACACGAATGTTGTTAGCCAAGCAATCGTCATACAGAATCTTCACCTTATCGGTGTCATCCATGGCGAGTGATAAGTTGGCCGCCATAAATTCAGCAGGGTAATACGCCTTGAGCCAAGCAGTTTGATAGGCTAAGAGTGCGTATGCAGCAGCGTGGGACTTATTAAATCCATAGCCCGCAAAACGCTCCATCAAGTCATAGATCTCGTTTGCCTTAGATTCTGTAATACCGCCTGCTTTTGCACCATCACTAAAGATCTTGCGATGCTGAGCCATCTCTTCTGGCTTTTTCTTACCCATCGCACGACGCAACATATCAGCGCCACCTAATGAGTAGCCGCCAATCATCTGCGCCATTTGCATCACCTGCTCTTGGTAGACCATGATGCCGTAGGTTTCTTGCAAAACAGGTTCGATACGCGGATCGGGGTACTCTACTTTTTGGCGTCCATGCTTACGCTCAATAAAGTCTGGGATCAAATCCATTGGGCCCGGACGATACAAAGCCACTAACGCAATAATGTCTTCGAAGCGGTCAGGCTTAGCCTCCCGAAGCATGCCTTGCATGCCACGGCTTTCTAGCTGGAACACGGCGACTGTATTAGCGCGCTTCAGAACATCAAAGGCTTTTTCATCATCAAGCGCAATCTCGCCGATACTCCAATCCCTGCGATCTGCATGCAGCGTTTTAATCCAACGCTCTGCTGCAGCCAAAATCGTTAAGGTGGTCAAGCCCAAGAAGTCGAACTTCACCAAGCCAATCGCTTCTACGTCATCCTTATCGAACTGACTGATGACGGAGCTGCTGTCTTGGTCTTTGCTTTCTTGCGTGTAAAGCGGACAAAAATCAGTGAGTCGTCCTGGGGCGATCAACACACCACCCGCATGCATACCGACGTTACGGGTCATACCCTCTAACTGCTGCGCTAAAGAAAGTAATTGACGCACTTCATCTTCATTCTTTTCGCGTTCAGCTAATTGCTTCTCTTCCTTCTTCGCCATTTCAATAGTCATGTACTGACCCGGCTTATTTGGCACCAACTTAGCAATACCGTCAACGAAGTTATAGCCCTGCTCCAGCACACGCCCCACGTCACGAATAGCCGCTCTCGCAGCCATCGTACCGAAGGTAGCAATCTGGCTCACCGCATCCTTGCCATACTTATCTTTAACGTACTGAATCACACGGTCGCGACCGTGTTGGCAAAAGTCAATATCAAAGTCGGGCATCGATACCCGCTCTGGATTTAAGAAGCGCTCAAAGAGCAAGTTGTAACGTAGTGGATCTAGATCGGTAATACCCAATGAGTAAGCTACTAATGAGCCCGCACCAGATCCACGACCAGGACCTACTGGTACGCCATTATTTTTGGCCCAGTTAATAAAGTCTGCCACGATTAAGAAGTAGCCTGGGAAACCCATTTGAGCGATTGTCTTCACTTCAAATACAAGACGCTCTTGGTAGCGCGTCATTTCTTTTGCGCGCTCTTCCGCATCCGGGAAGTTGCGCTCCATATGGCGCTTCAAACCGACCTCAGATTGCTGCAACAAATAGTCTTCTAAAGTAATTCCAGGCGGTATTGGAAAATCTGGCAAGCGTGGCTGACCCAACACTAAAGAGAGATTGCAACGCTTCGCAATTTCAACTGAGTTTGCCAAAGCAGCCGGCAAATCCGCAAAGCGTTTTTCCATTTCTTCCTGGGTCAGGAAATACTGTTCATCATTAAACTTTTTGGCGCGACGTGGGTTACCTAGCAATTCCCCTTCAGCAATACAAACACGGGCTTCATGGGCAGTAAAGTCGCTCTTCTGCATGAACTGAACAGGGTGCGTAGCCACGACGGGCAGATCTAATTCATTGGCAAGATGGCAAGCAAGCTGCAACTGCTTTTCATCTTGAGGATTGCCACCGCGTTGAACCTCAATATAGAAAGACTTCGGAAAGAGTTTTTCGTAACGCTGGGCAACAATCTTGGCATGATCTTCTTGGCCACCTAATAGTGCCGTACCCACTTCTCCCATGCGCGCGCCAGAGAGTGCAATCAAGCCATAAGCAAGGGTGCGTTTAGCGGCTTTATCTTCTGCCTTTGCAGCAGGTTCGCTAAACCAGGCTGAATCCACTTCTGCGCGACCACGGGATTGATTATCTAAAGACGCTCTACTCAGCAACTCGCATAAATTGAGGTAGCCAGAATGGTTTTGAACCAAAAGTAATAAGCGATAGGGTTGATCTGGATCTTGTGGATTGCTAATCCACACGTCTGCTCCAGCAATCGGCTTAATCCCACCAGAACGAGCGGCGGTATAGAAGCGCACTAAGCCAAATAAATTACTTAAATCAGTAATGGCCAAGGCACCCATCTCATCTTTGACGGCGGCAGCAACCGCATCGTCAATGCGAACGACTCCATCCGTAATCGAAAACTCGGAATGGACGCGAAGATGTACAAAACGGGGTGAAGCCATGAGATGATTTTAGCTGTGTCGACACTTAAAAACCCTTCATCCCCAGCCGACGGCTATCGTGGGCGATTTGCCCCCTCGCCCACCGGTCCGCTACATGCCGGATCACTAGTTGCCGCCCTTGGAAGCTGGTTAGATGCCCGTAAAAATGGGGGTAAATGGCTGCTCAGAATCGAGGATTTAGACACCCCCCGCTGCACCCCTGAAGCGGCCCAGCAAATCCAGTCCCAATTGCTTGCTTGCGGCCTTTCCTGGGATGAGGAGGTCATCTTTCAATCCAAGCGCCAAGACGCCTACCAAAGGGCTCTAAAGCGCTTAAATGAGCTCCAATGCCTATATCCCTGCTCCTGCTCCAGGCAAATGATTGCCAACTCCCTAGCCAAGCTCGGAATCCAAACCCCGCGCAACCAAGAGATGCTCTATCCCGGCACCTGCCGCCCCAAGGATGCCATCAGCAACCCCACAGAAACTTTAGGGGCATTACAAAAAGCTTGGCGAATTGCCTTACCCCAAAATTGCCATATTGAGTTTGAGGATTTAGCACTAGGGCCGCAAAACCAAAACCTCAATACTGAAGTGGGTGACTTTGTCCTACGCAGGAGTGATGGCCTATTTACTTATCAGCTTGCAGTAGTCGTTGATGATGCCGAGCAAGGCATCACCCATATTGTGAGAGGGAAAGATTTACTCAGCAACACGGCAAGACAAATTTATCTACAAGAAGTATTGGGATACAAGAAACCAGAATATCTTCATCTACCACTGGTGCTCGATGAGTATGGTGAAAAACTGAGTAAGCAAACTCTAGCAACTCAAATTAATACTCAAGATGAAAAACATTCCCTGCTGGAATTACGCAAAGCGGCAAACCATTTAGGATTAAAGAATTTGCCTGATGGTGAGAATGTCACTATTGCAGAGTGGCTATTAGCAGCCACTCATGCATGGCGAAGTTAATTATTTTTTCTTAAAGCCGCCAAGCAACGCGCCAACAGCGGGCTTAGCAGGCGTAATGCCCACTTTTTTCTCTTCAGGCTTTGCAGTGTCTGCAGTAGAAGTAGTTGATGTGCTTGGCTCGTAAGGCTTGTAGAAGAAAGGGTCTGACATTTTGGCTGGTGCGCTGTAAGAGCTTCTAGAGCCGCTAGAGCTGCCATAACCACTGGATGATGGACGGCTTTGTGAAGGCGCGCCTTCAGGCAAAGGCTTCACATCCAACTTACGCTTCATCAACTTTTCAATATCGTCGAGCAAGCGTTTTTCACTGGCATCAACCAAGGCAATCGCATCACCTTTACTACCGGCACGACCAGTACGTCCAATGCGGTGAATAAAGTCTTCTGCGTTGTATGGCAACTCGTGATTAATCACGCAAGGCATATCGGAAATATCCAAACCACGTGCAGCAACATCGGTTGCGACCAAGGCTTCGATTGCGCCTGACTTAAAAGCATCTAAAGTTAAAGTGCGTTCACCTTGACTCTTGTCACCATGAATCGCGCCCGCTTTAATACCGTCACGCTCAAGTGCGCGAGATAACTTGGCACAGCCTAAACGGCTATTGGTAAAGATGATGCATTGGCGTGATAAACCAGCACGTGTTCGAGCCTCTAACACTTGGACAATCGCGCGCTGCTTATCGCTTGACGCAACCATATGGACCACCTGCTTCACCGTATCTGCTGCAGCGTTTTGACGTGCTACTTCAACAGTGACAGGGGTACGTAAATAACTTTGTGCCAGCTTTTTGATTTCTGGGGAGAAAGTCGCCGAAAACAAGAGCGTCTGTCTTTGTGCTGGAATCAAATCAATGATGCGTTGCAAGTCAGGCAAGAAACCCATATCGAGCATGCGATCAGCTTCATCCAATACCAAAATCTCTACCTGTGAGAGGTTGGCGACTTTAGAGCCAATGTGATCCAGCAAGCGTCCTGGTGTAGCAATCAAAATCTCGACGCCATTACGCAAGGTAGCAACTTGCTCCTTCATATCCACGCCGCCATACACAACGGCAGCACGTAAATCGGTATGCTTGGAATAATTTGCTGCATTTTCAGCAACCTGCACAGCTAATTCACGTGTTGGCGTTAGAACCAATGCACGAATTGGATGGCGTGCTGGTGATGCGCTATTGCTAGCATGACGCAAAATCTTTTGAATAATCGGCAACACAAAGGCGGCTGTCTTACCAGTACCGGTTTGCGCAGCACCCATCAAATCGCTACCCGCTAAAACGTGTGGGATCGATTGCGCTTGAATCGGAGTCGGAGTGTTGTAGCCCTGCTCTAGAACCGCTTTTTGAATTTTCGGGTCTAAACCAAAATCAGCAAAAGTGATTGTTGCCGGAGTGGCTGTAACAGCGACAGCAGCAGCGTCAGTGTTATTAACACTAGGGGTAGCGGCATCGCTAACCCCTGTAGAAGAATTTATTTCAGTAGCAGTATTTGTCAAGGTAACTTACAGGATGGCAGCAATGCCGGCCTTAGCGGTTTCAGCATCCTCTGTCGATTTAACGCCGGAAACGCCGACTGCGCCGATGGTAAACCCGTTTACCTCGATATTGACCCCACCTTCTAACATGCCCGAAATGTGTGGGGCAGATAAGAATGAAGTACGGCCGTTATTAATAATTTCTTCGTAAACGCGGCTCTCGCGCTTACCCATTGCAGCTGTGCGAGCTTTCTCTTGAGCAATGTATGCAGATACAGGAGCGCAACCATCACGACGGATTAAACCCAACATATGACCACCATCATCACAAACAGCAATCGTTACTGCCCAGTTATTTGCAGCTGCGTGTTTGTCGGCAGCGTCCAAAATCTTTTGAGCGTCGGCTTGAGTTAAGTAAGGTTTAGTTGCAGTCATGTTTAATCTTTCTGTCTCGAATATGGTGTATTTATTTCATGCACTTCTATATAAGTACTTGAATTATAAGGGGTGTAGCGCGATTCCTTATACAGAATCAGGCTCCACCCCACTTAATGCGCTTCTGTGCTGCTCTAAGTCCTTCTTATTTAAGGAACTCTTGGGCTGCGACTACGCCACTGGCCTTAGGTTTGTAACCCATAGAACCCAGGCTCATCTCCACCCCACTGAGGGCGGCCATCAAGCTCAGCTCATTGCAGTCACCCAAATGGCCGATACGGAATGCCTTGCCTTTGATCTTGCCCAAACCAGTTCCTAAAGAGAGATTGAATTTCTCCAAAGCATGTTTACGCAATACATCCGCATCCATACCTTCAGGAGTAGCAATGCAAGTGAGGACTGGTGAATAGCAATCTTGATCCTGACATTGAATTTCTAGACCCCAAGCATTCACTGCTTCACGACAAGCCGCAGCTAAACGTTGATGACGAGCAAAAATGGTGTCTAAGCCTTCAGCCATCATCATGTCCATCGCTTCATGCAAACCGTACATGAGATTTGTACTTGGAGTAGTTGGCCAGTAACCATTTTTATTCGACTCAAGAATCTCATCCCAAGCCCAATATGACTTATGTATTTTGTTATTTTGACTGACTTCAATTGCGCGTGGAGATAAAGCATTAAAGCCAATGCCGGGTGGCAACATCAAGCCTTTTTGCGAGCCAGAGATGGTAACGTCAGCACCCCACTTGTCATGCTCATAATCGGCTGAACCCAAGCCAGATACGCTGTCTACGAGCAATAAGGCTGGATGCTTTAAGGAATCAATCGCTTTGCGAACCGCTGCAATATTTGATGTCACGCCGGTCGAAGTTTCGTTGTGTACAACGCAAACTGCTTTGATCTCATGACCAGTGTCTTTACGTAAATGCTCTTCAATCACAGATGCATCGACACCCCAACGCCAAGAATCTTGCCCTGCTTTACCAACTACTTCTACATCTAAACCAAGACGCTTACCAAGTGCACGCCATAAGTTTGCAAATTGACCAGTTTCATAGAACAACACTTTATCGCCCGGATTAAGAACATTCACTAATGCGCCTTCCCAGGCACCCGTTCCTGAAGCGGAATAAATAATGACAGGCTGCTCAGTTTTGAAAATCTTTTTAATGCCGTCCAATACCTTGAGGCCAAACGCACCAAATTCAGGACCGCGATGGTCGATGGTTTGATAGCTAATGGCACGCAATACGCGCGGAGGAACAGGACTTGGGCCAGGAATATGTAAAAAATGGCGTCCTGATGCGTGGTTATCAAGTTTCAACATGCTGTGTCTCACTAATGGTGGTTTTATAGATAGTTAGTAGGTAGTAATTTCTGCTGCTAGTGTATGACAATTTTTGGGAAATTTCCATTTTGTATACAAATTATTTGAAATTAATCTCAAAATAAAGTTCATATTAGGCATTTAAAGGCTGTATTTATGCAAAAAGATCGTTTATTCTTGTTTTTGTATACAAATTAATAAGCCTAGAGCTTCATTAGGGGTTAGCGCATGACAGTCATAGAACAGCCGAATTCTCAAAGTTTGCATGAAGCGACTTTCGAAAAGCTACGCTCTCTATTAGTAGAGGGCAAGATCGCCCCTGGCAGCAAACTCAACGAACGTGAATTAGCCGAAAGCCTGAATGTATCTCGCACACCTATTCGTGAAGCGATTCGCCGTCTGGCCGCTGAAGGATTAGTGGAATTAATCGCCAATCGCGGCGCAATTGCAGTGCAACTCAGTCTGGATGACGTATTAAATACTTTTGACGTGATTGCGGATTTGGAGGGATTCTCTGGAGAGTTAGCTGCCAAGAATATTAGTGATGCCGCACTCTCGGAATTAGAAGCCCTCCAATATGAAATGATGGCTTCATATGCGCGTCGTGATTTATCAAGTTATTACAAACTCAATTTGCGCATTCACCATCTGATTAATCAGGCGGCTAACAATCCCGTTCTCTCTAAACTCTTTACCCAAGTAAACGCACGAATTGAAGCGCTGCGCTTTCGCTCAAACCAAGACGGCGTCAAATGGGAAAAGGCCGTGGAAGAACACCAAGAGATGCTGGATGCCCTCAAGGCACGTGATAGTGCACGCATGCGCAAAATGATGATCCAGCACGTCAGAAATAAACGCGACGTCGTTGCGCAGCTACTCAAATCTGAAGTCAGCCTAGAAACTACAAAATCATGAATAAGCCCGTAGAAATGAAAGCACTCAAAGAGCTGATGGTTGATCAAGCCGCATTAGCAGCGCGTCTTCGCAAGGAGACTTCCGGTGAAGTAATGACCGATAGCGCGAGTCGCGGACGTTATGCAACGGACGCCTCTATCTATCAGGCGATGCCAGTTGCCGTGTTTATACCGAAGACTGCGCAAGATATTGCGAATGCCATTCAGATTGCAGCTGAGATGGGGGTACCCGTTTTACCTCGTGGCGGCGGCACCAGCCAGTGTGGCCAAACTACTGGTGCAGCATTGGTTATTGATAACACCAAATATTTCAGAAATGTTTTAGATGTGAACTTAGACAAAGGCTATGTTGAAGTTGAGCCTGGCATTGTGCTCGATCATTTAAATGGCTCACTCAAGCAGCACGGTCTTTGGTATCCAGTCGATGTCTCTACTGCAGGACAAGCGACGATAGGCGGTATGGCAGGTAACAATTCCTGCGGTAGCCGTTCAATTGCTTACGGCAATATGGTGCACAACGTTTTAGGGATTGATGCATGGCTAGCAGATGGCAGAATTGCCAACTTCAGTGATTACGCAAGTAGCACTGGAGCCGCAAAGCAGTTAGGAGACTTTGTAAAAAACCTAGCCACCACTCTACAACCAGAGATTGAGGCACGCTTTCCGAAGGTATTAAGAAGGGTTGCTGGCTATAACTTGGATATCTTTCACCCACAAAGTGAATTACCTTACACCCAAGATGGCAGCGTGAATCTTGCTCACCTATTGGTTGGAAGTGAAGGCACTCTGGGTTATTTCAAGTCACTCAAACTCAAGCTAGCACCATTGCCGCAACACAAAGTATTGGGTATTGTGAACTTCGCTAGCTTTTATAAAGCGATGGATAGCGCCCAACATATTGTGAAGCTTGGCCCTACCGCCGTTGAATTAGTCGATCGCACCATGATTGATTTGGCGCGCAGTAACTCAAGCTTTAAGAAGACTATTGAAACCGCCTTAATCGATCACACGGCACAAACGCCTGAGGCGATCTTATTGGTAGAGTTTTCTGGCGAGGCGCATGCCCCACTCTTGGATAAGCTCAAAGCCCTACAAGAATTGATGAGCGACTTAGGTTTACCTGGCTCAGTAGTGCCGATGCCTGATGCATCCTTGCAAAAGAATTTATGGGAAGTACGTAAAGCCGGTCTGAACATCATGATGAGCCTTAAGGGTGATGGCAAACCAGTGAGCTTTATTGAAGACTGTGCCGTACCACTCGAGAGTTTGGCTGATTACACCCAAGCATTGACTGATGTATTTGCTAAATATGGTTCACGGGGCACTTGGTATGCCCATGCGTCCGTAGGCACATTACATGTGCGCCCTATTTTAGATATGCGCAGAGATGGCGCCCAGAAGATGCGCGCTGTTGCTGAAGAAGCCTCTGCATTGGTACGCAAGTACAAAGGTGCTTATAGCGGCGAGCATGGCGATGGGCTTTGCCGTGGTGAGTGGATCTCCTGGCAATTTGGCCCCAAGATCACTGAAGCCCTCGCAGAAATCAAACACGCTTTTGATCCAAATGGACTATTTAATCCCGGCAAGATCATTGATCCGCCCAAGATGGATGATGTAAGTAACTTTAGATTTCCCCCAAGCTATAGGGTCATTCCACTACAGCCTGCATTAGATTGGTCTGCCTGGAATGTGCAAAATGACCCCGTTACTGAGGCAACTACTGCACCAGGCACTGGCGGCGATCCAGCACTAGGTTTGGCTAAAGCAGTCGAGATGTGCAATAACAATGGCCACTGCCGTAAATTTGATGCGGAAGTCATGTGCCCAAGCTATCGTGTCACGCGTGATGAGAAACACCTCACTCGCGGTAGAGCCAATACCTTACGTCTTGCCCTATCCAATCAACTGGGTTTACATAGTGGTAGCACTGAAGAGTCCTCTCCATTGGCAAGCGAAGCCGTTAAAGAAGTCATGGAGCTTTGTGTAAGCTGCAAGGCTTGCCGCCGCGAATGCCCTACTGGCGTGGATATGGCCAAGATGAAGATTGAGTTCTTGTCTGCCTATAAGAAGCGTGTTGGCCACTCTTTGCGAGACCTAGCAGTTGCCTATTTACCCAAATATGCCAGCACAATTAGCGCTATTCCGCTCTTGCCAGCTCTACTGAATTTGCGCAACCACATTAAGCCCATTGCAATCCTACAAGAATGGATCATGGGCATTTCTGCGCAAAGAAGTCTGCCGATCTGGAAGAGCAAAACTTTCTGGAACCAGAAAGCAAAAACTGCTTATCAATACACTCCGGAGCAACTAGCCAGCAATACCGATGGCAAAGGCATAGTTCTATTGGCCGATACCTTTAATGCTTACTTCGAAGATGAAAATCTGATCGCCGCATTAAAAGTATTAAAGGCTACAGGCTATCGCGTGCACATCCCCCATAAAACACAAAGCAAGAACCAAGAGGTCTCAACAAAATCAGCAAGTGCTTGCTCTAAAGAATTTTGCTGCGGCAGAACCTATCTTGCGGCCGGCATGGTTGATAAAGCGAAGGAAACACTTGGTGAGTTGGTTGATCACCTAGCGCCTTATGCGGATAAGAATATTCCGGTTATTGGTTTAGAGCCTTCTTGCTTGTTTACCTTGAAAGATGAAGCACTCGTAATGGGCTTTGGTGAACGTGCAGTGAGCGTTTCTAAGCAAGCGCAGTTACTAGAAGAGTTCTTGGCTAGCGAAGCTAAAGCCGGAAATCTAAAGCTCAATCTCAAAGCAGCTGATAAAGCAGTGCTCTTTCATGGACACTGCCATCAGAAGTCATTTGCAGCCGTTACTCCTGCAATGGAATTGCTCAAACTTATTCCAAATGCAGAGCCGAAGCTGATTGAATCGTCTTGCTGCGGTATGGCCGGTAGCTTTGGCTACGAAGCTGAACATATTGAAGTGTCCAAGCAAATGGCAGAAGCGAGTTTATTGCCAAGTATTCGTAAGTCGCCGGATAGTTGGGTGGTAGCTGATGGAACGAGCTGCCGTCATCAAATTGCAGATGGCACCCAAAGAGAAGTTGTGCATATCGCCAGAATCTTGGCGGCGCATCTATAAAGGCAAAAAAGATAGTGGTGCAGCGTATTTTTATTTAACGAATTACGCCGTAACCCACCATCAACAAGGTTCCAGTCAATAAGGCTGGAACCAATCGTTTTGTGGGTTTAGATACCATCACGCCAATCGCTAAGGCGCAGATCAGAACACGTATCCATAAAGGCACTGTTGCCATGAGACCGAGCGGCATAACAATCAAGCGCACTGTAAGCGCAGCAACCATCGCATAGGTAACGGCAGCCAACCAGCGAAAGATCTCGCTATCTTGGTTAATACTCTGTGACAGAAACACCCCAATGGCACGACAGAAGTAAGTACCCAGACAGGCGCCTACCAAAGCGATCCATAGCCCCCAACCAGAAAGGGCATCACTCATATGATTTAAGGTGTCCATCGCCCCGCTCATCCAAGCATCCCAGCCTTCTTGCGTAAGAGCTTACGATCAATGAAGTAAGCAATCGTTCCAGATACTAATCCTGCTGTTAATAAACTAGTGTCACGATCGATCACAAAGAAGATGGGGCCAAAGATACAGCCCAAGAAAATCGCAAGGCGATTAATCCAAGGCTTCACTTCAGTAAAGGTAAGCAAGAAGAATAACGGGTTAATAAACACGAGGCCAAAGGTTACGGGGGCAGGCACCATACCCGCCAAGTAAAAACCCAAGATGGTCCCTGGAATAGAAATTAACCAACATAGCAATCCCAGGCCAACAAAATAGCTAAGACGATGCTTCACCTCGATCGCATGAAACTCACGCATGGAGATAGCCCATGCCGTCATTGCCAATAAATGCACTGAAGCGTACAGACTGCGGTTACGATCTTTTTGATGAAACTGTGGAAAGAGTGTCACCGTCATCGTAATAAAGCGTGTAGATGTCAGCGTGACTGCTAAAGCAATCGCCACAACGGATGAACCGGTAATGGCCATCTCGAGCAAGACCACCTGCCCTGGTAATGCAAACATAAAGAATGAAGTGAAAGTAGTAAACCAAACATCAAAGCCGTTGGTTTTACCCATTGCCCCAAAGCCAACCATGCCAGCAAAGAGCACCATCGCAGGAGCACCTGCTGCATCCCGAATGCCAGACCAAAATGCATCACCGGGATTTTTAAAGCGTTGTGCTGCAGACTCTTCTAGCGCGATTTCGCTAGGATCTATGTAGGGCTGGTCTGCGGATGACATGGATTAATTGTAAGCCTTGTAGGAAGCTAGAGCCCATTCAATATGCTCAGCCACCAAAGCGTCAGCATCTGTAAGCGCCTCACCTAATGCCAAGCGTATTGCTGATTTATCACCATCCGCTATAGCAGAGCTTGCCAGCGCATTACCCATGGCTACTGCTAAATTACGACGCCAGCGGCTATAACCAATTCTGCGGATGGCGCTGCCTTCATGACGTTGTTCAAACTCCGCTTCGGTCCAAGACCAAAGCTGCAATAGTGTTGCCTGCCCTAGGCCATGGCGTCTTGCAAAGTCTGGCAACTCTGTACGCTTAGCAAACTTATTCCAAGGACAAATGAGTTGGCAATCATCACAGCCGTATACGCGATTACCCATTGCAGAGCGGAACTCCACTGGAATTGCCTCAGGATTTTCAATCGTGAGATAGGAGATGCAACGCCGTGCATCCAATTGATATGGTGCCGTAATTGCTTGTGTAGGACAGACATCAATACAAGCAGTGCAGGTGCCGCAATGCTCTTCAATCTCTTGATCTATTGGCAATGGCACATCTACCAAGATTTCGCCTAAGAAAAAGGTAGAGCCGGATTCACGATTTAGTAAGAGTGTGTGTTTGCCACGCCAACCTAATCCTGCCTTGCGAGCTAACTCCACTTCCATGAGGGGTGCTGAGTCAGTAAATATGCGATAACCAAATGCACCAATCTTTTCCTCTATGAGTTTGGCAAATTCTTGCAAGCGATTACGTAATACCTTGTGATAATCGCGCCCGCGGGCATACATCGACACTACTGCTTGAGTAGGACCCTCGAGTCTTTGCCACTCAGCATCAAAGTTGGTATCTGGTGGCAAATAATTAAGAGATACGCAAATCACTCGGACCGTCCCCGGCACCAGGAGCTCAGGATTAGCTCGAAGATCAGCATGGCGCTGCATGTATTCCATATGACCATGGCGTCCCTCAGCTAGCCATTTATTAAGGCGCTCACTGGCAGGGCCCAGGTGCGTATCGGTAATGCGTAAGCCATCAAAGCCTAGCGCCGTAGCTTGAGCCCCAAGCCAATCACGTAGATTCGACTCATCTAAAGACTGAGGGTTGGCAGATAAAGGCATATGGAATACAGAATGTAGCGCAATAATTGAATAAACTAGGGCAATGACCGGAAATCAGATGCCTTTGGCATCAAAAGCAGCCCTTAAGCAACATTGTAGGCAGGAAGCGGAAACCGCTGCACTTGCTAAAGCTTTTGCCGCCAGTCTTGAGCGATGGATCTCCCAGAACCCTAGCGCCCATCTCAATATCTCCCTAGAGGGAGACTTAGGGGCTGGCAAGACTACCTTCTCCAGATACCTCATCCAAGGCCTTGGTCACGAGGGCAAAGTAAAGAGCCCTACTTACACTCTGTGCGAGCCTTATCCAATTACAAAGAATAATCAGTCATTTACAGTGCATCACTTTGACTTATATCGCATGCGTGATCCATTGGAATGGCAAGAAGCGGGTTTTGCGGAGCACTTTGATGTGCCAGGACTCTGTTTAATTGAATGGCCGGAAAAAGCTGAGGGCACTCTGCCAACATTTGACATTCAATTACAACTTATTACTGGCGCCGATGAAAACGAGCGCTCCATTACGATGAATGCCTTCTCAGAGCAAGGCCAAGTTGTAGTTGAAGAAATTCAATCACTTTTAGTGATGACCAATTCTTGATAAGTAATGAGCAATAAAAAAATGAATCTCTCCAGGAGGCAACATCTCAAGACTTCAGCAAAGTTCTTGAGTTTTGCATTACTGTTGACTGAGATTGATATTGCTTGGGGCGCCAAGATTTTAGGGGTACGTGTTTGGCCATCTGAAGACTACACCCGCGTTACCCTGGAATCCGATACACCACTGCCGATTACCCAGCAGATTCTGACAAACCCAGATCGCTTGGTGGTAGATGTCCAGGGCCTAGAACTTAATCCGACGCTGAAAGACTTGGTTGCTAAAGTAAAACCAAACGATCCGTATATTTCACAAGTACGGGTTGGGCAATTTCAGCCGGGTATTGTGCGTTTGGTGTTTGATCTTAAAGAACCGATCAAGCCGCAACTCTTTACGCTTGACCCCATTGGTGAGTACAACTACCGCATGGTGTTCGACCTCTACCCCACTACCCCACCAGATCCATTAATGGCTTTAGTCAGAAGTAGCGCCAAGAAAGAAAGCGCTCTTGAAAAATCCAATGAAGAAGTAGATTTGATTGCGCAGTTTGCGACCAAGAAAGAAAAGGAGCTTGCCAAAGTTCCAGCGGCCCCTGTAGCTCAAGCCATACCTGAAACCAAAGAATTGCCAGCGCCTGCTAAATACAAGCGCTTGATCACCATAGCGATTGATCCTGGGCATGGTGGCGAGGATCCTGGCGCCATTGGTGCTGCAGGCTCAAGAGAAAAGAATGTTGTACTCGCTATTGCCAAGAGGCTGAAAGATAAGATTGAAGGCGAAGCCTATATGCGCCCTTTCTTAACTAGAGATGGCGATTACTTTGTACCGCTGCATGTCCGGGTACAAAAAGCCCGACGTGTTGAAGCAGATCTCTTTGTATCAATCCATGCAGATGCCTTCATCGAAAGAAATGCCAAAGGGGCTTCGGTATTTGCACTCTCACAAATGGGAGCGAGTAGTACAACAGCGCGTTGGATGGCCAATAAAGAAAATGCCTCCGATCTGATCGGTGGCATCAATATCAAGACCCAAGATAGACAAGTTGCTAACCTGCTCTTAGATATGTCGACCACGGCGCAAATTAAGGACTCTCTACAGGTAGGCAACTCCATACTGAAACAAATTGGTGGATTTGCAGCCTTACATAAACCCAAGGTTGAGCAGGCCAGCTTTGCGGTTTTGAAGGCCCCAGACATCCCTTCCATCCTGGTTGAGACCGCTTTTATTAGTAATCCACAGGAAGAGGCACGATTAAACGATGACAGCTATCAGGATCGGATTGCAGAGGCGATTTTGAGGGGAATTAAGGATTATTTTTCCAAAAATCCACCAGTTGCCAGACGGGTCAACTCCTAGGATCTTGTAGTTACAAGGCTTGAGGGGTAGACCCCGCAGACCGAGGGAAGAGCTACAAACTTCTTGCTATAATTTATGGCTTAACTGGGTCGGTAGCTCAGTCGGTAGAGCAGCGGACTTTTAATCCGTTGGTCGCGAGTTCGAATCTCGCCCGACCCACCAGCATTACTAAGCCTCGCTTCTGCGGGGCTTTTTTATCACTTACATCAACCCCCCCCCGAATAGCTCTTTAAAGGGTATTTTAGGGCCATTTTTTGGCTAGGGAATCCAACCCAAATCCAATAAAATAGTGGAATGCCAGCAAAGCTCGTAACAACACATCAGCTTCGCCAATACATCGTTTGCAACGCCATTGCCTCTGCTCGAATTGAAGGCATCGCCCTAGCAACGCAGTTTGAACAAAAACTTACTGACTATATAAATGGCAAAAAAAGTATCGCCCAATTAATAGAAGAAACTAAGCAAAGTTATATTAAGAGCACAATCAAATGACCGTCAATTTAAATAAAAAAATTATCATTATTGCCGGACCCAATGGAGCCGGTAAAACTACCTTTGCCAAGAACTTCTTGCCACAAGAAGCGCATACTTTTCGCTTTGTTAATGCTGATCTCATAGCCGCTGGTTTAGCACCATTTAACCCAGAGTCTGTTTCATTCAAAGCAGCTCGATTGATGCTAAACGAATTAGATGAGTACACCAAATCAGGCGAAAGCTTTGCCTTTGAAACTACTCTATCTGGCACACATTATCTGCAACGTATTCAGGAGTGGAAAGATCTGGGGTACGCCATCAAACTCTGGTTTATTGCACTAAGTTCCTCTGAGTTAGCTATTTCGCGTGTAAAAGAGAGAGTGGCACAGGGAGGGCACAACATCCCTGAAGAGGTCATTCGTAGGCGATATACCGCCGGCCTCGAGAATTTGCCCAAATATCAAAAAGTTGTAAAATCATGGATATTGTTAGATGGAGATAAAACTCCGCCCGAACAAACAGACCAAGGTTGACTATGACTATTCCAAGCAAAGATATACGTAATTCATCAGATCCTGATATTGCTGGATCTTACTACGCCATGCAACGTGCTGGACAAGCCGCAATAGACTTGGCAATTCAAACCAATACCGCAATCGTAACTACCGTTGACGGCAAGATTGTTCGGATCCCTGCTGCAGAACTCATCAAACAGCGTCAAGTTACAGCCTAAACACCGTTGGTCGCGAGTTCGAATCTCGCCCGACCCACCAGTTATACAAAGGGATCACAGCAATGTGGTCTCTTTTCTTTTAGCTGTTTGGAATGTGTCGGTAACTTATAGCGGCAATAAGCAATCAAAGAAAAACCACCCGAAGGTGGTTCTAATGTTTTTTGACTGCCTAGGGTGTTATCGACCAGCGCCTGAGATTCTTTGCTGATATTAATTTAGCTTGCGGCTTTAAACTTCAAAGATCAATATCGTCTTTTCGGCGCACCAGCAAAAGATTGCTTCTTCTCAATATGTCTAAATGTGATACGGCCTTTACTCAAGTCGTAAGTAGAGAGCTCTAAAGAAACCTTATCTCCAGCCAAAATGCGGATGTGATTTTTTTTGACTCTTCCTGCTGTATAGGCAATAAGCTTATGGCCATTGTCTAAGGTAACCCGATAACGAGAATCCGGCAGCACTTCATCAACAAGACCTTCCATTTCAAGCAATTCTTCTTTTGCCATTTAACATCCTTAATAAAAATAAAAAAGCCCAGTCATGCTGGGCTTTGAACCAGGCAAATAATTTCCGCCTGGCATTTGCTTCCGAATTAAACAGGTTGAATATTGGATGCTAACTTGCCTTTAGGGCCAGTAGTAATATCAAAAGTCACCTTTTGACCTTCAGCCAAAGACTTAAATCCGCTGCTATTGATTGCTGAAAAATGGGCAAATAAATCTTCGCCGCCGAGTTCAGGGGTAATAAAGCCGAAGCCTTTAGCGTCGTTAAACCACTTCACAGTTCCATTTGCCATATCTGACTATTCCTTAAAAAAATATAAAAAAGGGCTATGCCCCAAATAGGGCGAAAGTCAAGAATGGCGAGGGAGATGCTAAGAAGAACTATCGCAGAACTGCGGTATTAATTACTAGTACAACAACACTATTAGCTTGAAAATCGCTAAATGTATTTTACTCTACTTTGGTCAATAAAGATTATTTATCAACAATTCACCTTTAAAACAGCCATAGGCACAGGTTAAAGCGCTTTGACGATCCGTTATTAGGGATTTTGAATCTCGCGCGACCCACTAGCAATAACCAGTTTTTTAGGTCCAGCATTGCAATGCTAATATTTTCTTTTATCCAAAATAACGCAAACAATAGGTAATCATGAAGCTATTCAATAAGGTCTCCAGCCTTTTAAAGATCTCCTTTATGCGAGGTGTTTATTTAACTTTTGCCACCCTATTGGCTTCTCTTAGTGTGCACATTCCAGCGCAAGCACAAGAAAAGCCTGAAGTTAAGTATGCCTCGGTGAATGGCGTGAACTTAGCCTACTACCTAAAAGGTAAAGGCGACCCCATGATTATGATCATGGGTTATGCCGGTACCTTGAGTGCATGGGACCCCGCCCTACTTGATGAGCTAGCAATAAATAATCAACTGATCATTTTTGATAATCGTGGTGCCGGACTATCTACTGACACCAAAGCAAATAACACCACCATTCCACAAATGGCAGATGATGCCGCGGGCCTTGTTAAAGCGCTGGGCTTTAACAAGGTAAATGTATTCTCATGGTCAATGGGTGCTCGGATTGGACAACAACTAGTTATCAGACACCCAGAGCTAATCAACAAAGCAATTCTGTGCGCCCCCAATCCCGGTGGCAAATATCAGATTGCCATCAATAAAAAAGTTGGCGAGGAATTGAATAACCCAAGCCTTTCTCCGATGGAGAATTTCGAGTTGCTGTTCCCAATGACACCTGAAGGTAAAGCAGCTGCCAAGCTGGTGTATGAACGCTGGGTAGCAGCAAAAGCTGCAGGGACTATCCCTGATGACTTTATAGTATCAAAGGAAACAAAAGCGCGCCAAGTTCGTGCTCGCATCACCTTATGGGATGCGGACAATCAAAATTACAAGGATCTAAAGAATATTAAAGTTCCCGTTCTAGTTGCGGATGGTCGTGAAGACATCATTGATAACCCCAAAAACTCAGTAGTTATTGCCAACCAAATACCTTTTGCTTGGTTAGCTTTTTATGAGGGTGGGCATGCATTCTTATTCCAAAGCTATAAGAAACTTTCAGAAACCGTAAACGTATTTCTGCAAAAGGACTAACCCACTTGATTGGCTTTCAATCGCAAATGCGGATTTTTAAAAGATGCCGCCCTCACCCCAGTGCTTTTGATCGGCTTCACAAGCCTTTCCAATCTGATTACTTGGTTATTTTCTCGTCTACCAGACTTTAATTAATGCGTATCTAGCCAGTTTTTAAGACTCTGATTAAATTTCTCAGGCTGCTCCATCAAGAAAAAATGGCTCGCATTGTCAAATAGGATGGTTTCTGAACCTTGGATGCCTTTACTCATGATCTCTGTAGCAGTCAAAGAACAAATGGGGTCATTCTTTCCGGCCATGATGAGTGTTGGTTGCTGTATTTTGGCTAACTGAGCAGTGGTGTCATGATTTTGGCAGGCCTCATTCTGACGAATGTAACAAGCGGGTAATCTAGTCTCACCACCAATGAGTGCCTCAATCTTTTTAACTTGCTCTTGCTTTGTATTAAAGAAGTCCGCTGACACAAAGTTTTGGACTGAATGACGAGCATGGTCCGCCCAATTCATACGCCACTCCAGTGCTTCGCGCATATTGATTAACACACGACGACCTAGTGGATCAAGCACTGCAAATGATGCACACAGCACTAAAGATTTCACTCTCTCTGGTGACATGAGCGCCATATGTTGCGCTACCGCACCACCCATGGATCGACCCACAATATGTGCCGATTCGATACCAAGGTGATCCATCAAGCCAAGAGTATCTTTTGCAAGGTCTTGAGTACTAATCGGTTCATCAACCTGAGTGCTCTTACCTGCCCCACGGTTATCAAATGCAATCACCCTGAAATGATCTTTGAGAAGCTGTATCTGGGCTGTCCAGGCGCTGTAGTCACCCGCTAAGCCATGAATTAAGACCACTGGTACACCTTGACCAACATCTAGATACTGAATGTCGTAATTGCCGATCTTTGCTGTCTTTAATAAATCCTGCATATCGATTACTCCACGCTCAGGTGAGCTTGTAGCTCCTGCTGCTTTTCAGTAAACAGTGATTTGCTGCCAGCAAAGACTACTCTGCCACCATTCAGCAGCACTACGTCATCTGCAACACTTAAAGCAAGATTAAGATTTTGCTCAACCAGCACAATAGAAATAAAGGGTTTGAGCGTAGCAATAATATTGCCCACCTCTTTCACAATTTGCGGCGCCAAACCTTCTGAAGGCTCATCTAAAAGTAAGACTTTAGGATTGGTCATCAAAGCTCTGCCGATGGCCAACATCTGTTGCTCACCACCAGATAAGCTGCCTGCAATTTGATTCTTGCGCTCATTCAAGCGTGGGAAGAACTGAAAGACATCTTCAAGAGACCACTGGCGTGAACTTCCAGATCGAGGCGCTTGATAAGCGACATCTAAATTTTCTTTTACGGTCAGACTAGGAAAAATGCGACGTCCCTGCGGAACAATCCCGATGCCTGCCTGGCAAATTTTCTCTGGTGATAAGTTTTGCAGTGGCACGCCATCTAGCTCGATCAAGCCACTTCTACCGGACAAGAATCCAATAATGGAACTAATACAAGTCGTTTTACCTGCACCATTTCGGCCCAAGAGAGCTAAAACGGTATCCTTCTTTAGCTCAAATGACACGTCATACAAGATATGGCTATCGCCATAAAAAGCATTGAGGTCTTTGATCTTTAATATGGAATTAGTGGCCAAGATAAATCTCCTTGGTGCGTGGATCGTTTACGACCTCTTGGCGTGTGCCACTGGTAATCACTTCACCGTAATGCAAGAGCGTTACTCGGTCAGCAAAGGCCAAGGCTACAGCCATATCATGCTCGATCATCAAGATAGTAATGTTGCGATCGATTTGCTGGAGTAAAGCGGTAATCGTTTCACGCTCTTCGGTCGACAAACCTGCCAAAGGCTCATCGAGCAATAGGATTTTTGGGTTTTGAGCTAAGGCCATTGCAATTTCTAGGCGACGTTTTTCTCCGTAGGATGTTTGCTCTAAAGGCAAATAGGCTTTGGCACCAAGCCCTACCTTCTCCAGTACAGCCAATGCTTTCTGGTCTAAATCCGCTTCGGATAAGAAAGACCCCCAGCATTTCCAACGCAGCGGCATTTTTCCTAACAGCGCTAACTTCACATTTGAAATTAAATTGTCTTTTCCAAACAGCGTCAGAATTTGATAGGTTCTTGCTAAATCCAGTTGTGCGCGCTTGGCAGTTGTCAGCTTGGTTACATTTTTCCCTGCTAGCGTGATCGTTCCAGAGTCTGAAGCTAGATCACCAGCAATTAAATTAAACAGCGTAGTTTTACCGGCGCCGTTTGGCCCGATCAATAAGTGCCTCTCACCTGCATTCACAGTGAGATTGACACCCTTAGTCACCTTCAGGCCACCAAAGGATTTACTTAAATCGGAAACTTGAAGAATGGGACTCATCTTTTACTTATTTGAGTTGAGTGCATTTTTAATACGCTCAAAACCAGCAACAATGCCACCTGGAATGAACATCACAATGAAAATAAATACCAAACCTAATAAAGTTACCCAGTGATCAACATATTGACTTGCCACGTTCTTTAATAGCATGACTAAAGCAGCGCCGATGACTGGACCCATCAAGGTACCAGCTCCACCAGCAATCACCATCAAGAGCATCTCAGCAGAGTTTGCTAATGAAAGGCTGTGTGGACTAATAAATTGGTGATAGTAGACATACATAATTCCACCGATGGAACCGAAGAAGCCACAAGCAGTAAAGGTTACCCAGCGAATAAGCCAGACATTGAACCCAAGCGCACTCATTCGACGTGGCTGATCTTTAGTCCCACGAATGGTGGCGCCAAATGGAGAGCGTACCAAGATTGCAATCGCAACCCAAACTAACAAAAATACGAAAAGGGTGAAGTAGTAGAAGTAATTCGCCTCTCCTAAGTCAAGCCCGAACATATGTGGTCTAGTGATGCCAGAAATTCCGTTATCACCGCCAGTAACACTAGCCCAGCGATACGCTAAGCCCCATAGAATTTGTCCAAAGGCTAAAGTAATCATCAAGAAGCTAATGCCGGTAGCGCGCAAAGCAATGAGTCCAAAAATGCCGGCTACGACAGTAGTGCTAACGATTGCAATCGCTGCAGTACTGGCATGACTCCAACCCAGTTTTACAGTCAACCAGCTACTGATGTATGCCGCTAAACCTAAATATCCCGCATGACCTAGTGAGGTTAAGCCGGCATAACCCACAAGTAAATTCAGACTCATGGCAAAAATGGCGGCAATCAGAATTTGGCTCGCTAGGTTGGTGTAATACGTGCCCCCAATAATGATTGGGAGCGCAAGCAATACAGCCAGAATGCCGATATAGAAAATGCGGTTCAAGCGCTAATCTTTCCAAACAAGCCACGGGGGCGAACAGCCAAAATAATCAACATCGGCAAAAATAAAACGATGTATGCCAAATCAGGGAATAGGGCTTGACCAAAGCTGTAGATAAAGCCAATCAAAAAGCTGCCAATGAATGCACCTAATAAACTCCCGAGTCCGCCCAGAATTACAACTACCAATGCGATAGGCAACATATCAGCGTCTAGACCTGGATAAACCGACAAAATCGGAGCGGCAGCAATGCCCCCTACTCCTGCTAAGGCCGTGCCCAAGCAAAAAACAATGGAGAACAATTTTGTGGCAGGTACACCAATACCCTGCGCCATTTGGCGATCGTCAACACTGGCGCGAATCATGACTCCCAGTTTTGTTTTATCAAGCAAGAGCCATAAACCGAGTGCAACAAAAATACTAAAAATAACTAATGCAATACGGTAGAGGGGAAAGGTTTGGCCAAGGATCTGAACACCCCCAGCAAGAAAGCTTGGGGCCGCAACAGGACGGGGATCGCCGCCCCAGAACCAAAGACTGCAATCGGCAATCACAAAAGCGACACCTAAAGTTGCCAATACCTGAGAAAGGCTGTTGCCCGCCAAACGGCGCAGAATCACTCTTTCTACTATGCAGCCCAAAAGACCAATAGCCAAAGCTGCAGCGAGGATGGCGAGAAAGAAAGAATGGCCAGCCTCAATGACACTTAAACCCACATAAGCGCCCAACATGAAATACGCGCCATGCGAGAGATTGGCAATGCGCATTAATCCGAAAATTAATGAAAAGCCTGCCGCTAGGGTGAAAAGAACTCCCCCTAGGGCAAGGCTATTAAGACTCTGAATTAACCAAAAGGACATGTGCGGCGAATTAGTTTTCTAAGTTGTTCGCAGGTGGGTAATCTCTGGAGTAAACAGGGTTAGCCAAGAAGTCCTTTGTCTTGTACGTCCAGAACTGACTAACCGCTGGGTAAGTTTTAAGTACAACGTTAGTAAGCTTGCCGTCTTTTTTCTCCACCTTACGGATATAGATATCCATAATTGGGTTACCCAAGGCATCTAATGTCACCTTACCTCTTGGATCATTTGGTAACTGCACCGCACGCAATGCAGCCATGAAGGCATTCTTATCCTCAATATTGCCCTTGACATCTTTTAATGCTTGTTCAAGCATCAAGGCTGCGCCATAAGCACCCATGGAATAGTAGCCAGGATCCTTTTTGTACATCGCATTGAAATCTTTTACAAACTTTGCATTAGCAGCATTGTTCAAGTTTGCTGAATACCAACCGGTAGAAATCACACCGATTGCATCGTCACCCATGAAAGGCAAAATACCCTCATCAACTGTAGTCATTGCACCAAGCAGTGGAATTTTTCCTTTTAAGCCGTACTCGCTATATTGCTTCACAAACTTCACGCCGTTACCACCTGCAAAGGCTGCAAACACAGCATCAACGTTTGGCTTGATCTGACCAATATAAGTACCGTAGTCCGCTACGTTCAAAGGAGTCCAGAGCTTCTGCACTACCTTGCCGCCGTTCTCTTCAAATGTTCTTTGGAAGCCAGCTGCAATTTCATGACCAAAAGCAAAGTCATCGGCAATGATGGCGATGCGCTTGTACTTCAGATCTTTAGCAGCGTACTCACCAAGCGCATGACTTGGTTGAGCCGAACTACCAACACCACGAACAAACCAAGGATTTGGTTTACGTTGTGTCAAATCTTCGGCGCCTGCAGATGGAGAGATTACAGGTACGCCTACCTTTTTAATGTAGTCATCCACTGCAATCGCCTCAAATGCTGCCAAAGGTCCAATAATGACTTGAACCTTATCTTTTTCTACCAGCTCTTGTGTTTTAGTTTTAGTAACAGCTGGTTGACCAGAAGTATCAGCAACAAAAAGCTCGACCTTTCTACCAGCGATCGTATTGTTGCGCTCCTTCATAAACAGATTTATTGCCTCCTCCATCTGTTTTCCGCCTGCAGCTAATGCGCCCGATTTAATGGTTAGAAAACCAACCCGAATCGGCGCCTGATCAGCAGCAAAGGCTGCGGGGGTTAACAGCGCCCCCGTTACTGCAAGCGCTATGGCTTTTAGGTGGATCTTTTTCAACATAACTGTCTCCTCGCGGTGTTTTGTACTCTTTAATAGTTGTTTTAATGTCTTGGTTGATATACTACAATAAATTTTAATTTAAGCAATATTTTTCTGTAAATATTATTTATCTATATTAATCAATTGCTTATAAAATTACTTGGCGTACTAGAAAACCCTTGTGATATATTACGATCAATATTTATAGAGAACCTAATATCTCTGAAACCATGACATCCACAATTACAGAACCCGTAGAAGTAGACGGTAGACTGCTCCGCGAGAGAGTCTACGAGCAACTACGTCACGATATCTTGACGTGCGAACTCATGCCTGGCGCTGAGATTCGAGAGGCTGAATTAGCAGCGCGGTTTGAAGTCAGCAAATCCCCAGTACGTGATGCCCTGATTAGCCTAGAGCGCGAAGGTCTTGTAATCACCATTCCACGCCAAGGTTATCGCGTAGCCCCTGTTTCGATTTCAGATATGTTGGACATGTTTCATTTGCGCGCAGCACTTGAGCGAGCCAATATCGAGCGCGTTATTCGTCATGCGACTGATGAACAGTTACAAGCCTTAGATCAATACAAACACTTTGATGAAAGCCAATGGACAGATGGATTTGTGGGATACAACAAATCGTTCCATCGCAACATGGCTGAACTCGGCGGCAATCCACGCATGCGCGATCAACTGATTGACCTCATTGATTTAATGGAGAGAGCAGTTCAGATCAGCGTTAGCAATATGAATCACGGCAAGCCAGAGGCCCTGGTTGAAGAGCATCGCGAGATCATCGATATCGTCCAAGCCAGATCTATTAAGGCTGCCCAGCGTTTAGCTGAACAGCACGTACTCGCTGCTGGTAAGCGGGTCAGTAATGCAGTTTCACGCGGAATGATTGTTAATTAATTCAATTTATTTTTTAAAGGACCACCATGTCAACATCTAACAAGCAAGTACCCATTCGTGGATTATTCATTGATGGCAAAGAAGTGCCTGCATCACAACCAGAACTGCTGGATGTTTTAAACCCAGCGACTGGTGAGATGCTTGCACAAATCTCACATGCGACAGACGCAGACGTGGATAAGGCAGTAAAAAGTTCTGCTAAGGCCTTTGCTAGCTCCGAATGGAGTGCAATGTCTAATCGCACAAGAGCAAAATTAATTAATAAATTGGCTGATGTTTTTGAAGCGAACTTAGAAGAAATCTACACACTAGAAACCGCTAATAACGGTCGCTCATTGAATGAGACTCGCGCACAAGTTTCTCGCTTGCCAGACTTCTTCCGTTACAACGCAGGCCTCGCAATTGCACGCCGTGATTCAGTGATTCCAGTAGATGGCAACTATCTAAACTACACCCTGCGTACTCCTATTGGCGTAGTTGGTAACTCCACACCGTTCAACCATCCGCTGATGATCATGGTAAAGAGCTTGGCTCCTACACTCGCATCTGGTTGCACCACAGTCGTTAAGCCTTCTGAATACACCCCACTCACTACACTACGTCTTGCTCAGTTATTTGTTGACGCTGGTTTACCTCCAGGAGTATTTAACGTCATTACTGGACTTGGGCCATCGACTGGTAAAGCACTTGCTGAGCATCCTGGTTTGGCTAAGTGGGTTCTTACTGGTGGCACAGAAGCTGGACGCATTACTGGTGCATTAGCTGGTAGCAACTTTGCACACCAAACTTTAGAACTCGGTGGCAAAACACCAGTACTCGTATTTGATGACTTTAACGTAGATCAAGCAGTGAACTACGCCGCATTTGGCGCCTTCATTGGTGCAGGTCAAACCTGTATTTGCGGCAGCCGTCAGATTGTTCAAGCAAAAATTTATGATGAGTTTGTAGAGAAGCTTGCAGCTAAAGCAAAATCAATTCGTATCGGCAACCCAATTGACGCTTCTGTGCAACTGGGGCCTGTGGTGTCCGCACGTCAACAGCAGCGTGTTCTAAAGTACATCGACATTGGCTTGAATGAAGACAAAGCCCGTTTGGTTGCTGGAGGCAAAGTACCTGCTGACCCAAGCCTGCAAAACGGCTTCTTTGTTGAGCCAACCGTTTTTGCTGACGTTACTAGAAATATGCGCATTTTCCAAGAGGAAGTATTTGGACCATTCGTATCCGTTACTAAATTCACAACCGAAGAAGAAGGTCTTGAATTGGCTAATGATTCTCCATTTGGCCTTGCTGGCGCTATCCGCACAAACGATGTGACTAGAGCGCACCGCGTTGCCGCCAAACTTAAATGCGGCATTGTTTGGGTAAATGACCATCACCGTTTAGACCCAGCGTCACCATGGGGCGGCATTAAGGACTCCGGTATTGGTCGTGAGTGCGGTACAGAATCCTTTGACCAACACTTTGAAACTAAGAGTGTAATGATTCGATTAGATGATGCGCCATTTGACTGGTACAAAGATACCGCCAGCCAGCCACGCCTTAACTAATCACCCGTCTTCCAATAGAGAGCAAGGAAAAAATTCACATGGCAATTAAAACTTTAACCATTGATAACAAGAAATTGAGTTTGGACATATCAGGCTCAGGCAAGCCGATTGTTTTATTTCACTCTCTATTGGCTGACAGCAGTTCATTTGCGCCACTGGCAGCAGACTTGGTTAAAACCCATGAAGTGATCTCACTGAACCTTCCTGGATTTGAAGGTTCTGACTTTGTAGGCGGTGATCTCAACGTGATTGCAGACCATATTGCCAAAGGCATTGAAACTTTACACCTTTCTGAAAAACCCATCTTCTTGGGTAATGGTTACGGCGGCTTCATCGCTTTGATCACCAGCATTCGTCACCCACAGCTTGCTTCACGCTTAGTATTGGCAGATTGTGGCGCGATGTTCTCCGAGCCAGGTCGTGCGGCTTTCCGTGGAATGTCTGGTGCCGCTAAAGAAAAAGGTTTGGAAGCAATTGCTGATGTTGCAATGCGCCGCTTATTTGCTCCTGAGTTCCAAGAGCAGAACCCAACACTTGTTGCCGAAAGAAAGAAACGTTTCTTGACTCTCGATACTGAAACATTCCATGGCGCATGTGCTGCTCTAGCCGGCCTAGATATTCGTGATCAACTTTCCAAAGTAACTCAGCCAGTGTTGGTGCTGGTTGGAGAGCTTGATGAAGCAACTCCTTCAGCAATGTCTGTAGAGCTCCATGCTGGCTTGCCAAATGCAACTTTGAACATCTTGCCAGGCTTGGCACACGTTCCTCAGTTGCAAGCACCGGCGGTCTTCATGGACGCTATTCGCAACTTCATTAACGCCTAAGCACTCATTAGCAAATCACCACATGAGTGTTACTCTTTACGGATTCTGGCGGTCACTAGCCGCTTATCGCGTTAGGGTTGCCCTTAACCTCAAGGGCATTCCCTTTGAAGAGGTCTCAGTCAACTTAGCTGGCGGTGAGCAGTTCAGCGAAGCCTATAGCACCCTGAACCCACAACACATAGTGCCTTTGCTGAAGCATGACGGCAATGAAGTTGTTCAATCCTTGGCCATTCTGGAATACATTGAAGATATTTGGCCTAGCCCAAAACTCATCCCCAGCACCCCGCTTGATAAAGCAGAAGTCAAAGCACTGGCGTTAATCACTATTGCAGACACCCACCCCTTAATTGTTCCGAGAGTCAGAAACTTTTTGAATAAGGAATGGGGTTTAGATGAAGCAGAGCAAACCAAATGGGCTCAGCATTGGTTTACTAAAGGCAATGAAGCGATTGAAAACACACTCATCAAGCTAGGCAAATCTCAGACTTACGCTTTTGGTGATGAAGTGACGATTGCTGATATTGCATTAGCATCACATGTCATTGGTGCCAAGCTATTTAATGTAGATATGAGCACTGCTCCCACTCTAGATAACATCTTTAAAAACTGCATGAAGATTCCTAGCTTCGCAGATGCACATCCCCTCAAGCAACCGGGCGCACCTAAAGCAAGCTAAATCAAATTAAGGTTTGACCTACAGGAGTACAAAAGCCACCCGCAGGTGGCTTTTTCTTTACCCTCACCCACTAGGTACTAGGTGGGTAGAACAAATAATTAGAACTTAAATCGAAGTTCAGCACCACCACCATATTCATGACCATAGGTGTTATAGGAAGCTACTGCACCAATACGAGCAGATACTTCTTTCGTTATTCCACCCTGGATACCCAAGCCAACCATATTGGATACAGGGCCCATATTGGCGCCAACTTGCGTGAAAGAGCCGTAAGTTGGGCTTGTAGCAGTAATTGAATGCGCTGAATTGCTATTGGCATACCAGTCATAACCAAGCTTATAGAACCCAATTAATGACAATGGATCATTGGTACCCTTGAGTAAAGGATAGACAAAATCCAAACCTGCGAATGTTACCGCCGTATAGGCTGTTGCTGAGCTGATAGCAAAGTTAAAGTCATTACCGCCCTGCTCGCTAGTACCGCCCATCCACAGTTGCGAATAGGATGCTCCCACAAATGGAGAAACCGTAAAGCTTTCTGCTTGATAGGCCTTGGCTAATTTTGCCGCCGCATACACGCCATTCGTTTTATAGGAGCTCGTTGCATTACCGCCGGTAAATAGGCCAACATTTGGAGTATTTCGATTGGCATTCGTACTACCATACATATAACCCAACGCTCCAGAGAGTTTCACCTGCTCATCAAAGTTTCTAGCGCCATATAAACCTGCATAGAAGTTGGTGGTGTTGAAGTTTTGCGTAACTTGCTGACTCTCAGTCATTGATGTAGAGCCGGTACCCGCGAACACACCGTATCCACCATCTTTAGAGCGCTTAATATCTCCGCCAATGATGAGGTCGTACAAGTTGTATCCAAATCCTGCAAGATTGTTGTAATTGTTAACGGTACCCTTGACTGCAGCCGCATCAGCCCAGACATAGCGACCTTCATCATCCTGATAAACCTTGGTAGAAGGTGAAGAGCTCAATGGCGCATGAATGCGATCCATCACGGTATTGGTGATATGGGCCATCTGCTCAAGACCAATAGTCATATTGGATGAGTAGCCCTCGGCGTGCACATTAATCAGTTGATTAACCTGATTAGTTGTTAAGTCCTGAACCGCGCTACCCAAAGTTACTCCACTGGTGAGTACTGGATTAGAGCCTCCACCGGCAGCAAAGGTATATGCCGTAGTTAAGGCGGCCACCAGTTTCGTTGCTGCAAAACTAGTAGGGACTACTGGGGCTACAGGTGCGCTGGGTGTTGTAGTTAAGCTCCAATTTGTACCCGATGTATTTATTAAGCTCCACTGCGTTAATACAATGCCACCACCTAGTGAGCCCGATTTATTTGCTAAATTTTGAGCTGTAAGCCCACTCAACACATCAACGTAAGTATTGGATCGACTAATCGCTGAGCCAGTACCAATGCCAAAAGTCATCGGACTGCCTGACACATTTGAAAAAGTGGATTTACCGTAATTACTGATGCCCTTAATGATGACGTTGTAATTAGTTGGCAATATGCCGGTATAAGTCAGATTTGACTGCGCATTATTGATCGTCTTAATGAGGCCATTATTTTCAATGCTGTAACCTATGAATCCATAGCCCGTGCTGCCCGCAATATTTCCTAAGTTGTTAATGGTCGATATCGTGCCCCAGTTACGAATTGAGTTATAGCAAGTAAGCCCATTACAAGCGCCAGCTCGAATATCACCGCCAGAATTATTGTTAATTACATTGATAGTATTACCCGTACCGACGAGGATGCCAGCATCCTGCCCACCATTTATTGAGCCATTGTTGTTAATAGTTCCTATGGATGCAGTATTTGAACCTGTTGCCGTATCAAGATAAATTGCGCCAGCGGAACCATTAATAGCTCCAGAATTATTGATAGTGCCAATGGATGTGGATCCGCCAGCCGTTGACAAATAGATACCCTGGGCGATCGCATTGTTACCATTGTTATAAATAGTTCCGGTGTTATTTAATGTTGCAATACTTCCAGAGCCAGTGAGTTGAATGGCATACAGAGCGCCATTGATTTGAGCTGCATTGTTAAGATTTTTTACAACTGCTGTGCCATCAACCTGAATACCGCTTGTGTTAGTGGTTTGACCCTGTATTAGGCTTGAGTTATTTAGATTTTGAACAGTCGCATTTTGAATCAACAGCGCAGGATTTGGCAGCCATGCAGTGGTTCCAACATAAGCTCCAGATTGAACTGATACTTCAGACTTATTGGAGTTTATAGCTACGTTTGGACAGTTTGTTCCTGTAATAGAAACCGGGTCTCCACTTGTAGCGCATTGCGCAAAGGCAGCATTAAATGTGCCTACCCCTCCAAGGAAAACGCAAAATTTAATAATGAATGGGGTAATTTTTGATGGCATTGATTACTCGTTTTTATATACGTTAACTGTTCCACCGCAAGCAGCAAAACACTGCCGGTATGACTCATCACAATTCCAGTAATTTGGATTTACTGAGCAGTACTGAGGGTTGGGGTTGCACTTCTTCACATCATCGTGACTTTGCGCACGATTGACGCAGGCTTGATAGCTATAGCTATTTTGCTGATGGCAAGCATTCATATTTGTCTGTGCTTGAGCTTGAGCGCCGTTGTAACAAACATTCTTGGTGCTCATGCAATGAACGGCGCAAGTTTTGCCGCTTTCAGTAGGCGGAGCAATATATTCATATCGGTAGGTGGTACATGAAGCCAGGAGGAGGATCGAGGCAATTGCTAGAAATGAGGTCTTTAAATTCATTTTGTTAACGTGTTATCATTTATGCACATCATTATTACATGCCAATCTACGTAAAAAGCCTGTTTCCATGACCAAGTCCCCTGCATTTGCAGCAAAACAGCAAAAAAGATTGGTCGACGTAGTGAATGTTGCGCGTCAGCTATTTGAGGAGTGCGGCTATGAAGACGTCGGTATCAGGGAAATTTCTACGGCGGCTGGCATAAGTCCAATGCAACTCTATCGCCTAGGGTTGGATAAGCGCGATTTACTTGCCGAGGTGATCCTAAAAGTAAATGCCGAGCAGATCAAAGAAGTCAAACCTTTCTCTGCTTCAAAATCGAAAACAGCAATCCAATTTATAGAGGGTTATCTACTGAAGCTGTATGAACAAGATATAGCCATTAAGAGCATTCGGAAAGAAGGCGCCGCATTTGGATGGAAATGGTCAGAAAAATACGAGGCGCTGATCATTGAACAGCTTATGCAAATCATTCAACCAATAGTAGATGCCTTAAATCATGATTCTTATGATGACATTCAGGCGCGTTGCTTTGGTATCTGGTCACTTTACTATGTTGGCTACAGAAATGCTGTTATGAATAATGCTGATGCTAAGGCTTGCCTAGAAGCAATCAAACCAACCCTTCAATTTCTTCTGAGGAAATAATATGAGAACAGTGGCCACCTTTTTGACACTTGCATCCATAGGACTCTCAAGCCCATGTTTTGCCATTGAGAAACCTGAAGGCGCTGTTTACTGCCACGCCAAGACCGTTGTTGAGTATCGCCTGGTCAATCCCGAGCAAAATGGTACCGCTTCTGATGTGGACCTCACTGTAAACGGTAAGACCTCTCGCTATATGACTTCCTACTCTTGGTTTGGCTCAAACCAACCTACTCCGAAGAGATTTCAGTTCGCTATTCTGGGTGAGAACCAATTTGATCCTCTTCTGGTGTTTGACGCCTATCTTGTGGATGCCAAGAACCGTAAATACACTAAATGTAATTAAGCAATTAAGCAATGAAGAAATTACTGCTGATACAAAAGCCACCCGTAGATGGCCTTTCTTTTAATCACTATCGACTATTTTTAGTGCTTGAGTTGCTATGGGCGAACATATAGATCTTTACCGTTCTTAACAGTCTTCACAACTTGAATATCCTTAATTTCCATTGGATCGACTTTTAATGGATTGTGATCAAGCTGCACCATATCAGCCAACTTGCCAGCAGTAAGACTGCCCTTTAAAGCCTCTTCTTTGTACTGATACGCAGTTACAGTGGTAAATCCACGCAGTGCTGTGTATGGATCAATGCGTTGATCGGGACCTAGAGTGCTGCCTCCATAGGTTTTGCGATTAACAGAAGTCCAAACCGTAAATAATGCGCTTGGGCCAGATGAAGGTGCGTCATTGTGAAGACCAAATTGCATACCTTTTGTTTTGGCCAAATTGAGCGGAACCATATTGCTAGCCCTCTCATCCCCCAGGATCTGTCTATACACATCGCCATACATCCAAATATGGTTAGCCATAAATTGAGGAAGAATCTTATTGGCCTTGTATTGATCTAGTTGATCATCACGAACAAAAAAGGAATGCGAGATGACTGATCTACGGTCTTCAGTAACGCCTGTTTCTTGTATTGCCTTGGCAATTCCAGAAAGCGTCATATCAATACCAGCATCTCCATTGGAGTAGCCGAAGTACTGGATATTCTTTTCGTAAGCTAACTTGGCGTATTTATCCACTAAGCCTTGAGTGGCAACAGCCATACCACGCCAGTCTTTTGGAAAGCCTGTGGTGTCGGCATAAGGCTTAGTGAAATAGGCCAAACGCAATTGCGGCGCACCATCCGTTGAGACCAGTACTCCAGCAACCTTAAAACCACCATCACCCTTCGTATAGATACCAAATGGGTAATTTTGGTTAGTCGCGAGCAGTTGATCAACCACATCATTGGTAGGCAATGCAATCAGGTCCAAGCTAATAACGTTGCGATCTACCGCTTGGCGCATATTACTAATATCTTGAATTGTCGATTCATAACTTTGCGCAGTCGTATATCCATTGGAGGCATAAATCTTTTCAGCTTTGCGATATGTTTCCATCGTTAAATCACGAGAATACTTACCGAACACCTTCGCGGTTGCCTCTATATTGGGATTGCCAATCAATTCACCGGTAAGTTTTCTAGTTTTTGGATCCACGGGCAGCATGCCTTGGGTAACTTTAGTATCTTTGGTAATCCCCAGCTTCTGTAGACCTGCAGTATTCACAATACCGGTCAAAGTAGAAATATTATTTATAAATACGGGTTGATTCGGAAAGGCTGCATCTAACTGTGCAATCGTTAAAGGACCATCAGTCAGAAAAGCATCCGCATATTCCGATCCAATAATCCAACCATTAAATGGTCGCGCCTCATTCTTCAGGCGGCTAATGAGTTCTTGAGTGGTGTGCGGAGGCTTGGATGAAAAATAACCTAAATTAACAGTCAAAGTATTCTGCGCAATCAAAGTAAAGTGCCCCCAGGCATCGATAAAGCCTGGCAATAAGGTTTGACCCTTCAAATCATTCATTACCGCATTGGCGCCAGCCTCATTTAAAGCCTCTTTCATATTGCCAACGTAAGCAATCTTCTTACCCTTCACCACTACCGCCTCAACATACTGCGGCTTTTCACCTTCCATGGTCAGAATGTCGCCATTGAAATACACGCTTGCAGTATCTGCAAATGCTTGGGCAGCAATCAAAAGAATGAATGCGGTAAATATATTTTTGAGGATTTTCATTGGTGGCTTACTTTTATTGGGCAGTGAGGTCGCTAGATGAGGCGATGAAAAGATCATACCAAACACTCTAAATACCACTCAGTTACGGATAGAAGGCGTAGTCCATTAAATACCCTGCAAGTCATGAATTCCTCACTAGGAAAATCCAGAGGCTCAGCGCAACTAAACACCGGGGCAATACCTTATTGTGCGCTAGGATTTTTATCTACAACTTTATTACCGTCAGAATAGCTTGGTAAAGAATTGACCCACGGGTATCCTGAAACTGCTTTGGAGTATGCGTATTCAAACAGTGCATTCATATAACTCTCATCAAATAATCCTTGTGAAGGCTGATTGAAATCTGAATCTATATAAGCAAGGTTGAATTCCACGCCATCCAACTTGGTGGTTTCATAGATTTGTAATAAGTCGCCAATACCCTGCTTATTAATAATTTGCTCAATTGCCCTCAATGCAATCGAAACGGACCAACGCTGGGTGTCCGCCCAGCTTGCGCTTAATTTGTCATTACGAATGATGAAGGCCCGTCTTTTCTTAACCGATGGGTTTACAAGCTTATCAACCACCACTGGTAAAGAAGATGGGTATAGAAAAACCTGGGTTGAGGCGCCGCCATCGACATGCATCTCTTGGTATGCCTGGCCATTAATAAATACATCAAACATCACTGGCGGGAAAAGAGCTGGCACGGAGGCTGAGGCGAGCATCACTCTTTTAAACAAATCTAACGCGGCAGGGTCGCTACTAGCGGCTATCTCACCCATATTCCACACTACAGGCTGACCCGCATCTAAATCAGTGGTGCCAATCAGTAAAGCTCTGTGCTTCACTTGATATTCATAAGCAATCTTGTGCAATAGATTTTCAGTGACATGAATATCTAAAAGCTTCTTCAAGGGATGGTCTATTGCCAAGGAGTCATCCATCAGTCCGGAGAAGATGTTCCTGGGCACAAAAATATTGGACTGATCCGTGTCGGTATATAGTTTTTTTAATACTGGATCGCTTTCAGAACCCAGAAATGCGAATGGCGCCATCAATGCACCAGTACTCACGCCCGTTACTAATTTAAATTCAGGGCGCGTACCGCTTTTAGTCCACCCAACTAATAATCCCGCTCCAAATGCGCCGTTATCACCGCCACCGGATAGAGAAAGATAGCTTGTACTATCCTCCAATACTCGCTTGGGTTGAGAGGCTTCAAATTTTTGAGAGGCTAAAAGATATTTCTTGATACCTTCTTTGGTGTCAACAAAATAACGGATGTCGGGCATCCCTGCAATTTGAGCTTGATTTGTTTGGTCAGATGGAACAGCCGGCTTTCTAGGCATGCCGATACAGCCAGACAAACCTGCTATAACAAAGAGGAGTAGGGCCCCACGTATGATTTGTAGTAAATTTTTCTTAGTCATTCAAAATCATCCGAAGCCATTTATCAATAAAAGCATTGTAAGTGCTTACCCACCATGGGTCATGACTCTTTCCTCCCAAAAAGACCAGGCAATAAGATGGGCTCTTCATATGGGCAAATTCTATAATTGAGCATCAACTAACGGAATGTCGACCTTAAGCGCCAATGATTATGAATCCACATAAATATCTTCTCGCTTCAATACTGGGATTCATGTCAGCTGCACACGTCTATGGATATTCAAACCCCCTCGAAGACCCTTTACTCAATCCCTGGTTAACACCATTAAATCAATGCGCCCAAGAAAATGGTCAGTATCAACTTGATATGGATATGGGATTTTTAAATACAGATTACTTTTGCCGTATAGATCAAAAGCAAGGCGTCATTTTTCTAACAAAAGATAAACAAGCAACTAACCGAGATGCTTCACGTTTAGCTCTGAAGAAGATCGATTCCTGCCAATTAATCAATTCAGGAAGAATCTTAGTCGGAGCAAGTAGAGACTCTGTTGCGGATCTGCAGAATCTTTTGAAAAATAAACAACGAAATTTCAATATTCAAATCGGGAAGCTAAATGGCCTCTGGAATCCACCAGAAACCCATGCCAAGGTTTTCCAACTTGGCAATGGCGTCGATCAGTTCTTTACTGTTCACGGCTCCTTAAACCTACAAACGGTTGGCTTAACTTGCAAAGCTAACAATGCCCTTCGATTTACCGAAGTAAACCCAGTGATTTATGGCTACTTTAAAGATCTTGGAGATGCAGTTGAAGCCAATACCGGCAAGGGCAAATTCGCTGGTGCTGGCACTGAAAACTCGAGCGGCACTAATTTACCCACAGCCACCATTGGCAACTACCAAGTGCAGTTTTATGCAGGAAAAGGTATGGGCTTTGTAGGCAATAGCGTTGTACAGAAACCGTTTTGGCAAGACAATATTAACCCGCCCATCACAAACCAACACGCACCAGGTGTTCTGAATTGGTATGACAACATCATTTTTGATGCAGCCAAACAATTGCGACAGGGCAGAGATGTCAATATTGATTTACTTATTTTTGAGATCGGACAGGAGAACGCCTTTGTTAGCAATCTTTGGGATTTTGTCCAAAATGGATTTGAGAATGGCAAACCCGAAGATAAAACCTCTCAAGATATTGTTGCGCAACCCTATATTGGCAAGTTAAACGTACGTTTCTTATGGCAATTCCAGAGCGACCAGAAAGAGTCTGGAAAAACATATGCCCTGCTAAATGGTCCAAAGCAAATTGGGGGAGCCTCAAAGAATGCTCAAGCTGATTCCTATGCCTTAGAGAGCGCACGTATCTGGCCTATATTGAATCCCTCAGGAGTTGCGATCAACCCAGGCACACCTAGAGATATGCACAATAAGCTTGCTATCCTGAACGTTCAAGGCCATGAGGAGGAGCGCAAGATTTACATCACTTCTTCCAATATGGATACCCCAAATATTGGCAGTGGAAAACTTTGGCAAGCTGGCACCATTATTTCGGCGAAGCCTGGTTCCTACATATGGAGTGGAGACAATATCCACAAGCCTAATCTTTGGAATGCCTACAAGAACTATTTTGATCTACTCTGGAGTAATCGTGAAGGCCAACCCAATGCAGGGCAAATTGGCTTCTCTAAGCTTATTAATGATCAGAGAGCAAACGGGGTCGTCAACTGGATTGAGACAGTGCCACCAAATTCAGATATTAAATACAGGCCAAAAGAAGGTATTGATGCATTTTTCTTTCCAATACCTTTTGATTGATATCTTATTTTTCAAGAAACTCTAGAGACCCAAATCAATAATTGCCATCCCATAAGCTAAATAGGCTACCCATGGGTAGCCTATTCGGAAAATAATAAACCAAAGCTAACTAGTGAAGCGCTCCTGCTTTGGATGCAGATGAAGAAGCTCGCTCACCAATCAGTAATTCATGAACAATATGGGTTGATTCAAATGCCTGCATTAACCATTGCGGGATATTTTCGCAGATACAGTAAACGCCTCTGCGGCCACCGGCCTTCAAGCAAATTAATTTTGAGGAGGCCAGCTTTTTAAGATGGAAATCCAACGTTCCAGAATCAAATCCGAATTCATCAATCATGTCTTTGGGTCTAGCCCCTAATTTTCCAGATTGATAGATAAAGTCAAAGACCTTGAATCTTGTCTCGTTGCCTAAAGCCTCAAATACTGAAAGAGAATTTCTCATCCCCGCCCTCCAAAGTATTTAATTGGACGTGCCAGTTGTATAGTCAAGAATGGGATGGGATTGCCCGTGAATATCTCGCATCGCAACACTATGGATTGATTCTTCTACCTCAAGCGCTACTTCGCTGACTTCGTACTTGATGAGTCGAATTTCCTCAGCTAGGCTTTCAGATTTCGGATCCATGTGGGTAGGAATCTGATGTGGATTTTTGGAATTAGCCTGAACAGAGTCATCAATGTTTAACTGGATCTTGGTACCTGCAAGAGCGGCTGAACCACAAACCAGCAGAGAGAATGTCAACAAAGTAGCTAGTGGATGACGACCGCAAAATGAAGTAAAGGACATAAGGACCTCCAAAAAATGAACTTAGGTCATCCTAAGTACATCCTCATTTGAGAGCCATAGCACTTTAGCTCTAGCCACGTATTTTTCATGATTTTTTCGAAGACCCCAATGGTGCGAATTTAGAAAAATCCATTAAATAGGTCGTTTAAATAAAGGTTGAGGCCAAAATATTGATCTTGGTCAATATTAGCCCTAGAGCTAAAGTACTAGTAGAAATCGTGATACAAATGACATAATTATTCCTCCCAATATAAGCAATAAATAAAGTAAAAATAAGGACTTACATGCATCCCGTGTCATTGTTGATCGTCGACGATCATCCGGTCTACAGGGATGCCCTACATCAGTTCCTTACTCGAAAATTCTTTTCCTCCGGCACTCAAGTATTTTCAGCAAACTCGATTAAAGAGGGTCTCAATATAGTCCGCTCAAAAAAGTCCAAATGGATCATTCTTTTGGACCTATTAATCCCAGATTCAGAAAACCAACTATTCGGAATCCAAGAGTTTAAGAAGTGTGAAGACATCATAGCAATTGCTGCGATTTCAGGTCTGGAACAAGAAAGTTTAGAAAAAGAGTGTCTTGATGCTGGTTGTAGCATCTTTATTCCGAAAAGTAGTGACACCTCTTATATTTATCAAAGTCTGTGCAGCTTGATGGGATTGAGCCCAAACGAGGCTGAACTGACCCAGCTTACCGATAGACAAAAACAAATTCTGAGCCACATTTCTAATGGTGACTCCAATAAGATGATCGCCTACTCCCTCAACATCAGTGAGCAGACTGTAAAAGTGCACTTAGGTGAGATCTTTAAGAAAATCAAAGTATTTAACCGTACACAAGCTGTTATTAAAGCCAAAGAGAACGGGTGGGTATAAAACATGGATACCTTCTCAATAGAAAACAACAACGAATTGCTGCTGGAAGAAAAGTATCAATTTCTTGAAACAGCCTCTAAAGCCAATACGGCTGGAACAGTTATTGGACCCCTGCTCACTGGTATCTTAGTATTTCAGGAGGCGCCACTTGGTCCGCTTTCTATCTGGCTAGGAACCATGTTGGTCTGCGTAATTTTCAGGGCCTATATGGTCTTGACTAGGAACAAAGATCAACAGCTATCGGTCAAACGAAAAATATTCAACCTGAATCTTGGTGTATTTACTGTTACTGCATGTTGGGGCTTAGGCTGGCTCATCGTTGCACCAACCCTTCCCTTTAACTTACAGTGCTTATATCTATTGATGAGCTCAACGGCTGTGTTTGTAGGTCTTTATGGCTATTCTATTCATCGCTCAACCTTTATCTGCTTTGCGCTACCAATCTTTGCAGGTCAGTTTATTTCCAGCCTTACACCTCCGCTCATGTTTCCATGGCCGATTCTCATGGGTGAATTTGCATTCTCGTTATACGCAATAAAGATGTCATCATATTTTTCTAGCTCATGGGTTAAAACAGTGAGCCTACAAATTCAAAATCAAACCCTCAATAAAGAACTAGAGCTTGAGCGCAATACTGCAATTGCGGCAAATATCGCTAAATCAAAATTTATTGCGACAGCCAGCCATGACCTCAGGCAGCCACTTCATGCCGTCAATATTTATCTAGATCTATTTGAGCCAAATAAACTCAACCACAAGGAAAAGATTAACTTTCTGCAAATTAGAAAAAGTATCCAAACCTTAAACTCTATGTTTAAGTCCCTTCTAGACTTGAGCAAATTAGATGCGGGTGCATCCGATAAGTTAGCAAAGCCTTTTGAGCTCATAGAACTAATTGGCTTCCTATCCAATACATTCACCCCAATCGCAACAAATAAAAACCTAGTGCTCCAGTTTGAATTCTTGAATATGGGAATTAATGGCGATAAGTTTCTACTGCAGCAGCTGCTTGGGAACTTGATATCTAATGCAATTCAATACACTGCATCAGGAACGGTGGAAGTCAAACTTAACTCTCATAATGGTTGCTTGCATATATCTATAAAAGATACGGGCTATGGAATTGATTCAGCCCTGCTGGATAAGATTTTTGATGAATTCTTTAGGGTGGACAGCACCCGAAACATGCATGATGGGCTTGGGTTGGGTCTCTCGATTGTCAAGAGGCTTTGCAAAACGTCTAATACAGACCTCGCTGTTGAATCTATTTTGGGATCCGGAACTACTTTCAAGTTGCAAACCAAATACTCCACAACTGCATTACCAGATGAGGTAGAAACACCAGCAACCCACTCACCCGAACACAAGCTAGGATCACAAGACTTTCTTTTGGAGGCCAAAAATATTGCAGTCTTTGAGGATGACCACACTATTTTTGAAGCTTATAAGCAAGCGTTGACACAAAATGGGTTCAACGTCCTTTCGCTCTCAGAGGATAGCCGGGACTTGGCAAATCAATTAGCCAATATTAATCATATTGATTGCATCCTCAGTGACTATCGCCTAGAAACTACTACTGGAGATCTCATCATTCAACAGCTACGTGATAGTTTTGGCATAGACATTCCATCCATCATCATTACTGCAGACACCTCTCCCCAGCATATCCAGTTATTCAAAGGTCTGAATATTGAGGTGTTGTATAAGCCGATCGGCTATAGCGATATCGTTGATGCAATTAAATTACTACTACAAAAATAACATCATTTACAGGAACACAAATGAGCGCATTTAAATACATTTGCATTGCAAGCATTATTACAATTACAGTTTCTACATATGCTTATGCAGAGACCAAAGCAAATCCGTGGTCTGGCGCATACGGGCAAGTGGGCTTAATTGGCTACGAGAGCTACATACCCAAAGGTGCGAGTGGGACAACCACAACCGCAAGTGGGATTACGTTTCCGAATTCCTCAACCGCAAATCATGCCAATGGACCTGCAGCCAATATCGGAATCGGCTACAACTTTGATCTTGGCAGTAGCTATTTATTAGGTATCGGCGCAGCTTTGTACCTAGGTCACTCTAGATCTGCAAGCTCTACACTTGTTACAACTACGCCCGCTGGGGCATCCGTGAAAACTGGCACATATGATGCATCTAACATCTTCAGCTTTTCCCTACTTCCAGGCTATATGATTAATGAGACACACTTAGTATATGCAAAGGTAGGGTACGCTGGGTCAACAATCAACGCCAATTCTTCAGGAAATTACCCTCAGCAATCCAATAGGGTCAATGGAACTGTCTATGGCATTGGCTACAAGCAATTTATATCTGGCTCTATCTACGCCTTTGGCGAGGGGAACTACGCCGTGAATAGAGCAAAGGCGGTCACCGTTCTAACAGATAGTGGTGCAACCGTAAAATCCACTGCAGATGCAACTGGTTACGACTTTGTCTTTGGTGTTGGCTATCACTTCTAAAAGCTACGCCCAAAAATGAATCAAAAAAAACCACCCCTAGGGGTGGTATTAATATTCAAAAATCTGTCAAGGAAATTTGAATAGTTAGGAACCTCCTTTATAACCTACCAAATCTAGAAGTGGTAAATTTTAATCAAGATTATCTGACGTCTAGAGCTAAAGTATTAGTCCTGAGCAATCCCAGCATTACCCATTGCATCTGAGTGAATACTTTGCGCTGCATGAGCTTGCTCTTCTGCGTTAAATTTATTGAATGCCATTGCACTTGCCAAACCCATCAAGAATGCACATATCGCTACGATTAAATTTGTACTGAGTTTTCCCACTTTTCTTCCCCATATAAATTAAAAAATAAAAGCTAATCTCTTTAGCCGGGAGAATAGTAATTCATAAAACAGAAAAGATTTGTGAAATTTATACTTGGTAGAGCTAAAGTATTAGCTCAATTCATCAACGCAATAGAGCTAAAGTTTTATATACATAAGTCACCTCTAAATTTATTCTTCATATCACTTAAAACCCATTTGGCAGACTTAGTTAATGAAGAAAATCTTTTTAGTGATCACCCTATTTGCTCTAATGAATCAAGCGCAGGCCTATGAACCGAGTGAATGCGACGGTATGTCGATCTGGAAAAAATCCATAAAAAATTCTCCGGACATCATGACGCGTACTTGCAATATATTTGGGATGAACTACATTGAGGTTAAGAGTCAACTAAAGGAAAATCGCTGTATTGTTGTAACCAATACAAAAACAGGTGATCAATGGAAGTATTTCTTCTTGCACAAGCAATCCATCAAGTCATTGGGAAGTCCTCTCCTTGATCCAGAAGATTTCACTGTTGCATCAAATAGCGTAAAAGAGGGTCGTTGCAACTCATAACTCGTTATCACCTTCTGAATTAGTACATTAGTAGAAAAGCCACCCGCAGGTGGCTTTTAATCTTTGAGGAAGTTATTACTACTCATCCCAAGGAAATCGAGCGCGGGATAAATCTTCCATGATTTCTCGCTTACTGTGACCAGGTCTCCTGGGATAACCAGAGTCCCACTTGCTTTCAATCTCACGATCAGAAGGGGCTTCTTTTTCCGTGTCTTGAAGCCCTTCTTTGTTGTCAGGCTCTGCATTGGAGTGATTGGTCATCTGAGTTGGTGCAATATTGCAGGAGTTTTCAAATTAACTCAGAGATTTCAATTAGGTTCTGATCTGGATCACGAACATATACTGAGTTAATCTTTTTTGTAGCTCCAGTACGAATGACTGGGCCTTCAATAATTGGCCAATCTTCCGCTTTCAGCTTTTCAATTACTTGCTCAAGTGGGCGATCAGCGATAAAGCAAAGATCCAATGATCCTGGAGTCGGTATATCTGCCTTAGGCTCAAACTCTTTACCTGTAATGTGCAGATTGATCTTTTGATTGCCGAACTTAAAAGCTTTGCGCTCGACTGGTGGGGTACCGCCAATAAAAGACTCTAGTTTCATGCCCATCACGCGGGTATAAAAGTCCTCGCATTCCACTTCTTTTGAGGTGGTGAGTACTAAGTGATCTAAATGGTCAATCATGATTAACTTCGGACTTATTGAGCGCGGCGCAATTCATCTACGTAACTTGGCTCAGGGTGCAATGTGCAAGTACTACCAGCCTTAGCGACTTGACCAGGGACCTCGTGACCTACGATCTGTGGCAATTCTTTAGCAAGGTGCAATAACTTGGGAATGTTCATCCCGGTCTCGTAACCCATAGCATCGAGCATATGAATAGCATCTTCACTTGAGATATTGCCGCTTGCGCCAGGCGCGTATGGACAGCCGCCTAATCCGCCTAGTGAGCCATCAAAGCGAACGATGCCCGATTGCACGGCGGCCAGGACATTAGCTAAGCCCATACCTCTGGTGTTATGAAAGTGCATAGTGAGTTGTATATTGGGAAAGCTTTTTTGCAATGACTCGCTCATTCTTTTAACTTGATCTGGATTAGCCATACCTGTTGTGTCGCAAATGGTGAGGCCTCGCACACCTAGATCAGCAAAGCGTTGCGCAAAGCCTTCCACTACTGCTTGAGAAACTTCACCTTCCATAGGGCAGCCAAAGCAGGTGGAGAGTGAAATATTAATCGGCGTTCTGCCATCAACATATTTGATCACTTCGGCCAATCCAGAGAAGCTCTTTTCTCTACCCATGCGCAGATTTGCTAAGTTATGGGTCTCTGATGTGGACATCACGAGGTTGAACTCATCCGCTTTGGATTCAAAAGCGCGCTCTGCACCTCTTAAATTAGGTACCAGTACGGTGTATTCCACTCCGGGAACGCGCTTAATGCGACCCATCACCTCTTCGGCATCGCGCAGCATTGGAATAGCCTTAGGTGATGTAAAGGAGGTCACCTCGATTTTGGCATAGCCGCATTCACTCAAAGCATCAACCAGCTTTACCTTGTCATCAGTTGGCACAAAATTGGCCTCAATCTGAAAGCCATCTCTGGTTACTACATCATTGAAATAAATTCTGGTCATATTATTTTCTTCTTAGTCTCTTTACTTATTTATCTTTTTTATTTTTTTATTTTTTTATTTTTTTATTTTCTTCTATTTTCACTTAGTAAATGCAATACCGCGCTCTTTTAAGGATGCGACTTGGTGATCACTTAAGCCAATGCTCTTCAAGATCTCATCAGTGTTCTGCCCGATATCTGGGGCAAGCGTCTTAATGGACCCTGGCGTACGCGACAGCTTCGGAATTACACCAGGTACGTCGACCTTGCTGCCATCTTTCATCTGAATGGTCTGAATGTTTTCTCTTGCCTTGTAGTGTGGATCATTGGCAATATCAGCAACGGTATAGATACGTCCCGCAGGTACCGCAACCGAATCCAGCGCATCCAAGGCTTTAGTGGTGCTGACTGTTTTAGTCCACTCACCAATTGCTTGATCAAGTTCAGCTACTCGCTTTACACGTCCATCGTTATTTTCTAACTGCGGATCATTACCTAAATCATCGCGCCCGATGACAGTCATCAAGCGCTTGAAGATGCTATCGCCGTTACCAGCAACTAATACATAGCCGCCATCAGCGCACTGATAAGCATTAGTTGGGGCAATACCAGGCAAGGCGCTACCTGCCGCTTGGCGCACTTCACCAAATGCGCTGTACTCAGGGAGCAGGCTTTCCATGCAATTGAATACCGCTTCATATAGAGCAATATCAATGATCTGACCTTTGCCGCTGTTATGACGCTCTTGTAATGCCAACAAAATACCAATCACACCATGCAAGGATGCCAAGGTATCACCGATACTGATACCCACGCGTACTGGCACTCTGCCTGGTTCCGCAGTGAGGTGACGTAAGCCACCCATCGCTTCAGCAACCACACCAAATCCGGGCTTATCTCTGTAAGGACCAGTTTGGCCATAACCACTAATGCGAAGCACAACTAACTTTGGGTTGAGCTCGAGTAATTTTTCTGGATCAAGACCCCAGCCCTCTAATGTGCCAGGGCGAAAGTTTTCAATTAATACGTCCGCCTCTTTGACTAAAGTTCTGACGATATCTTGAGCTTCGACTTCTTTTAAATCCAATGAGAGTGAACGTTTATTGCGTGACTGTACTTGCCACCAAATGGATGTGTCATCTTTTAATAGTCGCCACTTACGCAAGGCATCGCCAACTTTAGGCGGCTCAATCTTAATAACATCAGCTCCGAAATCGGCTAATGTTTTAGCAGCAAAGGGTCCGGCAATGAGTTGCCCCATCTCCACGACTTTTAACTTAGATAACGGCTCCATTACATCCCCTGAAATACGCGTTAGTGCAGTGCTATCCTGCATTTTTAAGACTTATATTGTCATTTTAAGACCTATCCCGCTGAACTTTCATAGACATCCATTTCAAAGCAATTGAGAGTCTATATACCCATAAACCCTGGGGGTAAGAATGAAATCCCGACAAGATATAGAATGAATTTATGACCAATTTTCTAGACCCCGCCATTTTGTTTTTCATATTTGGGGTATTTGCCGGATCGGTCAAATCCAACTTAGAAATTCCTCCGCAAATTTCTCGGTTTCTGTCTCTCTATTTATTAATGGCTTTGGGACTGAAAGGAGGCTTCGCTCTTCATAAGTCTGGATTCACTAGCGAGATTGCTTACTCCCTAGGATTGGCAGTATTTCTTGCCATCATCATTCCCATTATTGGCTACTGGATACTCAGAAGAAAGTTGGGCGCTTTTGATGCTGCAGCAATTGCAGCTACTTATGGTTCAGTTAGTGCGGTTACCTTCATTACCGCCACACAATACTTAGATCAATTCAATATTGTCTATGGCGGCCACATGGCAGCAGCGATGGCGCTGATGGAATCGCCTGCTATTATTCTGGCAATTGTCTTGGCAAATAAAGCCCGCGCATCTATGTCAGCAAGTTCTGCTGTGAAGCAAGAACCCGCTGGAATTTCTAAAATTCTGCATGAGTCATTTACAGATGGTGCGCAACTACTATTGTTGGGATCAATGGCAGTAGCTTTAGTGAGTGGTGACTCTGGTCAAAAATTAATGGCACCCTTCTCTATTGACCTCTTTAAAGGAATGCTGTCCTTCTTCTTGCTCGATATGGGGCTCATGGCTGCCAGAAACTTTAAAGGTTTAAAAGGTAAACCACCCATTACCCTGCTCTATGCAATTGGCTCACCACTATCACACGCGCTTTTAGCCTTAGCGCTATGCATGCTCATTGGACTTCCTCTAGGTAACACCATATTGCTGATGGTTCTTGCGTCTAGCGCATCGTATATTGCAGTGCCGGCAGTACTACGTCATGCTCTACCAGAAGTGAACCCCGCTTTATACATGGGGATGTCTTTGGGGGTTACCTTCCCATTCAATATTATTTTGGGCATTCCGCTGTACACCATCATTGCCAAGCAATTTCTATAGAGCGCTAATCCAACCACACTGGATGCTTATGCATTACTGATTTAAATAAATCAGAATCTAGATGTTGAGTTAGCCAAGCTTTAACTGCAGGTATCGATAGTTGCTCAAACTTTTTTGCATCTACCATTGAAAACTGTCTGATAAATGGAAAGATAGCCACATCCACCCATGTCATTTTTTCGCCCAACAAGTATGGAGACTTTTGCAAAGCTTGCTCCATCGGTAGCAACATGAGTTGCAATGCTTCGTTTAGAACTTCCTCCGAATCTAACTCCGGAAAGCGATTGGGGTATTTATATTGATCCAATAAGGCCTTGAATGGGCCATCATTTTTCCCAATCCAATGTTGAGCAATCGCATCGTCGACGTCTCCCCATCTAGCAGGGTCCGATTGCTTGATCGCCCATTGCATAATGTCCACGCTTTGATCTAGAACGACATCACCCATACAAAGAACAGGGACAGTTCCCTTGGGCGAAGCCAGTAACATCGATCGAGGCTTATTGCGTAGCTCAATCTCACGGTGCTCAACATCTATGCCGGCGTATTTCAGGGCCATACGCGCCCGCATTGCATAAGGGCAGCGGCGATAGGAATACAAGATCATTGAAATGGCGCTTTATAAACAGAATTTGCCCACTTTAAATCATCTTTAATCGGTTGGAGCCGGTTTTCCCGGAATTTCATTAAACACCCCTGGGATTGAGTAGAATATTTTTACTATTTACAAAGAAGGATGCGCTAATGTTGGCACCAAAAAAACGGGGGATCCCCTCTCAATTACTAGCAGGATTATTAGTTACTGCGCTCAGCCTACCTGCAGTAGTTCCATTGAGTTATGCACAGGGCAGCGGCCAAGCCCAAGCAAGCAAGCAATCCCAAGCGCAATTAGAAGCGCTAGTTGCTCCGATTGCTTTATATCCAGATCCTTTAGTCTCGCAAATATTAATGGCTTCTACCTATCCCCTGGAAGTTTCCGAGGCGACCAATTGGTTACGCAACAACAGCAACCTCAAAGGGGATGCATTAAATAACGCCTTGCAACAACAGAACTGGGACGCTAGCGTAAAGTCCTTGGTTTCTTTCCCACCCATTTTAGAAATGATGGGCTCACAACTGAGCTGGACTCAAAACCTGGGTAATGCAGTACTGGCTCAACAATCCGACACGATGGCAGCGATTCAAGCATTGCGTGCTAAGGCCAAGAAAACTGGCTCACTGCAATCCAATTCTCAACAAACGGTTACGACTCAAGGCAGCGGTTCTTCTGAAACCATCATTATTCAGCCTGCCAATCCCCAGGTGGTTTACGTTCCTTCATACAACCCAACAGTAGTTTATGGAGCTTGGCCTTATCCAGCCTATCCGCCGGTTGCTTACTACCCGCCTGGCTATGTAGCGAGCACTGCCCTTCTCTCTTTTGGAGTGGGCATGGCCGTTGGCGCAGCGCTTTGGGGTGGATGCCACTGGGGTGGCGGTTATGGCGGCGGCAATTCTCTCACCGTAAATAACAACAACTTTAATAACTTCAACCGCAATACCAATAGCAATTGGTCTGGTAACAAAAATGGCACTAGCGACTGGAAACCAGATCAGCAACGCCGTAATGCCAATATCAGTGGCGGTGGCGCAAACCGAGATGCTGAACGTGACCAGCTACGTCAGAACCTTCAAAAAAATGGCATCAGCAGTGATAACCGTGGCAACCCAGGTAATTCAGGAAATCGTGATGGCAACCGTAATGATGGTGACCGCAATATGGGACAAAACGATCGCTCAAGCGATCGCGCTCCAATGAATCGCGATAGTTCACCAAGTAATTTTAGAAACGACTCTAGCGGCTTTGGTGATGCCCGTGGCGCCAAATTTAATGGCGGTGGCGATCACTTTGGAGGTGGTGGGGCTCGTATGAGCAATGAACACTTTGGCGGCGGCGGTGGCTTTAGAGGCCGACGCTAAGCAAACAAGATTCCAAATTTAATTTAAGACTAATACGAAAGAAACAATATGAAAAAGCAGATTCTATTAATGGCATGCACTAGCGCAGCTTTGTGGTTCTCCACAGGAACTCAAGCGGCTAACATGATCAGCACACAAGAGCTCTTGCAAGACTGTAAGGGCACTAACGGCACTTTTATTACCTGTGAGATTTATGGCCAGGCCGTCTACGACACTTATTTAGTAACTCGAAACTCAAAAACAGCCCCAGAATTTATTTGCGTGAAGCAACCTGCACCAACTCGTAAAGAAGTAATCCAGGATTACGTTAAATGGGCTGAGGCAAATTCTAAATATGCCACCGATCCTGCTGCCGATACTATTCTGCGTTTCTTAGCAGGCAAATTCCCCTGTGGAAAATAAGCTTCATTAAGCAATAAGAGCAATACAGCAATAAAGGCCACTCGCAAGTGGCCTTTATTTTTTGCAGCTCTATCTAGAATTTAGTAATTGACCCTTTGCCAGCCGCTTGGGCAAGCTTGAGTTTGTGGATAGTAAAGTCCATTTTCAGGACAAAAAGCGGCTGTCTGCGGCTGTGGTGGGTAAACATAATGCGGCGCGTAATAAACGGGTGCTGGCCTGTAATAGGCATTAGCAACAGCGACTCCTGCAACGGCACCAACTGCAAATGGGGCCCAACCGCCATACCAGCCACCGCCATGACCACCGTAATAGTAGCCACCTCTGCCACCATGCGCACTAGCTGATGTAGCCAGACCTGCAAGCAGCATTCCTGTAAGCAGGCAAACCCATATCTTTTTCATGCAGACCTCCCAGTCATCAAGGAATGACATCCTTTCCTACACAACGGATTAGGTTTAAGGCAGGTTGACACTTTTAAATCAAATACTTTTTATCCCCTCTAGGGGGTCTTTTTAGCTCTACAGGCATCCGAACAGTATTTAATGGACTCCCAGTTTTTTGCCCAGGACTTTCTCCAAGTCATTTCTTTTTTACAAACGACGCAGATCTTGCTTGGTAAAAAGCTTTTATTTCCCTTGAATATTGTCTTGGTCATGCTTACCTATAGATCATCGAGGTGACTCAAAATATGTTTAGCATGAAGTGTGATTTCTTTTTGATCATCATCACTAATTCTTTTGAGGTTTGCCGTCATTAATCTGGTTCGAGGGCTAGCCTCAAATTGGTCTCGATGCTTGATCAAGAAATTCCAGTACAAAGTCGTCATTGGGCAAGCCTCCTCCCCATAACGAACCTCAGGCTTATATTTGCAAGCTCCACAATAGTTACTCATGCGCTTGATATAGGCGCCGCTAGCGATATAAGGCTTACTAGTAAACCTACCACCATTCGCAAATAACGCCATCCCGGCAGTATTTGGAAGCTCAACCCACTCAATTGCATCCACATAAATCGCTAAATACCACTCACAGACTTCCTGCGGCAGAATTTCCGCTAAGAGCGCAAAGTTACCTGTCACCATTAAGCGCTGAATATGATGGGCATAGCCGTATTGCAGTGTTTGACCAATGGCATCCTTCATGCAGGCCATCTGGGTCTTGCCAGTCCAATACCATTTAGGCAATGCATTTTGATGTTCGTAATAGTTATCGAGCGCCATCTGTGGCATGTCGAGGTAATACATGCCTCGTACAAATTCACGCCATCCCAATACTTGCCGAATAAATCCCTCGATTGTGGAAAGATCTAAAGAATACTTTTTCCAAGCAGCAATTACTGCATTGACAACCTCGCGGGGGTTGAGCAATTTAAGATTCAGTGCGCTCGACAAAATGGAGTGCCATCCAAATGGCGTATCCGTCCACATTGCATCTTGGTAAACGCCGAAGTTTCTTAAGCGGTATTCAACAAAATATTCCAAAGCTTTAACTGCCTGATCTCTTGTAACCGGCCAATTAAATGACTCAAGGGATCCAGGGTGATCTGAATAGGTCTTCTGAACAAAGTCCATTACTTCTTGTGTAATGGCATCCACTTCAAATGAAGCAGGCGCATCAATAATGCCGGGCCCCTTTTTTGGGTAGGGCTTACGATTATCTTGATCGAAATTCCACTGACCGCCCTCGGGATTGCCTTCGCGGTCCACCAAGATATTGTGCCGCTTACGCATCAGGCGATAAAAATACTCAAGTCGGAGTTCTTTTTTATTGGCAGTCCATTCCGCAAACTCTTGGCGGGTGCAATAAAAATGATCGTCGTCACGCATTTCTAGTTCAATATTGAGCTCAGCAGCCAAAGACTCCAGAGCTTGCTTTAGGCGCCACTCCCCTGGCTCGATACAAACTAAGTGCTTTACATTCTTTTGCTGAATTTGCGCTTTAAAAGTCTCCACAAGTGATAACGGAGAATTTTTAATATAAGTCAGCGGGTAATTTAGCTTTTCCAGCGCCAATGCAAAGTGGCGCATTGCGGAAAGAAATAAAGCGATCTTAGCTTTATGAGACCAAACATATTGCGCCTCATTTGCCGACTCCATCATGATGATTTCATCTGTCTTGGGATTAAAGCCTCGCAAAGCGGAGCTCTGCAAATCCAACTGATCACCCAGAATCAGAATGAGGCGCTTAGGATGATCTGATAGGCGACCTGATTGCTGCTTCATTTGCTCTTGTATTGTGTTGGGCAGTAAGCCCTGGTAACTTCTTCGCTGCGCAAGGCGCTATGTTTTGTTGCTCTTCCGGTAACCCTTTTTCGCCAGAGTTCAAAAGAGCTACGCTTGAGTTCTCTACGCATAATGGCAATGACTTGCGGCTCTCCCAGACCAAAGGTTTTCTCAATCGCATCAAATGGCGTGCGATCTTCCCAGGCCATTTCAATCAGGCGAGATAGATCGGGTTCTGCGAGGGTCTTGAGAGCTAGTTTTGGCACCCTGCAAGTTTAAGACTTATTCAATAAACTAGCTTGAGCCCATGATTGGAAAAATACGTCAAAAACTGATTGCATTGGATCAGCCCGCTTCAAAACCGGTTGAGGCAATCATTTGCCCAATCTGTGAGCGATTCATCCCGGATTCACAAAAGGATGCCCACCATCTCATCCCCAAGTCCAAGGGTGGGAAAACAACTGAATACCTCCATCGTATCTGCCATAAGCAAATTCATGCCTTATTTACTGAAACAGAATTGGCGCAGCAATACCATCATGCCCAGATCCTGAAAGAGCATCCAGAAATGCAGAAATTTATTCAGTGGGTATCCTCAAAGCCCGATGCTTTTTATGAGAAGACTCGGAAAAGCGCAAGACTAAAGTAACCTTATTGGATCCAACTGCACTCTTTAGGTGCAAACTATTTTGATTTTGTGCACATCAAAATATCGTTCTAATTCTTAAAACTTAAGATAGATCATGCGCATCAAAATTACAAAGAGCCTGGTGTTACCAGCCCAAATACTCGAGACTGAAAGTATTCCTGGAGCCCTATTTCCTGAGGGCGACTATCTTGCCAACCTGACGCCTGATGGAAAGATTGAGGTTATTAATACCCGAACAATTAAAGCACTGTTTTCTTTCTCTCAATTTAGAGAAAGGGTCTCACTTGGAGAATTTATTGTGATGGAGGCTTAGTGAGGATGTCAGTGTGCCAAATCTAGACTTACAACTACAGCAGTCAAAGCCGAAACGGATTCGAATGCTTTGGATTGCGACCCATTTGCATCCACATCCTCCCAATTAAATTCAAGAGAAAAGTGGGCGGACTCCACTATCAACTCATAGCTGGTTAAAGGTTTATTACCTTCGCCTGCCTTAGGCTCTTCGCTGACCGGCACTCGCAGTGATTCAATGGCGGCAATTAATGTACTCACTTCATTACCGGTTAACTCGCGTGTGCGCAGCACATCATCCGTGCGCTTAATCGAAATCTTCGCCATCTCATCAATGGTCACTTCATATTGATTAAGACCGAGATCCTCCCAAACAGTCAACTCTAGAGCAATTGGGTATGCATTCATTAATCTACCTCGTCAACATGGGGTTCATCAAAGTGTTCTTTATGAGGTCTGCTCTTTGCTGCTAATTGAGTCCATTTACTTTGATGGATTCTGTAGTCGCAATTTTCAGCATGATTCTCTAGCAGGCCAAAAATAATGGTAGTAGGAATTTTGCAATGAAGGCATCGATAAGCATGCTGATGCTCTTCAATCTTCTCTTGGGGGTAATCGATATAAAACGGCTTCATTACAACCCACTCCTTCCAGACCAAGTATGTAAAAACATCTTACACCTGAGCCTAGCTGAAGTGGCTACCATTTAAGGGTAATTAGCTATCTCACTAGCTAGCCCTCCAGCTCGCCTTCCCATTTAGAGATAACAGCTGTCGCCAAGCCGTTGCCCAATACATTGGTTGCTGAGCGCGCCATATCCAAGAAGTGATCCACGCCCAGAATTAAGAGAACTCCAGCCTCGGGAAGATTAAATTGCGATAGGGTTGCAGCAATCACTACCAATGAGGCCCGCGGTACACCCGCAATCCCTTTGGAAGTAATCATCAACACCAGAAGCATTAGCAACTGTTGACTGAGCTCCATCTCAATACCGTACACCTGCGCAATAAAGATCGCCGCAAAGGTGCAGTACATCATTGAGCCGTCTAAATTAAATGAATATCCAACCGGTAAAACGAAAGAGGCAATTTTATTTTTACAGCCAAAACGCTCAACTCTTTCTAAAGTCATTGGATAGGCCGCTTCAGAACTCGCGGTAGTAAAAGCAAGTAAGGCGGGTTCACGTAGCATTTTCACTAACTGCCAAGTACGCTTTTTAAGAACGAGCGAGCTAATTAAAATAATAACTAGCCACAGCATTGCGATTGCCGCATAGAAACTGAGCATGAATTTTCCATACGTCATCAATATGCTGATGCCATTCTCAGCAATGACTGAAGAGACTGCTGAGAATACGGCGACAGGAGCTAGCTTCATCACTGCTGTCGTAATCTTCAACATGATGTGGGAGAGCATGTCTAGATTGCGAATGAACTCATCAGCCCGTGCGCCCATACCTGCCGCACCAACACCGAAGAAAACAGCAAAGACAACAATCTGCAAGATTTCATTCTTTGCCATTGCATCAAAGATGCTGACCGGGAATATATGTCTTACAAATTCCGGAAGATTCAAGCTGGCTTTATTCAGACCCGTATTTGCTGTGATTTCAGGGAGCGTCAATTCGACCCCAATACCTGGCTGCAAAATATTCACCATGACTAAACCCAGCAACAGCGACACCAGAGACATGGAGATAAACCAGGAAAAGGTTTTTAAGCCCACCCGCCCTATTGTGGAAGCATCACCCATTTTGGCTATACCAACCACTAAGGTAGCAAATACTAGTGGAGCAATGATCATTTTGATCAAACGCAGAAACACATCCGTCAAGATAGAGATGTAAATCACATACTGATCTGGGAAGGTGGAACCTGCACCATATAGATTTACAAGATAACCAACTAGGATACCTAAGACCATGGCCCCCAGAATGAAGTTGGTTAGCTTTTTAGAGTTCATGGATGACCTATATAAATGAGGGGTATCCTAAGATTCTACCTATCTTTAAACCCACTGAGACGCTAGCTTGCAATCAAGAGGCCTATTTGAGTCGATAATGTTTGGCTGACACACCGAAGAGAAGATGAATATGCTCCCTTGTATCGAACTAGAAACCACCCCGAATCCAACAGCTGCCGTAATCTGGCTCCATGGCCTTGGCGCCGACGGTAATGACTTTGTTCCCATCATCCCAGAATTAAAACTCTCCGGATGTCCTGGCATTCGCTTTATATTTCCGAGCGCTCCAAGCATGCCGGTCACTGTCAATGGCGGATACGTGATGCCAGCATGGTATGACATCATTGGTAGAAACCTCATGGACCAAGAAGATGCTGCCGGCATTCAAAGATCCGCAGCAGCTATTGTTGAGTTAATTGAAAAAGAAGCTAGTCGTGGCATTACATACGACAAGATTGTCTTGGCAGGATTTTCACAAGGCTGTGCAATGGCCCTACATATTGGTCTGCGCTTTCCACATAAGCTTGCTGGGATCATCGCGCTATCGGGTTACCTACCGCTGGCAATGACTGCCAATCTAGAAAGGCATTCCGCTAACTCTAGTACACCTATCTTTATGGCACATGGCACCTATGACCCAGTAGTAGCGCTGGATCGCGCAGAGGCGTCATATGCGGCACTTGAAAAAATGGGCTATGCAGTAGATTGGAATGAATACCCTATGGAGCACTCAGTCAATCATGAAGAGCTCATGGATATCTCGCGCTTCTTGCAACAGGTATTAGTGACTAAATAAGTCCATCGGCAATGAGTTTGATGCTAGCTATCAGCAAGAAGAATCTCACGGTACGGTAGTACCACTTCATAGAGATTCTTTTTGCTAAGTAGAAACCAAAGTAAACGCCGACTGGTACACAAGGCAACAAGATAATAGAAGTTGCCAGCTGCTTATAGTTCAGTAAATCCAAATAGGCATAAGGGCCTAACTTCCCAAAATTAATAATCGTGAAAAAGACGCCTAGCGTCGAGGTATAAACCATCGGCAGAAGCTTTTCTCTGAGCATATATACCGTAATTGGTGGCCCACCAATATGTGCAACGAATGATGTAAATCCAGATGTCAGTCCCATTGCACGTCCAAGCCATGGATAGGACTTTGTCTCCGCCATATCCATACGCGACATAGCCAGATTTTGAATTAAAAAGAGGAGGGTAAAAATACCAATTGAGAGTGTTAAAACCTGCGGCGTTATAGCGGTAAAGAAAATCATTCCCAAAAGAAGTCCCGCTATTGATGGCGGAATAATAATCTTCAGAATACGCCAATCAGCATTACGAATGAAACGACGCAAACCCACCAAATCGATAGCGATCAACAGTGGCAGCAAAATTGCCAATGCCTCATTAATACTGGACTGACTTGCCATTAGCGGCAAAGAAAGAATCCCTAGGCCGGCACCAAAGCCACTCTTGGAGATCCCAACAATGATGACACTCATCACAGCGCAGACAAAAAATGCAAATGAGTGCGCATGGAAGGACTGAGCCAGTGAGGCGGCAATTAAATCAAACATCAGCAGATCTTACCAAGCAATGAATAGATAGACAGCCGCCGCAGCCATAAAGCCTGTAGCTAACCATCCAAAAAATCGCATTGTCAATGAAGCAACATGAATCCCCATCACGGATTGCTTGGATGACAAGATCATAATCGCCACCATTAAAGGAACAGCAACAACCCCATTAATCACCGCACTCCAAAATAAAGCCTTCATAGGGCTGATGGGTGAATACTGAATTGCCAGAGCCACTAAAACACTGAATGCAATGATGGCGTAGAACTTACTTGCTTGGGCGGCAGAATCTTCGAGGCTTGAGCGCCAACCAAACACTTCAGATAAAGCATAAGCAGCTGAGCCAGCGAGCACAGGAACACCCATGAGTCCTACACCGAGAATCCCAAGGGCAAATAACAAGAAAGTAAATTCACCAGCAAGAGGTCTTAGTGCGGACGCTGCTTGTGCAGCAGTATTAATGTCCTTTATACCGGCAGCATGTAGCGTCACTGCCGTAGCGAGAATAATGCAGTAAGCGGCGACATTAGAGTACAACATCCCGCTCCAGGTATCCCAATGAATTCTTCTCAGCTCTGTTTTTACTTCTTCATCATTTTGATTCTCAAGCAGACTGGTCTGCCCTCGGAGATTCATATCCTCTACCTCTTGAGAGGATTGCCAAAAGAATAAGTAGGGGCTGATAGTGGTGCCAAAAATACCAACAACGACCGCAGCCGACTCTGCACTCCATGTCAGCGTAGGAAAGAATGTACTCCAGATCACATCACCCCAAGGAATATGAACAGTAAAGAGAACCGCACCGTATGCCAATAGGGATAAAGATAACCATTTCAGAAAGAAAACATAATGGCGATACGGAATCAATATTTGCAATGCCAAAGTCAGCAACACAAAGATACCTGTCATGATGTGCCAATTGATGCCCGTAACTAACTGTGCTACCTCGCCCATTGCGGCAATATCAGCAGCAATATTGAGGACATTGGCAATTAAGAGTAACAACACAAGAATGATTAATACTGCAGGCGGAAAGGCAAGCTTCATATTCGCAGATAAGCCGCGCCCCGTTACCCTGCCAATACGAGCACATAAGACCTGAATGGTCGACATCAATGGGTAGGCAAACGGCATAGTCCATAGCATGTTGAGACCAAATTGCGCACCCGCTTGAGAATAAGTCACTATCCCACTGGGATCATCGTCCGCCACACCCGTCACCAATCCTGGACCCACTCTTGATAATGGATGCTGCTTAATGCGGGACCATATTGCCGATAGATTCATGCTTTCAGTGTAGCCTCTAATCAAGAAAAAGGACTCATATAGAGCCCTTTAGTTCGGGGGTGAAGTCTTCAAAGCTTTTTACTAAAACTGTATTGTGCAAATGCCTGTTCAGCCACATTAAACCACTGTGCTTCCATGTTTCTGAAGGCGCGATAGTCATCAAAGATCTTTTTGAATTGCGGGTTCTTGGCAGACTCTTCTGTATAAGTGTCCTGACTTGCTTTAAAGCACGCATCTAAGATTGAAGAGTTGAACTTACGCAGGACAGCGCCATTCTGAAGCAAGCGTTGTAGTGCTGGCGGATTGAGTGCGTCGTATTTAGCGCACATATCGGTATGCGCCTCGAAACAAGCAGCTTCCCAAGCTGCCTGGTATGCAGGCGGCAAGGAATCCCACTGCTTCTTATTCACCAAGAAAGAAAGTCCAGCAGCGCCTTCCCAGAAGGCAGGATAGTAATAGTTCTTGGCAACCTTTGCTAAGCCTAATTTTTCATCATCGTATGGACCAACAAATTCTGCAGCATCAATCGTGCCTTTTTCTAGTGCAGAGTAAATCTCGCCTGCAGGCAACTGTTGTGGCACAACACCGAGCTTTGCGAGTACTTGCCCAGCAAAGCCTGCGATACGGAATTTCAGACCCTTAAGATCTTCTGGCGATTTAATTTCCTTACGAAACCAACCACCCATTTGTGTGCCAGTCTGCCCGCCCAGAAAATTCACAATGTTGTAACTGGCATAGAGCTCGCGCATGAGCTTCATACCATTGCCGTGCAGCATCCAGGCGGATTGTTGACGGGCAGTCATACCAAATGGAGCGGCAGTATCGAAAATAAATGCGCTGTTCTTACCGAGATAGTAGTAGCTAGCAGTATGTCCGCACTCTACCGTGCCATTCTGTACTGCATCCAACACTTGCAGTGCAGGCACCACCTCTCCAGCCGCAAATACTTTGACATTAAATTTGCCATCAGTTGCTTTGCTTAAAGCCTTAGCAAACACCTCAGGAGTGCCAAACAATGTATCCAATGATTTAGGAAAGCTCGATACCAAACGCCAATTGAGGGTTGGCAGGCTTTGCGCAATAGATGGCGCAGCAAGGGCTGCAGCGCCAGCGCCAATAGTGGCTTTCTTTAAAAATGAACGTCTTTGCATTGTCCTTACCCCTTTAAGAAATAGTGAGTTTGTCTTCGGTTACTGCGTTTATTTTCCACCAACCGTCATCGATCCCAATAAGATAGATCCCGTTTCCTTGGTGCCGCGTATAAGAGTATCGCTACCAATCAATTGAATATCTAACAGCATATCGCGCAAGTTACCTGCAATGGTGACCTCTTCAACCGGATACTGAATCTCGCCATTCTCCACCCAATAACCAAAGGCACCACGAGAGTAATCGCCTGTGACGTAATTCACGCCCTGCCCCATGAGCTCGGTAACCAATAAACCAGTACCCATCTCTTTTAGCAAAGCAGGCAAACCACCTTTGGGAGTTTTTTTACTCTTCAGTGTAAGGTGATGAGAGCCACCAGCATTACCAGTAGTTTGCATACCTAACTTACGTGCCGAATAGGTTGATAAAAAATACCCTTCTAGAATTCCTTTATCAACGACTGTACGGGCGGAAGTTTTTACACCTTCTTCGTCAAATGGCGCACTACCCGTCATAGCTTTCAAATGCGGATCTTCGAATAGGCTGACGTGCTTTGGCAACACTTGCTTACCCAAACTATCGAGCAGAAAGCTGGAGCGGCGGTATAAAGCACCACCTGAGACCGCCTGCACCAAGCCTCCCAATAAGCCAGCAGCTAAGGGCGCTTCAAAGATTACTGGGCAACGCCTCGTAGTTAACGAGCGTGCTTTTAACCTTGAAAGTGCCCGCTGAGCAGCATAGATTCCAATTGCAGCAGGATCTGCCAACTCTTCCGGAATGCGAGAGCTTGAATACCAATCATCGCGCTGCATATGCCCTTTCTTACCACCCTCATTTGCAATGGGCGCACAAGAAATGTAGTGACGAGAAAATGGATAGCCTCCCATAAACCCATGCGAGGTACCCATCATAAAATGCGCATGATGCGCTGATACAGAAGCGCCATCACTATTTTGGATTTGCTTACTTACTGAAAATGCTGCACCTTCAGCAGTACGCGCAATTTCTACAGCGCGTACTGCATCTAAATTCCATGGATGAAATAAATCAAGATCCAGCGGATTTTTTTCCAAGAGCTCAGCTTCAGCAGGACCCGCACATAAATCTTCAGCGGTATGCTGCGCAATATGATACGCAGCATCCACTGTGGCCTTTAGAGACTCTTTAGAAAAATCGCTTGTACTGGCATTACCGCGATGATGACCCAAAAATACCGTAACCCCAACTTGCTTATCCAAACTTTGCTCGATAGTTTCAACCTCACCTTTGCGGACGGTTACCGAAAGACCCTGACCCTCAGAAACTTCGGCAATGGCATCTGAGGCACCCCTTCTTTTGGCCTCTTTAAGCATGAAATCGATGATTTCTTGAAACTGGTTGGATGTGTATGTAAACATGCCCTAATAATAGCTAGAATAGAAATATGAAGCATACAGAAGCCCTAAAACGAAATAGCCCAAATGAGGTCAAAATTGGCCTGATTTCCATCTCGGATCGCGCCAGTAAGGGCGTTTATCAGGATGAGGGCATTCCCGCCCTGCAAACCTGGCTCACGAAGGCAATTAGTAATCCCTGCGTTTTTCATGAACGCCTGATTGCCGATGAATCTGAAGCGATTACCGAGACTATTGTTGAATTGGTTGATGAACTAGGGTGCGATTTAGTCCTCACCACAGGCGGCACAGGCCCCTCCAGAAGAGATGTCACCCCAGAGGCTACTCGTGAGGCTGGAACCCGTGAGATGCCCGGATTTGGCGAGCAGATGCGTCAAATTAGCCTGCACTTTGTACCAACTGCAATTCTCTCCAGACAAACTGCAGTCCTCAGAGAAATTGACGGCCATGCCGCTCTAGTCATTAACTTGCCTGGACAGCCTAAGGCGATTGCAGAAACGCTGGAAGGCCTCAAGGATGAAAATGGCAAATCCATCGTGCCCGGCATTTTTGCCGCAGTGCCTTATTGCATTGACTTGATTGGTGGCCCATACATCGAAACCGATGAAACAGTCATCAAGGTCTTCAGACCAAAGAGCGCCATCAAAAAATGATTGACCGCCTTAGCAGATAAACAAAAGGTCCGCAGTGCGGACCTTTTTCTTCTCTCTTTTTCTTTTTTCGCCGTCCTTATTTACTGCTGAGGCAAGGGAATAATAAATTTCTCGCGATAGTACTTAAGCTCTTCAATCGACTCTTCGATATCAGCTAAAGCAGTATGTGCCTGGTTCTTAGTAAAGCCTTTAACCAATTCTGGATGCCAGCGCTTGCACAATTCTTTTAATGTAGATACATCGATATTTCGATAATGAAAGTAAGCCTCTAACTTAGGCATGTACTTCGCCATAAAGCGTCTGTCTTGGCCAATCGTATTGCCACACATTGGCGCAATACCAGCCTTGATGTATTTTTTCAAAAAAGCAATGCATTCTGCTTCAACGGTCGCCTCATCCAAAGTGGATGCCTTTACCTTATCGATCAAACCAGAGCGGCCATGAGTACCCTTATTCCAGGCATCCATTGCATCTAAGACTGTGTCTTCTTGATGCACTACCCAGACAGGGGCGGTGGCGATGGTGTTGAGGTGGGCATCCGTAACAATGATGGCAATTTCCAGAATTCGTTCGTTTTCTGGATTTAGTCCTGACATCTCCATATCCACCCAAATGAGATGCTCATTGGCTGGTGCCGCCTTAGTTGTTGCCACGGCTGCTACTGTGGCTGTAGTGTTGATTTGCTCGCTCATATCTATAATGATCTCATGACATTCACAATTGTTTTCCTAATCGCCTTTATCGCCAGCTTTGGCCTTCGCCACTGGCTATCCCAACGTCAAATTCGCTATGTAGCACAGCATCGCAATGCCGTCCCTGCAGATTTCGCTGAAAAAGTGACTTTAGCCGAACATCAAAAGGCTGCCGACTACACCATCGCCAAATTACGTCTGGGCATTTTAGAGAACGGGGTCAGCGCCATTATTTTAATTGGCTTCACCTTACTAGGTGGACTGCAGATTTTGAATATGGCTTTACTCCAATTCTTAGGCGAAGGCGTTGCTCAGCAAATTGCTTTGCTAGTCTCCATTGTGATTATTTCCGGAATACTCGATATCCCCTTCTCTTGGTACAAACAGTTCCATCTTGAAGAGCGCTTTGGCTTTAATCGCATGGGCAAGAAATTATTCTTCTCAGACATATTTAAAGGCATGGCAGTAGGCGGGGCGATTGGCATTCCATTGCTCTGGGTCATTCTGACTTTGATGGCAAAAGCGGGGGATTTATGGTGGCTGTGGGCATGGGCAGTTTTGACTGCGTTTAGCTTGTTGATGCAGTGGATCTTCCCAACCTTTATTGCCCCACTCTTTAATAAGTTTCAAGCTTTAGAAGATGGTCCTTTAAAAACACAGATTGAAGCACTACTCAAACGCTGTGATTTTGCCAGCCAAGGTTTATTTGTGATGGATGGCAGTAAACGTAGTGCTCACGGCAATGCATTCTTTGCCGGAATGGGCAAAGCAAAGCGAATTGTATTTTTTGATACCTTAATTGAGAAACTCAACCCAGGCGAAGTAGAGGCTGTTCTTGCTCATGAGCTTGGCCACTTTAAATGCAAACATATTCGCAAACGTCTCTTGGTTTCCTTCGCCCTGAGCTTTGGTATGTTCGCCCTCCTGGGCTGGATTAGCACCAAGGTGTGGTTCTATACAGACTTAGGTGTAATGCCTAATCTCAATGGTTACAACGGTGGCTTAGCCCTGGCGCTCTTTATGCTGGTATCGCCTGTCTTTAGCTTCTTCTTCACGCCACTATCTAGCCTTGCTTCTCGCAAACATGAATATGAAGCAGATGGCTTTGCTGCTGAAAAATCTTCTGCAAAAGATTTGATTACTGCCTTAGTAAAGTTGTATCAAGACAATGCATCGACCCTAACGCCAGATCCGATCTACACCGCTTTCTATAGCTCGCATCCGCCTGCACCATTGCGCATTGCCAACTTGCAACGCTTTAGCTCATAACAATGGAACAGTTTCATGCGCTACTGATTGCCTCTTATGGGAGACATTATTTAGCGCAGCGTTTGATTGCCGATGCTAGTGGTCAAGAATCACCTGATGGCCCACTGATTCAAGTCAGTACGCCAGCCAAGCAACACATCGGTGCCGTGGGTGATCGTATGTTGTTGGAGATGACTTCAGCCGATCAAGCGCGCATTATTCAAATTGAACCTCGAGAAAATCTTCTCTATCGCTCTGATGCTTTTAAGAGTAAGTTGATTGCATCCAACGTCGATCAAATTCTAGTAGTGCTCGCAACGCAACCGGCTTTCTCGCCAGATCTATTGGGTAGAGCAGTAGTAGCTGCAGAGGCCAATCAAATTGGCTTGCATATTTTGCTAAACAAGTGCGATCTCAAAGATAATTTGGAGCATGCGCGCAAAATCATCGCGCCCTATGCACGCATGGGCTATCAAGTGAGCGAAGTCTCCGCCAAATTTGATCCAGCATCCATCGATGCTTTGCGCGCTGCCTTACAAGGTAAGGTCTCGGTCTTTGTGGGACAGTCAGGTATGGGTAAATCTAGCCTACTCAATGCCTGGATACCCAATGCTGCCGCGTTGACCCAAGAATATTCTGTGCGCTTAGATACCGGTAAACACACTACTACTGCCTGTCGTTACTTCGAATTACCTGAGACATGGGGAAGAGATGAGACTGGCAAACTTGGAGCGCTTATTGACTCACCAGGCTTCCAAGAATTTGGCTTAGCGCATATGTCAGTCAGTGAATTGCAGCACGCCTTTAGAGAATTCAAAGACTTGCTAGGTAAGTGTCGCTTTCATAATTGCGCACATCTCTCGGAACCTGATTGCGCAGTGCGTGAAGCGGTAGACAAAAATGAAATAGCGCCAGAAAGACTGGCGCTATTCAGACAGCTGCACTCAGATTCGAAAACAGCTGATGTGCAAATTCAAGGAATTAGCCAAGCCAAAGAGCGATGGTCAGCATTAGCAACAAAGCCATCCAAGCGATAACCAAGCGCCACACCAATCCCACTGCAGAGCGCATCGTGCGCTCAGTAGGCTCAAGACCTACTTCATAAACAACTGGCTCACCAGCTTCAGCCATACGCAAGGCTTCATCACTATCAGGCTCACTCATAGGCTCACCTAGACGAACACCAAGTGCACCACTACCAGCAGCGAGAATCACTGCAGACAAAGAGTCTGACCATTTTTGCGTGAGATAACGCCAGCCATATACAGCGCCTTCGAAGTTACCAACAATCGCAAAGCCCATTGCAGTAATGCGCGCAGGAACCCAATCCAACACGTAAAAGAAATGGCGGGCAGACTCACTTAAGTTGAAGTCGCCACGCTCTGACCAACGTTGTGCAGCAATATCAGCCAAGCGATACAGCACAACGCCCGCAGGGCCCATCGGCATCATGAACCAGAACAGCACGCCAAAGACATGGTGATGCGAGCCGATGATGGCGCGCTCTAACGCCAAAGAAATTACTTCGGTCTCAGTCAAACTCGTAGTGTCTAATTCTGGTCCGTACCACTCGCCTAAAGCTATACGAGCTGCCGACAAGTCGTGCGCTTCAATCGCTTCATGAACTGCAGTAAAAGAATGGCTAAATTGACGGAAACCAAAGAACAAGTAAGCAATAACGATGTTCCAAAGAAAACCTAAGATTGGGTAAGTCACCATACAAGTGACATACACAATGAAGACTAAAAAAGTTGGCAGTATGAAAGCCACTAAGCAGGCCATACGAGCACCTACTGGACTTGCCCCATTCTCAGTCTTACCGCCGAATTCAGCAGCGACCCAATCTAACCAGCGAGCGCATACACGCGCAATCCAATGGCTTGAAGTGACTGGGCGGTATTGCTCAGCAATAAGGGCGAAGAGAATAGAAAAGAAAGTCATACTTTTAATAAATGATAAAGGTTACGCAACATTCCCGCAGTAGCACCCCAAATAAAGCGGTTCTCATAAGGCATTGAATAAAAACGACGACCACCCTGCTCACTTTGCCACAATCTGACCTGATGGTTAGCGGGATCCAGCAAAAAACTGAGAGGCACTTCAAATACATCAGCAACCTCAAACTCATCTAGGACATATTCTGCCTGAGCTTGAACCAATCCTACTACTGGAGTGACGCTATAGCCAGAAACTGTTAAGTACTGAGGTAGATGACCAATAATCTCCACCCGCCTAGGATCTAGTCCGATTTCTTCTTGGCTTTCGCGTAAAGCGGTGTCATTGGGACTTTGGTCTTCAGGATCCATGCGACCCCCTGGAAAACTAATTTGCCCTGCATGATCCCGTAAATGATTAGTTCTTTGCGTCAATAGCACTGATAAGCCGTCCTCTTTCAATACAAGCGGGATCAGCACTGCTGCTTTGGTGACTTTTCCTACAGCCTCGCGTTTGGCAATAATATCTGCCGCAATCACGTGACGATTTTCATCGGTAATTTCAGGTTGCCATTGTGGTGGCGACTGAAGGCGAGCCTTCAAGCCAGCAGGCTCTAAAAATTCTGCTGCAACTTTCTTTTCACCCGCACAAACCTGATGGATCGGAATCGCTTGCGCATCAAACCCCGGAGGCGCAGCAACATTAATTGCGTTGTCTTCAGGAGTGGAGTTCTTAGGCATATTCATATTCTAAGGCAACAAAAAAGGCGACCGAGGCCGCCTTTTTTACTTCAAGCCGGAATTTACTCTGCGGCTGGAGTTGCCACTGCTACTTTACGCGCAGGAAGCTTCTCTTTAATACGTGCAGACTTACCTGAACGATCGCGCAAGTAGTACAACTTAGCACGACGTACATCACCGCGACGCTTCACTTCAACGCTAGCGATCAATGGTGAGTAAGTTTGGAATGTACGCTCTACACCTTCGCCAGATGAAATCTTGCGAACGATAAAGCTGGAATTGAGTCCGCGATTACGCTTTGCAATCACAACACCTTCAAACGCCTGAGTACGCTTACGCGCACCTTCAACAACGTTTACACCAACAACGACTGTGTCGCCAGGAGCAAAGCTTGGCAATACTTTGTTAGCACTTAAGCGAGCAATTTCTTCTTGCTCAATTTTTTCAATTAAATTCATTTTTAATCCTTAAACATCGTATTAGCGTTTAATCCCGAGATATAAATCAACGGACCTAATAGAGGATGCAGTTAAAACAATTTCACTAAACCAAAAACCAAACCACCTATTCACTACTGCACACTACTGAAAGTACTTACAGAGAGCGAAGAAATTGTTCATCTTCTCGGGTTAGTAACCCTTTGGCTCTGGCCGATTCAATTAAGTCCGACCTTAACCTGAACGTCAGCTCTAAAGACTTCTGCCGACGCCAATCCGCTATTTTAGCGTGATGTCCGCCTAAAAGCACGTCTGGGACAGATAAATTTTCATATATTTCAGGGCGAGTGTAGTGTGGGTAGTCCAAAAGACCGTTCATAAAGCTATCCTGGGCAGCGGATTCGCCATCCCCAAGAGCCCCTGGAATGAGCCTAATTACCGCATCCATCATTGCCATGGCAGGGATTTCACCTCCAGAAAGCACAAAATCCCCAATAGAGAGCTGCAAATCCACGTTTCGGTCAACAAAACGCTGGTCTATAGCCTCATATCGACCACATATAAAACTTAAATTACCGTAACTGAGGATATCTGTCGCTATCTTCTGAGAAAAACGCTCACCTTGGGGTGCCAATAGGCAAATTGGACCACTTTTAACGCCTGCAGCTTGGTGAGACGCCTTAATTCCAGCAACTGCGTCCTCCAATGGTTTGGCCATCATGACCATTCCGGGGCCGCCGCCGTAAGCACGGTCATCTACCGTTTTACGAGGATCCAAGCAAAAGTCTCGGGGATTCCAAAGATGGACGCTAGCTAGGGATTGTTCACATGCCCGTCCAGTAACGCCCCACTTTGTTAAAGCAGAGAACATTTCCGGAAACAAGGTCACAACATCAAAGCGCATATCAGTAGTAATTTTTAAACTTGGTCTAACGATCGCATTCGCTCTTATTGCCAGTCAGACTGCCAATCAAGCGTAATCGTTTTATTTGGTAAGTCGACGTTTTGCACCACCTCTTTAACAAACGGCACCAAATATTGACTTGTCTTTGTTGTCGCATCACCAATCGCGATAACACCATGAGCACCGTTCTCAGTAACCTCAATTACTTCGCCAAGCACTTCACCTTGCAAATTGATTGCATTGCATCCGATAAGATCTACCCAGTAGTACGAATCACTTTCCGCTTTAGGAAAAGCATCACGCGCCACTAAGATACGCGACCCTTTTAAAGCCAGCGCTTGATCACGATCACTCACGCCCTCTAACGCCATCACGACATTACCGCTATGCATCTTGGCGCTTTTAACTTTGTACTGAGCCAGAGAAGCTTGCTCTGCAGATGCAGAAACGCCTGCATCCCTACGCGGGATCAGAGATAACCAAACAGACTTAGAAGAGAGAAGTGCTACAGGTTCGGGTGAGTGAGGTCTAACCTTCACTTGCCCCTGCAAACCTTGCGCCTCAGAGATGGCGCCAAGTTCAATTAATTCATCTAGGGAAGGCGTACTCATTTGTAAGACACCTTATTTTCCCAAGATAGAACTACTAAAAATTCTGTCACTAAATACCTCATCCGATCGATGAAGTATTTAGCAGTCGAATATTAAACAGCTGGATTGTTTTTGATCAAACGAACTACTGTTGGGGAGATTTGCGCGCCAACACCAGTCCAGTAAGTCAAACGATCTTGAGCAATACGCATTGCTTGCTCAGTCGCGGCTGCTTGTGGATTGAAGTAACCAATACGCTCGATAAAGTTCGAGTCACGACGGTTGCGTTTATCAGTAGCAACGATGCTGTAAAAAGGGCGCTTCTTAGAACCGCCGCGTGCCAGTCGAATGACGACCATACTTATTCCTTAAAATCTAAAATGAAAACAGGTTGATTACAACCCAATGAAATTTCTACAAAAAACCTTGGGCTCCAGCTCACCAAATAAAGATACGGTAGAGCGGAAAACCTCATATTCTAGACGAAAACCCCTACTTCTTCCACCTATTTAAGCAGACAAGACAGTAGAATAGATCACAAGCTATAGTAAAAAATACATTAAAAACAATAACTTAGACAAATATGACCGCTAAATCCAGTCTTTCAGGCCACACTAGAAGCCCCTTAAATAGACTTTTTCTGACGCTTTCTTGCCTGAGTCTTGGACTTTTAGTCGGCTGCGCTAGTGTAATTCCTCCGTGTGGAGCCAAAATCAGCCCACCAAGCAGTGAACTCAAAAATACCAAATGGGAGCTCACCCGCTGGAACCTACCCCCTAATACCAATGGTGAGGTGCGCACTCGCCAGATTCCCCAAGGCGACGCGAGCAACCCTATCCAAATCATTTTTGATGCCAATGGGCAACGTATCAGCGGCTCAACTGGATGCAATCGCTTTACTGCAACGCTGGATGAGGATGCTCGCGGTTTTTCACTCAAGCAAATCGCCAGCACCAAAATGGCTTGCAGCCCACAGCGCATGGAATTGGAGAATGATTTTCTCTATGAGTTAAACGACTATCGCAGCATCGTACGTAACGGCGATCAATTGCTCATGATTGGCACCGATCGCGAAGTGCTCAGCTTTACCCAAAAACAAAATAAATAAATATCGTTAAGATTAAATAAGCATCGGCAACTCTACAGAAATTCTTATGAAAAAATCCAAATTTCTTTTTTGCGCACTCGGGTTCATTTTCCCTGGCAGCGGACTCAATTGCTTTTACCTCCAAGGTCTCAAATCTTTTTGGGCATGGGTTCAGTTGTTTGCCTTGATTGGTGGAGTAGCAGGTTGGCTCATTCTGAAAGACGCTCACTTTCATTCAGCACCAGGATGGGTGCTGGTTACATTTGGCTTTATTGCAATTGAAGCAAGCTGGTTGACTACTATCGCCTTTGGCCTGCGCCTTGATGAAAAGTGGGATGCCCAATTTAATCCTGGCATCGAAGAACACCGCCGCAGCCGCTCTGGCTGGCCAGTGATCTTGACAGTAATTTTCTCTTTAGTCTTTGGCGCTGGCGTGATGATGACTTTTTTAGCAGTCTCATTTGAGCAATTCTTTATTTCTCAAATTCATGAAGCAAAAAAGCTATCTCAGTAATTGCAGATAGCTTTTTATTACAAGAGCCGCTCTTTGGAGCGGTTTTTTTATTCTTTTTTTAAGTCTCTTTAGAACTGCTCTACTTGTAAAGCATTTGTAGAGTGGCCACTTTCAACAATCGATGTAGCCAAGGCTTGTGCTTGAGGCATGAGATTCTCCGCAAAGAAACGCGCTGTAGCAATCTTGGCATCATAGAACTTTGGATCAGCATCGCGCAAGCGTTCTGCCGCTAAAAGCGCCCTCGCCATTTGCCAACCACCCAATACGAGACCTGACAAACGCAGATAAGCAAAACTGCCTGCGTAGACTGCTTTGATATCGGTCTTCGCATTTGCCACCACATAAGCAACCGCTTGCTCAAATGCAGCACGTGCCAATGTGAGTTGCTTGAGTACCGCTTTAGCATCATTACTACCACTTGCAGCCAAATCTTTTTCGGTAGCAGCTATGCGTTGTGAAAGCTCCTTTGCAATAGCGCCACCATCACGAACTGTTTTTCTTCCAACCAAGTCATTCGCCTGAATCGCAGTAGTACCTTCATAAATCGTCAAGATACGTGCATCACGGTAATGCTGAGCAGCGCCAGTCTCTTCAATAAAGCCCATGCCGCCGTGCACTTGAACACCCAAGCTAGCAACTTCAATCGACATCTCTGTAGAGAAGCCTTTGACGATTGGTACCAAAAACTCATAAATCGCTTGATTGGCTTTGCGCACTGCTTCATCAGGTGCGGCGTGCTGCGCATCATAGGCAGAGGCGGCATAGTAAGCCAGCGCACGTGAAGCTTCTGTGTAGGAACGCATCGTCATCAACATGCGCTTCACATCCGGCTGATGAATAATCGCCACGGGGCCAGGAGACCCAGCTAAGTCACGGCTTTGCACGCGATCTTTAGCGTATTGAACCGCCTTTTGATAAGCACGCTCTGCTACAGCTACACCTTGCATACCCACCGCAAAGCGCGCCGCATTCATCATCACGAACATGTATTCAAGTCCGCGATTTTCTTCGCCAACTAGGTAGCCGACTGCGCCGCCATGATCGCCAAACTGCAGAACCGCTGTTGGACTCGCTTTAATACCGAGCTTATGTTCGATCGAAACGCAATGTACATCGTTACGTTCGCCCAATGAACCATCTTTGTTCACCATGAACTTCGGCACAACAAATAATGAAATACCCTTCACGCCCTCTGGCGCATCAGGTGTTCTTGCCAACACTAAATGGATAATATTCTTAGCCATATCGTGCTCACCATAGGTGATGTAAATTTTGGTTCCGAAAATCTTGTAGGTGCCATCACCCTGCGGCACGGCGCGTGAGCGAACCATCGATAAATCAGAACCTGCTTGTGGCTCTGTCAGGTTCATGGTGCCCGTCCACTCACCAGAAATCATCTTCGGAACATATTGTTCTTGAAGTTCTGGACTAGCAGCAGTCAATAAGGCCTCAATCGCGCCATCAGTAAGCAATGGGCAAAGCGCAAAAGAAAGATTTGCTGCATTCACCATCTCTAAACAGGCAGTGGATATTAACTTTGGTAGACCTTGACCACCAAACTCCGCCGGATGAATTACACCCTGCCATCCTGCAGCAGCGTATTGTTCAAATGCATTCTTGAAACCCGGAGTGGTTGTCACTACACCATCTTTTAAGGAGCTTGGATTTTGATCACCAACCCAATTAAGTGGGGCAACAACATCTTGATTAAATTTGGCAGACTCTTCCAAAATCGCTGGCGCTAGATCAACATCTGCACCGGCCTCTGCATAAGAAGGATAGGCAACAACATCCGATAGCCCAGCCAGCTCATTCATCACAAACAACATATCTTTCACTGGGGCTACGTATGGCATTACAACTCCTCTTTATACAGTTTGATGCTTAATTAATCTTTAACTTCAATGTCAGCTCAACCAAGTGCCTTTGTTAACTCCGGCACAGCAGTATTTAAATCTGCTACTAGACCATAGTCAGCCACACCAAAGATTGGCGCCTCTGGATCTTTATTGATTGCCACGATGACCTTGGAATCCTTCATGCCAGCCAAATGCTGGATGGCGCCTGAGATACCAACAGCGATATAAAGCTGTGGAGCCACAATCTTACCGGTCTGACCAACCTGGTAGTCATTCGGTACATAACCCGCATCAACAGCAGCACGGGATGCACCCAAAGCAGCACCGAGCTTATCAGCCAAAGGTGTAATGAGTTCTTGATACTTCTCGCCTGAGCCCAAACCACGGCCACCAGAAACAATGATCTTGGCAGCAGTTAACTCTGGGCGATCAGACTTAGTCAGTTCACGACCAACAAAAGAAGATTGGGCCTTACTATCTGCAGCAGCTGCCTTTTCAACAGCAGCTGAACCACCAGTAGCAGCCACAGGATCAAAACCAGTGGTACGTACAGTGATGACTTTGATTGGATCAGCACTTTGCACAGTGGCAATGGCATTACCTGCATAGATTGGACGCTCAAAAGTATCTGCACTAACTACTTTAGTAATGTCAGATAACTGCGCTACATCCAACTTGGCAGCAACGCGTGGTAATACATTCTTGCCATTGGCAGTTGCAGGAGCGAGGATATGACTGTAATTGTTTGCAATAGAGAGAATTTGCGCAGCCAAAGGCTCAGCCAATTGATCAGCCAAATTAGCTGCATCTATTTGAATCACTTTGCGTACACCAGCAATTTGAGCTGCGGCAGCTACAGCAGCATCAGCACCGCTACCAGCAACGAGTACATCCACCTCAGGGGAGCACTGCAAAGCAGCCGCTACCGCATTAAGGGTTGCGGCCTTTAATGATTGATTATCGTGTTCAGCAATAACTAGTGCGGCCATTTAGATCACCTTCGCTTCATTTTTGAGTTTATCTACAAGGGCTGCTATATCAGCAACCATTACGCCAGCAGAACGCTTAGGCGGCTCTTCTACTTTGAGTGTTTTGAGACGTGGAGCAATATCCACACCCAAGTCTTCGGGCTTCACGATATCAATCGTCTTTTTCTTAGCCTTCATGATGTTGGGCAAAGTCACATAACGCGGTTCATTTAAACGCAAATCTGTAGTAATGACTGCAGGCAATGTGAGGGCAATGGTTTCTAAACCGCCATCCACTTCGCGGGTCACAGTAGCCTTGCCATCTGCAACCACTACTTTAGAGGCAAAGGTTGCTTGCGGGATATCCAAGAGGCTGGCCAACATTTGACCAGTTTGATTGCTATCGTCGTCAATGGCTTGCTTACCCAGAATGATGATTTGGGCCTGCTCTTTATCAGACAGTGCTTTGAGAATCTTAGCAACTGCTAGAGGTTGCAGCTCAGTATCGGTCTCAACCAGGATTGCGCGATCAGCGCCAATCGCTAATGCAGTGCGGAGTGTTTCTTGACACTGGGTAGCGCCGGCAGTAACCACTACCACCTCAGTTGCAACACCTGCTTCTTTTAAACGCACCGCTTCTTCAACAGCGATTTCGTCAAAGGGATTCATACTCATTTTGACGTTGGCTAAATCCACACCAGAGTTATCTGATTTCACCCGAATTTTGACGTTGTAATCAACAACGCGTTTTACAGCTACTAAGATTTTCATCCTAAAAACCTCTCTAATATGTATATATCAAGGATAAACCCTCAATAAAAAGCACGATCGTTTTATTTTACCTGAATATTTGCTAAATTAGACATCAATAGCGGTAGCGGATCCAGCCTGCTTGCGCAGCTCAAACTTCTGAATCTTGCCAGTGGAGGTCTTAGGTAGCTCACAGAACACAATCGCCCTAGGAACCTTAAAGCCGGCTAAATGCTGTTTGCAATGGGCAATGATTTCCTCAGGAGTTACCTCTGAGCCTGGCTTAATTTCCAGGAAGGCACAAGGGGTTTCGCCCCATTTTGGATCTGGCTTAGCAACAACTGCGGCAGCGTTCACCGCTGGGTGACGATAAAGCACATCCTCCACTTCTACTGAGGAGATATTCTCGCCGCCAGAAATAATGATGTCTTTACTACGGTCTTTCATCTTTACATAGCCATCAGGGTTCATTACAGCCAAGTCCCCTGAATGGAACCAGCCACCCTCAAAAGCCTCTTGCGTTGCTTTTTCATTCTTCAGGTAACCCTTCATGGCGATATTGCCCTTGAACATAATTTCGCCCATGGTTTCGCCATCCGCTGGAACTGGCTTCATTGTTTCTGGATCCAGAACCGCGATTGCTTGTTGCATGTGATAACGCACACCTTGACGAGCATTCAATCTAGCACGCTCACCAATATCTAAATCATTCCATTCATCTTGCTTGACGCATACAGACGCTGGACCATACACCTCAGTCAATCCATAAACGTGCGTTAAGTCAAAGCCCAACTTTTCCATGCCTTCAATAATGGATGCAGGTGGCGCAGCACCAGCAATCAAGCCTTTCACGCCCGCAGGAACACCAGCCTTTAATTCGCCTGATGCATTGACTAAAAGGTTATGGACGATTGGAGCAGCACAATAGTGGGTAACGCCGTGCTCTTTAATTGCCGCAAAAATATGCTGTGCATCAACTCGACGCAAGCACACATTCACGCCAGCACGGGCAGCAATCGTCCATGGGAAGCACCAGCCATTGCAATGGAACATTGGCAGAGTCCAAAGATATACCGGATGCTTATTAATATCCCAGTCCAACACATTTGAAACCGCATTAATTGCAGCACCACGGTGGTGATATACAACTCCTTTTGGATTACCAGTGGTACCAGAGGTGTAGTTCAAGCAAATCGCTTGCCATTCATCTGCGGGTACTTGCCATGCAAAATTAGGATCGCCTTCGGAAAGCAACTTCTCATAAGTTAACTTGCCCAACTTTTCACCAGGCACCTCAAACTCTTTTTCCTCAACATCCACCACCAAGAAATCACGGCCAGATTCTTTCTTGGCAATCTCAAGCGCTTTTTTCATTACCGCTGAAAACTCTGGATCAATGATGACTACTTTGGCCTCACCGTGATTGAGCATAAATGCGATTGACTCAGCATCTAAGCGGGTGTTCAGGGCGTTTAATACCGCACCTGACATTGGGATGCCAAAGTGGGCCTCTACCATTGGAGGTGTATTTGGCAACATCACCGCTACCGTATCACCCAAGCCAATGCCGTGTTTCTGCAAGGCGCTAGCCAGACGGCGGCAGCGCTCATAGGTTTGTTTCCAGGTTTGGCGTAACTTCCCATGAATGACGGCAGTCTTATTGGGATAAATTTGCGCCGAGCGCTCTAAAAATAATAGCGGGGTAATGGGGGTGTAGTTGGCTGGATTACGATCCAAGCCTTGTTCATAAATATTTGCCATCTTCAACTTTCGATTTCCGATTTTCGATTTCTGATTTCTGATTTCTGATTTCTGATTTACTAAATTAAATGTCTGCTAATGCCTTTACATGAGCCACCACACTGCGACCTAAGGCTGAGAGGTTATAACCCCCTTCCAAGCAACTCACAATTCTTCCTTGCGCGTAATCATTAGCAATTTCTTTTAAACGCTTGGTAATCCAAGCGTAGTCATCTTCCACTAAGCCCATTTGGCCTAGATCATCTTCGCGATGCGCATCAAAGCCCGCTGAAATAATGATGAGCTCAGGCTCAAAGTTTCGCAGAGCAGGTAACCATCTTTCTTCCACGATCGAGCGCACTACATCACCGCGCGTGGCTGCTGGCAAAGGCACATTGACCATATTATTCGCATGATCTAAGCCGCTGTAGGGGTAGAAAGGGTGCTGGAAGAAGCTGCACATTAAAACGTTCGGGTCATTGAAAAAAGCGGCTTCTGTGCCGTTGCCATGATGAACGTCAAAATCAATAATGGCGACACGCTCAATGCCATAAGTCTCCATTGCGTAACGCGCTGCAATGGCTACGTTGTCAAATAAACAAAACCCCATAGAGCGAGTTGGCTCCGCATGATGTCCTGGTGGTCTTACTGCACAAAAAACATTCTCCACCTCGCCCTTCATCACAGCATCCACGCCAGCAATGGCTGCACCAGCTGCCCTAAGCGCTACTCTGTAGGTATGGGGATTCATGATGGTGTCGCCATCGAGCATGAAATATCCACTCTCAGGAGCACGATCTCGCACAAAGGAAACATGATCTGGACTATGGACTAATTCCAACTGATCCTCAGTTGCCAAAGGCGCATCTAAATGATGCACGAGGCGGTCAATACCACTACGAATCATCTGATCGTTGATCGCCTGAATTCGTTCTGGACACTCTGGATGATGGCTTCCCATCTCGTGTTTCAGAAAGTCCGGATGAGTTATGTATCCTGTTGTCATTACTCAAAATCCTCAATAGCAAATTTGTAATTTTTATAATCTAATTAAACGTGCTCAATATTCAAAAATCCAAGACTATCTGTATGAACTTTCGCATCTCCTGCTTACTCTTTGCTCTTGCGCTAGCGGGATGCTCTAGCACCCCCACACAGCCAACCCAATCACAGCAGTCCATCGTAAACCAGACTGATGATGCGGTCACAGAGGCGCGTTTTAGCCAAAACCTCAACGAACTACTGGGGCAAGTCTCCCAAACCCAAGAAATACCGCTCCCAGCCTTAGAAATGGGCTTCTTAGATGCTAAAACGATTCCTTCAATACGCAAATTGGTATTACCCCCATCGGGCACTTTTAAGAAAAATTGGCTGGCTTACCGCAAACGCTTTATTGAACCCGTTCGCCTCAAGGCTGGCAAAGCCTTTTGGGAGCAAAACCAAGTCTTTTTGAACCAAGTTGAGCAAGAATCAGGGGTGCCAGCTGAGATTATTGTGGCCATCATTGGTATCGAAACCATTTACGGTCGTCAAACTGGCAATTTCAGGGTTAAAGATGTCTTATCTACATTAGCCTTTAGTTACCCGGATACCCCCAATAAGCCCGCTCGAGAACAGCTTTTCAAGGATCAACTCAAAGAACTCATCCTGATGTGCTGGACTGAAGCGGGTGGAAAGTTACCTGCCAAAAATAGCAGTCAAGGGGTCAATAGCGCACGCTTTAGCTCCTGCCTCAATCAGAACAGCTCTTACGCGGGGGCCATTGGCCTGCCGCAGTTCATGCCGAGCAGTATTCGTAGCTTTGCAGTGGATGGGGATGGAGATGGTCAAATCGACCTAAAACAAAGCCCTAAAGATGCGATTGCCAGCGTTGGCAATTTCATGAAAAAGCATGGCTGGCAAACCGGCATGCCGATTTCTTTTCCAGTCCAAGCAAGTGGCATCAATGCCGCCAAAGAACTGGCCGACGGTGAACCGCAATTGAAATTTACCGTTCAAGAACTCATTGATAAAGGTATTTTGACTAAGCAACAAGGTGACTTGCAAAGTGGTGGTGTAGAACCGCAAAGCAAAGCCTTCATCGTAGATCTACCCTACCCCGATAAAGACGGCTCAGACCAAGCGCAATACTTTGTAGGTCTAAATAATTTTCTGACGATTGTTCAGTACAACCGCAGTTACTTCTATGCGCAAAGTGTTGCTGAGTTTGCAGAGGCTTTAGGTTATAAAAACCAAAGCGTTATTCCAGTCGAAATCCCAGCCAAGAACAGTGCTAGCAAGAGTGCCGCCGAAAAATCAAAGCCTAAGAAATCGGGACCCAAGAAGAAATCTAAATCCAACTAGTAAGGCTACTAGTTCAGGCTGGAAAGACCCCGGTAGACAGGTAGCGGTCACCACGGTCGCAGACAATAAAGACGATTGTGGCATTTTCAACTTGGCGTGCAATCCGCAGAGCCACCACCAAAGCGCCTCCAGCAGAGATACCGCAGAAGATACCCTCTTCTGCAGCTAAGCGCCGAGCCATCTCTTCAGCATCCGCTTGCGAAACGTACTCAATACGATCTACTTTGTCGCCCTGATAAATCTTTGGCAAATATTCTGGCGCCCATTTACGAATACCCGGTATTTGCGAGCCATCTTCTGGCTGCGCCCCAATAATTTGAATCTCAGGATTCATGGACTTGAGATAAGTAGAGACTCCGGTAATGGTTCCGGTAGTACCCATCGCAGAAACAAAATGCGTAATCTGCCCATCGGTATCACGCCAGATTTCTGGGCCGGTAGTTTCAATATGTGCTCTTGGATTATCGGGATTGGCAAATTGATCAAGCAATCTACCGCGTCCCTCTCTTTGCAATTGCAAAGCATAGTCTCTAGCAAACTCCATGCCGCCAGATGCTGCCGTCAGAATTAATTCAGCGCCATATGCCGCCATACTTTGACGACGCTCGATACTTTGATTTTCAGGCATCACCAAAATCATCTTGTAACCGAGCATTGCTGCAGTCATTGCTAAAGCAATGCCAGTATTGCCGCTAGTTGCCTCAATTAAAGTATCACCAGGTTTAATTTCTCCGCGCTCTTGTGCGCGCGAGATCATCGACAGCGCAGGTCGGTCCTTTACCGACCCGGCTGGATTATTTCCCTCCAGCTTACCTAAGATCACATTATTGCGATTCTCATTTTCCAGACCAGGGATGCGCTGCAAGCGAACTAAGGGCGTATTGCCCACTGTCTGTGAAATGGTGAGGTAAGAAGGTTTGCTCATAAAGCCATTTTAGCCATAAGCAAGCCTACACACGAAAGGGTTTAATTTCGGCGACCCGCTCCCGAACGCTCCGGCTGATTGCGAGGATTAGCTTGATTACGAGAACTGCGTCGACCAGAGGCGCCGCCCTCTTTCTTGGTCCGGCCATTGGGCTCTCGAAAGGAGCTTGGGGCCTCGATCGTTAAACCGTTATCCACCATTTTTTCAACCGATTTCATGCCAATCCCACGCACTCGTTTTTGTAAGTCATTAGCATCCTGAAAGTGTCCGCCGTCTAAGCGCTCTGCAATAATGGTTTTTGCTTTAGCTGGGCCTATGCCCTTAATGCTCTCTAGCTCAGTTTGAGTGGCAGTATTCACATTTATAGGTGAAGCATTGGCCACCCCAAAACCAGAAACAAAAAAGGTCAAAGCTATTGCACCTGCCCTGACCAAACTCCCCAAGCTTGCTAAATTGAAATTTGTTGTCATCTTTTCTCCTGTGGTAAATAAAAAATCCACGGGCACTCAGTGCGCGTGGATCGTTTACAACGAACAGGAGTAATTTAGGTTGACGACTTACAAAGGGTTTGCCAAGAAACCAGAATTTGCCTCCAACCACTCGATATATCTTCCTACGCCTTGCTCCACGTTAAGGAAGGGTTCCGTATAGCCTGCAGCCCTGAGCTTGGTTAAGTCAGCCTGAGTAAAGCACTGATACTTACCCCTGAGCGCATCTGGAAATGGAATGTACTCAATGGCTTTTTCTTTGACTAACTCAGCAAGACTTGCTGGTTGAGCTTTATCTAACTTACGCATTGCATTAGCCACTGCATGCGCAACGTCATTAAATGGCTGTGCGCGACCGCTACCTAAATTGAAGATGCCGCTGATTTCTGGATGATCCATAAAGAAGAGATTTACTTTCACCACATCTTCAACAGATACAAAATCACGACTTTGCTCACCAGGACCATAACCACCGTACTCACCAAAAAGCTTTACATGGCCGTTGGCTTTGTATTGGTGGTATTGATGAAAGGCAACTGATGCCATACGGCCTTTATGCGATTCGCGAGGACCGTACACATTGAAATAACGAAAGCCAACTACTTGCGCTGTATTTGCTTTCTCAGCAAAACGCTTACGCATCACTTGATCAAATAAGAACTTAGAGTAGCCATAGATATTGAGCGGCTTCTCGTGTTCACGACTTTCTACAAATACGTCTGAGCCACCATAGGTTGCCGCAGAAGAAGCGTATAGCAGCTGTACTTTTTGCTCAGTGCAAATATCCAATAGATCCATGGTGTAGCGGTAGTTATTCGCCATCATGAAAATACCGTCAGTTTCCATCGTATCGGAGCAAGCACCCTCATGGAACACTGCTTTAACCTTGCCAAAGCGACCACTTCTAAATGCCTCTAGAAATTCGTCTTTATCGAGGTAATCAATAATGTCTAAATCAGCAAGATTACGATATTTATCAGCCGGACGAAGGTCATCGACTGCAATAACATTTTTCTCGCCACGCGCATTGAGCGCCTGCACAATATTGGCACCAATAAATCCAGCTGCGCCGGTTACGATAATAGTCACTGTAATTCCTCTGAAGTAACGGTTGCAGTTCCCAGCTTACCAACAACAATGCCGCCAGCACGATTGGCAAGAGCCATGGCTTTTTCTAAAGGCCACTTGGCAGCCAAGGCAACAGCTAATGTGGCAATCACAGTATCGCCAGCACCAGAAACATCAAACACTTCACGTGCCTGCGCTTTGACATGACTCACGCCTGCATCGGTATACAAACTCATACCTTCTTCAGAGCGCGTTAATAGCAAGGCCTGCAAGTCCAGTGACTTTCTGAGTTCTTGCGCTTTCTGAGTTAAATCTTCCTCACTAGTCCACTTGCCAACCACTTGACGTAATTCGCTGCGGTTAGGCGTTAATACAGTAGCGCCACGATACTTCTCATAATCTTCACCCTTGGGGTCAACCAAGATCATTTTGTTTTGCGCTCTAGCTTGCTCAATCATATGAGCTACCTGACCTAAAGCACCTTTGCCGTAATCAGACAAGATCACTACGTCAGCATCGCCAACCAATTTTTCAAAACGCTCTAATTTATGTGCGAGCGCTTTTGCACTTGGGGTCTCTTCAAAATCAAGACGAATCAGTTGTTGCTGGCGAGCGATCACGCGCAGCTTCACAATCGTTGGTACATCAGCATCAATCTCCAACTGACTATCAACACCACCCGCTTTTAACAACTCCACTACACGCTTACCAGGCTCGTCATTACCAACAATACCCAAAATAGTTGCTTTAGCATCGAGTGCAGCTACGTTTCGAGCTACGTTAGCAGCGCCGCCAAGACGCTCATCAATCTTGCCAACCTGAACTACGGGCACAGGGGCCTCTGGAGAAATTCGATTGGTATCACCGAACCAATAGCGATCGAGCATGACATCGCCCACCACCAATAGGCGGGCTTTAGAAAACTGTTCTCGGTTAGCTTTTTCCATTTGCATCTACTTTAATTATGTCTGCCAATACCATGGTACTCAATACCTAATTCTTGCATAGAAGCTGGCTCATAGAGGTTGCGACCATCAAATATGACGGCACGCTTGAGTTTTTGCATGACTTGATCAAAATCTGGAGTATGGAACGCCTTCCATTCCGTCACAATCACTAAGGCGTCAGCATCCGTTAATGCTGACATCGGATCAGCAGTCATTGATACTTGGGCAAGACCTGCTGGATTACCGCTAAAGTCAAGCTCCAGGGCATGGCCCGCTTCACGCATAGCGACTGGATCATAGGCGACTACTTGAGCACCACGTTTAACCAATTCGGCAATGATGACACGGCTAGGCGCTTCGCGCATGTCGTCAGTATTCGGCTTAAACGCCAAACCCCATAAGGCAAACTTCATGCCTTTGAGATCTTTGCCAAAGCGCTTTTCAATCTTCCCAACTAAAGTGTACTTTTGCAACTCATTCACAGCCTCTACAGCATCGAGAATCTTGAGCTCTCTGCCGTGTTCTTTAGCTGTCTTGGATAGTGCTGATACATCCTTTGGAAAGCATGAACCACCGTAACCAGTACCTGGATACAAAAAGCCAAAGCCAATCCGGGAGTCAGAACCAATTCCTTGGCGGACATGTTCAATATCGGCGCCAACCAAGTCAGCAAGGTTAGCCAACTCGTTCATAAAGGAGATGCGGGTCGCTAACATGGCATTAGCAGCGTATTTAGTCAGCTCAGCACTTTTCACATCCATGTAATAAGTACGCTCATGGTTGCGATTAAATGGCGCATAGAGTTTGCGCATTTGCTCTTTAGCGCGCAAGCCTGCTGGTGTATTTTCAGTACCAATCACGATGCGGTCAGGGCGCATAAAGTCTTCTACCGCAGCGCCTTCCTTAAGGAACTCTGGGTTAGAGACTACGGCACATAAGTCTGCAGGCAAATGACGTTTTTCAAGCTCTTCGGTAATCGCCGCTTGCACTTTATCGGCAGTACCCACAGGCACGGTGGATTTATCCACGATTACTTTAGGGCTTGTCATATGACGACCGATATTCCGTGCAGCAGCGACTACATATTGCAAGTCTGCTGAGCCATCTTCATCAGGCGGAGTGCCGACTGCGATGAACTGAATATCACCATGAGCAACAGAAGCAGCAATGTCAGTAGAGAACTGCAGGCGGCCAGCAGCACGATTGCGCTCAATCATTTCTTTAAGACCAGGCTCATAGATAGGAACGCCACCGGAGTTGAGAATCTCAATCTTTTTAGGGTCGACGTCTACGCAAAAAACGTTATTACCCTGCTCAGCTAAGCATGCGCCTGTAACTAAACCTACGTAACCGCTGCCGATGATGGTGACTTTCAATATCTCTCCTAAATTTCTTACATCGAGGGACCGCTAGGAGCGGCGCCCTCACTACGTCTTGGGGAGTAAGCCTCCCAATGATTACATCCTGGACATTGCCAATAAAATCTTCTTGCCCTAAAGCCACAATTGCCACAAGTGTAGCGAGCTAAGCTTGTGGTGCGTTGGCGCAGAAGATTTAATATGGACTGAAGCTCTAAGAGTCTTTCCGGGCTAGCACTACCCTCTTCCAATGCAAGACGGGTTTCGGCCATCTTCGACAAAGCAATGAGCGTTGGTGAATGTTGCATCACATCAGACAACATGGCATTTGCAGCTTGGGGACCTCGAATTTTCATCAAATGTTTATGAACGATATCCAATAACTCACCACTAGCTTGCGTTTTAAGCAATGCACAGAGGCGATCCAAGCCTTCATCTTCTTTGTTAATGGCTGCATGAGCCAACATCCAGCGATCTGCCAATAAGTGCATATAAGCAGGATGAGAACTAGCAATCAAACTCCAAGCCTCAATAGCTTGCGTAGGCCTGTCCATTGCAATTAAATAATCACCTTGCAAAATTAAAGCGCGAGCATGATTTGGCACGGCCTGCAATGCACGCTGTATGGATTGCTCTGCCTCAACTACGTCTTTACGACGCAAGGCCTCTTGAGCAAGCTCGCAATGAAATTGGGCAATCTCGGTATGGTGTGATTTACCTTGCAAACCCTCAAGTTCACTTGCAGCAATGATGGCTTTTTTCCAATCATGCTCAATTTGATACATCTCGAGCAAACTTTCTTTCGCCGGTTCCGCGTACTTGCCATTGCCAACTCGATTTAATGAGGCTTCTGCTCGGTCCAGTAATCCCGCACGTAAAAAGTCACGGCCTAACTCATAAGCAGCATGATCACGATCACGTGGTTTTAAATCATCGCGATTAGCTAAGTGTTGATGCACGCGAATAGCACGCTCAGTCTCACCACGACGACGGAATAAATTACCCAATGAAAAATGCAGTTCAACAGTCTCTGGATCTAATTGAGCAATTTTGACTAAGGTTTCAATTGCTTGATCAGGCTGCTCGTTCAGCAAAAGACTTAAGCCTTTAAAAGTAGAACGCTGCTGACGCATACGCTCACGCTCATCCATGCGGTTTTCAAGGCGCAGATCCCAGCGCGCCGCCAACCAACCGATGCCGAACATCACTGGCAGCAGCAATAACCAAGCGGTAGCTATCTGAATCATGATGTACAGAATTTAAATAAAAAAATGGCCCGAATGGACCACTGAGGTTTAGCCTGAATCTTAGGCACCAGAACCCTCTTTGGGGCCCGCCTGCTTCAACGGCTTGTAATCTACTCGCTCACGCAGCTCTTTGCCAGGCTTAAAGTGCGGAACGCGTTTTTCTGGAATCATTACTTTCTCACCAGACTTTGGATTGCGGCCAGTACGTGCAGGACGATGGTGAAGCACGAAGCTACCCACGCCGCGCAACTCGATACGCTTGCCCTCAGCCAAAGCATGAGTCATTGTGTCCAGCAAAGTTTTTACCGCTAACTCCACGTCTCTAGGCAAAAGCTGCGGAAACTGTTCCGCGAGGCTCTCCACTAGTTCGGAGCGGGTAATGGCTTGTTGCTCTTGATCGGTCATGATCTATCAATAAAAAAACGCCGCTTCCCTCATGGAAAGCGGCGAATTTGATTTAGCCTTGATTGTCCAATTTTGCTTTTAACAAAGCACCCAAATTGGTTGTGCCAGACTGCGCATCACCTTGGAGCTTGCTCATTGCATCTTGTTGATCAGAACTATCTTTTGCTTTGATTGAAAGATTGATAACGCGTGATTTGCGATCAATATTAATGATCATTGCAGTTACGCTGTCGCCTTCTTTCAATACATTACGTGCATCTTCAACGCGATCTGTTGAGATCTCAGAAGCACGTAAGTAAGCTTCAACTTCATCAGCCAAGTGAATAGTTGCACCCTTAGCATCAACCGCTTTCACAGTACCAGTAACGAGGCTACCCTTGTCGCTGACAGATGTGTAGTTATTGAATGGGTCGCCAGACAATTGCTTGATACCGAGAGAGATACGCTCTTTCTCAACATCAATTGCCAATACAGTGGCTTCAACTTCATCACCTTTTTTGTATTTCTTAACAGCTTCTTCGCCTGGCTCATTCCATGACAGGTCTGAGAGGTGAACTAAACCGTCGATGCCGCCAGGCAAGCCAATGAACACACCAAAGTCAGTAATAGACTTGATTGCGCCAGTTAACTTGTCGCCTTTTTGTTGGGCACGTGAGAACTCTTCCCATGGATTAGCTTTGCACTGCTTGATGCCCAAGCTAATACGACGCTTGTCTTCATCAATGTCCAGAACCATTACTTCAACTTCGGTTCCTAATGCAGTAGCTTTGCTTGGAGCAACGTTCTTGTTAGTCCAGTCCATTTCAGAAACGTGTACCAATCCTTCGATACCAGATTCGATTTCAACGAATGCGCCGTAATCAGTCAAGTTAGTTACTTTGCCGAATAAACGGGTGTTCGGTGGGTAACGACGAGCGATACCAACCCATGGATCATCACCTAATTGCTTCACGCCCAGTGAAACACGGTTCTTCTCTTGATCGAACTTCAAAATCTTAGCGGTAACTTCTTGACCAACAGTCAACATCTCGCTCGGGTGACGCACACGACGCCATGCCAAGTCAGTGATGTGCAAGAGGCCATCGATACCACCGAGGTCAACGAATGCGCCGTAATCAGTGATGTTCTTAACGAGGCCAGTAACCACTGCGCCTTCTTTAAGGTTAGACATCAACTTAGCACGCTCTTCACCTTGGCTAGCTTCAACAACAGCACGACGTGACAACACTACGTTGTTACGCTTACGGTCAAGCTTGATAACCTTGAACTCCATCGTCTTACCTTCGTAAGGGCTGGTGTCTTTGATTGGGCGTGTATCAACGAGTGATCCAGGCAAGAATGCGCGGATACCGTTAACCATCACAGTCAAGCCGCCTTTAACCTTACCAGTAACAGTACCGGTAACGATCTCAGCTTGCTCGAGAGCTTTTTCCAAGTTCATCCATGATGCCAAGCGTTTCGCTTTATCACGGGAAAGGATTGTGTCGCCATAGCCGTTCTCTAGAGCGTCAATAGCAACAGAAACGAAATCGCCAGGAGCTACTTCAATCTCGCCAGCGTCGTTATGGAATTCTTCAACAGGAATAAACGCTTCAGACTTTAAGCCAGCGTTAACAACGACGAAGTTATGGTCGATGCGAAGAACTTCAGCCGAAATAACTTGGCCGGTCTTCATATTCGATCGGGTTAATGATTCTTCAAATAATTCTGCAAATGATTCAGACATGTGTATTCACTTTGTGCCGCCAGAAGGCCTGACGGGTTAGGTTATAAAAGTCTCAAAGAAACACGCTAATGAAAAGTCGCGTTGTGGAGCTTCTCAAGACACCAAAACTACTGCTTACAGCTAACTACTAAAACAACTACAAACTAGGCAATTGCGGATTGATACCAATCCAAAACTGTCTTAACTGCTTGATCTATCGATAAATCTGATGTTTCAAGCACTTTTGCGCCATCTGCAACCAACAAGGGTGCGGTACCTCGACTACTATCTCTGGCATCGCGCTCCTGCAAATCTTGCAGTAAGTCGGAAAGTTTAGCAGAAATTCCCTTAGCTATCAATTGCTTATAGCGACGCTCGGCTCTGGCAGCAGCCGTTGCAGTGAGAAAAACCTTCAAAACAGCATCTGGGAATATGACACTAGCCATATCCCTGCCATCGGCCACCAGGCCTGGGGATTGGCAAAAACTGCGCTGCAGGCCCACCAAAGCAGATCTGACCTCTGGGTGAACCGCTAAGGCTGAGGCCCTTAAGCCAATGGTTTCTGTGCGAATCGCCTCGGTAACCTCTTCGCCATTGAGAAAAATTTGACCATTTTTGAATGAAATCAACAACTTAGGAACTAAAAGTCCTAATTCTGGGCCGTTTTTAACATCAATTCCCTGCTTTTCGCTAGCCAGGGCAACCAAACGATAGAGGGCCCCGCTATCCAAATAATGAAAGCCCAGCTTTTCTGCGACCAAGGAAGCAACCGTGCCCTTGCCTGAAGCGGTAGGTCCATCAATCGCAATAACCAGGAAAGAGCTCATTGGAAAATAAATAGGGTTAAGAAACTACTTTTGCAAAATCTACGAAGTAGGCTGGGAAAGTTTTTGCTACGCAATTCGGATCATTGATCTTGAGTGCGTTTGGACCAAATGCAGCAAGCGAGAAACACATCGCCATGCGATGGTCATCATATGTATCAATACCTTCGCTTGGTGATTTCCAGTCACTTTGTGAAGCAGGAGCTTGAACTACGATGTAATCCGCACCCTCTTCAACGATTGCGCCAACCTTCTTTAATTCTTTTGCCATTGCCGCAATACGATCCGTTTCCTTCACGCGCCAGCTAGCAATATTGTTTAAACGTGTTGGGCCTTCTGAGAATAAGGCAGCAACAGCAAGCGTCATTGCCGCATCTGGAATTTCTGTGCAGTCAATCGTGATGCCATTGAGTTTGCCATTAGCATTTTTCACACCAGCAACTTCAATCCAATCTTCGCCAGCATTAATCTTGGCGCCCATCAAAGCAAGCGCATCAGCAAATGCCACATCGCCTTGAATACTGTCTTTGCCGACCCCCAACACTCTTACTGGGCCGCCACCAATAGCCCCCAAGGCCAGGAAGTAAGAGGCAGAAGAAGCATCGCCCTCTACCGACAACTGACCGGGACTCTTGTATACAGCATCTGCAGTTTTAGCCGGAATGACGAAGGACTGCACATCGGGGCAAGTAACTGTGACGCCAAAACGAGCCATCAACTTCAAGGTGATATCGATGTATGGACGTGAAATCAGCTCACCAATCACTTCAATACGCACGGGCTCATTTGCTATCAAAGGCAAAGCCATCAGTAACGCGGTTAAGAACTGACTTGATACATCGCCGCGTACTTTAACAACATCTTTAATCTGAATATCTGCCGCCAAGATCTTGATTGGCGGATAACCTTCTTGTAATTCGTATTCAATCTTCGCACCCACTTGACGCAAGCCATCAACCAAATCACGGATAGGTCTTTCATGCATCCGAGCAACGCCAGATAAACGGTAACTACCGCCTTGCATTGCTAGAGCGGCAGTCAGGGGACGAATCGCAGTACCTGCATTTCCCATGAAGAGATCTGCTTCACGCACCGGAAATTGACCACCACAACCTTCGACCACACATACGTTGTTCGCTTGATCAGTTACCGATAAACCAAGTTGACGCAAGGCATTACGCATCACTTGAGTGTCATCAGCATCGAGTAAGTTCTTGAGAGTAGTCGTGCCAGTCGATAAAGCAGCTAGCAACAATGCGCGATTAGAAATACTTTTAGAGCCTGGCAAGACAATCGAGCCCTGCGCTTGTTTAAATGGTCCGACGGTAATATCTGGCAAACCACTCATCAAAGCACATCCAAATCTTGACGCGCTTTACTGGCCTTATTAAATAACTTTTCCAAACCAGCACCATCGTTTTCAGCAATGAGTTTGCGCATGTGATTCACGATCAATAGGTATTGATCGAGCTCCTTCAAAATTGCAGTGCGATTGCCTAAGCAAATATCACGCCACATTTCCGGGCTGGAGGCTGCAATGCGTGTGAAATCCTTAAAACCTGCGCCTACATGACTCAATTTTTGATCAGCATCTTCTGAGTTCACCACGCTTGCCATTAAGGCATAGGACAAGAGGTGCGGCAGGTGTGAAACAGCAGCGTAAATCGCATCATGCTGTACGACGCCAATCTTTTTCACCTCAGAACCAACCGACTCCCAGAAGCCAGTAATTAAGGCGATATCTTCTGGAGAGTTTTCTTGCAAAGGGCAAATAATGGTTTGCTTACCTTGAAATAAATCCGCCTTAGCAGCCGCTGCGCCATGCTGAGCGCCGCCAGCAATGGGATGCGCCGGCACAAATTGGCATGCTTTTTTACCCAAGACTTCTTTGGCAGCCAAAATCACATCGCCCTTTGTACTGCCAGCATCGGTAATCATCGTACGCGGCTCAAGGTGCGGCTCCATCGTTTCAAATGCTGAACGCATTTGCGCAACCGGAACACAAAGCACAATCACATCAGATTGTTTAGCGGCTTCAACTAAATCAACTACGCCATCAATCGCACCCATCTTTTGTGCTTGGTCTAAATTTTCTTTACTGCGACCAACACCAAAGACCTTGGTAGCAACGCCAGCCTGTTTAAGCGCCAAACCTAATGAGGCGCCAATCAAACCAACGCCTACGATGGTGACGGTACCGTAATTACTTGCGGGATTAATGATGGTCATTTAAGAATATCTTTTAAGGCGGTAATGAATGCCGCATTTTCTTCTGTCAAACCAATCGAAATGCGTAACCACTGCGGCAAACCATAATTGCCCACTGGACGAACAATAATGCCGCGCTTGAGCAAGGCCAAATTAATTCGTGCGCCGGCTTGGTCGTCATCACCTACCTTAACTAAAACAAAATTGCCGGCTGAAGGTAAATATTGCAAGCCCAATTCATCAAAGGCCTTAGTAAGTTGCGCGTACCCCGCGCGATTGAGTTCAAAACCCTGCTGCAAAAACGCTTTATCTTGGAATGCAGCAATCGCTGCAGCCTGCGCAAGACTATTCACATTAAACGGCTGACGAATTCGATTCAGCAAATCCGTTAAGTGCGGTTGTGCAACGCCGTAACCAATGCGCAAGCCAGCCAGGCCATAGGCTTTTGAGAAGCTACGGGACAAAATCATATTGGGGAAACGCCTCACCCAGGCAATCGCATCGTAGCGCTGCTCAGGCGTGAGGTATTCGTTATAAGCCTCATCAAGCACAACCACTACATTTGACGGAACTGCCATCAAGAAATCTTCTATTTCCTGGGCTGTCAAATAGCTGCCAGTCGGATTATTGGGATTAGCTACAAAGACTAACTTTGCCTTATCACCAGAAACTTTAATCGCCGCCAACATCGCTGGTAAATCATGTCCATAGATTGCTGTTGCAGCCACTTCAATTGCTTTGGCACCAACAGCCTGTGTAGCCAATGGGTAAACAGCAAATGCATGTTTAGAGAAGATGACTTCATCACCGGCTTGCGCAACAGCACGCGCAGCCAATTCCAAAATGTCATTACTACCGTTGCCTAAAGTAATCCAATCGGTTGGCACACCCAAGCGGCTAGCCAGCACATTCTTTAACTCAAAGCCATTCGAGTCTGGGTAGCGCCCCAAATCACTGGCAGCCTGGAGCATGGCATCTTGTGCAGACTTAGGCATACCCAATGGATTTTCATTGGAAGCCAGCTTCACAATCTTGCTTTCATCCAAGCCATATTCGCGCGCAACTTCACTGATAGGACGCCCACCAACATAAGGGGCAATCGCATGAATATGTTTTAAACCAATCTTAGAGGTCATTTGTTTTTACTAATGTAATTACTAATTTTGAGATAAATCTTTAACTCAATTAAGCTGAGTGTGGATAAGAGCCTAAATTTTTATAGAAAGCGGCAACACCCTTCAACTCTTCAAGCGCCTTCACCACTTTTTCATCATCCGTATGGCCAGCAATATCAATATAAAAGTGATATTCCCAAGTACCTTTACGAGCAGGACGTGATTCAAAGCGATTCATCGACACACCGTGTTTAGCTAAAGGTGCCAACAAACGATGGACGGCACCAGGCTGGTTATCAACCGAGAGCACCAAAGAAGTTTGATCTTTGCCGGTAGATGAACATGCATAGTTTCCAACCACCACGAAACGGGTACGGTTGTGAGGATCATCTTGAATTTGTGCAGCCACTGCTTGTAAGCCATAAGCCTCTTGAGCAGGATCACCAGCAATTGCGGCCAAAGTAGGATCGGCAGCTGCCATGCGCGCCGCTTCAGCATTGCTACTGACTGCTTGACGCTTAAGTTGCGGTGCATGCACGCTTAACCATTGCTGACATTGCGCCAGGGCTTGGGCATGAGCACAGACAGTTGTTACGCCATCCAAGTTACCGCTCTTAGTGAGCAGGTGATGACGAATAGGCAGCACGACTTCGCCACTAATGCGCATCGATGAATCGAGCAATAAATCCAATGTGCGCGAGATAGCACCTTCGCTGGAGTTTTCAACAGGAACAACGCCAAACTGAGCCGCGCCCTTCTCTACCGACTTAAATACTTCATCTAGGCTTGCGCAAGGTAAGCCAGCAATCGAGTGGCCAAAATACGTTTGAGCTGCTTGCTCAGAAAATGTTCCTACTGGGCCAAGATAAGCAATCGTTTGGCGAGCTTCAAGAGCTCTGCATGCAGACATCACTTCACGCCAAATCGCAGCAATGCCATCTGGCAGCAAAGGACCTTTATTGATTTCTTGTAAACGCGCTACCACTTGGCGCTCACGCTCAGGACGGAAGACTGGTGAAGCGAATCCACCTTTAACGTGACCCACTTCCTGCGCAGCTTTTGCACGCTGAGTAAGTAGATCCAAAATCTGCGCATCTAATGCGTCAATTTTTTCCCGCAAGGGAGCTAAGCGCTGTTCTTCAGTACTCATTAAGCCCGCCTTTCAAAATCACGCATAAATTCAATTAAGGCTTTTACGCCTTCAATGGGCATGGCGTTATAAATGCTGGCACGCATGCCGCCCGCAGCTTTATGGCCACGCAAGGCAACCAAACCAGCCGCATTCGATTGCGCCAAAAACTCTGCGTTCAGGTTCTCATCTTTTAAGAAGAAAGTCACGTTCATACGTGAGCGATATTCTTTTGTGACGCGATTTTCATACAAGCTGCTTTGATCCAAAAAGCTGTAAAGCAAATCCGCTTTTTCTTGATTACGCTTTTCAATAACATTCACGCCACCTTGCTTGAGTAACCACTTAAATCCTAAGCCAGCCATGTAAATCGAGAAAGTCGGCGGCGTATTAATCATGGATTGCGTATTGGTTTGCACAGACCAATCCCAAATCGTTGGGGTGATAGACATACTCTTACCTAACAAATCCTTGCGTACGATCACAATCGTTACACCAGATGGGCCGATATTCTTTTGTGCACCACCAAACCATACGGCGCACTGATTGACATCCATCTCTTTAGAAAGGATGTTGCTAGAAATATCTGCAACCAAGGGAATATCACCAACGTCCGGCACATCCGGAAACTCAACACCACCAATAGTTTCATTAGCGCAGTAAAGAACATAAGCAGCGTCACTTGATAACTTCCAAGTAGATCTCGCGGGAATCGTATTGAATTTTTCTGCGGCTGAAGAGGCAACTAAATTTGCAGTGCCGTACTTCTGCGCTTCTTTGTAAGATTTTTCTGACCATACGCCAGTAACAATGTAATCCGCCTTTGGTCCATTCTTAGCCAAAGGCATGAGATTCATGGGGATAGCAGCATTTTGACCAAGGCCGCCACCCTGCAAAAGTAAGATCTCATAAGCATCGGGAATATGCATCAGCGTACGAAGATCATGAATGACCTCTTCATACACCTCCATGAACTCTTTACTGCGGTGACTAATTTCCATCACGCTCGTACCGAGTCCACGCCAATTCAGCATTTCATCGGCAGCCTGCTTCAGCACCTCTTCAGGCAAAGTAGCAGGCCCCGCTGCGAAATTAAAAATGCGGCGGTCAAAAGTCATGATGTGATCTAGTCTAGAGGTGACGCTTAAGCGTCACCTACCGTATCGTCATTAGAGTCGGCTGCTGGATCTGCAGATACGTCACCTTCTTCTGCGTCATCAGCTTCGTCATCTGAATCGCTTTCAGCAATACGCTGCAAGCCAGACAAACGTGTACCTTCATCAACGTTGATCAAAGTCACACCCTGAGTTGCACGACCCATCTCACGTATTTCAGATACACGAGTACGCACCAAGACGCCACCAGTAGTAATCAACATAATTTGATCTTCTGGCGATACCAATGAGGCAGCGACTACTTTGCCGTTACGCTCTGAAGTTTGAATTGCAATCATGCCCTTCGTACCACGACCATGACGTGTGTATTCAGCGATCGGCGTACGCTTACCGTAACCATTTTCTGTTGCAGTCAACACGCTACTTGGAATCGCAATGCCGTTTGTATCAATTACAGCCGCTTCAACGCCTTCTGCAGCCTCAGCTGGAGCAACCAACATCGCAATTACGTGATGCCCTTCGCCTAGGTTCATGCCACGCACACCACGTGCGGTACGACCCATCGGACGAACATCATTCTCGTCAAAGCGCACTGCTTTGCCAGCATCGGAGAACAACATCACATCATGCTGGCCATCAGTAATAGCAGCGCCAACCAAGAAGTCGTTTTCATTCAAGTCGACAGCAATAATGCCGGCCTTACGTGGATTAGAGAAGTCAGACAAACGAGTCTTCTTCACGGTACCTAAGCTAGTAGCCATAAAGACATACTGATCGTCTTGGTAGCCCTTGATTGGCAGAATCACAGTGATCTTCTCACCTTCAATCAGCGGGAACATATTAACGATTGGCTTGCCGCGAGAAGTACGGCTTCCCTGCGGAACTTCCCAGACCTTGAGCCAATACATACGACCTCGGTCAGAGAAGCACAAGATCGTATCGTGCGTATTCGCTACGAAGAGCGTTTCAATCCAATCTTCATTCTTAGTTGCGGCAGCTTGCTTTCCTCGACCACCGCGTTTTTGTGCGCGGTACTCGCTCAGCGGCTGACTCTTCATATAACCAGTATTTGAAAGTGTCACCACTAAATCTTGCGGCGTAATCAAGTCTTCCGTGAACAGTTCAGTCGCATTCATTTCAATAAATGAACGACGACCGGTATCACCACCAGCAACACCAAATTCAGATTGCACTTCTTTTAATTCAGACTCGATCACTTGAGTCACGCGCTCTGGCTTCGCCAACAAATCCAGTAAGTCAGAAATCTCTGCCATTACTTCTTTGTATTCGTTAACGATCTTGTCTTGCTCTAAACCAGTCAAGCGTTGCAAACGCATCTGCAAAATTTCTTGCGCTTGACTGTCTGACAAACGATACAAGCCAGTAGTTTGCATGCCGTACTCGGGCAACAATCCTTCTGGACGATAAGCATTGCGGCCGCCTGGCGTATCGGTCTCAGCACGTGCCAACATCTCACGCACCATCGATGAATCCCAAGCTTTGCCCATCAACCCTTGTTTAGCAATCACTGGGTTCGCTGCAGCTTTAATAATTGCAATGAACTCATCAATATTTGCTAATGCAACAGCCAAACCTTCTAAGACGTGACCACGATCGCGCGCTTTACGCAATTCAAAAATCGTACGACGTGTGACAACTTCACGACGATGCTGCAAGAAGTACTCAAGCATTTGCTTCAAGTTCAACAAGCGTGGTTGGTTATCCACCAATGCCACCATGTTCATGCCGAAGTTATCTTGTAACTGAGTGCTCTTATACAAATTATTGAGAACAACTTCAGGCACTTCACCGCGCTTCAATTCAATAACAACGCGCATACCGGATTTATCTGACTCATCACGCAAATCAGAAATGCCTTCAACTTTTTTCTCATTCACCAACTCAGCAATACGCTCGAGCAAGTTCTTTTTGTTTACTTGGTATGGCAACTCATCCACGATGATCGCCTGACGTGCGCCCTTATCCAAATCTTCAAAGTGAGTCTTGGCACGCATCACTACACGGCCACGACCAGTGCGATAACCCTCACGAACGCCTTGAACGCCGTAAATAATGCCGGCAGTCGGGAAATCAGGGGCTGGAATGATCTCAATCAGCTCATCAATCGTGCATTCTGGGTTGTGAAGTACATGTAAACAGGCTGTAACCACCTCATCCAGGTTATGGGGAGGGATATTGGTCGCCATACCTACAGCAATGCCAGAACTGCCATTTATCAGCAAATTAGGCACTTTGGCAGGCAGAATCAGGGGTTCTTTCTCGCTACCGTCGTAATTTGGCCCAAAATCGACCGTTTCTTTGTCCAAATCGGCCAAAAGCTCATGAGCTATCTTGCGGAGGCGGATCTCGGTATACCGCATCGCAGCAGCGTTATCGCCGTCTACGGAGCCAAAGTTACCCTGCCCGTCAACCAGCATATAGCGCAGGGAGAAGTCCTGGGCCATCCGAACGATCGTGTCATACACCGCAGAATCACCGTGCGGATGGTATTTACCGATTACATCGCCAACTATACGGGCAGATTTTTTGTAAGCTCGGTTCCAATCGTTGTTTAATTCATACATAGCGAATAAGACACGGCGGTGAACCGGTTTAAGGCCATCACGTACGTCTGGCAGGGCTCTGCCGACGATGACGCTCATTGCGTAGTCCAAATAGGACCGCCGCATTTCGTCTTCGAGGGATATTGGTAGTGTTTCTTTAGCGGCTTGTTCCATCTAGAAATAATATCATTTTGATGACAGGTAGGCCCTATGCTAAGATTCTGTCAGTTTGTACGAAATTGAGATGTGTCGCTTTGCAGTTTTTGCATCAAGGTAGGGCGAATTACATTTAAGTTTGACTTTAATTAAAAAAGAGATTTTTGAGGACTAAAAATGAACAAAACCCTAAGAGTGTTGCTCGCTTCTGTTATTACTGTTTCTGCTACTGCAGCAATGGCTTCTGATAACTGGCAAAACGGCGATGGCGCCCTAAACTGGAAAAACGGCGATGGCACATTGTGCTGGCGCGATAGCAACTGGACACCTGCTACTGCAGCTAAAGGTTGCGATGGTGCGTTGACTGGTGCTGCTGCTGGCGTTAGCCAAAGCAAAATCACTTTGCAAGCTGACACACTTTATGACTTCAACAAGTCTGACTTGAAACCAGAAGGTAAAGCTACTTTGGACAAGATCGCTGCTGACTTAAGCAAGATCAAGTTAGAAGTAATCATTGCTGTAGGCAACACTGACAGCGTTGGTACAGATGCATACAACATGGCCCTCGGTCAGCGTCGTGCGCAATCTGTTAAGACATACTTGGTAAGCAAGGGTGTTGACGGTAGCCGTATCTACACAGAATCTAAAGGCAAGAGCAATCCAGTTGCATCAAACGCAACTGCTGAAGGCCGCGCTAAGAACCGCCGTACTGACATCGAAGTTGTTGGTACAGCAGCTAAGTAATTCACTTTACTTGTAAAAAAGCCCGCTTCTAGCGGGCTTTTTTATTTCCGCTATATTCGTCTTATCCTGTTACTTTTAAGCAATCCAACCACCTCCTTCATATGAACGTAGACCAGTCAGAAATCGCCAAATTTAGCGCCCTAGCCCATCGCTGGTGGGATCCTAATAGCGAGTTCAAGCCTTTGCATGCCATCAATCCTCTGCGTCTAGGCTGGATCAAGTCATTCGTAAATTTGGATGGCAAAAAGGTGGTTGATATCGGTTGTGGTGGTGGCATCCTGGCTGAATCAATTTCTCAATCGGGTGCGGATACCACCGGCATTGATTTATCTGAAAAGGCACTCAAGGTTGCCGAGTTGCATGCCTTAGAGGTGGGCGCAAACCTCACCTATCGCTCTGTCTCCGCAGAAGCGCTGGCTGATGAACAACCAGAACAATACGATGTAGTGACTTGCATGGAAATGCTGGAACACGTTCCCGATCCCGCATCAGTGGTTCGCGCCTGTGCCAAGTTATGTAAACCGGGCGGCACTTTATTTTTCAGCACACTCAATCGCAGTCCAAAGTCTTACTTATTTGCCATCATTGGCGCTGAATACATTCTCAAGTTACTCCCCAAGGGCACTCACGAGTACGCTAAATTCATTAAACCATCCGAGCTCGTTGCATTTACTCGCCACGCAGGCTTAGAAATGCTCGGTATGAAAGGTTTGAGTTACAACCCACTCACTCAGGTATATAGCTTGAGTGATGATGTTGATGTGAATTACATGATTGCCGTACGTAAATAATGAAAGGTATGAGCAATCTTTCCAGTCCTTATGCCGGAATCTTTTTTGATTTAGATGGCACATTAGCCGATACCGCGCCAGATTTAGTGGCAGCAACCAATAAATTACTGGTTGCGCGTAATCTCACACCTAAGCCTTATAAATTTCTACGCCCCTATGCATCAGCCGGAGCTCGTGGATTACTAGAAGGCGCCTTTGGGATTAGCTCGGATCATGCCGATTTCATCCCATTACGCGATGAATTTTTCAGCAATTACGAAAAAGCACTCCTTGTTGAGAGCAAATTATTTGATGGAATTGATCATTTACTCGATCAAATGGATGCAGCAAGACTCCCCTGGGGGATCATTACCAATAAAAGTGAGCGCTTTACCAACCCATTAACCGAGCTCATGGGTCTGCGCCAGAGAGCTGTTTCTACAGTTTCTGGCGATACCACCCCTTATTCAAAGCCACATCCCGAGCCCATTTTGCATGCCGCCAGATCTACTAATATCGATCCTACAAAATCAATTTATGTTGGGGACGACATTAGAGACGTTTTAGCGGGTAAAGCAGCAGGAATGAAGACCGTGGCGGCTGCTTATGGCTACTGTGGCTGCAAAGAGCCTCCTGAGGCCTGGGGAGCGGATTACATCATCCACAATCCTATCGACCTCTTGGAAATCATTTTTCCCAAAAGGGATTAAAAAGATATTCAGCAATTTAAGGTCGGCAGCCTTAAAATAGAGACTTCCTATGCATGAACTCCGGGGTCGACATGGTTTCGACGTGGATTACAAAGCATCAAGGGCATACCGAGGACCCGTTATCTCGTAAATCAATGGGAATGTTTTAACTGCAAACGACGAACGTTTCGCACTAGCCGCTTAATTGCGGTTGCCCCTGAACTGATTCTCTCTTGGGTCAGCTAGCGCAAGCTAGATCAGGGTCATTTACAAGAGATAAGATCATTTCATGTCACGAGGAATGATTCGAAAACTTAGTGAATCGTCAGCAAAGAACGTGTCAGTCCGTGCTTAACTGATTAAATCAAATGATATGACTAAGTATGTAGAACTTGTTGTGGAGGATTTGCGGACGCGGGTTCGATTCCCGCCGACTCCACCAATATTAGTATTAGCAGCACCCAGTAATAGCAAATAACCCCTTATAGAATAAATACTTTAAGGGGTTTTTTGTTGTCTATTGCCAACGCTAGAAATCACTAGTTTTGATAAATCTGGGGGTACTTCTGGGGGTACTTTAGAATAATCGAACTACCCAACGAAAAAGTTCCCCCATTATGCTTACTGAAATCGCTTGCAAATCCGCCTCATGCCCGCCCGATAAGGCTTTCAAGCGCTTTGCCGATTCGGAAGGCCTGTACCTAGAAGTGAGAAAAAATGGGGGTAAGTATTGGTTTTGGAAATATCGCATCCATAACAATGGCAAGCTGGTGGAAAAGAGGCTTGCTCTGGGGGTCTATCCCAAAGCACCCAAAGAAGAGGCTAGAGAAAAGCGTAATGAGGCTAAAAAGCTCCTAGGACAAGGCAAAGACCCGTCCCACCTCAAAAAGGTCGAAAAACAAGGGCGTCAGCGGGCTATTGGAGAAACCTTTAAAGAAGTAGCGCTCGATTGGTACAAAACAAAGAAGTCGGCCTGGAGCGATAGCCATGCCGATAGAACACTGCGTCAAATGGAGCGTGATTTATTTCCCTGGATCGGCGATCGACCCATGAAAGAAATCACCGGCAATGAAATTCTCCACGCCCTAAGAAAAGTAGAAGATCGTGGCGCAGTAGAAACCGCCGATCGCAATCTCATGATCTGTCGCCAAATTTGGGAATACGTTGCGCTTGATGACATTCCAGATGCCACCAGAGGCATTAAAGCCAAACTCAAACCCTATCGCGGCAAAACCCTTCCAGCGATTACAGATCCCAAACGCTTCGCACAGCTACTTGTAGCAATAGATGGCTACTCAGGCACTCCAGTTGTCAAAGCAGCTTTGAAGCTGGCTCCAATCCTCTTCCAGCGGCCATATAACTTACGAACAATGCAATGGAGTCAACTCAACTTAGAGGAAGGTATTTGGACCATTCCTTCAATGGAAATGAAGCGCGAAAAATATGAAAAAGAAAATGGTGAAGATCATTTAGTCCCTCTCCCCACTCAAGCTATAGAAATTTTGAAAGAAGTAAAGCGCTACACAGGAAATAGTATTTATGTTTTTAGAGGCGAGCGAACTGGCAATAGCCCAATGAGTGATGGCACGATAAATAAAGCTCTACGCACTCTTGGATTTGGCGATGAGCAATGCGGTCATGGATTTAGAGCAAGCGGCAGAACAATGCTTGATGAAGTTCTCAATAAAGACTGGAGACACCTTGAGGCTCAACTTGCGCATGCAGTAAAAGACGTTAACGGGAAAAGCTACAACCGCACTCAATTTATTAAACAGAGAGTTGAGTTAATGCAGGATTGGGCAACTTATCTTGACAAGCTTAAAGAAGCAAAAACTGATGAAGAACTAAATCAAACTGCATCAAATAAATAATCAGACTCGCCACCCCTCACTAAACGCTTAAGCCTCGGGGCGGACTCATATTATTTATATAACACATTGATTTATATAAGTATTTTTAAAAATATTTAATTAACTACCCTCTTTTATACCCTCAATTTCTTTCATAAATAGCCATTTTATGTTTTTAGCAAAATGAGGGTAGAAAATTAAAAACTTTTTTAAGGGTTATTAATATTTTTCTGAACATACGAAGTTGCACTTTCCTCCCCTTGCTGAACAGCAATCTCAACAGCACGTCTTGCAACGGATAAGATATTCTCCGAATCTTTTTTGAGAGAAAAACAATCCTGCATAGCCTTCGAGATTATTTTTTGAGTATCAATATCAACTATTGGAAGTATTACGCTTTCAACCTCCTCCAAGCGCCAGTGCAGAATAATGGAACCTCCAGCATCTCTTTCCGCCTGTCTCTTAACAATTTCGCTATTGAGAAGCAAGGTTAAGTAGTCTGGCAAAAGCTCCTTAGGATTCTTTATAGTCAAATGAAGAATTGCACCGGAAGTTATGAACTCTGCATTTTCTTGAAGGCAGAAAGCCTCCCCTACACTTCCATCTTTTGAGAATAAAATCGCCCCCTTTTTAGGTTTGAGTTTTTCTAATTTTTCTTGATTTTCAAAAACAAACTTACTACTTAGATTAATTTGAGGCTTTGCTATCCCAAGCTTACTGTAATCCGCAACCCTTAAAAAGGGCACACCATCTGATTCTTCGGAGTAAGCGTCCGAACCAGGCTCTATGGACTTCAATATATCTACAACATCGCGTAATTTTGAATGTTCCTTAGCAAGAATCATCTGCGTTAACTGCTCATAACGAGGTTGGTAATACTCAGCATCAAGCCTTCCAGTTAATTTATAAGAATCGCTAAGTTTTTTAATATTTATAGTATTTTCGTCAAGCCTTAGGACTTCGCCGCCCATTGCTCCAAATAAAGCCGCCTCAGCCTTTGAATAAGATTCATTAGACTTATGTCTTATTGCCTCAGAATATGAAATTAATTCTTTTATCTTTGATTGAAATTCAAAACTAATAGATGGAATCAAGAATGAGCCAACCTCCTCAAGATTCATATTGTATTGCCCCGTTGGTCTCGCAATTCTTCGAACCTGATCATGCCCAAGGCTGGAGGTTAGGTAGGCAAAAAGAAAATGGGGTTGATATTTATCCTTAAATTCGTCTTTAATTCTCAGAAGAGCCATTGCCTGCGTTATATTGGCCCTTGGAAAATCCTCGCTTACAAGCGAACATCTTCCAATTACGTCGGTAGTGGCGCCTACAATATTTATCAGTACATCATTGCTATCTAAATGGGTTTTTGACATTGATTGGTCAGTCTTATCATCAATGTAAAAATAATCATTTAATTGATTGGAACTTAAAATGTCATTTCTAATATTTCCAGTCTTTAAAAGAATCACGCCGGTCTTTAAATTTTCATCCCTAACCAGAGGGGTTGACCCACTTCGAATAATGCAAATATTCTCGAGCGCTATCGACTCAGCAGAGGGAGAATTTTCTAAAAACTCTTTTAGAAAGAATGTGCTATCAATTCTCTGAGAGCGGCTAGCGGCCCTAGCATTTGCGAGACTAACCTCACTAATCTCAAGCCCTTTTAACAATTCCAAATAACGGTCTTTATTAAAAGGGCTTATTGAAAAAAACTTAGCTTTTCCTTTCTTGAAAATTCCATAAAAGCTTCTGAAATTGCGCTTAAGTCGGTTTTACTTAAAGTGTCCTGGGTTGATTTACCAACATAATTTCCAGAATTGTCCTTAACCGGCTTCAAATTAGTTGCAAAAAAGATTGGATAATCTTCTTTTATTGGGCATTTTTCTTTATCCCACTTTTGAATAATTAGAATACTGGTTTTAGTGCCCGTATATGGCTTAAAACTATTCCCATGAAGACCTACAACAGCCAATATTCTGCATTTATTAGATATGTACTCCCTGAGTAGCTTATCACTTGAGTTATTAAATCTACCCTGGGGAAGGATAATTGCCATTCGCCCGCCAGGCTTCAAAAATTTTAAGTTTCTTTCTAGAAATAAAACATCCCTCTTTTCGGATGATCTAGTTTTGTTTTTCCCATCTTTGGCCACATCGTAGTAACCAAGGATTGCGCCACTGGTAATCTCGCCTGCAAAAGGCGGGTTACTCATCAATATATCAAAACCTTCGTTAGCAAATGTCTTTGCTATCACACCATCATAAATACCAGTTTCATTTTTATCCCAAACACGCAAATCAAGAGAGTTTGCTTGCTGAGAATTTGAGGAGCCATCACCAGCTATCACCATTAATGCTTTCGCAATTTTTACAGTTCTGGGATCAAAATCTAAGGCATACAAATTTTTAGAGGCATATCTAAATCTATCCCTCTCTTCAATCTTTTCAGTTTTTAACATGTGCTGAAAAGTGTGCAATAAAAACCCTGCACTACCAGCGCTAGGGTCGAGAACCTTTTCATCATCGGCAGGATTAAGCATGGAAACAACGATGTCAATTACTGGTCTTGGCGTAAAGTACTGACCTTTTTCTCCTTTGCTATCGCCTGAAATCATATGCTCAAATGCGGCGTCTAAGATTTCAAAGTCCGTCTCAAAGAGTTTATATTCTTGTAGCTCAGAAACAACCGCAATTAGCGTTTCTTCACTTAATTCAATTTCCTCTTTTTCTTTAAATACGTCAGGCCATTTATTTTTAGCACCCTTAAAAAGCTCACCGACAGATTGCTTTAGCTTGGATCCTTTTTTTATCTGAAAATCAAGCTCGTCTTTCGGCTTTTTGCTTTGCTCATCGTATAGTTTTGCGAAAATTAATTTAAAAATTTCATCAAATGCGTTTACGCCATCATTTGATAGAACCTTTTGCTCCAACATTGAGACGGTTGAACGCAAATCTTTGATCTCAATTAAGTCTGGTTTTTTTAAATAAGTAGATAAAACATCATCCGCAGTCTCATTTGACTTTGGCACCCTCTTAAACCTCTCAAACTTATACTTGTTTTCGGGGTTTCTATATCTAACATTTTCCTCATTACCATCAACCCAAACGCCAAGAAATGTCGGCAGAGCAGAAATATAGCTTTCTAGCTGACCAATTCCCTCAACTAAATCCTCATCTGGTTTTTTTACTTCCACGATAAGAACTATGGATTCTTTAGTTTTTCTGTCGGGATTTTCATAAATAACAACGTCCGCCATTTTTGTGGCAGAGCCCATTTTGACCGGAACCTCTAGCTCCATGTTATTAAGCGAATACCCATACTCTTCGATTAATTTATGCAGATAAAGCTGACGAATAATTTCCTCTGGATTGCTTTTAGATTTAGAGAGAACCTGTATCTTCTTTTGTCTTTTTAGGCAGGTTATATATACCCTGCCCGAGGACTCATCGACAATTAAAGATGCTTCTACAGCGTCAATTTGCTGTTTTGAAAAAAGCTTTAAAAAGGAAACATCCTGGTTAAGTATTTCGGCTATCTTTAAGGCCATATTTATTCACCTAGCAATCACATAATGCGATTTATGATACCAGCAACAATTGTAGTTACTGATGCCCAACTTCATGAAATTAATGGGGCGATTTTCTTAACGCCATACAAACCCTAAAAATGGATTTCTTGCCAAGACCCTCTCATGAAATAAGAACCAGAAGATGAGCGACATCTTCTGGTTTGAGTATTTGCCACAACCTATCTAGCTAAGCCCTTTACCAGCATCTCAGATAGATATTGGGCTCTACCTTTTTCAAGCAAAGCATCAAAAAGCTTTTCTAGCTTGGAGTTTGATCCTCGAATACCGGCAACTACTGCAGCTGCCCATTCAAAGTAGGCTTGCTTTCTTTTAACATCCTAACCACTAGGAGGAGAAGCCAATATATCGCGAAGATTGCAGATCTTGTCAGCAAGCTTAACCAACTTAGCCTCATGAGAAGAATGGGCAGCGTGGGCAATTTGCTGTAATTTGCGCTCTTCTTTGGGCAACGCCTTATCGTCAGTTACCTCTAAAACAATGGAGGCCACATTCTTACCAAATGCCTTAGTCAACTCTTCGACTGTAGTTTGCGTATCTTCAATGGTGTCGTGTAGCAAAGCGGCACAAAGAACATCCCAATTTAAGATTCCTCCCTCATTAACCAGAACATCGACTAAAGCAATGGGGTGATTAATGTAGGGAGATGATTCTACGTCCTTACGACGTTGATCCCTGTGTTTGGTGGCTGAAAAGGCGAGAGCGGAGACAAATTGATTAATCATTTAGCTATCTTCTGAACCCACATCTAAGTCATCCTCTTCATCGTCTTCAATATCAGCACCATCACCAATAAGCTTATCTAAGTATTGCGATCGAATATCTCTAAGTGAAATTTTGGTTGCTTGGTCTAGCAACCAAAAACCCCATCCGTTAGTCGCACGCTTCCTAACGTATTTACCTGCCCCGGATGGGGTATCAAAGGTATTGTCGCCAATACCAATTGATCCATCCGGGAGAATTACAGCAGTGATATCGGAAAATTTAGCAATCTTAGGGTGGAGCACTTGTCCTGCCTGCAGCAAGCCCGCTGACATAAGATCCTCCACACCAACCTTAACGCTGCTCACCTCTTTTTTGGTGCGCGCGCTCGAGTGGTGACCAGTAGGCACGGGCCATATCTTCAAGATATCCTCAATTAAATCTTCGGTCCGACGATCTATTTTGGATTCATCCCATACTTGACCAGCATCATCAGTAATTAATCTATTGATGAATAAAACATCTCGCTTTAATAGACTCGATCTTTTACCCTCTTCACCATCCCAAGGGCCATTAGAAACAGAGCTATTTAACTTATTACTCAGTAAGGTGAGATTTCCCAGCTTATGGATGCGCGCATTACGGTCTTGCTCTGTATAGCCATCTGTAGCAGACCAGTATCTATTCCAACTTTGAGGCATTAAATGCTCAATAGCATAGGTGCCGCGTCGAACTCTAACGCCAGACATGGACACTTCATTACCAATCCAGCCTCGGCGATAGTCTTCAATTGACTCGAGAACCATTCTCAAGCGACCACGTCCAATTTTTCTGTAAATGGGCAAGTTTAATAACTCACCTCTCACTTCATTGTCATCTGGCCAGTAGGAGCTATCGCTAGTTTGACTAGCAAAGAAAGTTCTTATTGCTTCGCTCAACTTACCTTTTGGTGCTTTTTGAATAACCTTAATGACCTCTGTCATCACCTTGTTGTAGGCCTTGGTTGTCGCTCTAATGAGCATTCGACGAATTAACCAAGATTCAATAATCTCCAAACAAGCATTGATGTCGCTGACATCTTGGAGATTCTCATCTCGATCCAGCAAAGCCATCAAAACAGGCTTTACAACCTCAATGTCCATCGCTTTGGTTCGATATACAAATAAGCCGATACGGTCGATCGCGCCCTCCAGGACATCACCCTTGTCAATGAACTCTTTGTACTTAATGGATGCAGAATGAATTTTTTCCAGCAATTCAGGCATGCTCAGCGGTTTAGCGTCATAGTCCACAAAGGATTTAAATCTAGAAAATACCTCCCTAGCGACAATCTCTTCGGTGGTTTGCCCAATAAGCCAATGATTTAGAAACGCCGATGATCTTGGTGTCTTAACTCGACCAAAGCTAATTTCTTGCTCCCAAAAGCCCGTTTCAAATTGTTTCCAATGGTTCGAATAGGAGCTTTCAATATTGGCACCTTGCTCTAACAGTCTTTGGAAGACAAAGTTCTTAATCAGGTCAGCAGCAGTTAGTTGGGAACCTCTTGCGTTAAGGGTTTCAAAAATTTCCTGGGCATTTTCGCTGGCCGTTAAATCAATCACCACAATCTGGAGCAACTCTCTTGTGGCGCGCTCCATCGCTTTCACGCGTGCTGGAATTTCTTCTGGCCCATTCTCATTGAGCCATTGCCTAAACTGCTCAGAGAAAAATTGGTGGGCAAGAACTAGCTTGGAGTCTTTATTCTTAAGGTCGGCATAAGCAATTGGAGTATCCATTGCCATTACTTCATTAAAAGCCTGGCGATCTTTATTGGTTGGCCATACCTTAAATTGATCCTCGCTATGGTCGCAATACTCCTTAGGATTTCTGATTAAGAGCTCAAGCCTTTTAGATGCGTCAGCTTCACCCGCTAAATTGATTTCTGCATGCAAGGCATCTAGAAGTATCTGTAACGTTGTTAGGCGTTGCTGGCCGTCGATGACCGTTCGTTGCTGAAGATTGCCAGTTGGATTTTGAACTTGTTGGAAAACTACAGCCCCTAAAAAATGAGGTTGCTGTTGCTCTGGGCTTGCCAACACTCTATTGGCCACTCGCTCTAAGTCTTGCCATAACGGCATCCATTGGTTTTCTTGATTCCACACATAAGGACGTTGAAAAAGCGGAACTAGCAACCTTTGTGGCTGCATAAAGATCTGCTGAGGAGTTCTAACTTGTGTATCCATTTTTTACCGGTCTAAGACGTCTAAAAAATTACTAACTTATGAATTCAATAACCATCTTAAGCTATTAAAAACACTTTCTTATGAATTCAGCAAATGAAATAACTCATCCCATTTTTAGATATGTAGAAGTTTATTTTTCAAGAAAATAAGAAATGCTATTGACTTTCAATTTCATTTATGTCTTGACTTTTAGCCATGTTGGTGGCATAATGGCTACATTCACAAATTTAATTGCCGTCCTTTAAGGGGTCGGTCCTTCGGAAAGTAATACAGAAACATGAATGCAGTAAACCTCTCTACGACCGGGTTCAATATCCTTGCTACTTGGTCTGCAAATTCCCAAAGCTCACCTCTGCTCAATACCTTCTTGCATGAAGATATTGAAAACTTCTTATGCAGTTGTCGTCGCCTAGGAATGCCAATCTCAAAATTAGACTTCGCAGTTAAAGTCCTTTTCTTGGGATCTCAGGCAACACTATTCCCGCAGCAAACTCAAAGCATTACGTCTTTACAGAAATTCCTTCGTCTTGGTAGCACATGGATTACTCTACCCTGGAGCGCCTTGATCATTGGCCTTGCGCTAGCCTCACTCGTCATGGAGGCACCCAAAATGTAAAAAGCCAACTTAACCTTGAGGGTCAAATTGGCTTGTCCGATTTAATCGGGATTCTTCGTCTGTAAACAAAGTATATCCCCTTCTTTTTGACCAGTAAATAGATTCCCTCAATTTTTTAAACCGCCATGCGGTCAGGGGGAGTCTTTGCCTAAAAAACGATGAACTCCCAAACATCTCAGTCTTCAAGGAGTCATCCATGTTTCATACACATCTAGCAACACCCGGAAATTACCCATTTCATTTTCCGGCACGCAACACAATCTTGTCGCACTTGCCTACAAGATTTAAGCCCACGGCAATTTTGGGACAAGCCACTACCGGAGGGAAATCACATGTCTAAACCTAAATATGAATTGGTCATTGTGGACTCCGAGCAAAAATTTCCCGTTGATGGAATGTCTCGCTGGGGCGATATCAAGCACCTCATTCCCGTCAGTAAAGAAAAGTGGCGCCAGCTCATACGAGATGGATATGCACCACCCGTGACCCGATTAGGAATCCGTTGCTCGTTCCAATCGAACCGCGAAATCTTGCGATGGTTATCCGATCCTTTGAGTTATCGCGCTAAAAAAGAAGGTGTGGACACGCCTTCAGAAGGGCTAGGCCAAGCATGAAAACTCTAGCGAATTTATGCATCGCTACCCTACCCCGTTCAGGGGTTTGGGAAGCAGATGAATGCGGGGAGCCGAACAGTTTGGCTACGGTCAGTAGCCAACGTCAGGAAAAATTGCCCCAGCAATTTAGCAAGCCCACGAGCGATTTCCTGGTTTGGGGGCGCAGCCCGTGCGCCGTAGCAAGTCGTCAGACGAAGCGAGGCTACCCCCGTCAGAGAGAGTCAGAGATCGCCTTAAGGCGAGATTCGAATCGGTCAGGAATTTTCCGTCAGGAAAAGATCTGCGATGAGGGGGGTAGCCTCGGTTTCCGAGGCGCACCCCAAGCACAGCGCGGAGCATTCGCTAGAGCTTGCGTCCAGCAAGCAGCACCAAACTACCGTCAGGCCGCGTCCAGCGGGGCGACAGCCTGTTTGATGCGTTCTAGCGAAAGCATTTTTTCACCGAAAAAATCCGCATTTGAATTACTACGCTCTATTGCTACTAGCCATTGCTATAGCCAATCCGAAGGAGATAGCAATCATGAATAGCAATACCAAACGCAAAGATCCAAGAGCTGGCAAGCCCTTAAGCGAGGCGCGCAAATTGGAGTTGCAAGAACAGCGCAAAGCCAAACTCGGCAATCTCACACCCAATCAGTATGCCAAAGAACGCGATTACAAGTTACTGCGTTGGGTCTGGAAATGGGGCTACTCGAGCAAAGTCATTTTGCAAAAATTGAGTGAATCTTCTCGTCACGGCATTGTCAATCGCTTAGTCAAAAATGGTCTTTTAGCACAGACTAAAACCGAGTGTGGCGACCCAGTAACGAGCTTTTTTACCCTCACCGAAAAAGGCCTAGCCGAGGTAGAGCGACAGGCCGATCGCCTGCATTTTTATCCCTATCTAGACCCGTATAAAGTGCGCCAGAACACTTTGCGTCATGACCTCATGGCCCAAAACTACACGGTAAAAAATGGCATTGCGGGGGAAATCACAAAATATGACACCCCACTCACGATGCGAGCCATGTCTACTCGCAACGTCAAAGAACCGGACTGCGCCTGGTACATGACCAATAGCGAAGTCATTGCCATTGAAATTGAGCTCACTAAAAAGTGGGAACGTGATTTTGACGAGTTTCGCCTCAAAGTGGTCAATGCCTTAGATAACGGTAGTCGCTATTCCAAGTTCTATTTGGTCACTGATTCCAAGGCAATTGCCAAAGCCTACAAGGAGGGTATGAAACCGGGCACCCTGGTACCTCTCTGGAAAAAGAATGTCCACGGCAAATGGAATACCTATGACGAGTTTGAAATCCCCGAAGAAATCGGCTACGGCCCAACAGGCCTCTTTCAAATCTACTTAATGGAGTCCAAATGAATAAATTATTGATTTTGATAACGGCAACGTTGTTACTGCTAACTGGTTGTGACCATAGCAATAGAGAGCTAATCCAAGCTAAATATGATGGTCACCAGGAGGGTCTAGAAGAGGGGGAAAAGGCAGGCTTCAAAACCTGCGAGCAATCCATTTCCAGAGCGGCTGAAGCACTGGCCGCGCAAATTAAGATGAAAAATGAAGTGATAGACCGTCAGCGAGAATCAGAGCTTGAAAAGGCTTTGGCCTGCTCAAACTCACCAATCAACCTTTGCCCCGATTCTTGGATGGTCGATATTCAGTCCTACCAGAAATTGGGCTATTCGGGTACCGCAGGAGAGCAAACATTTTGGATTGGTCTTGCCAATTCAGGAATTCCATCTTTACTCATGATCTTATTTCTTGTTGGCCCAGCGATGATCTATAAGACGTTAAAGCTGGAAACATTAGCCAAAGAAAGTAAAAAGTTAGGCCTAATGCGTCAAGAATTGAAATCTGAGAATTCAAAATTAGACGATCGAATAGCCAACCTGACGGCCGAGGAGAATCAGGCTATGCGTGAGGCGAATAGAGGTCGACTTCATGAGGAAAAAATGTGTGATCAGGTTCGTATTCAACGAAAAGTGGGGGAGGCTGAATTGGAATACTTTAGATCTGAAAGCGCACGGGAGATAGAAGAAACAATTAAAGAACTCGCCGTATTGGCTAATGAAGTCGCTGCGCTAAAGGTCCAGAAAAAGCTTTTTGGAGGTTAATGAAAGTGAGAAATTTGACTGCCATAGAGTCGCCCAGAAAATCGTGAGCTAGGTTACGCAGGGTAGAACCCCTTACGACCGCTACCATCCCCCTCACCAATAAACTCAAGTGGCTTCAACAAGTCCTTTAGGGACTCTTGGATTTCTTCGTTCTCTAAAATTATGATTTGGCCAGGTCCTGAGCGCTTGCTCAACCAATCATAAAATCGACTTGTAACAGTTCCTGCCGCCACATCCTTGCCATCTTGGTTTTTAGGGTCAGCGTATGACTTGAGTGGGGAGTCAATCACAATGAATCCAAGATGTGGATACCCTTCATTGAGGGCGTAATCCATAACTGCTAATGTCAAAGCCGACAGAAACAATGCTCGCTTGCCCGCACCGAAATCCAACCTGCGACGACCATCAATCACCAAGTCGCAAGCGCTAGTATCAAGCACAACTGATTCGATCGTAGCAAAACCCCAAGCATGCAAGTAAGTCTTAGCAATCTTTGCCACTTCAAGATCGGCACTACCAACATTTCGCTTGAGCGGCACAAATTTCTTCTTTTTTGCAAGAGTAAGACTATCTATCTCGGCCATTAGGCGGTTTTCATCATCATAGCGGACAAGATGCTCAGAAAGTTCACTGCGACGTAGCGCTAAAGTCTTAGGGTCGCCACTAAATTCATGGCGAGCATTACTTAATTGATGTCGCTCTTCTTTCTCTAAGGAGTTCAACGTTGCAAGTAGGCTATTAGCCTGATCACCCAGTAATATCATGCGTTCACGCTCACGAGAAAGGGCGACACTTAAACCCCGTCTCAATGCGCCGATTTTTTCTAATTCAGCCCTCAATGCGCGACTGTACAACTTTTGCGCCCCCGATCGAAGCTCGTTAGGATCTGGTTGAGAGTAAATCGGTGTTCGGCATAGAGGACATGGCGTCTCTTCCAGCGCCTGGAACATAGCAACACCCTCCCCGTTTGCCCCAAGTCGTTCGCTATCACTAAGATATTTCTTTTCAAGTAGCTCGAACCGCTCAACCATCGCAGCAGAATGATCGCGTTCGCGCTGGATTTTTTGTAGCTGAACTGAAGCCGTTAATATTCCTTCTCGCACCTCTTTTAACGCGCCAGCTCGCGCTTCGTAATGACTGGTCATTGCGCTAAGGGCAAGGTCAACCCGCTCTAATGCCTCGGAAACCTCATCCCGCGCTTGACCCTCGGGAATATCAGAGCGCACTCGCCTTAAACTCTGCTCAGCACTTAGAATTTGGCCGGAGAGCCGCTCCAATTCTTCACTGGTCTTTGTCAACTCTATTGCAGAGTCATCAGCGCCGGTGATGAATAGATGGAAGGCGGCGATACGCTGCGTCGCATTTGCTCCAACCCCACTGGTAGCTTCTTCGCTAATCATGCTTGGCTGAGAAAGCAGAAACCAATGCCTTAGGTCACCACCTGTCACGCCACCTCGCTTCGATCTTGATCGCAAAAGTTGCTTATCTTCGGCCCCTGAAAGTCGGACGAGTAATTCGCTGGGCTCGAGATTAATAGACTCCTGCGTCACGCCATCCTTGGCTGTGAGAAGTCGATAGACGCTCGCGTCACCCCCAGCCAAGCCGCGACGTATTTCATAGCATTGTCTGTTAGCCTCTATTATCAGAGAGACTACGTTGTAGCCGAACGCTTCGGGGATATTTTTAGGCACTTTATCACCGCCTAAAAGATACCATAGGCAATCGCGAATGTAAGACTTTCCAGTGTCGCTTGGGCCACGAACCAACATCGCTGGAGAGCGAAAATCTATCCGAGCCTCAGGCTTGTCGGGGCCTGACACTGAGAGCGTAATCAGTGTGACACCCATATCTAGGTTGCCCCCCAAGCTAGTTCAAGTTCTGCGCCCCATAGATGACCTTTTTCTGCAAAATTAGTCTGGAGTTCCTCGGTCGTCATTTTGCCAAACTCGCTTGCGGCCCAAAAGCAGCGCGCTTCCAGTTCACGCCAATATTTGGAAGCCAATGAGCCAACCATGGTGAAGCTGCTCGGCCCGGCAACATAAGTCAAACCTGAATCGTCAAGTTCTACCTCAACCAATCCGCGGGTACTCATGAGATGCAGTCCTTGCTCAATCCGCTCTCGCCGGCTAAATAATTCGGAATTCCGAAATGGGACTGGGGTGTGAAGACTCTCGGGGCCTCCCACGTCTTTTGAATATACGATCGCATAGTCCAGCATTACGAGTTTTTGAAGATCGGCCCCACTAGGGCGCAGTGCGTGTAACAGATAGACCATGCGAAACCCAAGCTCGAATGGGGTATTAAACAGTTGAATGGGTGTCTTTCTATTCAGCGAACCCACTTTAGCTCCCCCTCATTGACCAAATGGTGGCAAGTCCCAGGAAGGTCAGCGCCCCTAAGTCTGGGATGCAACACACTATCGGTAACTGTCAACTTGGCCGCAGTCTCAATTGCAGCGTCATGGCGCTCAAGGCCAGTTTTGTGACGAGGACTGCTCGTGATTATCTTTACTCCTTGTTTAACCATCGTCATCAACTTCGCGAACTCGTCTTCCGAATAAATGTCGCGACTGAATCGGCGCAAACCCTCAGCAGAGTAAAAGGCGGTCCTAGCAGCCCCAAGGTGCTCAGAATAAATATCTGAAGCTAAAACATCACTTACCGACAATACAACTCCTGAGTGCTCCGCATAAGCCCTCACCAATTCACTCACATAAATCATCTCATTTACTTGTGCATCCGGAGGGACGGCAAGATCATCGCCACGCTCCGGCTCAATCCCAAATAGCTTGTAATGCGCAGATTTATCCTCTGCGTGCCATGTAATTAGGTCGTGGACCAGACATTCCTCGAATCGACTGAAGTCAAAACCATCTACGAAGGTTCGCATCTCCGCGGTGAGTTGCGCCGCTTTAAGTCCGTGGCTACTAGCAGCCCAAGCGGCGAGAAAGCCTTGTTTAAGTTTGCGGGGATTGGCCAAAAGATCATGCAAATCTGGCCCCGCATTTTGTGGGGAGCAAAAATAATATTTGCGTGGGCACGGGTAACTCTTCTTTAATAGGTGACAAAAGAATTTTGCCAATTCAGGATAAGCATCGCCCGGCGTCAGGCGATTTCCATAGTGCTTAGCCTGGAAAAGATCCCAACCATTCTCGACTAGAGCAGACTGAAGGCGTGCTTCAACATCTCGGCCTTTGTCATTGGAATTCCCTAAGCGCTTGACCTGTGCGTAAGGCATGTCATTAAGCTTCTTCTGTCGACACGCATGCTCAATGAAATCCTCCCACTGCGTGTCGGAAATATGCATCAAGTAAACCGCAGGAGGAACTGCTCCCGGCTTCACTACAAGGCGATTTTTCTTGGGGTTAGCTGGCGATCTAGTCATTAAGCTTGTAGGGAGATAATTCAATCCTTCAAATATTTAATAGTACAGGCAGAATAGCGCCTAGCATTAAAAACATTCTTTAATAGCTGACATCAAAACCCACCTCAAGCCAATCTCGCCAATTACCCCAACCCTTCAACCCCATCCCAATTGTTTAACCCCATTCAACGCCGTTACTCAAAAACATGGGTTATCCATTAGATAATAGGATCATTTTAATATTCATAGGTCATTGATTTTAATGTATTTAAGTCATTTTTTATATATACAAACATAAGACATTAGTGTCTTATGTTTGTATATAATAAAGACTCAATCAGGAAAGGAGGCCAAGATGGCTAAAGCAACAACCAAAGACCGCATTTTGGCTAGCCTACGTAATTCCAAGGGCAAGGTCTTCTTGCGTGATGACTTCAATCGATTTGGCACCTATCGCCAGGTATGCCGTGTGGTGAAAGAACTCTCAGATGAGGGCAAGTTAATGCGCCTTGGTTATGGCACTTACGTCAAGGCGCGCCCCTCCTCTATCTCTGGCAAACCTGTCGCAGATGAAAGCCTGGTCAACATCGGCCTTGAGACCATGAAAAAACTAGGCATCAAAGCTGATGTAGGCAAAGATATGCGCGCGCTTATTCAAGGCGATAGCACTCAGGTGCCCATGCTTCCCATTGTTAATGTTGGTAATGCGAGAGTATGTCGCAAGCTTTCCGTAGGCAACCGTAGCCTAATTTATGAAAAAAATTAGCGACGCCCAAAAACTTCAAGTTTTAGATTTAATCGCCGAGCTCGAGCTTGGCATCTCTGAATTCGCTCTTGAAAAAGATTTTATGGTGACGGATGCCTTAGCTGCAATTGCCAAAATTAGTAACCCAGATTTTGAATTAATTTTTTGCGGAGGCACTTGTCTCTCTAAGGCTTATGGCCTATTGGAGCGAGTTTCTGAAGACGTAGATATCAAAGCATCACCAAAATCTTCAGAAGCGCTGACAAATAGCAAAATCAAATCAAGTATGAGCAAGCTTAAGGCCGACATTGAATTGGCATTGAATAATGCTGGCTTCAAATCTGAGTTCATTACAAAAAATGCAAAAGATAGAAATAACTTTATTGAGTTTGATGTGGGGTACTCAACCCACTTTGAGGTAAGTCCCGGCATGCGTGCCAACCTAAAGCTTGAAGTGAGTTACAGCCCGTTGCGCGCACCTAAAAAGGATAAAGCCATAGTCCTACTGTTTAATTCATTGGCGGGGATGGGCACCGGCCCGAACTTTTCGATGCCATGTGTTGATTTAAGTGAGGCATTAGCGGAAAAGCTCATTACCTTCCCAAGGCGCCTAGCGCTCTCGATGGCAAGAGTCGATGAGAAAATCGACACAGCTTTAGTACGTCATCTCTATGATGTTTATCAAATTACTCAAAAGAACCCATCCATCCTAACAAAGGATCTAGATAAGCTATCCATCTTAGTAAATCAAGTCATTGAAAGAGATGCACAAGATTTTGCGAATCAGCACGGCGCATTTGTGACCGACCCGCTTGGTGAAATTCGCAAAGCAATGGAGTATGCTAAGTCTGATACAAAAACCAAAGATACCTATAATCAATTTATCCGGGTGATGGTGTACGACAAGAACGCGCCCTCCTTTGAAGATGCGTTCACACGGTTTTATAAAACCCTTCTATTAACCCTACCGAATCTTTCCTATTAAAAGACTAGCCAAGGTAGTCCTAGTCAAAAGTAGGTTACGGTTCTCGCCCATAATTAACTAAAAATCGAGTGGCAAATCCCCTAAGATTGTTCTAAGCTATATGCATGCAACCGTCCGCAATTTTGGGATATACGGTCACGGGTTATTTTTTGGGACAGGGGGCAATTTTGGGGGCACTAGTTGTTTTTTGATTTCACTATTTATATACAAATCAAGTAGATATAGAAATCTTCTAGTTCCCGCCGACCATACCGATGTTTTTCATTTAGTAAGAAAGCATAGAAATAGAATCATTCACTTTTTTCATGACGCTCAAGCTCAAAAAAACTAAAACCGAGCAAATCGTTCAAGAGCAATTAGTGGCCTAGCTTAAATACAACCCTCCCAGTAAAAAAGGTTTGGCATTTAATATTTGCGGTCGTCTTCAATAGATTGATTTGGCCAAAAAAAATTTCTCATCGCTACATTAAAAATCCCAATAATTCCATTTAAACATTGCTTACTAGTTAAAGAATCCATTATCAGTATCATTAACCGCTTGTCCAGAAGTTTTCATAAACCCTTTTGCATTTTTTTTGAAAAAAATACTGATCAGCTCAGTCGAACCTTCGCCAAGCGTTGGATGACTATTTTCCACGACATGAACCTGGTCGCTAGCTTCAGACAAAAATTGGCCTACGACTAGACCTGAGTTACCCTCTACAGTAGGGTCTTGAAACTCAGAAATACCAACACCAGACCCATCCAATGGGTCGGAATTTGCATTGTCATCTACCGCTCGGATTCTTCTCACCTCATCCATTACAGTTCTATACCAGATTAAAAGCTTTGATCGCATATAAAATATAATCGCCATCGTTGCAATAAATTGAAAGATAAATATAAAAGTTAATACGAGAATCAACTGGTCAATTCTTCGATCTGAATATATTTGAACAGAAAGTAGGTATTTTTGTATGCCCTCCAAATAATTCAACTGCTTCAAGTTAAACCCACGGATCATCTGAGTTTCAGATAAGATTGATTTTTGGCGCTCCAATATTCGACCAATCTGCAATCGACTATGAGCAATATTTCCGCTTAATTGGCTTATCTCCCCTCCCGATAAAAGAACACCATCCCCTTGATAATCGTTTTCGATACCCACACACTCCAATGAATGAAGATATGAGGTTGCAATAATTAACGTGGCAAACAACTTTACGAACTGATATTTTGCACTCGCAAACATAACTTGAGACCCCGAATTCCTACGGGAGTCTGACATGGTAGCTATCACCATCAATCAAAATCTTTAAAATAAGATGTCTATTTTTAAAAATAAATTGTTCATATTGGAATTTATCAAGAATTAAGTTTCCGCCTTCAAGCGATATCCATGCTGGCAATAAAGCCCCGCCCTCCATTTCAATGTGAAATTCATTTGCATCCTCTAAAGAGGTAATAATTTCAACTGGCAACTTTATTGTCAAAAGATCGGGTGTTTCAATTGCTGACTGAGATTCTTGGTTTGACAACTCGCCATCAACCACCCCCCCAGACTCGATGGATATGGAGGAATAACTCAAATTACCCTGCAAAATTCCACCGGACCTAACAACAACCTCCCTGACAACCACCGAGCCCTCGATTCTACCTGCAAGATCAAGACGGTTGCACTTAATAGCCCCCGAAACAAAGGCCAAGGAATTAATCTTGACATCATCAACTTCAATGTCACCTTGCGCAACACCTTCGACAATGCATATACCCCCGCCCTTAATTGTCCCTTCAAAATTAAAGCCCTGTCCCACAATAAATAATCGGGGCTCCTCTTCCGCAGGTTTATCTGCGGAAGTATATTCAGTATTCTTAATTTTCATATAATCCTCTATTAGTTGTAGATATTTACCCCCCATTTTTGGCATTTATAAACCTCTTTTAATTCATGCGTCTCTCCAAATAATGCTGCAAAATAAACGATGAAACTTTATATTCCCAGTCATTTTTTAAAACGTTGTATTGAACGATATACCGATCAAGTACGGCCATTTTTTGTGGGTCTATAAGGGTCAAATTTGCAATGCACGTAGTTGCATCACCCTCAACTCTTACACTCTCGGAATCAATTTGTGCTCCAGCAAAACTAAACATATACCTATCATTCGGTATGTCATTCTTTGCTTGTATAAAATTAGAAAGTTGAATTAACACGACAGCTGTACTACATACATTGGTGGGCTGAGCATATGAAGCAGACGCAAGCCCCATAAGAAGAATAGTTAACAGCATTCTAAATTTCATACCACCTCCTTTATGGGTAATTTTTTATTGAAAGCTTTACCGAGAAACCCCGGAATCGAACTAATTACCATCTTCACATGATCTACGGTAATTAATTTTGTACACTCAAATTGGCGTTCTGTATTTTTATGACGTGGGCACCACATGAAGTCAAAATGATCAAATGAATGCGCAGGGTCATTCCAGCAACCAGTACAGGCGTGAGTATTAAAAACTCTAAACGGTGTATGAAATTCATTATTAGGATGAGTAAATCCACTGATCATTACAACCGGGACCCCAACAGCCCAAGCCAGCCAAGCCAAGCCACTTGATAGCCCTACAAAAAAGCTTGCATCGCGCAAAATCAGAGCCCTCTCGCTCAGAGGAAGCGCCCCAGTCATATCCTCTGCACCGTGAGGAATATAGTTCCACGATAAGCCCTGCCCCCAAACCTTATCCCTGTCGATACATATAACCCTATATCCGGATTGCTTTAACCAACTCACGATCTCCAACCACCCAAAAGGGTTGTTCCAATATTTGCATTGTGTTGACGCCTGTGCTGCAATACACACATACGGCTCTTTAATTAATCTACCCTTATTTGACACCGATATTTTAGGTGCTAACTCAACAGCCTCCACTCCCAATATGTGCGCAGCTGTCTTGTTTAAGCCAACATATCTAAAGTCAACTGGCTGATGGACGCAGTCAACATCATTGAAGAACAACCCCAATCGATACGTTGCATAAAATTTTTGCTGAATTTTTTCAGCCTCCTTATTTGTCACAAAATGAATATTTGGATATTCATCCTCAAACAAGGGCATCATGACCTCTGAAATTACGCAAGTTAGCTTACATTGATGGCTCCTCTGGAATAAATCCACGTAAGAGAACCATGCGATCGCGTCCCCCATTGTGCCAACGGGTATTTGAACTTGAACATCCTTCTCGCGAGCAAAGTATTCATGCTCAAATACCTTATCCCCTCCACGCCATACTTCAATTCTAAATGGTATGAAATATTGCTTTGTACTCCTATATGACCCACCATCTGACTCGACCTCAAAAATTATGTTTGCCGTCACTAAATCCGATAATCGAAGCCTCCATCGCTCTCCATTCTTACCAATAGGGGGGAGCTCAACACGACAACCGGAATTAAAATCGAAACGAACGCCAGCAAGTCCCGTTTGCGTTGGCTGCATTGGTGGCTCTATAAAAAGCTTTGGGAGCCCCTTCAACTCCTCTTCTTTATTTTGGCGCCCACCCTCATCTTTTGTTATGTTCACTATTTTTTCCTATAAATTGCTATGTATGCGTTTTGTATCAGCGTTATTGGGGCTCCTGGCGGGTTATAAATAAAATCTTGTATACGTGTAAAGTATTTTTCCATCTCACCCTTTACATCCAAACCATCGTCCACCCATCCTTCATATGTAGGTACCGCTCTATGCTTCATATCTAGAATAAATACAACTCCCCCAATTTTGAGTCCATCATAAATTCGCTTAATCTCTTTTTTCAAATCAAAACAGTGTTGTAGAACCCATATAGATATAACAACATCTACTTGTGAAATTACCTTAGCAACGGCATCAAAAGTCTCTGGATCTAGTGCAATAAATTTCTTATCAAAAAGTAATTTAGACGCGTTGCTCCGCATCTCAGGCGATATATCCACACCTACAACCGAGAATCCTTTTTCAACAAGAATCTTCGCAATCCTTCCTACCCCACATCCGTAATCTAAAATTAAGCCATCCCCTGGTATGTTATTAATTATTAGCTCGACCAGCCAGGGCGTCTCATTGCTCCAGCGCTCCTCTGTTAGGACGCCACCTTCTTCGGTTAGGATTATTTTTTTTGCACTCTCTATATCTGCTTGATTAAAAACTTCTGGTCTGTAAAGCGCCATATACCCTCGTTTAAAATAATTTGAAAATATTTAGATTCAGAATGCTATTTGAGTAACCGCTCCGTCCGAAGTAGTCGACACTTAATCTAACGCCAAGGCCAGTTTTTGGATCAACCTGATATCCAAATCCAACCTGATTTATATTTTTTCCAGGGGCTTTTCCAAAAGTAGTGAAGGGGATATTATTCACATCGGTAGCATTAAGTTGCGGAGACTTTGCAACAAAATCATACCCAGTTAAAGCCCTTGCATAAAACCACTGCCCATCAGATAAGTCATAGCGATAGCGACCACCAATGGAGGCTGTTAGTGATTGATTATTTTGAGCATTAACATTGAGATTCGATGCATTGGCCCCACTCTCCTTATATCCATCGACATTTACATTGCCGTAGTCGACTCGGGTTAATGGAGTAAAGGTGTTATTGCCAATGACGCTGCTGCTGTTTACCTCAAGGCTTGCTACCCCATGCCAACCACCATAGGCTGCTGATGCTATTTGATTAATGCCGTTAGTAGCGGCAAGACGACTTTCTTTGCTTTGGTCTACAGAAGTCCCAACCATTGCACTGACCTCACCCCGATCCCATACCCTTTGCTTTACATAACCTACAACCCCATAACTTGCAACATTTAAATTATTATTTGTGGCAATATCCTGCCCCTTATAAATTGTGTTTTGAACAATTCCGGCTATGCCAGCATGCAACCCTTCCCCTACAAATGCATCAGCCCCGAAAGCAAGTCCCATAGTATTTGCGTTATAGGCAGCTGATGGGGTTTGGTTGCCGCCAGCTTGATTGGCAATATTGCCGAACGGTGCCACCCAATTTTTACCCTGAGTGTCAACTCCCCGATACTCACCTTCATCCATGCGATCTCGCACCACCTGAAGCGATGCCTGCGCTTGATTCATAATTGCAACAGCCTGACCTCCATTGAGAACCGGCGTTAAACCTACTGCCGCCGGAGAAGATGATCCAGTTATCAAATCAAAACCTGAGCCATTTGAAAGAATGCTGTATCTCACTAAACCATAACTACCGCTACTGACAAATGCCCCCGTTGTAACTCCTGTTGCTCTGAAAACATTGCTATAGTTAACATTCTGCGCTAAAACACCGCTGGTAACAATTACTCTACCTCCAGCTACATTTGCATTGCCATTAACAAGCATGTGCCCATAAGAGCTTGGACCATTAACACCGATTCCAAGAGCGCCCGTCTGGATATAACTTCCATTCAGAGTTAACTGATGACCGGCATTAAGCTGAATAACTCCCGCATTATTTAGAGTGGCTACATCTAAAATCACCGATGGGTCAGCAAGTCCAACTGAGGCTGTATTTGCAATATTAAAAAACCTCCAGCCAGAAACAAAACTCGCTCCAGATGTAGCGGTCCCAGAATTTGCTAAAAGCAATTTCTGATTGCTAATTGTCAGAGCATTTAGACGACTTGTGTCAACCAATGAAATTGGGCCATCAAAACTAACCCCATTCTGAAGCGTCAAAGTGTTGCTAGAGCCGCCATACTGGATATTGCCGGAAACTTTAGCGCCATCCAGGGAGATTGCGTTCGAAGTGCCGGCCACTTGTAATGCAAGCTCAACTGTAGGGCTTGGAGAAATATTGCCAGAAGCAACAATAGATCCACCAGATCCAATGATGCTATACCCTTTTAAAAATGAGCCACTAGCAGCGGTCACTGAACCACCAGAAACAACCCCATCCACCCCAACACCACCGCCAATGATCGTCTGAGTACCTTTAATTAATGCTCCAGACTGGGTTCCCCCAAAACCAACAATTTGCGTCCCGCCAGACAAGATGGTTGAACCCGAATCCAATCCTCCGCTACTAATATATTGAGTTCCTCCAGCGCTAATAACCGCATAAGGGCCATAACCCCCAGCAGAAATCACCTCTAAACCACCGCTCTTAATTTGAGTGTAAAAAGAAGATCCACCGGAAGATACAACCTGCACACCCCCACTGCTAACAATAGAGTTCGTTGCCGTACCACCGGAGGAGACATTGAGGTTGGCACCATTACTTACAGTAGAGCCAGATGCTACAGCTCCAG
>NZ_JACVPW010000003.1 GCF_018881715.1 Polynucleobacter parvulilacunae
AGCTGTGTAATAGATTCGAGGTCGTTGTTTCATGAGCAACACTCCTTGCGCTTACGCAGTTTGTAGTGTGTTGCATCGACGGGTTGAAATCAAGGTCGAAAGCAGGCATTACGCAATATTTCTTTACCCTAGTATCGTTTTATCTGACTTAATTGCCTGCAGTACGGTGGTAGCAATTTCTTCAATGGACTTACTGGTCGTCAGCACCCATGGGATCGATTGTTTTTTCATCATTGCCGTTGCTTCATTAATTTCATAGCGGCAGTTTTCTAGCTTGGCATAGTTGCTGCCCGGTCTACGTTCATTGCGAATTTCTGAGAGCCGCTCAGCATCAATCATGAGGCCAAAGATCTTTTGACGGTAAGGCACCAAGTCCTTGGGGAGTTGTCCCCGTTCAAAATCTTCCGGAATGAGTGGATAGTTTGCGGCTTTTAATCCATATTGCATTGCAAGATAGAGGCTGGTTGGGGTTTTGCCAACCCGGGAAATGCCAATCAGAATGACGTCAGCCTCGGCCAAGTTCTGGTTGGACTGACCATCATCATGAGCTAATGAATAGTTAATCGCCTCAATCCGGTTCTTGTAAGCCTCGGTATCTGCATTGTGGTGGAGGCGATTCATGGCATGGGTGGATTTCATGCCTAGGGCTGCCTCCAAAGGTGCCACAAAAGTCTGAAACATATCCAAAATTAGGCCATTTGCCTTGCCAACAATCGCATTAAGCTCAGAGTTCACTAAAGTGGTGAAAACGATGGGTTGCACCCCGTATTTAGTAGCCGCCTGATTGACGCTGCTAACGGCATCGTGGGCCTTATCCACGCTATCCACAAAAGGCACCCGAATATGCTTAAAAGTGGCCTCAAATTGGGCCAAAATCGACTGGCTGAAGTTCTCGGCAGTAATGCCGGTACCGTCAGAGACAATAAAAACAATACGGGTTTCGTTAGACATGGATTTGGCTCAAAAGTCAGGGTCAGCACTACAATAGAATCATATTAAAGCATGCCCCATTTAAGGTGGCCGCTACACCAGTTTCCTTATCCTTAGAGAGTATTTTATGTCCAACCAACAGCAACAAAATAGCAATATGGCCGATGCCTACGTTTTGCCTTTTGAACAACTTCGCATGACCGATGTCGAATCAGTCGGCGGTAAGAATGCTTCATTAGGGGAGATGATTTCTCAGTTAGCTTCAACAGGTGTTCGTGTTCCTACCGGTTTTGCTACTACCGCATTGGCATTCCGCGATTTTCTAAAGCACAACAATCTCACCGAGCGCATTCAACAGCGTTTAGAAGGTTTAAATATTGATGATGTGCGTGCATTGGCTCAAGCTGGTGCAGAGATTCGTAATTGGATCGAGACAGCGCCATTCCAACCTAAGCTTGATGAAGAAATTCGTAAAGCATTTGCGGTATTGGATGATTCAGGTAAAGGCTCATTCGCTGTGCGCTCTTCAGCTACTGCAGAAGACTTGCCTGATGCCTCATTTGCAGGTCAGCAAGAAACATTCTTGAACGTCGAAGGTATTGACGATGTTCTTAAGAAGATTCGTGAAGTATTTGCCTCCCTATATAACGACCGCGCTATCTCCTACCGTGTTCACAAAGGCTTTGCCCATGCTGAAGTAGCTCTATCGGCTGGTATTCAGCGCATGGTGCGTTCTGACTTAGGTGCTGCCGGCGTGATGTTTACTCTGGATACTGAGTCTGGATTTGAAGATGTTGTTTTCATTACCTCAAGCTACGGCTTGGGTGAAACTGTTGTGCAGGGCGCAGTTAACCCTGACGAGTTTTATGTATTCAAAACCACCTTAGCCCAAGACAAGAAGGCAATCATTCGCCGCTCTTTAGGGTCCAAGTTAATTCAGATGCAATTTGCTCCTAAAGGTTCCGCTGAAAAAGTACAGACAGTGGATGTAACTCCAGAAAAACGCAATCGCTTTTCTTTGGAAGACGCAGATATCACTGAGTTGGCTAAATATGCAGTGATCATTGAGAAGCACTATGGTCGTCCAATGGATATCGAGTGGGGTAAAGACGGTCAAGATGGCCGCATCTATATTCTCCAGGCGCGCCCTGAGACTGTGAAGAGCCAAGCGGCTGGTCAAGTGGAGATGCGCTATAAGTTGAAGGGCAGCTCTAAGGTATTGGCAAAAGGTCGTGCGATCGGTCAAAAGATTGGTGCAGGTCCAGTCCGTATTATTCGTGACCCAAGCGAGATGGATCGTGTTCAGCCAGGTGACGTGTTGGTTGCTGATATGACTGATCCAAACTGGGAGCCAGTGATGAAGCGTGCCTCAGCGATTGTGACCAATCGTGGTGGGCGTACTTGCCATGCAGCGATTATTGCTCGCGAACTGGGTGTGCCTGCGGTAGTTGGTTGCGGTGATGCCACTGAGCATTTGCAAGACGGCATGATGGTGACAGTTTCTTGTGCCGAAGGTGACGAGGGTCATATCTATGACGGCTTAATCGAAACTGAAGTGACTGAAGTATCTCGCGGTGTATTGCCAGAGATTCCAGTCAAGATCACCATGAATATTGGTAATCCTCAATTGGCATTTGATTTCTGCCAAATCCCAAATGCGGGTGTTGGCTTGGCTCGTCTCGAGTTCATTATCAACAACTACATTGGTGTTCATCCACGTGCTGTATTGGAGTATCCAAACATTGATCCTGATCTCAAGCGTGCTGTAGAGAGCGTTGCTCGTGGCTACGCTAGCCCACGTCAGTTCTATGAAGATAAATTGGTTGAAGGCGTAGCAACGATTGCTGCTGCTTTCTATCCAAAACCGGTGATCGTACGTTTGTCAGACTTTAAATCCAATGAGTACAAGAAGTTGATTGGTGGCTCACGTTACGAGCCGGATGAAGAAAACCCAATGCTAGGCTTCCGTGGTGCATCACGTTATGTTTCAGAGGATTTCGGCGAGGCTTTTGCTCTTGAGTGCGCGGCGATGAAGCGTGTACGTGAAGACATGGGTCTAGATAACGTAGAGATCATGGTTCCATTCGTGCGAACTATCAATCAAGCTAAGCGCGTGATCGACATGATGGAGAAGTTTGGCCTCAAGCGTGGTGTAAATGGCTTACGCCTCATCATGATGTGCGAGATTCCATCAAATGCGATTTTGGCTGATCAGTTCCTCGAATACTTCGATGGCTTCTCTATCGGTTCAAACGATATGACTCAGTTAACGCTTGGTCTGGATCGTGACTCTGGTATGGAATTGTTAGCTATTGACTTTGACGAGCGTGATCCAGCGGTTGAGTTCATGATTGCCCGTTCAATTGATGCTTGCCGTAAGCAAAATAAGTACGTTGGTATTTGCGGCCAAGGTCCTTCTGATCATCCAGACTTTGCCCGTTGGTTGGTTGAGAAAGGCATTACCTCAATCTCATTAAACCCGGATAGCGTAGTAGCTACTTGGGAAATGTTAGGTAAGAACTTAAAAGCCTAATCAACGTCGTAAGAACCAAAGCAAAAGGCCTAGAAGAATCTAGGCCTTTTTGTTTGTTGAGCGTAAAAAACGAATTATTTAGCTTTTGCTTTAGTTTTGGTGCTGGTGCGGTTCATAGGCTTCTTTGCAGGCGCCGCAGCTATTTTTACTTTTGCTTTTGCAGGTTGTCGATTGACGGGAACTGCCCCCATTTTTTTTGCGGGGGTAGAAATATCGCTCGATTTATGGGCGCCGCTCCAGCTGGGTTCCGCTATGGAGTTAAATGCCTCTCGTAGCTTCTCGCCCCACGCTTGATGAATCATCGCAAAATAAGGGTTTGCATCGTCTAAGGTAACTAGCTTAGTGGCTTTCAGAGAATTTTTTTCGTAAACCAACATGTCCAGAGGTAGTCCCACCGAGATATTACTTTTCAGCGTCGAATCCATGGAGATGAGGGCGCACTTAGTTGCCAGATTAAGTGGTGTATTGAAATTAAGCACTCGATCTAAAATCGGTTTACCGTATTTGGATTCTCCGATTTGGAAGTAGCAAGTCTCTGGAGTGGCTTCGATAAAGTTTCCAGCTGAATAAATATTGAATAGGCGCGGAATCTCACCTTTAACTTGACCGCCAAAAATCATATTGCAATTAAAGTCGAGCCCAGCCTTTTCAAGCGCTTCATGATCTCGTTCGTATACCTGTTTGATGGCGCTACCCACAACAACTGCAGCTTCATAGGAGTTTTTAGCGTTCCAGAGATTCTTACTCTTAAAAAGCTGTCCTTGAAGCAGAATTTCTTTCACGGATTGTGTAATTGCGAGATTACCAGCGCTCATGATTGCAAAGAAACGATCCTTTTCTTGGAATAAGGTCATCTTTCGGAATGTGCCGATCTGGTCTACACCCGCATTCGTCCGGGTGTCGGATAAAAATACGAGACCATCTTTTAGGCATAACCCAACGCAATACGTCATACAGGAATCCTCTTAATAATTTCCTAGAATTATCTCTTAAATAGACAAAGGACTGCTATGACAACTGTTGAATAGAAATATTCGCAGTGAGCTCTTCGCCTCCACCGCCAGAGCGGACCCCTTTTACGGGAGCGGCAGAGTAATAATCCCGACCAATAGCAAGGCGAATATGGCGTGAATCTATTAGGCAGGCGTGCGTAATATCTACGCTAGTCCAAATGCCTTTCTCAATGTCACTGCAAAAGTCGATCCAGGCGTGGCTCGCAAGGTTTGGAGACTCTTCTGCGAAGAAATAACCGCTGACATAGCGAGCTGGAATTCCAGTAGCACGGCATAGACTCAACATAATGTGGGCATGGTCTTGGCAAACACCAGATTTCATGGCGAAGGATTGTGCGGCAGTTGTAGCAAAGTTAGTCTGCCCTGGTGTGTAAACAATCAAACCTTGAACAGCCTCAGCGAGTTTGAGTACCTGGTCAACAGAATTTTTCTTTGGCAGGCTGTAAGAGAAGTATTCCAGCATCCCTTCTGTTGACTCAGTTAAATTGGTTTGCTGCAAAAGATAGTAGGGTGAAACCGCCTTGGCATCATCGATAAACTCAAAGGCATCTTGTGTATGAACCTCGCCCTCAGCTTCAATCATCATTGAGGTATAGGGGCTCTCCTGAACGAAAACGCTACAGAGATTTCCAAATGTGTCGACTGAGTTTGAGGCCTTGATTGGAGTGCTAATTTTCCACTTATCTACCTGTTGGCCTGAGACTGTCGGCGGTGTTAACCGAAGCTCTTGAATGGAGTAGCGTACTGGCGCCTCATAGCGATATTCAGTACGGTGGCGAATCTTTAAGTGCATATAGTTTTCGTGATCTCTTAGGCTACAGCCAATGGTATGAGGTAAGCACTACTGAACTCATCAGCCACATGGTTGACGCGCTCTAAGAAGCTTTCAATAAATTCTTCTAGGCCTTGCTCAAATACTTCATCAATATCAGAATAATCCAAGCTTGCCTTTAACTTTCCAAGCAGGCGTTCAATTTCTTTGGATTGCTGATTTTTCACCTCAGAAATTAAAGGAATCAGCTCATTCACGCAACACACTAAGGAGCGTGGCATTTGCTTATTAAATATCAGTAATTGAGCAACTTGTTTTGGAGTTACCTGATCGGAATAGATTTGACGATAGATCTCAAATGCAGAGACGGATCGGAGTAGGGCCGCCCAGTGATAGAAATCAAAGAAATCACCATCAGTACCATCATCAGACTTCTTATTGGGATTTAATACCTTGATCGCTGCCTGATCTTCATATTTGGTTTGCAGAATACGGGCCGTATTATCAGCGCGCTCGAGCAGTGTTCCTACGCTTATAAAGTAAAAGGCTTCGTTCTTGAGCATCGTGCCATAAAGAACACCTCTAAATAGATGGCAGCGGTGCTTTACCCATTCTAAGAGACGACTAGGATCGGCTTGATGTCTTGCTTCTAGAATGCGCTGCAGCTCAAGCCAGGTAGTGTTTTGAGTTTCCCAAACTTCGGAGGTAATCTTGCCACGTATCACGCGGGCATTCTCACGAGCAGCAAACAGGCAGGAAACAATGCTGGATGGATTGCTGGTTTCATAAATCATGAAATCTAAAACGTTTTCACGATTGACTACATCATATTTACTGAGAAAAGCGTCTTCCAGCTTAGAAATCGTCAACAACTTTTTCCAGCTTTGCTCTAAAAACTCAGCAGGCTGTGGAAGTAGCGAAGTTTGATGGTTTACGTCGAGCATACGGGCAGTATTCTCCGCACGCTCTGTATAACGGGCCATCCAATAAAGGCAATCAGCGGTACGACTTAGCATTTTCTCTAGTTCCTCTTACTCTTCTCTCACTCTTCCAGAACCCAGGTATCTTTGGTTCCGCCACCTTGGGAGGAGTTCACTACTAAAGAACCTTCTTTGAGGGCAACCCTGGTTAATCCGCCAGGAACCATCTTGATGGTTTTGCCTGAGAGGACGAATGGTCTTAAATCGATATGTCTTGGCGCAACGCCCGACTCTACAAAGGTAGGGCAGGTGGATAGCGCTAATGTCGGTTGAGCAATGTATTTATCTGGATTGGCAATAAGGTGAGTTCTAAATTCTTCAATCTCTGCTTTGGTGGAGGCGGGGCCAACTAGCATGCCATAGCCACCAGCACCATGTGTTAGTTTTACAACCAACTTATCTAAATTGGCTAATGTGTATGCCAAGTCATCTGTCTTGCGACACTGAAAGGTCGGTACGTTATTGAGAATTGGTTTCTCACCAAGGTAAAACTCAATCATCTCGGGAACATATGGGTAGATCGATTTGTCATCGGCGATCCCGGTACCAATTGCATTTGCTAAAGTCACATTGCCAGCGCGATGCGCGGACAGCAGTCCTGCAACACCAAGTGTTGAGTCTGAGCGAAATGCCAACGGATCCAAGAAGTCATCATCAACACGTCGATAAATTACATCAACCCTCTCAGGTCCTTGGGTAGTGCGCATAAAGACTTGTTCATTCTTTACAAATAAGTCCTTACCTTCAACCAACTCAACGCCCATCTGCTGTGCAAGGTAGCTGTGCTCAAAGTAAGCGGAGTTATACATGCCAGGAGTCAGCACAACCACGTTCGGTTTTTTGACATCATCTGGTTTAACAGACTTGAGGCATTCTAATAACAGATCTGGGTAGTGCTCTACAGGGGCGATGCGATATTTTTGGAAGAGGTCGGGGAAGAGCCGCATCATCATCTTGCGATCTTCAACCATATAAGACACACCAGACGGAACACGTAAGTTATCTTCTAATACGTAGAATTCGCCTTCACCTGCACGTACGATATCAATACCGGCAATTTGTGCATAGATGTCACGTGGCACGCTGACGTTGCGCATCTCAGGGCGGTATTGCGCATTGTTATAAATTTGCTCTGCAGGAACGATGCCCGCTTTAATAATTTCTTCGTCGTGATATACGTCGTAGATGAAGCGATTCAGTGCTTTTACTCGTTGACGCAATCCTGCCTCAAGCTGCTCCCATTCCTTGGCCGTAAAGATGCGAGGCACTTGATCAAAAGGAATAGTTCTTTCTGAACCTAAGTCATCCCCATAGACGGCGAAGGTAATGCCGACTCGTCTAAAGATCAGGTCGGCTTCAGCGCGTTTGAGACCCATGAGGGTGTCACTTTGCTGTTTTAACCAGTTGTGAAAGATTTGGTAGTGGGGACGCGCTTTGCCTGCGGCGTCGAGCATTTCGTCAAAAGGCAATTTCATAGTTATAAAACTAAAGCCTTTATAAAAGCTGGGATAAATAGTTTGAAGCGGCTTGGTGCTCTTATGCACCATAAAAGTGCAAAAATGCTTCAGTACTAGCTCTGAGGGCAGTCTACCCGAGTTTTTTGGGCTTAGGCGGGAAGTTAGGCGTTTAAATCGCCTCTAGCAATACGGCCTTTTTGAACTTCCCACTCCCGCTCTTTAGTCGCTGCCCGCTTGTCATGCTGCTTTTTACCTCTGGCGAGGCCAATCTCGCACTTCACATTGCCTTTGGAGAAATGCAGGTTCAGAGGCACCAGGGTATAACCCTTTTGCTCTACTTTGCCGATGAGTTTTTTAATTTCGATCGCATTCAGAAGTAGTTTGCGAGTACGAGTGCTGTCTGGAACGATATGGGTAGAGGCTGATAGCAGGGGGGTGATATGGCAGCCGATCAAAAATAGCTCCGCCTTGCGAATGACGACATACGCTTCTTTGATGTGCACGCGACCTGCGCGGATGGCCTTCACTTCCCAGCCTTCCAGTACAAGCCCTGCCTCAAAACGTTCCTCGATAAAATAATCAAAGAAGGCTTTTTTGTTATCGACGATACTCATATTTATTTAGCTCTCAAGAACGATTATGGCAGACGTCTACAAGACCGTTTTAATTGGCCAATCAGCCGACCGCATGTATGGCTTAGTGACCGACGTCGCCCGTTATTCTGAGTTCCTGCCTTGGTGTGGCGGGGTAGAAATCTTTGAGCAGACCGAGACTGTCCTGGATGCCAAAATCAATATCAATTTCAAAGGCATTACTCAGTACTTTCATACCCGCAACGTAAATCACCGCCCAGAAACGATTGATATGGTGTTTGTAGATGGCCCGTTTAAGCATTTTTCTGGGCAGTGGAACTTTATCCCTTTGCGAGAGGATGCTTGCAAAGTGGAGTTCAAGCTGCATTGGGAGTTCAAGAGCGCCATTCTGGATAAGATTATTGGCCCAGTCTTCGGGCATATTGCCGGGACCTTTGTGGATTGCTTTGTAAAACGCGCTGAGGACCTCTATGGCTGAGCGCTTGCTCAATCTGTTGCTCTGTGATGCCAGGCAGGGCGAGCCAAATCTAAAGCCATACAAGCTGATTTTGGCGGCAGATGAGTTGCCTACGGTTGGCCTAGCCCTGATTAGGGCTGGATTCGCGACCGGTCCAGACGACCCTATTTTGTCCAGAAAAGGCTGCTTTGGGGTGTTTGGTAAGCGTAAGGACTGGGATAGCCCAATTTATGACGGTGACCGTCTAGAGCTCTACTCTCCGTTGTTAATTGACCCTAAGACGGTTCGGCGCAAAAAGGCCAATCAGAACCAGGATGCCAAATTCCAGGCTGCCGCAGCTAAAAGAAAGGCTAGGAGGCTATAATCGATTTTTGCGACTAGGGGTTTTGCATGCGACTCATTCAAAAAGCACTCACTTTTGACGATGTGCTCCTCGTACCGGCCTATTCATCGGTACTTCCTCGAGATGCCAGCTTGGCAAGTAAGTTAACTCGAGATATTTCACTCAATACACCATTGGTGTCCGCAGCTATGGATACCGTGACCGAAGGTCGCTTGGCAATTGCCATGGCCAGCGAAGGTGGCATTGGTATTGTTCATAAAAACTTAAAGCCTGCTGAGCAAGCGCGTGAAGTGGCTAAAGTAAAACGTTACGAATCTGGTGTTCTGCGTGATCCGATCACCATTAGTCCAGACGTCACTTTGCGTCAAGTCATTCAACTTTCTCGCGAACATGGTTTCTCAGGATTTCCGGTTCTCGTTGGTAAAGAAGTTGTCGGAATTATTACGAACCGCGATTTGCGTTTCGAAGAAGATTTAGATGCACCAGTAAAAACCAAAATGACTTCACGTGAGCGTTTGATTACTGTGAAAGAAGGCTGTTCATTAGAAGAAGCAAAACGTTTAATGAGCCAGCATCGTTTAGAGCGTGTGCTCGTTGTTAATGACAAGTTTGAGCTGCGTGGTCTGATTACTGTTAAAGATATTCTCAAGGCAACTGAGCACCCTAATGCCTGTAAAGATAGTGAAGGCAAGTTGCGTGTGGGCGCGGCGGTTGGCGTAGGTCCTGATAATGACGAACGCATTGAGTTATTGGTGCGTGCTGGTGTTGACGTGATCGTTGTGGATACTGCTCACGGCCATAGTCAAGGCGTATTGGATCGTGTGAAGTGGGTTAAGAAAAACTACCCTCATGTGCAAGTGATCGGCGGCAATATTGCTACTGGTGATGCTGCTAAGGCATTGGCAGACCATGGCGCTGATGGTGTAAAAGTTGGTATTGGCCCAGGTTCAATTTGCACTACTCGTATTGTTGCTGGTGTTGGCGTTCCACAAATCACTGCGATTGTGAATGTAGCTACTGCACTTAAGGGCACAGGCATTCCATTGATCGCTGATGGTGGCGTACGTTACTCTGGTGACGTTGCTAAGGCGTTAGCTGCTGGCGCTAGTTCAGTCATGATGGGCGGTATGTTTGCCGGTACAGAAGAAGCGCCTGGTGAAGTGTTCTTGTATCAAGGACGCTCATACAAGAGTTATCGCGGTATGGGTTCTTTAGGCGCGATGGCAGATGGTTCTGCTGATCGTTATTTCCAAAGCGACATCGTTGCCAATGCTGAGAAGCTTGTACCTGAAGGCATTGAGGGACAGGTGCCTTACAAAGGCAGTGTGTTGGCTATCTTGCATCAGCTTACTGGCGGAATTCGTTCATCCATGGGTTATCTCGGTTGCAAAACCATCGATGAGCTTCATGAAAAAGCCAACTTTGTAGAGATCACATCTGCTGGTGTGCGTGAGTCACACGTACATGATGTGAAGATCACTAAAGAAGCGCCAAACTACCATATTGACTAAGACTTAAATAAGATTGCTTCATTCGTGCACGACAAAATACTGATTCTCGACTTTGGTTCACAAGTAACTCAACTGATTGCTCGGCGTGTACGCGATGGGCGTGTGTATTCAGAGATCCATCCTTATGATTGCGATCCAGAATTCATTCGTAAGTTTATTCAAGAGCAGGGTGGCAAGGGTATTATTCTCTCCGGCGGCCCGAATTCGGTAACTGAAGATGGCAGCCCCCGTGCACCCCAAATTGTTTTTGAGCTTGGCGTTCCCGTTTTAGGAATTTGCTACGGTATGCAAACCATGGCTACCCAATTGGGTGGTGCTGTTGCATCTGCCGAGTCCTTAGGTAAAGCGCGTGAGTTTGGCTACTCCGAAGTGCGCGCTCATGGGCACACCAATTTACTGAAAGGCATTCAAGACTTCTCAACAAGCGAAGGTCATGGCATTCTGAAAGTGTGGATGAGTCACGGCGACTCAGTGACGACATTGCCGCCATTATTTAAGTTGATGGCCTCTACTGAATCTTGCCCTATCGCTGGTATGGCGGACGAAGAGCGTCGTTTCTATGCTTTCCAGTTTCATCCAGAAGTTACTCATACCATTCAAGGTACTGCAATCATTGAGCGCTTTGTGCATGAGATTTGCCAATGCAAGCCTGACTGGGTAATGGGTGATTACATCGCTGAAGCTGTTGAGAACATTCGCAAACAAGTTGGCGATGAAGAAGTTATTTTGGGTTTATCTGGCGGCGTTGATTCTAGTGTTGCCGCAGCCTTAATTCATCGTGCGATTGGCGATCAACTTACTTGTGTGTTTGTTGACCATGGCTTGCTTCGTCTCAATGAAGGCGACATGGTGATGGAGATGTTTGCGCGTAACTTAGGCGTGAAGGTCATCCGTGTGGATGCCAAAGAGAAATTCATGGGCGAGTTGGCTGGCGTTGCAGATCCAGAAGCTAAGCGCAAAATTATCGGCAAAGAATTCGTAGAGATTTTCCAATCTGAGTCTGGAAAAATCAAAAATGCTAAATGGCTAGCGCAAGGAACTATCTATCCTGATGTGATTGAGTCTGCCGGCAAAGGTAAGAAGGGTGCGCATACGATTAAGAGTCACCACAACGTTGGTGGCTTGCCTGAAGATATGCATCTCAAGTTACTTGAGCCCTTACGCGAACTCTTTAAAGATGAAGTGCGTGAGCTTGGTGTTGCATTGGGTTTGCCGCGCGAGATGGTGTATCGCCATCCATTTCCAGGTCCCGGACTTGGTGTTCGTATCCTAGGCGAAGTCAAGGCAGAATTTGCGGACTTATTGCAACGTGCTGATGCTATCTTCATTGAAGAACTGCGTAACACGATTGATGAGGCAAGTCAGAAGTCTTGGTATGACCTCACTAGCCAAGCATTCGCCGTTTTCCTGCCGGTGAAGTCTGTTGGCGTGATGGGTGATGGTAGAACTTACGAGTATGTCGTTGCGCTCAGAGCCGTTCAAACCCAGGACTTTATGACTGCACATTGGGCACATTTACCGCATGAACTTCTGGGTAAGGTTTCCAATCGCATCATCAATGAAGTACGCGGCATCAATCGGGTTGTATACGATATTAGCGGAAAACCGCCAGCAACAATCGAGTGGGAATAAAGGGTAGGCGATTTATGTCTATCAAAATCCATGCTCGAACTACGAGAAGCGTCACTCGCAATCCTGGCAAGTGCTGATGCACAAGCCAAGGTAAATCAATTACTGCATCTGTTCGATGAGTATCAAGATCAAAAAATTAGTCTTGATGTATCTAGCAAGATTGAGGCGCAAGGCCTGACCCTTCCTGGACGCCCAGTAAAGCCAGAGCTAGTACTTCCCAAGCTTGTGCCCAAAAGAAGAATGGATACGCCTGAGGGTAGAGCGGGTTTATTGCATTCACTTGCGCATATTGAGTTCAATGCGATGAATCTTGCTTTGGATGCTATCTGGCGCTTTTCGGATATGCCCAAGGAATACTACGAAGATTGGCTCAAGGTAGCAAAAGAAGAGGCTTACCACTTCAGTTTGGTAAACGAGCATCTGCATTCACTTGGATTTTCTTACGGGGATTTTCCTGCGCACAATAGCTTGTGGGAAATGGTCGAGCGAACCACGGATTCAGTGATTGCCAGAATGGCGCTAGTGCCCCGAACAATGGAAGCAAGAGGTTTAGATGCTGTTCCAGCGATTCGCGATCGCTTTAAACAAATTAAAGAGGCTAGGGCGGTTGAGATTTTGGAAATCATCCTTAATGATGAAATCGGCCATGTGCTCATTGGTAATCGTTGGTTTAATTTCTTGTGCTCTAAAGATGGTCTCTCTCCAATTGCTGCCTATCGAGAGTTAGCAGCCAAATATCGAGCACCCATTCTTAAGGGTCCTTTCAATATGGAGGCTCGTAAGCAGGCGGGCTTTACCGCTGAAGAGTTAAGTCTTCTTGAGGCATAGTCATTAGCATGAAAGTATTAAGCCTTATCCCGCCAATGACGCAGCTCAATACGCCGTATCCTTCTACAGCTTATCTCACGGGATTTTTGAGATCGCGTGGCATTGATGCCGTGCAAGAAGATTTGGCCTTGGGTTTGGTTCTCAGTTTTTTTACTCTAGATGGCTTAAGTGAGATTTATGAACAAGCACTTAGCGTTGCTGAAGAAGAGCGCAGTGCTAGTGTCAACTTTTTCCTAGATTACTTTGAGTCTTATCAATCTACCATCTCACCAGTCATTTCATTTTTACAGGGGCGTGATAGCACTCTCAGTCATCGGATTAATACCCGTGATTTTTTACCAGAGGGCCCACGCTTTGCCTCCCTCGATGCCTTTGACGATGATGAGAATGCTGGAGATTCATTAGCCTGGGCCTTTGGCGCCCTAGGTTCGCAAGATCGAGCGCGTCACTTAGCCACTCTTTATCTCAATGATTTGTCTGATGTATTGCGTGACGCCGTAGATGCGCGCTTTGAGTTTGTGCGTTATGCAGAATCATTAGCAAGTAGTCAGCCTACTTTCACACCTTTGGCTGATGCCTTGCAGGCAGATCCAACCCTGATGGATTTACATTTACAAACATTAACTAGTAACGCAATCAATCTTCATCAGCCTGGTTTAGTGCTTTTATCGGTGCCTTTCCCTGGTGCAATGTATGCGGCCTTGCGCATAGCCCAAGAGATTAAACAGACTCATTCAGAGATCAAGATTGCCCTGGGTGGAGGTTATGTCAATACAGAACTCCGAGAGTTATCTGATGCTCGTATTTTTGAGTATGTAGATTTCATTACCCTTGATTCTGGCGAAAGGCCTTTACTTGCCTTGCTGGAGCATCTCGCGGGCAAGCGATCAGCCGATCGATTGGTGCGTACCTTTATTCGCAATACTGGTGGTCAAGTCCAATATATGAATTGGCAAGAGCCTGATATTCCTTTTGAGGAGGTCGGTACGGCAACATGGGAAGGTTTGCCGCTTGATTCTTATCTCTCACTCCTGGATATGCTGAACCCTATGCATCGTTTGTGGAGTGATGGTCGTTGGAATAAGTTGACCGTTGCACATGGCTGCTATTGGAAAAAATGTAGTTTCTGTGATGTGTCGCTGGACTATATATCTCGCTATGAAACTTCTTCTGCAAGTTTGCTGGTAGACCGCATAGAGCAAATTATTGCTGAGACCGGGCAGACGGGTTTTCATTTTGTGGATGAAGCTGCACCACCGAAGGCTTTAAAAGCCTTGGCAGAAGAGTTGATTCGTCGAAATGTAATCATTTCTTGGTGGGGAAATATTCGCTTTGAAAAAACCTTCACCCCTGAATTGGCTGAACTCTTAGCAAAAAGCGGTTGTATTGCCATGTCTGGCGGCCTTGAAGTGGCTTCCGATCGCTTACTCAAACTTATGAAAAAGGGCGTATCGGTTGAGCAGGTAGCACAGGTAACTAAGGGATTCTCAAATGCCGGCATTTTGGTTCATGCCTACCTGATGTATGGATTCCCAACGCAGACTGTGCAAGAAACGGTGGATGCCTTGGAGTACGTCAGGCAGCTTTTCGAGCATGGCTGCATCCAAAGTGGATTCTTTCATCGCTTCACCTGTACTGTTCATTCGCCAGTAGGCCTCAATCCACAAGAGTATGGAATTGAATTAATCCCGTTACCAGAAACTACTTTTGCAAAGAATGATATTTTATTTATTGATCCCACTGGAGTTGATCATGATGTACTTGGTCAGGGGTTAAAAAAGGCTATCTATAACTATATGCATGGCCTAGGGTTTGACATCAAGATCCATTCTTGGTTTGATGGTCTGGGTTTATCAATCCCTAAGTCAACAATCCCTAAAAATTTCATAGAGAATGCTTTATATCGCTAGCTCGCTGGTATAAATCAGACTTACAATGATTTTTACAAAGCACTAAAAAATCACAACAATCGCAACGATCGTAACAATCGCAGGAGAAAGATATGAATTTATCGCGCCGTACTTTCATTACATCAGCCGCTTTGGTTCCGGTTGCTTGCGGAGTTCCCCTCTCTTATGAACGCGGTACACCAGTTGCTCAGCCTAATCCTCTGCCGACTGTTCGGGCTCCGCAAGTTGGGCAGGAGTGGACCTATGTGAAGCGCGATGTATTTAATGGCAAGATCCAGGGGATAATTACAGAGCGAGTTGCTAGCGTTGCCTCCACTATTGTGATTGAGCGTACAGATCAAGACGGCGGTCAATTGCCGAGCGAGATACAGGGCCCTTGGGGTATTGTGCAGCTTGATACTTCATGGCCGCGCTTAATAAGTTTTAAGCCGCCTATCCCCTTGTGGCCCCAGGAATTAAGCTCAACCTGGAGCAAGCAGTTAAATACTAAATATAGCTTGGGTGAATATTCCGGCAATTCTTTGAGCTGGCAGGAATATATGGGGGCGCATGGTTGGGAGCAAATAACTGTCCCCGCTGGAACTTTCTTAACATTGCGCTATCAAAATCTCATTAACTATGAGAGTGAAGATGACAATAAGGTGAACTGCATTCGCAAAGAGACTATTTGGTTTGCGCCAAGCATAGGTCGCTGGGTTGCTCGAGAGTCTTCTGGCTCTTACAGAATTCAGGGTCAAATTGGCGCAGAAATTCTAGAGGCTAGCTATCAATGGCAACTTACCGCATATAAATGAGAGCTCTGCAAAAAACCTTTCTTTTGTTGCTGCCATTATTTTTGGCGGCATGTATTTCGTCTCAACCTTACCCCAAGGGGATTGTTGAGCCTCAGCCACAGTCCACGCCTGTTGTGCGCCCACCAAAAGTTGGGCAAGAATGGGTCTATCAAGTTCGGAATGTGTTCAATCAAGAAGTGGTCGATGTTATTACTGAGAGAGTGGTTTCGGTTGGCGATCAAATTCGAATTTCTAGATCTGGGGTCAAGGCTGGACAGTTGCCTGATGAAATTCAGTCTCCATGGGGGTATGTCATTCAGGACCCGCATTGGTCACCACCACAAAAGTTTGCCCCCGCGGTTCCGTTGTGGCCGGAGAAGTTAAATGCCAGTTGGAGCGGTTTTTATACCTCTAGATATCAAGTCTTAGGTTATCCAGATGGCACCTATTATTGGGGTATCAATATGAATGCCTCTCAGTGGGAGCGAATATCCGTTCCTGCAGGGCAGTTTTTAACGCTCAGATATCACAACGAAATTCCCTACTTTCAGAGCCAAGATGTCTTCAGGCTATCCAATTACCGGGATGAGGAGCTTTGGTTTTCTCCTGAAATCGGACGCTGGGTTGTGCGCAGGTCATTTGGCCGGTATTTGCTTGGTGGCATGAAGTGGAACGGTGCACTTTGGGAGGATTACCTGGAGTGGGAGCTAATCTCCTGGAAATAGGCAATGCGCTTAAAATAGGCGCATTGCTATGTATACCGTAAAAGAACTATTTCCCACCCTTCAAGGTGAAGGTGCCCACGCTGGTAGAGCGGCAGTTTTTTGTCGTTTTGCTGGATGCAATCTTTGGAGTGGACGTGAAGAGGATCGCGCTACAGCCATTTGCCAGTTTTGCGATACCGATTTTGTGGGTAGCGATGGCATGGGTGGCGGAAAATTTGAAACTGCGAGTTCACTTGCTGATGCAATTGAGTCTGCGTGGCGCAGTACATCAGCCGGCCCACAACAACGTTATGTAGTCTTTACTGGCGGAGAGCCTCTCTTGCAATTGGATGAAGAATTGATTGCAGCACTTCATCAAAAAGGTTTTGAAGTAGCAATTGAAACGAATGGCACGATAAAAGTTCCCAAAGGGATTGATTGGGTTTGTGTGAGTCCTAAAGCGGGTTCTGAACTCATTGTTCTCCAGGCGGATGAGTTAAAGCTCGTGATTCCGCAAAATGACCATCAGCAGCTAGAAAAGTTGATGGCTCGTTTTGAAGGCATGGATTATCGCAATCGCTTCTTGCAGCCTATGGATGGACCAAGCCTTAAAAACAATACTGAGCTGGCGGTAAGCTTGTGTCAAAAGCGTCCCCTATGGAGATTGAGCATTCAATCCCATAAACTAATTGGGATTCGATAAATCTGATAAGCGTTAGATAAGCACAAACATATTATTAAGTAACTTATGACAAATAAACAGCCTGCTATCTCCATCACCCGTCGTCTTGAATTTGATTCAGGGCATCGCATTCCCAATCATGATGGTCAGTGTCGTCATCTGCATGGACATCGTTACGCTATTGAGGTCACTTTGACTGGTGAGGTTGCGGATCATCCTGGTAAAGCGGATGACGGCATGGTGCTCGATTTTGGTGATATCAAACGCTTAACCAATCAACACGTAGTTGAGCTTTGGGATCACGCTTTTCTGGTGGCTAAAGAAGATGAAGGATTGGTTGCATTCCTGGGTAGCTTGCCTAACCATAAGACCGTGATCATGGAGCATGTGCCCACTGTAGAAAACTTGGCAAACGCTGCATTTGCAATATTGCAACCCGTGTTTAGCAAGGCTTTTGATGGCCAGCTAGAGTTGTCTGCCATTCGCCTCTATGAGACGCCCAATTGCTGGGCTGATGTTCATCCTGTCTAAATGACGCAAGTAGAGCTTGATCAGCAATATATGCGCATGGCCATTGAGCAAGCGCAGTTGGCAGCGCAATCTGGTGAGGTTCCAGTAGGCGCAGTGCTGGTGCGAGATGGTCAAGTTATTTCGAAGGCATTTAATAAGCCAATAGCCAATCACGATCCCAGCGCCCATGCCGAGATGTTGGCTTTACGAGAGGCTGCTCTTGCTGAGGAAAACTATCGCATCCCTGGAACTACTTTGTATGTCACTCTTGAGCCCTGTGCTATGTGCTCCGGTGCCATGCTGCATGCCAGGGTTAGCCGAGTGGTTTATGGTGCACCAGATCCCAAGACAGGTGCCGCTGGCAGTGTGATGGATCTGTTTTCTTCTAAGCAGATTAATCACCAAACTAGCGTTGAAGGTGGCATCATGGGCGAAGAGTGTGGTCAGCTGTTGCGTGATTTTTTTAAAGGACGACGTTGAAATCCATTCACCTCGTTGCTCCATCAGGGGCCAGTTTAGATAATAAAAGTCCTCTAGCCGGTATCGACTGGTTAGGGCGACAGTCCATTGTTGTTCAAAATACGGATTGCGTTCATCGGGCCTATGAGCGCTTTGCAGGTAGTGATGAAGATCGTCTTGCTGAGTTAAATAATATTTCTGCGTTGAATCCTCAAACCATCGTCATGGCGATGCGCGGGGGTTATGGTCTTCATCGCCTACTTTCTGGAATTCAGTGGGATGCAATTGCAAAGACCATTCAAAATGGTTTGCAGGTATGTGGCCATAGCGACTTCACCGTCTTTCAGTTGGGTTTATTAGCCAAGACCGGTGCAATTACCTTGGCAGGGCCAATGCTCAATTACGACTTTGGCCGCTTGGGTGATGATGGCGCTCCAGTAACCCCAGATGCATTTATGTGGCAGCATTTCCAGGCTGCAGTGCAAGACCGAAAGCTGGATTGCCAGGTATCAACACCGCAATCCTTCTTTGGCAAGGGGGTTGAACAGTCGCTCACAGGTTTAATGTGGGGTGGCAATTTAACTGTTCTGGCTGGTCTTGTTGGTACGCCATATCTTCCAAGTGTCAAACAAACGCAAGGCGGTATTCTATTTTTAGAGGATGTAAATGAGCATCCTTATCGCATTGAAAGAATGTTGATGCAGCTTTTGGATGCCGGAATTTTGTCAAGTCAAGACGCAATACTGCTCGGTGGATTCTCTGCTTACCGTCTTTACGATAACGATAAAGGTTATTCACTCGAGCGCGCTATTGAAGCAATACGTAAACGTTTGCCGCAAGAAGTTCCAATCTTGACAGGTCTACCATTTGGTCATCAGGCTAATAAGCTGACTTTACCAGTAGGTGCGCAAGCCACATTAAATTTTGATTCAAACGGATTTGAAATTAAAGCGCAGTGGTAATGTTTATCAGCAATCCTTTGAGATGTTCTTTTTGGAAGGGCGTTTTCATTGCACTTGCGCTCACATTTATGGGAGCAGTAATGGCAACTGAAGAGCCAAAATATTCTGTTGTCGAAAAGGAGCCGCCTTTCGAAATCCGATCCTATGCGCCAATGATTGTGGCAGAGGTCCAGGTCGATGGTGATTTGGATGCGGCATCAGGCCAGGGCTTTCGCTTGATTGCTGCCTACATATTTGGTCAGAATCAAGTAAATGAAAAAATAGCAATGACCGCCCCAGTTAATGTTGAGGAGAAGACCTCTCAGAGTGCAAAGATTGCAATGACTGCACCAGTGGGAATCGAGTCGAAGGCAGGCAAGTGGGCAGTGTCATTCGTGATGCCTGCTGAATACACAATGGAATCAATACCCAAGCCAATGAATTCGCAGGTGCAACTGCGGCAAATTCCAGCAGTTAAAAAAGCCGTCATCAGTTTTACGGGCTTCTATAACGAGCAAAAAGTGGCCGAGAAAACGCTAGAGCTTGAGCAGTGGATAAAGGCTCGCAACCTACAGCCTTCGGGAGTTCCCAACTTTGCCCGCTACAACCCGCCATGGACGCTACCTTTCATGCGGCGTAATGAAGTCATGATTAATCTGCGTGATTAATTAGCTAGCTACTTCATTAATTCTTTGCTTCGAAGCTCTTTAGTAAAAATTGACCGCCACCATTAATTCCTAAGGCCTTAGTCAGGGTTGGTAAAGCTTCCGCCAATTGTTTTTCTAGAGTCCACGGTGGATTAATGATGAACATCCCGCTAGATTGCAGGCGGCGCTCACCCGGCGCATTCTCAACACGCAATTCTGTATGAAGCCAAGAGCGTTTATGGATAGCCGCAATCTTTTTTAGGCGATCTGGCAGGGCTGCTGACTCTCTTCTTGAGAGTACGGGATACCAAATGGCATAGCAGCCCGTGGCAAAGCGTTGCAGCGCTTCTTCCATGGCCATTTCCAGGTAACGATAGTCTTGTTTATCTTCGTATGAAGGGTCAATCAACACTAGACCACGTCGGCTTGGCGGAGGAAGCAAGCCTTTTAGTCTGGCAAAACTATCTTCGGCATAAATATCAATCTGCTTAGACTGCTTAAGCTCACTAATATTGTGACGAAGAATATCTATCTCTTTTGGGTGAAGCTCGAATAACTTAAGGCGGTCTTGTGATCGCAGTAGTTGAGCCAAAATAAAAGGGGAGCCGGGATAGATGGTGAGCTGGCCTTCAATATTCTCGGCATCAATATATTTCAGATACTGCCGAATGCTTTCCGGAATAGGGATATTTGCATGCTCGCAAGTTTCCACATATTGCTTCAGGCGAAAAATGCCGCTATCCGCTTCTTTGCTTACGGTAGAGAAACCATCCTGTAGGCTGTAAATACCAGCACCAGCATGTGTGTCAATCATCGTGAGTGCGCCAGGCTTCTCTTGCAGATACTCCACCAAATGAATTAGGGTGAGGTGCTTGAGAATGTCTGCATGACTTCCCGCATGAAATGCATGTCGATAGCTAAACATCTTGAATTTACTTTGCTTTGCTAGGCGCTTGAGTAAACTGCGCTCTTGCGTAGAAGACGAGAGTGAGGGCCACTATTGCAATGGAGAGATATTGCAATGGGAGGTTTAACTCTAAATCCATGATTTGAGTGAGGTGGGCATACATTGCTATAACCCCACCAAGAGCAATCAGATGAGACCAGATTTTTCTGGGACCCAATTGATTTTCAGGAAATTGATTGGCTAGTAAAGCCCCAAACATTCCGCACCAAATACCTACGCCTGCACCCCCCAAAACATCGGTGAGCCAATGGGCACCGACTGCGCTGCGAGAAAGACCTACTAATCCTGCAAGAATAAATACAAGCAGCATTGGCTTGCGCTTCTCCTTATCGGAGGAGAAATATAAAGCGCTTGCAACTGCAAAAGCAGTGATAGTGTGGCCTGATGGAAAGGACTTATGAAGAAGGGGTTCGCCTAGGCGATAAAAAGTGCCATCACTCAATACGCTGGCGGGTCTTGGTAGATTGAACAGTGGCTTTAACGTACTGCTCGCGATTGCGGCAATGGCACCTGAGAATATTCCCGCTGTTAATAAACGAGGTGCCAACAGCAGTAATGGAAAGGAAATTGCAAATATTCCCCAGCCATTACCTAAGAATGTAAGGCCAGCCCAAAACATATCTGGTAGAGCCTGCGTGATTCTATTAAGGAATAAAAAACTACTCCTTTGAAACTCACCAAAGTAAATAGCGCCAGCAAGTGCAAGTGGTATTAGTGGAATAAACCAAGCAAAGATAGGGATTGCTTTTTTATTCATGCAGCTTAACGAGCCTTTTCCTTATCGGCATCTTGTAACTGCTTAATTACTTTATCTAACACCTGCTGGACAGTGATTGCTTGCATGCACACGTTGTCATGGCAAGGGGTTTTGCGGTGATTGGCAGCGCTCACGCAAGGTGAGCAAGCTAGGTTTGCAGTGATGGCGATGGAATTGCCAACTGAACCATACAGCGCTGGAGTTTCTGGTCCAAAGAGCACTACTGTTCTCAATGGTGTTACCGCTGAAAAATGACCAGGACCAGAATCGTTGGTTACCATGACATCTGACAGGGTGTAGAGAGGTGGCAGCTCAGCAAAGCTGACTTGCCCGGCAAAGTTCAGCGCATTTTTAATGTTGGCCATTGATCGCACTTTATCTACATAGACAAATTCAGCAGGAGAGCCGGTAATGAGTATGAGATCGTGTGGATATTGTTGATGCACTGCTTGAATTAATTCAGAAAAACGCTGCTGCGCCCAACGTCGTTGCGGCAATAAGTCACTCGCATTTGGGTTAATGAGTATGAGGCGATTTCTACCGGGGGTATAGCTGATGTTGGCTTCTTTCGCTAACTTTTCAATGCGCCCACGTACTTTTTCTAGGGTGCTTGGATCGATGATGGCTTGCTCTAGGCGAACTTCAGAATCTGTAATCTCAATTTTGCTAAAAGGAACTTCTATCTTCTGCGCAAAAGCCGCATGAATTAAGGATAGAAAATTCTTAGTAATGTGAATGTGTGGGTTGTAATGGACCTTGCGAGTGAGCATAAAGCCGCGCCATAAACCTTCGCCGTGGAAGATGTGATAACCCACGCGACGACGTGCACCACACATGCCGGTAAGGAGAGCAGTAAAGCGGGAGAACAACTCCAAATCAATTACGGTATCAATACGGTGCTTGCGAGCAAGAATCAAAAAGCGCAAGGTATCTTTAATTAACCCACCTAGACTCGATGAGTCAATCGTGAAAATATTTTCTGGCTTAACGGTATTGAGCAATGTCAGACTGGCGCGATTACTTTTGAAGATTAAGAAAAATAACTCGGCTCCACGTGCTTTTGCGTTGCGCATTGCTGGGTCAACCAAAATAGCACTACCCATTTCGGAGAGTTCAATAAAGAGTAATTTCTTTGGTGTGGAATTATCGCGACCAAAAATATTTTTGATGCCATCGACTGCTGCTATCAATGGGCTAACAATTGCACAAAGTGGTACACCGACCCAATGATCAATGGCGCGCATAGTGTTGACGCTAATAGTCATATTTTTGCTCTACAGAATTATTTACGTTTTAATAAAAAATAGGCGCCGGGCAAAACTGATAAAACAGTAATTGCTCCGTAACTAATGGAAGCTAGAACAGTTAATGAGGGACTTACACCCCATAAGGCAAGAACCGACGATAGAGTTGCTTCACGCAAACCCCATCCTGAAATGCTAATTGGTAACATGAGCAGCAAGCTTAATGCAGGTAGGCCAATCATTAAGCCTTCAATTGGGGCATCCACTCCGTAAGCTTTAAGGCAAAACAGTAAGGTCAAAATCGTCAAGAAGTGAATGCCAATTGCCAGACATGCTTGAGCAATATTATTTGGCCATGCAAATGCAAGCCGGATGCCTGGCATGGCGTTGTTCATGTTGAATCGATCTAGGAGTTTTTGTAGTAGCTGTTTGCTAGGTCCCCAAGCTAAGACTAGAGCAATCGCAACGCCGGCCAACAACATTACCACCATGACTGCATAGCCTAGATCTTGACCCCAAGCCGCTAATGTGGCCCCACCCAATATCAAACCAATTCCACCAAGTAGATTGTTACCAGCTAAGCCCAAGAGTCGATCAACCAACACCATTGAAAAACTCAAACGCAATTTGGGGGTGGCATGCTCAAGATCTACTGAGTGATGGAGCTCCTCATTCAACTCTTTTGTTTCGGATAAATTGCCAGTGCTTGTTAAATGAGTGGCAGTAATCGCGCGATAGCTGTCGCCACCTAATGTGCTTGGCAGACCTTGATTAATGAGGCCGCCTGCAAAGTAGAGGCCGATGTAGGAGCGAATGCGACGTGGGAATCCCACAGCTTGCATAAATAATCCCCAGCGATATCCACCGCAAATAAATGCGCACATCATGCTGGCTAGGGCAGCCAAAAACCAGAGCGGCTGCATCTGAATATGGGTATCAAATAGTGAATGCCAGTCAATTCCACTCGTTGCTTTCCAGAGCAGAGCAACGGAGAGCAGAACGCGAATGGTCGGCCAAGCTCGCTTGAGAATGGATTTCCACCCCGATTGGGTTTTAGGAGTGGGCTTGGCTTGTGAACTCATAAGCGTAAGGATAATGCTTTGGGCGCCTAAGGTCTTGAATTTGGGGGAATTACTCCGAAAGGCCAGGGCCTCGCCAATTAGTGCAAAGGCTAAAGTCAAATTTAGACAAAACTCGGCCAAATCGCTCAATTTCTAGGCTGTCTAACGCCTCGCATGCCTCAAAGCCCGATTTAGTACCTACTGGCATGGGGTGTGGCATGCCAGACCAGTTAATGAGTAGAGCATTTGCGCCTACAGGCACATCCCCAAACCAAAAATCAAATTGATCTTGTCTCTGATCTAAAACAAACACTGGGGTTGGTGATGCGTACCAGGCAGCACGACTACCTAAAGTCCAGTTTTGAACAGCAATGCCACTTGCATTGGTGGCTTTTGCTAGCTCTGCTGCTTTTTGACCTGCTGTTTTCCAGCCATACAAATCCGCAATAGGATTTGATTTGATGGAAGCCGAGCTGATGCCGCCAGACAGAACATATCCAAAGCCGATGCAACATAAGACGATTTGAGTAATTAATAAAATACGGATCCAATGGCGATGCTGTGTTGCCCAAGCTTTCGCTAAACCAATTCCGGCAAACGGTGCAAGGCAGAACCATGCGGGTGCAGTCCAGTGAGGAAGTCCGCCGCCTCCAGAGAGGCTCACAAAAATTACAAAGGGAATTAAAAAGAATCCGAAGAGCGCAAGCAATGAAAGTTTTGTTGCATGCATGCACTCTTTCAAGAAGACAAAAGATCCTAAGATAAATAGTGGGCCAAAGACCAGTATTTGAATGCCAATATAGGCACCTAGCCTACGCCACAGCCATTCCCCACCGCCGCCATGGGCCAGTTGGTATTTAAATGAAATCCAATCGTTAGCCCAATTCCAATATAGAACGGGGGTAATGAACAGCAAAGCGACAAGCGCAGCCAACCAAAAACCTACGGTATTAATCCATGACTTTCTTGGTGTGCTCAAAAATACAAACAGCAATGCAAGCGCAGTAAAGGCAGCAGTGTATTTGCTCAAGCCTGCCAGACCTAGCAAGATGGCGGTGATGATCCAATCGCTCATGCTGAAGCGATCTTTGCTTAGCCAACGCAATGCCATAAGCATCAGCCCAAGACTCAGAGGTGCAAGCAGTGTATCTGGCAATAAACCAATTGCGAGAATATGTAACATGGGTGCGGCGATAACAATCAACACCGCCATCAATCCACATAAATTAGCCGAAGGTAATGCGCTAGTGAGGTAGCCCGCATTACGTCCGCGAATAAAGTGATGGACTTTAACCGTTACTTGATAGACCAAATAAGCAGAAATAATCCACAGCAGTTCTGGAATTAAACGAATAATGCCTTCGGAGGAGGTGAGAGCCACTAAGGGCCACTGAATCCAGCCAACTAAAGGAGGGTGGTCAAAATAGCTCCAGGCCAAATGTTGGGCATACAGCGCATAGTGAGCTTCATCAACTGAAAACTCTATTGAAAAACCTAGGGCCAGATGAATCACTGCAGCAATCAATATGCAGATTGCAGCCCAGCTAGAAGGTGATTGTTGACGCATTAAAGGATTTTAGACTCACAAAGATCATTCTTTGGGACAATTGGGGGATGTTTAAGCATGCCTTCCTACTATTCATCACCAGCACGGCACTATTTTTGACTGGATGTGCTGGCTTAGGCGGCGATTCTGTGCAAAACGAGGCTGGGCAGGCATTTAATGCAGATCAATTGCCGGCCCAAGAGGAGTTGCCTAAATTCTCGGCTGAAACTGCGCGTGAGGGCATGCCTAATGGCTGGAATTTCTATCGTATTGCACCCTTTAAAAAGAACACGGTATACCGCCTCGAAAATTATCAGGGCAAAACGGTTCTTAGTGCCAACTCCAAAACATCTGCCTCTGGTTTGGCTGTCAAATTACGCCCACGTCAGGCAAATAATTTATTGCTGCAGTGGGAGTGGAGGGCAACCAACCCTATTGTGAATGCCGACAATGCTGATGGCTATGCTGATGATGCGCCGCTACGTATCTTAGTCGCATTTGATGGAAATAAATCAAAGCTACCTTTAAAAGACAAAATGACCTTTGAGATGGCTAATCTGATTAGCGGGCAAGAGATGCCTTACGCCACTTTAATGTATATCTGGTCTGGTAAGTCGCCAGTAGAGACCATCATCACAAATGCTCATACCTCTCGCGTCAAAATGATTGTGGTGGATTCTGGTTGGGATAATTTAGGTCAATGGCATAAGCATCAACGCGATTTAGCGGCTGACTATAGGCGCGCCTATGGCGAAGCGCCGGGAGAGGTTGTTGGTATCGCTCTACTGACTGATACTGATAACACTAAATCAGAAACACGCGCCTACTACGGTGATATTGAGTTGATTTGCAAGAATCAAAAGTAAAGCAAAAATAAAGCAAAGACTGTTAATTAGTAACGAGTGGGGCGCCATCTCTTTAGTAATAACGCATTACTAAGGACGCAGAAGCTCGATAGCGCCATGGCACTGCCTGCTAGCATAGGCGAAAGATAGCCAAGTGCGGCAAGGGGGATGCCAGTAGCATTAAAGATAAAGGCCCAAAATAAATTTTGCTGAATCTTTTTCCAGGTTCGCTTAGAAATATCTACTGCATTCGCTACTAAAGTGGGATCACCTCTCATGAGGGTAATGCCAGCAGCCTGCATCGCTACATCAGTACCCGTGGACATTGCCATGCCGACATCTGCAGTTGCCAAAGCAGGTGCATCGTTCACACCATCACCCACCATAGCGACGTATTGACGATCTCCATCTTTCAGTTGAAGCTTGTGAATGATGTCAGCCTTATCGCTTGGCATCACTTGCGCAAACACTTCTTCAATGCCAATCGTTTTTGCGACGCGATTTGCAGCGGCAATATTGTCACCAGAAAGCATGACTGCACGTATATGCAGTTGGTGTAAGGAAGTAATGGCCTCTTTGACATTCTCCTTAAGCTCATCTCCAAAAGCGATGATGGCTATGGGTGAGGCGGTCGATTCATTATTCATCAAGACAGAAACCGTTTGACCAGCCTCAAAACATGCCTGCGCCTTTTCTAAAACTGCAGATTGATGTGGGTTGTGCTCTAAGGATGCAATGCTTTGCAGGGTAAGACTTTGGCCCATCCAATTACCTGCAGTAGGTTTACCGCTTATACCAACGCCGGGTATGGCTTTGCTTGCAGTTGGAGTGATGGGGTTTAGCCCCTGTTGCTTGGCTGCATCTAATAGTGCTTTTGCCAGCGGATGTTCACTTCCCAGCTGTAATCCTGCGGCAGATTCCAGAATGTCATCCTTGGTAAATGCAGTTACAAATGGAATGATCTCTAATAACCTCGGTTTGCCAATCGTTAGCGTGCCAGTTTTATCAAAAGCTACGACATTTAAGCGGTGTGCTAATTCTAGAACCTGTGGATCCTTAATCAGAATTCCAAAGCGTGCTGCTACACCTGTACCTGCCATGATGGCTGCAGGTGTGGCAAGACCTAAAGCGCACGGACATGCAATCACAAGAACGGAGACCGCTCGCAAAATGGCAATAGATGCTGAATCTAAATAAAACCAGTTTGCCAATCCAGTAATGAGCGCAATCACAATCACGCTGGGTACAAAAATGGCGCTGACTCGATCTACCAATTTCTGTATAGGCGCCTTTTGCGTTTGTGCATCCTCTACTAGAGAAATGATTTTAGAGAGAACGCTCTCGACGCCCACTGCTTGAGCCTCTACGACTAACAGGCTTTCTCCATTGAGAGAGCCGCCGATCACTCTTTCGCCAACGTGCTTTTTAATGGGATTGCTTTCTCCTGTGAGAAGTGATTCATCAACATGACTATTGCCAAGCAAAATAATTCCATCTACTGGGATTCGTTCACCAGGCAAGACTAAGATGCGATCTTTTGTAAATACTTGATCTAGAGGAAGATAGCGAAATTGGTTTAGAGGCAAGCCCTCGGAGATGGCAATATTTTGTCCGATGACTTTGGCATGTTCTGGCCAAAGTTTTTGCAGTGCTCGTATTGCTTCACTCGTTTGTTGTTTTGCTCGCGCCTCTAGCCATTTACCAAGCATGACCATACAAATAATGACTGCCGATCCTTCGAAATATAGTTCGTGAATTGCATGGGGCGATACAAACATTTGATACACGCTTAATCCATATGCTGCGCTCGTACCAAGCGCTACCAATAAATCCATATTGCCAACACCCGACATCAGGGACTTGAAGCCCGCTTTATAAAAGCGCCAGCCCAAGAAGAATTGCACTGGCGTTGCAAGCAATAACTGCCACTTCGGCGACAAAGACCAGTGAATGCCAAAAGGCATGAGAAGCATGGGTAAAAAGAGTGGGGCGGATAGGGCAAAGCCCAGCATGACCCGGCCCAGACCATCAGTCCCCCAGAACAATTTAGAGGGGGCTAATTCTGGAGCACCATGGGGCGCGCTAATTTTGGCGGAATAGCCTGTTTTTTGCACCAAAGCGAGGATTTCATCGATTTTGACCCCAGAATCCGGTTTTAGGCGAATTTTGGCCTGTTCTGTGGCCAGATTCACGCTAGCAGCCTCAACCCCCGGAATCTTGTCTAAGGCCTTCTCAACCCTGCCAACACAGGAAGCGCAAGTCATGCCGCCGATATCTAGAGTAAAAAGCTCTGGATTAGTGTCTTTTTGGGGGCTCATATAGAAGATAATCTACTCCATGCAAGCCATATTCACATCTAAAAGGCCTATATGTTGAGTTTAAAAGTGTCTGGTATGACCTGTGGAGGCTGCATTAATGCTGTTACTAGAGCGGTCCAAGCTCAGGATCCGCAAGCAAAAGTACAGGCCGATTTGGCGAGTCAAACCGTCAATCTTGAAACCACCTTATCTAAGGCTGAAGCAAGCCAGCTTATAACAGATGCTGGCTTTCCAGTTGCTCAATAGCAATTGTTTAGAATGTTGGCAAACCTAACAAAACCCGTAGTTTTTGTTCCTAAAGGATCGTGATTTATGTTCTTCAGTAAGCTAATGCCTCACGATGGTAATTTCTTCGAGCTATTTAACGAGCACGCTAGCAATATCGTCTCTGCCTCCGAATCTTTCTTAAAGTTCGTCGAGCACTACAGTGATGAAGCCTTGCGTGCTAAATATACCCAAGACGTCGATAAAGCAGAGCATGCCTGTGATGATGTTGTGAAAGAAGTCCATCGTCGTTTACACAAGACTTTCATTACGCCTATCGATCGCGATCAAATCTTTTCACTCATCAATACGATGGATGACGTTGCTGACTTATTGCAAAACGGTACAGAGGCAATGCATTTGTATGATGTAAAGCAAATGACACCAGAAATGGTGCAAATGGCTGAGCTTTGCAATCAGTGCTGCATCAGCATGAAGAATGCCGTTGCTACATTAAAAGATATCTCTGATCCAGAGGTGGCTAAGGCGGCTTTAAAAACTTGTGATGAGATTGACCATCTGGAGTCTGGGGCTGACCGCCTCTTGTCTACCGCTATTACTAGATTATTCCGTGAAGATATTGAGGTACGTGAGCTGATTAAATGCCAACGCATTTATGAGTTGCTCGAGGAAGTTACCGATAAATGTGAAGACGTTGCCAATTTAGTTGAAGGCATCGTTCTTGAAAACTCTTAAGGCGAATTAAGTTGCCAGCGACAGAAGTAGCCTTTTGGGTTGTAGCGCTTTTAGTGGCGCTTGCTCTTGCATTCGATTTCATGAATGGTTTTCATGATGCTGCGAACTCTATTGCAACCGTAGTTTCTACTGGTGTTTTGAAGCCACAGCAAGCAGTTGTATTTGCAGCCTTCTTTAATTTCCTAGCAATTTTTATTTTTCATCTTAGCGTTGCTGCCACGGTAGGCAAGGGAATTGTTCATCCTGCTGCAGTTGATTTGCATGTGATCTTTGGCGCTTTGGTGGGCGCGATTATCTGGAACGTGATTACTTGGTATTACGGCATTCCCTCAAGTTCTTCCCATGCCTTGATCGGCGGCTTAGTTGGCGCTGCATTACCTAAGGCCGGTGTTGATGGTTTGGTTTGGTCCGGAATTATTAAAACCGTTTCCTTTATTTTTATTTCGCCGTTAGTGGGTTTCTTGCTCGGCTCACTCATGATGCTATTAGTGGCTTGGGTTTGCAGAAATGCCAACTTAGCTAAGACCGATCGCTGGTTCCGTCGCCTGCAATTGGTTTCTGCTAGCGCCTACAGCTTGGGTCATGGCGGTAACGATGCGCAGAAGACAATCGGCATTATTTGGCTTTTACTCATCATTACTGGCTACGCCGAAGCGGGTGCTAGCATGCCGCCTACTTGGACTATTATTTGTTGCTATATCGCCATTGCGATGGGGACCATGTTTGGTGGATGGCGTATTGTTAGAACTATGGGGCAGAAGCTGACCAAGCTCAAACCTGTAGGTGGTTTCTGTGCAGAAACTGGCGGAGCAATTACTTTGTTTGCCGCAACAGCCTTAGGTGTTCCTGTTTCTACTACCCACACAATTACTGGGGCTATTGTGGGTGTGGGCTCTACTCAAAGGGCAAGCGCAGTTCGTTGGGGTGTTGCTGGAAACATCGTTTGGGCCTGGATCTTCACTATCCCAGCCACTGCTTTGATGTCTATGGTGGTTTACTACCTGAGCCTGCTGATTTTCTAAAGCTTCGAGAGAAGGTGACTAAGGTTAACTAAGGGCACTTTCAGCAAATATCCGCCGCTACGAGTAAGCTAGCGCTAATTAAGAAAAATACCAAAAACCTAGAAGTGCATTCTAGGTTTATTCATATTAGGAGAAGGTAGTGTCGGTTACATCAGAGTCAGTGCAGGCAGCACTAAAAAACTTAGTCGATCCCAATACGAAGATCGATTTTGTTACTGCAAAGAATATTAAAAATATCCGCGTAGAAAATGGTGATATTTCATTAGATATCGTTTTGGGCTATCCCGCTAAAAGCCGGTTTGATTCAATTCGTAAATCAGTGATCAATGCATTGCGTGAGTTGCCAGGGGTAAAAAATGTCAACGTCAATATCTCGAGCCAGATTGTTGCCCATGCAGTGCAACGTGGCGTGAAGTTATTGCCAGGCGTAAAAAATATCATTGCAGTTGCCAGCGGCAAAGGCGGAGTAGGAAAATCCACAACAGCTGTGAACTTGGCTTTGGCACTTGCCGCTGAGGGGGCGCGGGTTGGTATCTTGGATGCCGATATTTATGGCCCAAGCCAGCCAATGATGTTGGGTATTACTGGTAGACCAGACTCTATTGAAGAAAATACGATTGAGCCAATGGAAGCTTATGACTTGCAAGCAAGTTCGATTGGTTTCTTAATTGATGATGATACGCCGATGGTGTGGCGTGGTCCGATGGTGACTTCAGCATTAGAGCAGTTACTTCGCCAAACCCGTTGGCGTGACTTGGACTATTTGGTTGTGGACATGCCGCCTGGTACAGGTGATATTCAGCTGACATTAGCCCAGAAGGTTCCTGTGACAGGATCGGTCATTGTTACCACTCCACAGGACATTGCTTTGTTAGATGCGCGTAAGGGTTTGAAGATGTTTGAGAAGGTGGGTGTACCCATCATCGGCATTATTGAAAACATGAGTACTTACGTTTGTACAAAATGCGGGCACGAAGAGCATGTTTTTGGTTCTGGTGGCGGTGAAAAAATGTGTAAAGAGTATGGGGTGGATTTCTTGGGTTCATTGCCGCTCAACCTTTCGATTCGCGAGCAGGCAGATGCAGGGCGTCCAACTGTAGTAGCTGATCCGGACGGCACCATTAGCGCAATTTATAAAGGCATTGCTAGACAGGTCGCTATTCGTGTTGCTACTCTATCCAAGGATATGAGCAGTAAATTTCCGAACATTGTGGTTCAAAACACCTGAGGCTCTGACCATTTATGCGCTTTGCAGTATTAATGCGTAAGCAAAATATTGATAACCCATGGGTCTCTTACCGCTGGGCGCCTCAGGAAGTGTTGCCTGATTTTGGGCAATTCAATAGCAATCAAAGCAATTCCATCTCGGGTCAATTTCTGGGGCGCGATGCCGATGGAGAATCTTGGCTATTTACCGGCTTCGAGCTTGACCTCTTTCCAGATGAGGCTGAGGGCTACTATCTCAATGTTTCAGCTACAGCTCCGAGTTGGTTTGTGATGTGGCGCCTAGAAGAAGATATCGAGCGCTATATCGATGAGCAATCTATTTCCTTGGCAAAAGCCGAATCATCATTTGCAGTTCCTCATCGCATTTGCGTCAGCTATAACGAAGCAGCGCGCTTACTGGATGGTGGCGAGTCTGTTGATACTATTCCGATGAGTGAGCAGCATGCAGCGTGGTTGCAAGAATATGTCAACGACAACTACCGTCCAGAGCCAAAAAAACGCCATAAGCCAGCATCATTTAAGGGTGCTGATCGCCCTATGGAGGATTGATGGCTGATGGATTTCTAGGCCGTTGGTCTAAACGTAAAGCAGGAATAGATAGCAAAGAAGATGCCTCGCTAGTGAAAAAAGTGGAGGCGCCTAAGGAGGCTCCTTCAACTCTTCCTAATGAGAAGGCTTCAGAAGAAGCTCCACCACCAGCAACCCTAGAAGATGTGGCTAAGATTGATCGCTTTGATCCAGACTTCTCCGCCTTTATGAAGCCTGATGTGGATCCCACCGTTCAGCAGGCCGCTCTCAAGAAAATGTTTACCGATCCGCACTTCAACATCATGGATGGATTGGATATTTATATTGACGACTATAGCAAGCCAGACCCGCTTCCGCCTGGCATGCTCGAGCGAATGGTTCAGAGCGATATGCTCAAGCTTTTCCAAAAGTCGACCGAAGAGGGCTCTCGGGAAGATGGCACATTGGCAGCTCAAGAACAAACTGATTTAACATCCACACGGCATGTGGGTGAAATTTCTAAACCAGCCCCATTAGATGAAGTGCCGAATGAAGCGCTCGATAAAGACGCTATTCAGCAAGAACATAAGAAAACCTAAGAAGATAGCGCATGAGTCAAAAATTAGTCTGCAATTGCAACAGCACCATGCCTTTAGATGCAAAATCGTTGGGCGTGCCGGTGCACACTTCTTTATGTAGACAGGAAGTCGGTTCTTTTTTAAAGGCGTTAGATGGCTCCGATTCTTTAGTGGTGGCATGCACTCAAGAGGGTGCGCTGTTTAGTGAGTTGGCTGATCAAGCCGAAAAGCCTCTAGTTGCACCACTACGTTTTGTAAATATTCGTGAGGTTGCTGGCTGGACTCAAGAAGCTAAAACATCTGGACCTAAAATTACTGCTTTGTTGGCGTTAGCGGATTTGCCAGAAGCTGAGCCTGTCCCCGTGGTTAATTATGAAAGCCAAGGTAGGTTGCTGATTGTGGGCGCAGGCTCCCAAGCTATTCCTTGGGCTGAAAAACTCAGTCCCTCTTTAGATGTTTCTGTTTTATGTACTGAGCCTGGTGATTTGCCGCTCACTCGCAGTTATCCAATCTTTACTGGCGTACTTACTAAGCTGGACGGTTACCTAGGTAATTTTTCAGTTGATTGGGATTTGCAAAATCCGATTGACCCCGAGATGTGTACGCGCTGTGGAGCCTGCGTTGAGGTCTGTCCAGAAGGTGCTATTGATCTTTCCTTTCAGATTGATTTGAGCAAGTGCAAATCTCATCGTGATTGCGTTACTGCTTGTGCCGGTATTGGCGCAATTTCTTTTGATCGCAAAGAGCGTGCGCGTAATTCAGAATTCGATCTTATTTTGGATTTACGAGTAGATCCAAAAATGCGTATGAGTCAAACCCCACAGGGTTACTTTGCTCCTGGCAAAGACCCCTTAGAGCAAGCGCTGGTAGTGAATCAATTGTCAGAGATGGTGGGCGAGTTTGAGAAGCCAAAATATTTTGCTTACAACGAAAAGATTTGCGCGCACGGTCGCAATGGCAAAGTAGGTTGCAGTGCTTGTATTGACGTTTGCTCAACAGGAGCAATTGGCTCAATCTTTAAAAATGGCCAAGGCTCTGTAGAGGTAAATCCAAATCTTTGCATGGGATGTGGTGCCTGTGCTACCACTTGCCCATCGGGCGCAATACGCTACAACTACCCAAGTGTTGCGCATCAAGGCAAGGAATTGAAAACGGTAGCAAGTGTATTTACCGCAGAAGCCAAAAAGATTAATCAAGCCATGGCTCCAAGCTTGCTTTTGCATACCTTGAAAGCGGGTACGCAAATGATTGACGGTTTAGGTAGATCTGCCCATGTTATGCCAAAGCAGTTTGAAGGCCTGCCTGCTTTTGTCTTTCCTTACGGCATTGAGCATATTGCTTCTACCGGCTTAGATTTATGGCTTGGCGCGCTTACTTATGGTTTTGCCGAGGTGATCTTATTGCTCAGCGGTGATGAAGATCCTGCGTATCGTTCAGCGCTTGCAGAACAAGCAGATTTAGCGAACAGCATTCTCAAGGCTTATGGCTTTGATGAGCGTATTCATTTGATCTTAACCAATTCAATTAATGACATTGCGACTGTATCCAAAGCAATGGCGGCATTGCGTCAGCGTGGATCACTTGGTGCTATCTGCACGCCTGCAAGCATTGGCCTATCTAATCAGAAGCGCGAAACACTAGAGGCAGCCTTAGAGCATTTGCAAAAGCAAGCTAAAACTCCATTGCCAGAAGCAGGTGTTGCACTTCCAAAATCATCGCTGCTGGGTGGTCTAACCATTAATAAGGATGCTTGCACCTTGTGTATGTCTTGTGTCAGCGGCTGTCCTGAAGGCGCACTTTTAGATAACCCTGATGAGCCTATTCTTTCCTTCATTGAAAAGCAGTGTGTTCAGTGTGGCATTTGTGTGCAGACTTGTCCTGAGAAAGCCTTAACACTTGCACCACGTTTGCAAACCGTTGAGCAACGCAAGCAAAAGACTGTCCTAAATGAAACCCAAGCCTTCCATTGCATTAGCTGTGGCAAGCCTTTTGGAACCCTCAAGATGGTTGATCTCATGCTGACTAAGTTAGGCGCACACAGTGCATTCACTGGCGCAGCAATGGATCGCCTCAAGATGTGTGGTGATTGTCGAGTAGTGGATATGGTGAAAAAAGAAACATGAGCGAAATTTCGAAAGACGTAGCAAAACAGAATGTATCTGCCGAAGTAGGTGATGTCGGTTTGCCAGAGGATTTGGCTAGAGCCGATTTGTATGGCTTGATTGCTCGTTTTTTTCAGATGCCCCCAGACCAAGAGTTGCTAGATCAAATTGCTGCAACAGCAGATCAGCAGGACGCTGCTGATGAGGCGCCCTTGGCAAAAGTCTGGATGGACGTGGTTGAGGTTGCTAAAAACAATCCTGCCAAGGCTTGGCATGATGAGTTTGATTTGAATTTCATTAGCGTCGGTAAGCCTAACGTTGTTCTCAATGGCTCCTTTTATATGGCGGGCCACTTAAACGAGAAACCTTTGATCAATATTCGTAAGGCTTTGGCTGAATTTGGGCTTGAGGCTGCCGAAGAGGTAACAGAAACCGAGGACCACATTTCTGCCTTGAGCGAGGTGATGCGTTATCTCATCGCCGGTGATGATGTTGAGATCTCAAACCTTACAAATCAAAGGGTTTTTTTCAATGAGCACATTCGCCCTTGGTATGACGAATTGTGCGATGCAATAGAAGGCATACCTGAGATGCATCTCTATCATCCCGTAGCCGCCCTCACAAGGGAATTCCTGGCGATTGAAGGTCAAGGTTTTGACATGATTTAATGCTGCATCGCAATATAACTATTGCCCTAATTGTTTGTTGTTACACCAATATGTCAAAAGTGCGAAATCCTATTACACTTGATCAAAATCAAGAACAACCACATAGGAGCATGCCATGAGCACTAAATCCAAAGTTGCTTTAAGCGAAGCAAATACACAGTCGCGCCGTAAGTTCTTTATTGGTGCAGGCGCTGCAGTTGGTGCTGTGGCTGTTGCCAGTCAAACGCCAGTTGGCAAAGCGGTTATCCAAGAAATCAGTAGCACCAAAACAGTGAAAGATGTCGGTCAAACGATGTCTGCACATATGCGCAAGTATTACGAAACTACTTTGATTTAAAGATCTTTGTTTGCTTTAACCGTTCTTAAATAAATAAAAAAACTTTCTCAGGGACAACATATGAGTCTGACTCGTAAATCCAATACCCCACAAAGCAGTCGTTCAACTACTCGCCTCATTGGCAGTTTGTCACGTGGCTTAAAAGCCGCTGTGCCAACGATGGATCGCCGCTCATTCCTCAAGCGCTCAGGCGTAGGAGTGGGTGCCGGTATCGCTGCTAGCCAATTAAGCTTTGTACAAAAAGCAACTGCAGAGCCAAGCAAAGCAATGCTAGATGGCAAGGGCAAGATTGAGGTCAAGAGATCTATTTGTACCCACTGTTCAGTTGGTTGCGCAGTCGATGCCACAGTTGAGAATGGTGTTTGGGTTCGTCAAGACCCAGTGTTCGATTCCCCAATTAATATGGGCGCCCATTGCGCTAAAGGCGCAGCCTTGCGTGAGCATGGACACGGTGATTATCGTTTGCGTTACCCAATGAAATTAGTTGATGGAAAGTACCAGCGTATTTCTTGGGATCAGGCATTAACTGAAATTACTGCGCAGATGAAGACTATTCGTGAGAAATATTCTCCGGACGCAATGTTCTTTATTGGATCATCCAAACACAATAATGAGCAGTCTTATTTATTGCGCAAGTGGGTTTCATTCTTTGGCACAAACAATACAGACCATCAAGCGCGTATTTGTCACTCCACAACAGTTGCTGGTGTTGCAAACACCTGGGGCTATGGTGCGATGACCAATAGCTACAACGACATGATGAATGCTAAGGCTGCTTTATACATCGGCTCAAATGCTGCTGAAGCGCATCCAGTTTCCATGTTGATGCTCTTGCACGCAAAAGAAAATGGTTGCAAAGTGGTTGTAGTTGATCCTCGCTACACCCGAACTGCTGCTAAGTCTGATCAGTACATCCGCATTCGCTCTGGTAGTGATATTCCTTTCTTGTACGGCATGCTTTATCACATCTTTAAAAACGGCTGGGAAGATAAGAAGTACATCAACGACCGTGTTTATGGCATGGAAGAGATCCGCAAAGAGGTGATGGAGAAGTGGAATCCTGCAGCGGTTGAAGAGGCTTGCGGTGTTCCTGAAGCGCAGGTTTATCAAGCTGCTAAAACCATGGCCATGAATCGTCCTAGTACGGTTGTTTGGTGTATGGGACAAACTCAGCACACCATTGGTAACGCAATGGTACGTGCCTCATGTATTTTGCAGTTGGCATTAGGTAACGTAGGTAAGTCTGGCGGCGGTACAAATATTTTCCGCGGACACGATAACGTTCAAGGCGCAACTGACGTAGGTCCTAACCCAGATTCATTGCCTGGCTACTATGGCTTGGCTGCAGGTTCATGGAAGCACTTTTCAACAGTTTGGGGTGTTGACTACGAATGGATCAAAGGTCGTTATGCACCTGACATGATGGAGAAGTCAGGCACTACGGTTTCTCGTTGGGTTGATGCTGTTCTTGAAAAGAACGACATGATCGATCAGCAGACTAACGTTAAAGGTTTGTTCTTCTGGGGTCATGCGCCTAACTCACAAACTCGCGGCCTCGACATGAAGCGCGCGATGGATAAGTTGGATTTGTTGGTGGTTGTAGATCCATATCCAAGTGCTACTGCTGCGATGGCTGCAATGCCAGCTGCAGAAGGTCAGGCAGTTAATAAGAACCGTAATGTATATTTGTTGCCAGCCACTACTCAGTTTGAGACATGTGGTTCAGCAACAGCCTCAAACCGCTCATTGCAGTGGCGCGAGAAAGTAATCGACCCATTGTTTGAGTCTGTTCCTGACCACGTGATTATGCAAGCTTTTGCTGATCGCCTAGGTTTTGGTGAAGAGTTGTCCAAGAACTTCAAGATGCTCAGCTCTAAGTATGCTGGCAAGCAATGGAAAGAGCCGCAAATTGAAGATATCTTGCGTGAGATTAATCGCTCATGCTGGACTATTGGTTACACCGGTCAAACTCCTGAGCGCCTCAAAGCACACATGAGAATGGTTGCTACATTTGATCCTAAGACCTTAAAGTCACGCGGCGGTGTTGATCCAGTTACTGGTTACGACACAACAGGGGACTACTATGGTTTGCCTTGGCCTTGCTACGGCACAGCGGCAATCAAGCATCCTGGTTCACCAAACCTCTATGACACTAGTAAGAGTGTGATGGAAGGTGGCGGTAACTTCCGTGCTAACTTTGGGGTTGAGCGTGATGGTGTGAGCTTGCTTGCTGCTGACGGATCACACTCAAAGGGCGCTGCAATTACTACTGGCTACCCAGAATTCGATCACGTGTTTGTGAAGAAATTAGGCTGGTGGGATCAGTTAACCGAAGATGAGAAAAAGCTTGCTGAAGGTAAGAACTGGAAGACAGACTTGTCCGGCGGTATTCAGCGCGTGGTAATGAAGAACGGTTGTCATCCATTTGGTAACGCCAAAGCGCGCGCGGTTGTTTGGAACTTCCCGGATGCAATTCCAATTCACCGTGAAGCGCTCTACAGTACAAACGAGAAGATGATGCGTAAGTACCCAACAGCTGCTGATAAGAAGAATTTCTGGCGCTTGCCGACTCTCTATAAGACTGTTCAAGATCAAAACTTGAATCAGAAGTTATATGAGAAGTTTCCAATCATTCTGACCTCTGGTCGTTTGGTTGAGTACGAGGGTGGTGGAGACGAGACACGTTCTAATCCGTGGTTGGCAGAACTCCAACAAGAAAACTTTGTGGAGATCAATCCTAAGGCTGCAGCGGATCGCGGCATTAAGAACTGGGATTATGTTTGGGTCAAGTCGCCCACAGGTGCTCAGATCAAAGTGCGTGCATTAGTTACCGAGCGTGTAGACCAAGGGACTGCATTCGTGCCATTCCACTTTGCTGGTTGGTGGCAGGGTGAGAATATTCGCAAGTACTACCCAGAAGGTGCGGCTCCTGTAGTTCAGGGTGAGGCGGTTAACACTGCAACTACTTATGGTTATGACATGGTGACGATGATGCAAGAAACGAAAACCACGATGTGTCAAATCGAGAAATTTGCCTAAGTCAAAAAATAAAGTCAGGAGAACACAATGGCAAGAATGAAATTTATTTGCGACACAGAGCGATGCATTGAGTGCAACGGTTGTGTCACAGCCTGTAAAAATGATAATGAAGTACCTTGGGGTGTTAATCGCCGCCGTGTTGTAACGGTAAACGATGGCATCATCGGTCAAGAAAAGTCAGTTTCAGTGGCATGCATGCACTGTAGTGACGCACCTTGTATGGCGGTATGTCCAGTAGATTGTTTTTACCGTACAGACGAGGGCGTTGTTCTGCACGATAAAGATATCTGTATCGGTTGCGGCTACTGCTCTTTTGCCTGCCCATTCGGCGCACCACAGTTCTTAAGCAAGGGTGCCTTCGGTTCCCGCAGCAAAATGGATAAGTGCACATTCTGTAGCGGCGGCCCAGAAGAAAACGGTAGCGTTGCTGAGTTTGAAAAGTATGGACGCAATCGTTTGGCAGAAGGTAAGTTGCCACTCTGTGCAGAGATGTGTTCTACCAAGGCATTGATTGGTGGTGATAGCGACATTATTACTGGCATCTTCAATAACCGCGTTGCAACACGCGAGAAGAATGGTAAGTACCCAGGATCTAAAGCTTTTGGTTGGACTACTGCGTACGGTGGACCTGACGCACCAGCGCCGACACCAACACCTGCTGCAAAAATTCCAGGAGCTAAATAATGAAAGTCACTTTCAAAACTCTCGGCTTATGTTTTGCAGCAGCAATATTGTTGGCAGCTTGCTCTGAGCCTCCTGAAATAGCTGCGAAAGCTGCTAAGCGTCCTGACGTCGCTCCTTATATGGGCGCTAACAACGGGTTCGTGACAAAGAACTGGACCCCTGGAAATCAGGCTAGTTGGACTGAGTCAATTGACAAGCGCACTCAGAATCAAAACGAATACAGTCGCGTTAAGTGATCAACTAAACAACAATAAATAAAACGAAAACGTTTAAGGACATGTGTATGAAACGATCATTTTCTAAAGTTCTACGCACTTTGGTGCTGACTGCTGGTTTGTCGCTGACTATGGTAAGTGGCATCAGTTTTGCAGAGCGCGCGCCGATGGCACCTTTGCCATCTCCAAGCGGAGTGGATGTTCCACCTTTGTCAGTACCAGCAAATCCAAACGCACTGGCTAATGGAACACAGGCTCAAGCGCAGCCAGCAAATCCATCCATCTTCACTGCACCCAATAGTGACCCCCAGAACTATGTCAGCATTCCTGATAAGCAAGCAGGTGTTTTGATCCAGCGTGCTGGTCAAGAATGGCGTGTAATTCGTAACGGCATCATTACGGTTTACGGTGGCTGGTTATTGGCGATTGCCTTCTTTGGCATTATTGCGATGTACACCATTAAAGGCTCAATCAAGCTGCATGAGCCATTGTCAGGTATTAAGGTTAAGCGTTTTAGCGCATTTGACCGCGTTACCCACTGGGTGATGGCATTTAGTTTCTTGGCCCTTGCACTTACAGGTCTATTAATTCTGTACGGTAAATACTTTGCGATGCCTTTAATGGGGGGTGCTGCTTACGGCTCTTTCTTGATGGTTTGTAAAAATATTCATAATTTCACTGGCCCATTATTTACTCTGAGTATCGTGATTTTCTTCTTGCTCTTTGTGGGTAAAAATATTCCCGGAAAAGGCGATCTCAATTGGTTGTTAACTTTCGGTGGAATGTTTAGCGGCAAGCATGTGCCTGCTGGATTCTTCAATATGGGTGAGAAGTTTTGGTTCTGGTTCGGTATGACCTTCTTGGGCCTGGTAATTTCTGCCTCAGGATTTGTGCTCGATATGATCGTGCCGTTTATGCAGATAGAGTACCTGCGTGGCACTATGCAAATCGCCAACATCATTCACAGCAGCGCTGCGATCTTGATGTCTACAATGGCAATGGGGCACATCTATATCGGTACCATTGGCATGCAAGGCTCAATCGACGGCATGAAGACTGGCTATGTTGATGCTACTTGGGCCAAAGAGCACCATGAGCTCTGGTATGACGAACTCAATAAAAAGGGATAAGCCATGAAAAAGATCATAGCTTTTATATTCTGCGCATTTGCTGCTTCCTCAGTATTTGCTACATTGCTGCCGTTAACTCCTGAGCAGGCCGAAGCTGCAGCTTTGGCTAAGGCAAAAACTGCTTATGGCGATAAGGTTGGCGCATATCAACTTTGCCAAGCTCAAAACCGGGTTGCTGATCGTTTTAAAGTTTCTGGAACCCCAGCGCCTGCTGCATGTGCAGTGCCACCACCATTCACTCCGCCAGTTGCTGCTGCAGCTCCAGCTCCAGCAGCTCCTGCAGCACCTGCAGCCAAGTAATTAGTCGTTTAGCAACTCTTGCTGTAAGTAGCGTTTAGCTGCTGACGTTTGAGGATTGCTGAAGAAGGGGCCTATGGGTCCCTTTTCTTTTATCTCGCCCTGGTCGATAAAGATGATGTGCTCAGCAAGTCTTTGAACTTGAGCTAGCTGATGCGATGAAAAAATAACATCAGCACCTTGTTGGTCAAATTGACGGATTAAATCTTCTACTTGTTCGGTAGTGTTAGGGTCTAAATTGGCGGTGGGCTCATCCAGTAATACCAAATTAGGCTTTTGAAGAATGGCTCTACCAAGGCAAAGCTTTTGTCTTTCGCCAGCGGATAACTTGTGGGCCGGGCTATTAGCTAATGTACTTAAGCCAACTTGCTCAATTACTTTTTCTATGTCCTCATTAGTTATAGCTGTATCGGCATCACGAATCATCCCTAGATTGGTTGCCGTCGATGCCTTGATCATGGGCGTGTGATGCAAGACTAATGCAGTCTTTGTTTTGAAGGAGTAACTCACTGCTCCACTATCGGGTGTAATGAGTCCGTCCAATAGTTTTAGGAAGGTCGTTTTACCAGCCCCATTGGGTCCAATGCAAGCGGTGATTCTGTCTGTTGGAATGACGGCATGCGGAATATTAAGAATGATTCTGCCATTACTCTTGACGATAATGTCCTTGAGTTCAATAAACTTTTCAAAGCCCTCTGCAGTTGCGACCTTATTAACCATAACGGCGCTCTGCAATTTGACGAACTGCAAAAGTAAATAGATTAGCTAGCAAAACAATGCCAAGCAAAACTATCCCTAATGCCAGGGCCAATGGAAGATCACCTTTGCTGGTCTCTAGGGCAATGGCAGTTGTCATCGTTCTGGTGGAGTGATCAATATTGCCGCCAACGATCATGACTGCTCCAACCTCAGAAATAGCTCTAGCTAAGCCAGCAAGGACGGCAATCGTTAATGAGAAGCGGCAATCCCATATCAGCCACTTAAAACGGGAGAGTGGTGGCAATCTGAGGCTTAAAAAGGAGTCGCGATGAATCTTCCAGGAGTCCTCCAGGATTTGGCGGCTCAGGGCCGCGATTAAGGGGGTTGTCAGCAGAGTTTGGGCAACAATCATGCCCTTAGCTGTGAATAGCCAGCCCCACATGCCAAGAGGGCCTGTACGAGATAGCATGAGGTAAACCAAGACGCCAACAATGACGGTTGGCACTCCCATCAAGGTATTGAGGGTCACAATAATTGTTTTTTTGCCTGTAAAGCGCTCTGTGGCCAAAAGGGCACCAATGGGGAGTCCTAGGAGCGTTCCAATGAGAAGAGCAGTCAGGCTAACCTGCAATGAAACCAAGACAATCCCCAAAACTCCTCCATCTAGGTGGGCAAGCAAGGAAAGGGCGTCTTGAAAAGCTTTTAACATGCGCTTGATTCTATCAAGGCAATGGCAAAATGGCTGTAATGAGATTGATTACCCTATTTTCGACCTATGGCTGAAGTAGTTTGCCTCTGTAATGAGGTCCTCGACGTAGATTTGCGTGAGTATTTGGATGCTCACCCGATAGACTCAATTGATGAGTTGCGCGAGCAAGCCTCAATATGTAATAAGTGTATGCAGTGTCAGGATTTGGTTGAAGGTGAAATCTACTTGGCGCGAGTTCGGCGTCAAAGTGCATCAGGGCAGTTTTAATGGTGTCCAATAAAACAAACCGTTTCACGGTATTGAGCATGAATGTCCATAAAGGTTTATCGCCTTTACATCGACACTCCACGATTTATCAGTTGCGCCAACAAATGCGCAGTCAACATCCAGACCTCCTTTTCTTGCAAGAGTTGCAGCAAGAGCATCGAGGGAGGATTCGGCGTTTCAGTCAATGGCCTCTGACGGAATTGACGCGCTTTCTCTCTGAAGACTTTTGGCGTGACTGGCATTATGGAAAGAATGTCGAATATCGCGATGGTCATCATGGCAATGCCATCCTCTCCAAACATCTCCAGCAAAAGGGAAATAACTACGACATATCAGCATATCGTTTTGAGAGTCGCGGGCTATTGCATAGCGTTACAAAACTGGATGGCATGGATACGCCCATTCATTGTTTTTGTGTCCATTTGGCGCTCTTCGAGCGAGGCAGAGAGCGCCAGCTAGAGGCAATCATTGGACATATCGAGGATTTAACTCAAAACGGGCCCACGATTGTGGCGGGAGACTTTAACGATTGGCGCAATCGCGTGAGTGCTCCTATGAAGGCTGCTGGATTTGATGAAGTGTTCGAGGTTCTTACTGGGTCACCTGCTAAAACTTTTCCGAGTGTGAAACCACTCCTCCCTATGGACCGCATCTACGTCCGCGGACTCAAAATTCATTCTGCACAAATTTTGCATGAATGGCTTAAGCTATCAGATCATCTAGGCATTACTGCCGAATTGGAACTTGTATGAATATTTTGTCGTTTATTTTTGGATCTCTTTTTGGTTTATCGTTGATATGGGTTCCGATTACACATGTGCTCATTGTATTTTTGTTTGGGATTCACTTAATCTCAGCAAGAAGACCAGTTGGCGTAGCTTTCGCATGGTTTTTAATTGTGATCTTGTTGCCTGTCGTCGGTATCGCCTTGTATATTCTGATTGGTGAGCGTCCAGTAGGACGAAAGCTTACTCGCAAGATTATTCGCATGAATCGTGAGTACGAAAAAATTACAGAGATAATGCGTCAAGAGTATGTGGCCGATAGGCAAAAGTTACCAGTCGAAGGTAGGGCTCTCAGTCTTTTAGCTGAATCTAAAAATGGCTCACCAGTAGTTGCTGGTAACAAGATCGAGTTACACACGAATTCACTCAAAATTCTGCAAAACTTTATCGATGAGATCAATCAAGCTAAAAAGAGCTTGCATCTAGAGTTCTATATCTGGGCCTTGGGCGGCGATGCCGATCGAGTCTGCGATGCTTTAATTGCAGCCTCTAAGAGGGGTGTCGCTTGCCAGGTTTTACTGGATTCTTTAGGTAGCAAGAATTGGTTTAAATCTTCATGGCCAGCGCGTTTTCGTGCTGCCGGTATTAAGGTAACCGAAGCCTTGCCGATTCAGATTGGCCGCTTTCAGTTCCGCCGTGCCGATTTACGTCTGCACCGCAAAATCTTTGTAATTGATGGTGCGACAGTCTGGACTGGCAGCATGAATTTGGTGGATCCGCGGACCTTTAAACAAGATTCTGGTGTGGGCGAATGGGTTGATGCCATGGTTCGCATCGAGGGGCCGGTGGCCGCGCAATTCGAATTGACCTTTGCTTTTGACTGGAGTGTTGATGACCCTAGTATTACCAATTTCAAAGATCGTGAGCCGCCTGCGTCGCCTCATGAGGGCGGTGCTTTAGCCCAAGAATTCTCTTCTGGTCCGGTTTATCGTGATGATATTTTGTATCAGGTCCTGCTTTCCGCCATCATGGATGCACGCGAAGAGTTGACAATTACCACGCCTTACTTTGGTCCTGATGATGGCTTGATTCAGGCTTTAATGGCCGCTGCTGCAAGGGGAGTAAAGGTTACCTTGATCGTTCCAAAGCTAAATGACTCAACGCTAGTTGCATGGAGTAGCAAGAGCTTCTATGAGGATTTAATGAATGCAGGTGTGGTGATAGCGGAGTTTCATGGCGGCCTTCTGCATACAAAGAGTTTATTGATTGATAAGCGGATTGCGATCTTTGGGTCAGTCAATTTTGATCAGCGGAGTTTGCGACTCAATTTTGAAATCAGCTTAATTGTTTACAACGTCGATTTTTGCGCCAAGCTAGAAAAGTTAATTGAATCTTATTTGGCGCAATCTGATTATGTCAATCCTAAGGTTTGGGCAAAACGACCAGCATGGCGTCGCTATCTTGAGAACGCAGCGCACCTTACTTCGCCACTACTTTAAATCGCTCCACTAGCGCGCATACTGGCAATATCAGACTCTGCCATGCCTAATTCTTTAAGAATGGCATCAGTATGTTCCCCAACCGCCGGAATGGGGTCCATGCGATAGTCGTAACTATCGTTAAGGCCAGGGGGCAATAGGGCGGCAATAGCGCCATTGGGAGTATCAACTTCAGTCCAGCGATTCCGCGCTTTTAGCTGCTCATGCTTCCAAAGACCTTCCATATCGTTGAGATGGGCATTTGCAATTTGTGCTTTTTCAAGTCTAGCTATGAGTTGCTCGGAAGTCAGTTTGCTAAAGCAGGTATCGATAATCTCTAATAGCTCAGAGCGTTTTTCATTGCGCTTGAAATTACGATCAAAGCGCTCATCTTTTGCTAGGGCTGGATTCTCTAATACAGTCTCGCAGAATTGCACCCATTCACGTTCATTTTGAAGTCCCAGCATTACGGTCTTACCATCGCCTGCTTTGAAGGGGCCATAAGGGTAAATGGTTGCATGAGATGCGCCATTTCTTGGGGGTGGCTCTGCACCCTTGTAGGCGTAATACATTGGAAAGTTCATCCATTCGCCCAGAGATTCGAGCATCGAGATATCGATCACTGAGCCTTTGCCTGTTTTACCTCTTTGCAATAGGGCCGCCAAGATATTGGTATAGGCATACATACCTGCTGCAATATCGGCAATTGAATTGCCTGCTTTGCTGGGGGTTTCGGGGGTTCCGGTAATCGACAAAAATCCCGCTTCGCTTTGGATTAATAGGTCATAGGCTTTTTTATCGCGGTAGGGGCCGTTATTGCCGTAACCCGAGATGTCGCACAGAATGAGTTTTGGATTTTCTTTTTGCAAGACTTCTGCAGTCAAGCCCATGCGAGCTGCAGCACCTGGTGCAAGGTTTTGTACCAAGACATCAGCGGTCTTTAATAAAGTCTTGAGAGTGGCAATCGCTGCTGGCTGTTTGAGATCTAAAGTCAAACTTTCTTTGGAGCGATTTACCCAAACGAAGTGAGAGCAGAGCCCATCCACCTGCGTGTCATATCCTCTAGCAAAGTCACCACCACCGGGACGCTCCACCTTGATGACTCTGGCACCTAAATCTGCCAGTTGCCGTGTGCAAAAAGGCGCTGCAATCGCATGCTCTAGTGAGACTACGGTAATCCCATCTAATGGGCGAATGCTCATATTAAGATTTCTTTAGAAGGATCTTGGGAGGCCAAGAACATGTTCGGCAATATAGGAGTAAATCAAATTTGTGGAAATTGGTGCCACTTGGTAGAGGCGAGTTTCTCTAAACTTACGTTCGACATCATATTCATTAGCAAAGCCAAAGCCACCATGAGTCTGAAGGCAGACGTTGGCTGCTTCCCATGAGGCTTTAGCGGCTAAGTATTTGGCCATATTGGCTTCTGGGCCACAGGGCTGATGGTTATCAAATAACTCACAAGCTTTAAAGCGCATGAGGTTAGCTGCTTCAGTTTCGATATAGCTATCAGCAATTGGAAATTGAATTCCTTGATTTTTTCCAATAGGGCGATCAAATACGACACGGTCATTGGCATAGCGACGGGCACGATCAATAAACCAATAAGCATCGCCAATACATTCAGCAGCGATGAGAACTCGTTCAGCATTGAGGCCATCCAAGATGTATTTAAATCCTTGACCTTCAGTGCCGATCAGGTTCTCGGCGGGAATCTCAAGATTATCAAAGAACACTTCGTTCGTTTCATGATTCACCATATTAGCAATTGGCCTTACTTCCATACCGTTACCAATAGCGTCTGCAAGATTGACGATAAAAATCGACATACCTTCTGACTTGCGTTGCACCTCGCTGAGCGGAGTGGTGCGTGCTAGCAAAATCATCAAGTCAGAGTGCTGAATTCTGGAGATCCACACCTTTTGACCGTTGACTACATACTTATCACCTTTTTTAACTGCAGTGGTTTTGAGTTTGGTTGTATCGGTTCCAGTAGTGGGTTCGGTAACAGCCATGCTTTGCAAGCGTAGTTCACCAGTAGCAATTTTTGGAAGATAGAGTTTCTTCTGGATGTCTGAGCCATGGCGCAATAAAGTGCCCATGTTGTACATCTGACCATGGCATGAGCCTGAGTTACCACCAGAAAAATTAATCTCCTCCATGATCACTGAGGCTTCAGCAAGACCTAGACCAGAGCCACCATATTCTTCTGGAATTAATGCGGCCAACCACCCAGCCTTTGTCATAGCGTCTACAAAAGCCTCTGGATAGCCGCGCTCATGATCAATCTTTTGCCAGTAGGCAGAATCAAATGATCCGCAGAGGTCGCGTAAGGCCTCGCGCATTTCTTGATATTGGTCTGGCTTAGGAATAGGGTGATTCATGAGAGTCTCAATTTATAGGTTTTATGGTTAATTTGCAGGTCTAGGCATTAGTTTAAGCAAGATTTGAAATTCATGGTGATTGGTAAAAACAGGGCAAAATAGACTGATGAAATCCAAAAAAACAAGAGCAAATACCTGATGGAGCATATGTTTGATCATTTTTTTGGATGGTTTGGAATGCCCTCGGTTGGTTTGCCTGCGGTATTCCTCAGTTCATTTATTTCGGCGACGTTAATACCGGCTGGTTCCGAACCTATCCTCTTTGGTTATATCACTCTAAACCCACACTTATTTTGGGCGGCAATCACGGTCGCTACTGTTGGAAACACCCTAGGAGGTATGGTTGACTGGTGGTTGGGTGTCATAGCGCGAAATAGTTTTAAAGCAATGGATGAGCCTCGCAATAGTCGTTTGAAGCGTTGGCTTGAAGATTGGGGCCCTAAGCTATTACTACTATCTTGGTTGCCTGGATTGGGTGATCCCCTTTGCCTGGCAGCGGGTTGGCTCAAACTTCCTTGGCAACCTTGCCTGATTTATATGTTCATCGGCAAGTTATTGCGCTTCATTACATTAACTTGGCTTTTAACTCTAGTTCCAGATAGTTTTTGGCATCAACTAGGGCATTGGTTACATCTTATTTAAACCGCGCAATATTTCTGCTGTATCCCACCTTGATTCAAGATATAAGTACGAGCAGAAATCTTCAGTGCTTGCTATCAGTTTTGTTCAGCCAAAAACACGTATGACGTCTTGGCGTCATTAAATCTGAGTTTTATTGGGTTTAGCCCACCATAGGGCATCCGCCTCCGAGGTGGGCCACTTCTTCCTGTAACATCCAGTTTTCAGGGGCAATTTTGCATGACAAGCCCTCTAGTTAACTTGATACGGTAAAAGATATGTCCACATTAAAAGGTAAAACTGCGCTAGTAACCGGCTCTACCAGCGGTATTGGTTTGGGAATGGCTATTGCATTGGCAAAGCAGGGCGTCAATATTATGGTCAATGGTTTTGGTGAGAAAGATGAAGCCATCACCAAAATTAAAGCCTGTGGAGTAGAAGTTGATTATCACAGTGCAGACATGAGCAAGCCGGCTGAAATTGAAGATCTCATCAAGCAAACAGAAAAACGCTTTGGCTCTCTGGATATATTAATCAACAATGCTGGCATTCAATACACCGCAAACATTGAAGAGTTTCCAACCGATAAATGGGACGCCATCATTGCTATTAATTTGAGTTCAGCATTCCATACAACGCATCACGCATTGCCTGGTATGAAAAAGCGTAACTGGGGACGTATTATTAATATCGCCTCAGTACATGGCTTGGTTGCGTCTACCCAGAAAGCCGCCTACGTTGCTGCTAAGCATGGCATCGTCGGACTTACTAAAGTGACTGCGCTTGAAAATGCACGCACAGGGATTACTTGCAACGCAATTTGCCCAGGTTGGGTGTTAACCCCGCTAGTTCAAAAACAAGTGGATGCTCGTGCGGAGCGTGAAGGCATCTCCAATGAAGCTGCTAAAACAGCATTGGTTTCTGAAAAGCAGCCATCAGGTGAATTTGTCAGCCCAGAACAGTTGGCAGCCTTGGCTGTATTTCTTTGTGGGCCAGATGCTTCTGAAGTTCGCGGCGTCGCTTGGAATATGGATGGCGGTTGGACGGCTCAATAAATCGTAGTGGGCACCATTAAACTCATGCCGGCAAGGACCTTTGCCGGCATTTTCCTTGGCTCAAACAAAAACCCCAGAATAGTCTATAGTTATCGAAAATTAAGCGAACTTTGCTTGATGTAATTAAAAGGAATACACATGGAACATACCTTACCTCAGCTGCCTTATGCGCTTGATGCATTGGCCCCATATATCTCTAAAGAGACCTTGGAGTATCACTATGGCAAGCACCATCAGACTTATGTTACTAATTTGAATAATTTAATCAAAGGTACTGAGTTTGAAAATGCCTCACTTGAGGATATCGTTAAAAAATCTGCAGGTGGTGTTTTTAATAATGCTGCACAGGTTTGGAACCATACTTTTTATTGGTTTGGAATGAAGCCAAATGGCGGTGGCGTACCTACCGGTCCTTTGGCCGATGCTATTAACGCTAAGTGGGGTTCATTTGATAAGTTCAAAGAAGAATTTACAAAGTGTGCCGTAGGAACCTTTGGTTCAGGCTGGGCTTGGTTGGTAAAAAAGGCGGATGGTAGTCTCGATCTAGTTTCTACTAGTAATGCTGCAACTCCACTTACTACTGATGCTAAAGCGCTGTTGACATGCGACGTATGGGAGCATGCTTACTATATTGATACTCGCAATGCACGTCCAAAATACTTGGAAAACTTTTGGAATTTGGTTAACTGGGATTTTGCCAGTCAAAATTTTGCTTAATTCAATTGTTAATGCTTAGGAAAACTATATGACTTCAATCTTGACCTCTTTAGGGCGTACCATATTTGCGGGTTTTGTCCTCCTCGCTCTCATCATCTTGGCTTTAGGTGGTAACTTTAGTTCTGCTGAACTCCCATTCATTTTCCGCTGGTTGCACGTGATGTTCGGTGTAATGTGGATTGGTTTGCTCTGGTACTTCAACTTTGTGCAAATTCCTTCCATGCCAAAGATTCCTGATGAGCAAAAGCCTGCAATTGGTAAAGTAATTGCTCCAACAGCTTTGTTCTGGTTCCGTTATGCAGCGTTGTTTACTGTTGTGACTGGTTTGATTGTTGCCGGATTAAATGGTTACTTGCATCAGGCTTTCACATTGCAGGCTCCGTTCCGCGCAATTGGTTTAGGCATGTGGATTGCTTTGGTAATGGCTTTCAACGTTTGGTTCATCATTTGGCCAAATCAAAAGCGCGCTCTTGGTATCGTTGCTGTTGAAGCTGACGTAAAAGCAAAATCTGCTCGCGTTGCAATGTTGACATCCCGTTTGAACACATTGTTATCTGTACCAATGTTGTTCTTGATGGTTGCTCAATCACACAACACTACATGGTTTGTGATCGTTTCTTAATCACTACTAGCTTTATGCTAAAAAGGCCCGCAATGCGGGCCTTTTTATTTGCTCAATTGAATCGTGCCTAAGAGAATTTAAGCCAAAATAGCTGGCAGCTCCTTGGTGAGGGCGCCGCGTTGTGCGGTAGCTGTTCCCATGAGTACAAAGCCCAGCAACTTTCCGTCTGCTGACTCAAAGCGAGCTTCTAGGCCGCCCTCGATGGGGGTTGTGGTCCATGTGCCTTCAGTGCCTTTGGCTGGTGGGGAAACAATGGTAGCTAAGGCAGGAGTTTTCACCATCACCGGCATGGCTGGGTAGGTAAGCGCAGTTGTTTGTCCGATTAAGGTTGGCGCCAATGCTCTTGCTGCTTGCATGATGGGCATTACATAAGGCAAGACCAAGCCATCAACTTCGGCGCAATCACCGATTGCAAAGATATTCTTAATGTTGGTTTCGAGTTCGCGGTTTACCTGAATCCCAATACCGGTATTAATACCAGTAGCTTTTGCTAATTCCAGTCTTGGCTTTAGACCAACAGCAGATAAAAATACGTCACAAGAAATAGTGCTGGAATTTGCCAAGGTAACTTGCAGGGATTCTCCCTGACGATCAATCGCTTGTACGGTTGTGGCGAGATGCCAGTTCACACCTGCAGCACTTAATTTAGATTGCAGTTCAAGTGCTGCTGCTTCAGGCAAAAGGCGACCAAGAGCCTGTGGGGCAAGGTCAATCACATCAACGGCATAGCCACCCAATACAAGGTCGTTAGCAAATTCACATCCAATAAGACCTGCACCTAGGATTGCAACTCTCTTTTTCCCAATAATGGCTGAGCGGAAACGTGCATAGTCGTCAAGATCATTGACGGTGATGACTTCATTAGCAGCGTTACCCTGAAGTGGCAAACGAATCTGATCTGCACCCAAAGCCATAACTAATTTGTCATAAGACACTGGGCCTTTGCTGGTTTGGATAACTTGAGACTTAGAGTCAATCGAGTTCACTTCACATTCACCGAGGATGGTCATCTCGAGTTGAGTTGCCATGCCATCAGCTGGAGTGGAGATTAATTGTGCCGCCTCTTTCTTGCTAGCAAGAGCAGTGGAGAGCATTGGTTTGGAGTAAAAATAACCAGGTTCTTTTGTGACTAAAGTAATTGGAACTGTTTTATCCAGCTTGCGGATTTCACGCACGACTGTATAGCCAGCCAATCCGCTGCCAATAATGACAATTGCGGATTGGGATTGAGGGTTAGTGTGATCCAAAGCTGGGCTCTCCAAAATGGCGAAAGGGTAAAAGAAGTAAAAGTGTTAAAAAAGGGTGACTTGTAGCTTTAGCTTATCTGAACCATTTCAAAGTCGGCTTTTGCGACACCACAGTCGGGACATTCCCAGTCTTCCGGTACATCCGCCCAGAGCGTTCCAGCAGGAATGCCATCTTCCGGAATACCCTTTGCTTCATCATAAATATAGCCACATACGATGCATTGATAAGATTTCATATTAATTCCTTAAATAGTTCATTGATTTTAAATTTAATTTCTAATTCTTTCTGGAGCGCACTTATTGAGCAGCAAAAACCTTGGCTTTTTCCAAAGCCTGCTTGTAATGGTTGGCATGACGCTCTTCCACTTTTGCTAAGGCGGCGAAGCGTTTCGCTGCTTTAGTCAATACAGCCTTAAATTGCTCGGCATGCTCTTTGGACTCTGCAATTTGCTCATCAATTTCCTGCACGGCAGTATCATTACCTTCTGCTTCAGCTGTTTTACGAAACGATGGGTACATCTCGGTGTACTCATAAGTCTCACCTTCAATAGCAATCTCTAATGCGCGTGCAGGAGTAATGGTGCCAGCAGGGTAGAGCAAATCTAAGTGGCCAAAAGCGTGCATCACTTCTTGATCGGCAGTCGCTTCGAAAATCTTTGCGGTTTCTTCGTCGCCAGCAGCGCGCGCTAATTTTGCAAAGTAACGATACTTAATGTGGGCCATGGATTCACCAGCAAAAGCGGATTCCAAGTTATGAATAGTTTTGATTTCTGGACGGGACATTTTGATTCCTTTATTTAGTCTTACAGTTTGTTGAGTCCTCTTTACTGCATTCTCAACCATGTACCCAGTGTGCGCCTTATTTATTTATCAGTCCAATGAATCATTATGATAGTATTTATCTAATTATTCGATAATGGAGTCGTAATGGCCTATTTACCGTCCTTAAGGCAGCTGGGGTATTTCGTAGCTTTGGCTAAAGAGCTCAATTTCACGCGAGCGGCGCAAGCCTGTTTCGTTGGGCAGTCCACCCTGAGTGCGGGTCTAAAAGAGCTGGAGGATGCCCTAGGCATTCATTTGGTAGAGCGTGATCGTCAGAATGTATCCATTACTCCGATTGGATTGGAGGTGCTTGAGCGCGCAAAGTTGATCTTAGCGGCATCTCAAGATTTGGTGGAGTATGCAGGCGCAACTGGTAAGCCTATGACTGCCACGATACGTTTAGGTGTTATTCCAACCATTGCACCATTTTTATTGCCAACAGTGTTGCCAGAAATTCGTAGACGTTTTCCGGAGTTGAAAGTGACTCTACGAGAAGACCTCACTGCAAATTTGCTGTCTAGATTAGCCGAGCACAAATTAGATTTTGCATTGATTGCGCTGCCATATGACGTGGATGGTCTTCTGGTTCAAGAATTATTTGACGATCATTTTTGGTTGGTTGCTAAAGAGGGTGATCCTGCATTGAAGGGTAAAGAGGTAACCTTGCCGGCCAAGATGGCGGAACGACTTTTGTTGTTAGAGGAGGGGCACTGCTTAAGGGAGCATAGTTTGCAGGCCTGTAAGCGCGCCGATATTCGTAAGGCGGAAGGCTTGGAGGCAACTAGTTTGTTGACCTTATTGCAAATGGTCGAGTCCGGTCTCGGGATTGCCTTGCTTCCGGGCATGGCAGTGAAAAGTAGTCTATTAAATAACTCTGAATTGGTTGCAAAGGAGTTGGCTGCGCCAGCCCCTAAAAGAGTAATCGCCTTGGTTGCGCGCCCATCCACTGCGCACACACAAGAATTCAATGCACTGGCTGATTGCATACGCGAGCAATTTGGTGCAACTTAATCTCGTTTAATTAGTGACCAGCAAAATTTAGCAATCCTTGTTAAAGTCATCCACCTTATTAATAACTTACATCAAAGGCAGCAAATGTCAGGCAAAGAAATTATGTTCACTCCGGTAAGCCTTGGGTCCATCCAATTAAAAAATCGTTTGGTAATGGCGCCGCTCACTAGAATGCGTGCGGTTGAGGGTGATATACCGAATCCATTGGCAAAGACCTATTACGCGCAACGTGCGAGTGCTGGATTGATTATTACTGAGGCTACGCAAATTTCTCCTTTAGGTAAAGGTTACCCAGCCACTCCTGGTATTTATTCTCCTGAGCAAACTGCGGCCTGGAAAGAGATTGTGCAAGCAGTTCATGCCAAAGGTGGTTCGATTGTTGCGCAGTTATGGCACGTCGGCCGTATTTCACACTCCTCTTTACATCCAGAGCAGGGTGCACCAGAGGCACCTTCAGCGATTGCCGCGGCAGGCCAAACCTATGGTGCAGATTGGAAACTGCATGACTACGAAACGCCAACAGCAATGACAACAGCAGATATTGCTCGTTTACTTAAAGAGTTTGAGGCGGCCGCTCAAAATGCCAAGGCTGCTGGTTTTGACGGTATTGAGATTCACTCAGCGAATGGCTACCTATTAGATCAGTTCTTGCAAGATAAAACCAATCAACGTACTGATGAATATGGTGGCTCAATTGAGAATCGTCTTCGTTTACTAGGCCAAGTCATTGAGGCAGTTAGCAGAGTGTTTCCAAGCGATAAAGTTGGCGTGCGTCTTTCACCTTATGGCACCTTTAACGATATGGGTGATAGCGATCCAGTAGCATTGTTTACTGCTGCAATTGCGAAGCTCAATGGCTATAACTTAGCTTATGTTCATATGATTGAGCCTCGCTCAACGAGCGCTGGTGGTGGCGATCAAGTGTTGGAAGATGCTCCAATTACCTCGGAGATGTTCCGTTCTGCGTATCAAGGCAAATTCATTACTGCTGGTGGCTATGACCAGGTCATGGGCGAGAAGGTCTTGGAGGAAGGTTTAGCGGATGCGGTGGCCTATGGCCGAATCTATATTGCAAATCCAGATTTGGCAGAAAGATTTCAGCAGGGTGCCGCTCTTAATCCGTATAACCGTGCTACGTTCTATGGCGGCCAGGAAGTGGGTTATACAGACTACCCAACTCTTGCAGATTAAATTGGGAGCAGATTAAATATTTGGTAGTGATTGATAAAACCCGCTTCTTAACTAGGCGGGTTTTATTTTTTGTCTTCGGGATCTTTTAATAGATCGTATTGGTTGGCTACAAGCAATAAAGCAAGAGATGCGCAGCCCATAGCAAAAAATTGCCACTGGTGCAGCATGGCAGTTCCCACCACAGTCATCAAGACTGTCCAGCCTATTGCCATTTTGGCTTTTTTAGATAATGGCTTCATGTAGTTATGGCTCCAACTTCAGTTTAAACATTCGCTTTATTTAGCATACGACGCAGTGTATCGTCTTTTATAACGTAATGTTGCCACAGGCCTGCCAAGGCATGAATACCAATTAAAAAATAGAGTGAGTTTCCTAGAAACTCATGAATGCCCTCAACCATTTTTTTCATCTCTAGATTAGGAGTGAGTAGCTGAGGCCATACCAAGCCAAAGAAGTGGATTTCTTTTCCGCCATACTGAAAGTAGAGGATGCCAAAGATTGGGGATATCAAGAGTAGGGTATACAGCAGCCAATGCATTGCCTTGGCTAGGGAAACAAATAGCGGTTTTGGATTTGTTGGTTGTGGGACGCCATAAATGAAGCGAATCATCAGACGAAGGGCCATGGCTATAAATATGAGCTGTCCAATGACGCCATGAATGGATTTGCATAGCTCTCGCGGCTCACTTCCTTTGGGAAATTGCCCTTTAAGTTCTATAACTACAAAGGCAGCCACCACGAGGAGCGCAACAAGCCAATGGAAGAAGATGGATGCTGGATGATATTTAGTTTTCGACATATTGACTAAGTATTAATGAGACTCATCATAAATGATAATGAATCTCATTAACATTAGTAATACTAGGGCTAATCCCCTAAAAAAAGGGGTTTAGCTCAGTTGTTGAGTCTTGCTTTGGCGCTAAGTTCGCTTGCTAAGCCGCGCTTATCGATTTGAGAGAGTCTGAGGGCTTCCACCTCAAAATCGAGTTGTCCAGGATGAAATTCTTCATCATTCTGGAGGTGGATGACATAGGTCCAGACTAGCTCGCGACCACGATTTTTAAAGACATCAACTAAACGTTTCATCTGGGCCGCCTTTACGGTGAAGCTTATTTATTGCCGTTGGATGGACTGCTTGCGCTCACCTGTTGAGTTAAGTTATTTTTTAATGCAACCAAGTTTCTGGCTTCAATGCGAATGACTCCACCTCTTGGGCTATCAATATCAGCGATCAAGAAGAAGGAGACTGAAATGACAAAAGGAAAGATCATGAACAAGGCGATGTTCTTCTCGAAATTACGAGCGCCAAATCCGACTAGAAGATTGGCGCAAATAGCGATTGCAGCCATCAGCGCCCATGCGGTAAGGGGAATGCGGTTCCACCAGGCAGCCTGAACATAGCCCTGAGAATTTAAGACGTCATTCATGCCCGAGGCGACTAGTGCCATAGCGGGAGTGGATTGCGTTTTAACGGATGGAAGAATTTCATTCCAAAGTGCATTCTGGAGTTGATCTGTTTTACTGCGAATTTCTTGGATCTTTTCTGGAGTCTGTTTGGAGTAAAACAAAATACGTTGATCTATATACTGCATAAGCAATTCTTTGGTTGCTGCTGAAGCTTTTGGAGGCAGTAGATCGGCCCTTAAGAATTCAGTGCCAATGGCATTTGCTTCACCTTCCTCAAATATCTCGCGTTGATCATGGCGATTAATCGCCATGGAGAAGGTAAAGCCAATGATTAAGGCTAATAAGGTCAGGGTTGCAGTCTGAATGATGCCAAGGTCTTGAGAAGTCTCCGTATCTTTAGTGCGGTAACGACTGAGTACGGCATGACCAAACCAAACAGCAGCAGCAAATGCTAGGAATGAAATCCCAAATACAGCAAGAGGGTGGTTTAAGAGGTGGAAAATTTAAAAGGTTCCTGGATACAGAATATCTTTAGTCACGTTCTGAATATCACGATGACCTGTAAATGCCATGGTGATATCCAATTCATTATGAATAAGCTCTAAACACTTGGTAACACCAGCTTCACCCATAGCGCCTAAGCCATACAAGAATGGGCGGCCAATCATTGTGCCGCGCGCGCCTAATGCCCAAGCCTTGAGAACGTCTTGACCGGAACGAATACCACCATCCATCCATACTTCAATATCTTTGCCAACAGCATTCACAATACCGGGTAAAGCCTGAATACTAGAAATTGCTCCGTCTAGTTGACGGCCGCCGTGATTGGAAACAATTAATGCATCCGCACCAGAGTTAGCTGCTAAGCGTGCATCGCCTTCATCTAGGATTCCTTTGATGATGAGTTTGCCGCCCCAGAGTTTTTTAATCCACTCCACATCAGCCCAGCTCAGGCCTGGATCAAACTGCTCTGCAGTCCAGGAGGACAGTGAAGACATATTGCCAACACCGGTCGCGTGACCAACAATATTGCGGAAAGTCCTGCGTGGTGTCATTGCCATACCCAAGCACCAGCGTGGCTTGGTTGCCATATTGATCATATTGGCAATGGTGAGCTTAGGTGGGGCAGAGAGACCGTTCTTTAAGTCCTTGTGGCGTTGACCTAAGATTTGTAAATCCAAAGTCAAAACTAGTGCAGAACATTTGGCTGCCTTAGCGCGCTCTATCAGGCGCTCAATAAAGCCACGGTCTTTCATGACATAGAGTTGAAACCAAAATGGCTTGGTAGTGCGCTCGGCCACATCTTCGATTGAGCAAATGCTCATAGTGGATAAGCAAAATGGCACACCAAATTTCTCGGCAGCTTTAGCGGCCAAAATTTCACCATCGGCATGTTGCATTCCGGTAAGGCCGGTTGGAGCAAGCGCAACTGGCATAGTAACTTCTTGCCCAACCATAGTTGTCTTGGTCGTACGGTTCGTCATATCGACTGCGACACGCTGACGTAACTTAATCTTTTGAAAATCGGATTCATTGGCGCGGTAGGTTGATTCTGTCCATGATCCAGAGTCAGCGTAGTCGTAGAACATCTTAGGAGTGCGTTTTTGATGGAGGACCCGTAAGTCTTCTATATTGGTAATGATTGCCACAATGTTTCCTTTGATTGATGCTTTTTTCTAAGCAATTGCTTAATTTAAGCTCTATCTTAGCAATACCGGGGGATTTGTTTCTACAATGCTAGGGTATCCCTTGCTTGGGGACCTCAAATAACTACTTCCTCAATAAGCTTCTGAATGCACCAGCTAAATTTCGCCACTATTTTCTATCTGATCACGGCCACGGCTTTGTGGGCGGGTAATGCAATAGCTGGGCGTGTTTTGGTGGGAAGTGTCTCTCCCATTACCCTAAGTGCAGTCCGCTGGGGTTTGGCTGCTTTGCTTTTGTTTCCACTGGGATGGCGTGTTTTTATACCGGGAAGTGCCTTATGGCAAAACAAGAAACGTTTCTTGCTCCTCGGTCTATTCGGGGTGGGTAGCTATAACGTACTGTTATATCTTGCGCTGCAAACATCCACAGCAATTAATGTCACCTTAATTGGTGCCAGTATGCCGATCTGGATGCTATTCATTGGCGCAGTGTTTTATCAAGTAAAGCCAAGCATCTTGCAAATGATTGGCGCGGTAGTGAGTTTGCTTGGCGTTGGAATTGTTCTTACGCGCGGCGACCTCGCAGCCTTGCTGTCTATGCAAATGGTGGTTGGCGATCTTTTGATTATGTTGGCCACTATTTTGTGGGCCTTTTATAGCTGGATGTTAAGTCGCCCAGGCGAGAGTACAGAGCGCCAGTGGCCATGGGCAGAGTTTTTAATGGCGCAAGTAACGGTCGGTCTATTGTGGACGGGTTTTTTTGATGGTTTTGAGATTGCTGCCGGTCATGCATTCATCGAACTCAACTGGTGGACTGCATCGTTAATTCTTTTTGTCGCCATTGGCCCCTCCTTGATTGCTTATCGTTGCTGGGGTCTTGGCGTGAATGGAGCAGGACCTACGGTTGCTGCCTTTTTTGCCAATTTCATACCCTTGTTTACTGCGCTGTTGTCTGCAGCAATACTGGGGGAACCACCCCAGCTTTTCCATGGCTTGGCCTTTGCGCTCATTGTGGCCGGGATCGCTATTTCCTCAAAAGTAAGTAGGTAGATTTGGGAATAGGGCAAAAAATGCCCTTTAAAGCAGGATTTTGGCCTCTGGCACCCACAAAAGCCTTAAATCGGTATCATTTAGGGCTAATCACAGAAATCCCTAGGAAATTACTATGCCAGGCTTACTTCCCAACGTTGATCCAGACGGTTTATTAGAGTTCTCAGTGGTCTATACCGACCGTTCTTTAAATCATATGTCTGAAGAGTTCAAGCGCGTAATGGTCGATATCTCCAGCGTTTTGAAAGATGCTTACAACGCTAGCTCAGCCGTAATTGTTCCGGGTAGCGGCACTTTTGGTATGGAGGCAGTTGCTCGTCAATTTGCCAACAATAAAAAATGCTTGGTTTTGCGTAATGGTTGGTTTAGTTATCGCTGGACCCAAATTTTTGATTTGGATGGCTCTTTTAAAGATATTTCTATTTTAAAAGGTCGCCAAGTAGACAACTCTCCTCAAGGTGCTTTTGAACCTGCACCGCTTGAAGAGGTGGTTGCATTTATTAAGAAGGAAAAGCCTGCGGTTGTTTTTGCGCCGCACGTTGAAACCTCAGCGGGCATCATTCTTCCTGATGATTACATCAAGGCAGTTGGTGAAGCAGTGCGTTCCGTTGACGGTATTTTTGTGTTGGACTGCATTGCCTCTGGTGCAATGTGGGTTGATATGAAAGCATGTAATGTTGATGTGTTGATTTCAGCACCGCAAAAAGGGTGGAGTAGTTCACCTTGTTGTGCCTTAATTGCATTGGGCGAGAGAGGTCGAGAGCGTATTGATTCCACTCAAAGTACTAGCTTCTCGATGGATTTGAAAAAATGGTTGCAGATTATGGAGGCTTACGAAAAAGGTGGCCACGTGTATCACACCACTATGCCTACTGATGCTCTAAAGATCTTGCGCAATGTAATGAAAGAAACCCAGTCCCTTGGTTTCGCAGCGTTGAAAGCGAAGCAAATTGAATTGGGTACTAAGGTCCGCGATCTTTTGGTATCTAAAGGCTACCCTTCAGTGGCCGTTAAAGGCTATCAATCTCCAGGCGTGATCGTGAGCTTTACTAAAGATCCCGAGATTCAATCTGGTAAGAAGTTCATTGCTCTGGGCTTGCAAACTGCTGCTGGTGTGCCACTGCAGTGTGATGAGCGTCCAGATTTCCGCACCTTCCGTCTTGGCTTATTTGGCCTAGAAAAATTAACGAATGTCGATCGTACTGTAGGGCATCTTGCTGCCGCTCTAGAAAAAATTACTGAGGCCGAGGCGCAGCCGGCTTAATCAATCTAAGTAATTCAGCAGCAAAGAATAAAGGCCATCTTCTGATGGCCTTTATTGCTTTTGCAAATATGAAATCCAATTCTATTAAGTAGGCTATCTCGCTAATGGATTAGGGGTGGCTTCACCTATTTTATGGAGCGTGTTGTTATCTACATGATGAAACAACTCGGCCTGATCTTTGATCTTCATAACTGTATCTTGCTCGTATGACCAGGTCCCATCGGTATTAATTGAAACCTGTATACGGAACTCCACTGTTCTGAAGGCGTAATCTAAAAAAGGGTTCGATGAAATTCCTGCATGACGATCATCCTCTTTGGCGTACAGCTCAAATTGTTTTGCATCTGCAGCAGCATTACCGCTTGCCATCGTGATCATTCCTCGAGGAATCGTAAGTGTATGAATGAGGTTGCCGTTCGCTGGTTCCCACAACCAATATCCGACCTGATCGTGATAGGTCTTGACTTGATCTGGTTTGGTGATGTGAGTGTGATACCGGAGGCCATAAAATAGTTGCGGGCCATTGGTTTGCGGATCAATTGGTTGCAGTTCAATTCGCTCAACATAGGCTTGTTTCTTAGGGCCTTCGGCCTTCGGCTTGACATCTAAGCCACGGATGCCTTCCCAGATTCCGGCCATACCAGTCAGTGGCCCAAGCTGTTCCAGTGTATTTACTGAATAGCCCTGAGGTTCGGTAAAGATGTCGCTGGGGAAATTACTCATCACTAACCTTGTAAAAATGAAGCATTTATCTCAAATTTTTGAGTATTATTAAATTATCCACAAACTTTCTTGGAGAATTACATGATTTCTCGTATCGCACGCTTGAGCCTAGCCTCCCTTATTTCTACAGCTATCGGAATTGCCCCGATCTCTGTAATGGCTGCCGATCCAGCACCTGCGCCAGTACCAGCTGCTGCTCCTGCCGCTGCTCCAGTTGCTGCACCAGCTGCCGCTCCAGCTGCCGCTCCAGCAGAGAAGTCTGCTGAGAAGAAAGCGAAGAAAAAAGCAAAGAAAGAAAAGAAAGCTGAGAAAAAAGCGAAAAAGAAATCTAAAAAGAAATCTAAAGCCGCTGCTGACGCTGCCGTTCAGTAAAACACAGCAAAATAATTCCTCTCAGTTGAGGGGTTCCGCACTATCGAAGTCATCAGATCTTTTGGGGTCTGGTGACTTTTTTAATGGGGCATCATTTCGGACCAGCAACCACATTGCTGCCATTACTAAAGTCATTCCACTAATTTGTGTCCATGTAATGGGTTCGGCCAAAATGAGGTATCCCATAAAGATTGTGGAGACGGGGCCTAGTATCCCAGCTTGAGCTACCAATGGTGAGCCAATGCGATTAATAGCAATCATGATGAGTAGCATTGGAATGACGGTGCACAGGCTGGCATTGAGTAAGCTGAACCAATAGATCTGTGGCAACTGCTCAAAAATAGCTAGCGGATTGTGAATAGTCGACTGGGTAATACTTAAGATGGCCGATGCTGAGCTGGCATATACAACCAGGCGTACGCTACCAATGCGCTTGACCATTTCGCCGGCACCAATCATATAAGCCGCATAAGAACAGGCGCTACCAAATACCAGGGCCATGCCAAACCAGGCGCTGATACCTGTAGAGCTAGCGTCTTGAATAAAGACGATAAAGACCCCAATGTAGCCAACAACTAGTGCATACCACTGCAAGCGGGAGACGGGTTTCTTTAAAACAAAATAGGAGATTAATAAAACAATCGTTGGGGTGAGGTAGAGAACTATTCTTTCTAAGCCAACTGAGATGTATTGAAGCCCCAAGAAATCAATATAGCTTGATAAGAAGTAGCCTAAAAATCCGAGGAAAAATAATTTACCGCGATCAAGCCAGCTAATTGGACTCATTGGCTTACGACGCGATTCCCACCAGAAGATTCCCCAAAATAAGGGGAGCGCCATTAACATGCGTAAGGCTAAAAGGGTTTCTGCATTCGCGCCGTACTCAAAAGCGAGCTTAACCAGAATCGCTTTTCCTGAAAAAAGCACGGAGCCAACCCCGGCCATCAAAATGCCATAGAGGTAACGTCGGTGATGGTGTGCTGCGCTTACTGAATGCATCACTATTTATAACAGTTTATTCAGTAGAGATCGCATCTCTAAAATAGTTTCGGAGGGGGTAAGGCCAATGGGGCCAACACCTTTGGCAACTAGGCTGTCTGCCGCAGTGGCGTGAAGCTCAACTGCAACCCCGGTGGCTTGCCATAAATCTAGGTGATGATGAAGTCCCTGGGCGGAAATGGCAGCAATGGTTCCGGTTAGAACGTCTCCCATGCCGCCAGTCCCCATTCCTGGATTGCCGGCTAAGCATTTAACTGGAGAATATATTGGTGAAGCAATCAGCGTATGTTGCCCCTTGAGGACAACAATTGATTGTGTTAATTCGACTAATTGTTGGATTGCTGCTCCACGATCAGATTGAACATTTTCTGAGACGCTCTTTAAAAGTTTGGCAGCCTCACCAGGGTGCGGGGTAATTACTGTGAGCCCTGGATAGTTTCTATTTCGTTTCTTCAGGCATGCTAATAACTCGTCAGACTCGCTAATGAGATTGATAGCATCCGCATCAATTACCAATGGAATGATTGTAGAGGTCAGCGCTTCATGAAGATATTGAGATGCTAATTCTGATTTGCCAAGACCAGGTCCGATAGCGATGACATCCGGATGAGTTGCCTTTAAGACCTCTTGGAAATTTGCAGAAGCAAGGCGAATCATAAGCTCAGGCTGATTATCATCCGCATGTGCTGAGGCGGGATCAAGCATCTCTAGGATTGTCCAGCCTGCACCTAAATGCAAGCAAGCATTGCCTGCCAAAAGCAGGGCGCCAGCCATTCCAGGTGCGCCACCAATCAAAACAACTTTGCCGGCATCGCCTTTATGTTCTGCAGGCTCACGCTTTAGTTGCTTTACTAAGCCAAGTGTATTGAGGATGGGGGGTTGGTGGTTCATGCAACTAGTATCGCTCTGATTAAAGTGGTGTTGAGCAAATTATAGGAAAGAGTATGCTGGACGTATGAAGATCCAATTTCTTGGTGCGGCGGGTGAGGTAACGGGCTCCCGCCATTTGATTCAGGCCATGCTTTCTGGAGGGCTAAGGCATTTCATGGTTGACTATGGGATGTTTCAGGGCGGACGCGAGGCAAGTAATAAAAATCTTGAGCCCTTGCCATTTTCAGCAAAAGATCTCGATTTTGTTGTGCTCACTCATGCGCACATTGATCATAGTGGTTTGCTACCTCGCCTCTGCGCTCAGGGGTTTACAGGTCCTATTTACTGCACAACAGCCACCTATGAATTATTGAAAATTCTTTTACTCGATAGCGCCCATTTACAGCGCGCAGACGTGGAGAGAGCGGAGAGGAAGATAAAGGCAGGTAAGTGGCGAGGGGAAGTGCCTGTTGCTCTCTATTCCAGGGAAGATGTAGAAATGACCTTAACCCAGTTTGAGCCTTTGGAATATATGCAGTCTGTAGAGCTGGCGCCAGGAGTGCAGTTGGAGTTTCATAATGCCGGGCACATTCTAGGGTCTGCCATTGCTGTTATCGATATCACAGAAGATGGGGCAGAAAAAAAACGTTGCGTATTTTCAGGGGACATTGGCATGAAGGGTAAGGTTTTGATGCCTGACCCCGATTTGATTAAAGAGGCTGATGTAGTTATTGTCGAGTCTACTTATGGTGATCGCCTTCACCGCAGCTTACAAGATACAGAAGATGAGTTGGTTGAGGTAATTAGTTCAACGATGACTGCACATGGCAATGTGGTGATGCCAGCATTTGCGGTAGGGCGTACGCAAGAGATACTGTTTCTCTTGATTGATTTGGTGAGGAGAGGGCGCCTGCCCCATTTAAGCATTTGGGTAGATTCACCAATGGCTACTGCAGCTACGCATCTCACGCAGCACTTCTTCTCGCAATTGGATGGTCAGTCCCAGGCCACTTTTGATTGGTATAAAAATAATCCGGATGCAGTAGATCTTCGATTTATTGCCGATGTTGAGGAATCTAAAGCGCTGAATAAAATTAAAGGTGGCGCAATCATTGTTTCGGCCAGCGGTATGTGTGATGCGGGTCGTATTGTGCATCATCTAGCTAGCAATTTGCCGCGAGCACAAAATGCTATTGTGATCACAGGCTTTCAGGCCTACGGCAGTCTTGGAAGACGTTTGGTGGACGGGGTGCAGAAGGTTCGATTGTTTGGTGAGGAGGTTCCTGTAAAGGCCTCAATACATACGATCGGAGGCTTGTCAGCTCATGCTGATCAGGCTGGCTTGTTAGATTGGCTGAGAGGATTTGAGCGGCCTCCAAGCACCGTATTTGTAGTGCACGGTGAACCGGAATCATCTTCTGTTTTAGCTGCATGCATTCGGGATGAATTGCATTGGGGTAATGTCATCATCCCTGAGCGCTTACATACGTATCAGTGCTAAATCAAAGTTGATTTAATCAGCCACTTTGGCGCCCTGAATATCGTGGCGCTTCATAGCATCAGCCACAAACCCCGATTGTTTTAGTTCGCCAATGATGCCGCTAAGGTAGGCAGTAGTGTTTTCACACTGCGCTCTAGACTTTGGAATACCAATCGCTTGATTAATCACCATAAATCGTCCGGGCAACATGCGCAATCCTTCATAGCGCTTAGCGTCACTTTCTAACTGCTGTTTAACGCCCGCTGCAATATTGCCTTTGCCAGACATAAAGTCATCAACCACTGCTTGTGAACTAGCGGCACGAAGAAGGCCGGCATTCTTAATCTCACGAGTCAGATAAAGGTCATAAGCACTCCCTTTACCAACCACGATTTCGTTACCAGCAACATCTACCTGCTGATTAGTCTTCAGTGGGGATGCGGACTTGACCATATAGGCACCTTCAATCTGAATATAGGCTGGTGTATAGCTAATATCAGCGCCACGAACTGGGTCGATTGCCACAAATACTAAGTCGATATCCCCGGTCTTCACGGCATCGACTGTCGCACCTGCAGTTTTGAAGGGGGTGAGTTGTACTGGTAAAGCAACTCTTCTGCCAATCTCATTAGCAATATCAATTGTTACGCCATATAAGCGCTTTGTTGCTTGGTCTTCATTAGCAAGAATGGGGTTTCCTAAATTGATACCAACACGCAGAGTTCCAGTTGGCGCAAAAGAGGAGAGAATGGAAGAATCAAGTGTTTTCATGGTGGTAGATGATTGGCTAATAGCGAATTGGGAGAAAAACAAAATCGCTAGATAAACAACCGAGGGAAATATTGGCTTCACAAAATATTGAGATAAAAAAACCGCGGCGTACCGCGGTTCTATATGCAAAAGAAGAAGTTACTTCTTAGCGTCAGCCGCAGGAGATGCTGCTGGGGCTGCTGGAGCAGCAGGAGCATCTTTTTTAGCCTCTTCCATATGAGCAGCTTCTGCACCATGCTTTTCGCCACCCATATCAACGTTGCCGTCGCCTTTGAGGAGTAAATAGGCTGTGGCACCAACTAAGACTAGTACCATGATGATGATTGAACGGTTGCTCATTGCTTTTCCTTCGATTTAGTTGAAATTACGCCAATATTAACTCGGGAAGAGCGCTCGGTAAATCCCAAAAAGCCCTAGTACCCCATATCTTTGATGGAACTAGGTATTAACACTAATTTGGGGTACGAGTTAAGATGACCCCATATACATCAAGAGGGTTGCAATATGAGTCCAAAGCTACCTATTCATAACTCACAGACGATTACCGAATTTTTAAATCTTCATCACGATCAAGTATCCGAAGAGGATTCAGCAGAGTCTTATAAGTTTGCTTTTGATGACGAAGCGTTTTTAGCTCGCAGAGAAACCATGGGCATTCGCTTTGAATTGGAGTTGCTCAAGCCTGAGGTGTTACTCAAAGAGCACGGTATTGAACATACGATTACGGTATTTGGCTCTACTCGCTTTATAAGTCATGCACAGGCATTAGAGCTGGAGCGAAATGCAAAGACTCCGGAGGAAGCGGCTGCGGCTAAGAAAGCAGTCCTGCACAGTCAGTATTACGAGTCCGCTCGAGAGTTTGGTGCTTTGGTGGCCAATTACAACGCTACGCAGAAACAAAACTCGAATAAGCTACATATCTGCACAGGTGGCGGGCCTGGAATTATGGAGGCTGCAAACCGTGGCGCATTTGAAGCGGGCGATAAAACGATTGGTTTTAATATTAGTCTTCCTAGAGAGCAGCATCCTAACCAGTACATTACACAGGGACTCAGTTTCCGTTTTCATTACTTTGCTCTGCGTAAGATGCATTTTATGTTGCGTGCCAGAGCAATTGTGGCTTATCCAGGGGGCTTTGGATCCTTTGATGAGTTGTTCGAAGTTCTAACCTTGATCCAGACCAAAAAAGTTGTACCAATTCCGGTGATATTGGTCGGAAAAGATTATTGGAGTGAGATGGTTAACTTCAAGCAGATGGTCCATTTTGGTGTGATTGATCAAGAGGATATGAATAGCATTCACTTTTCAGAGACAGCCCTAGATGCTTGGCAGGTGATTGCCAATTGGTACCAGCTGGGCTAAATATAAGAGCCCCTGTAAAATCATTGCCATGAATCCAGTGCAAACAAGCCTCACTACGTCTCTCGATCTCCCGGGCTATCTTTTGGGTGGCGCCATGCTATTGGTGGTCATGGTTTTTCATGGTGTACTGTTATTGCAGATCGCTAAACGCTATGAAGTCAAAACGTTTTTATATTTGGCCGAAAAAAAATACTCAGCAGTCGCAATCTGTTTTTACACTAGCGTCTTTTGCTTGTTCTTAACCCATATCGCTGAAATTTTCATTTGGGGTATTGCTTTATATGCATTCAAATTACTACCTACTTTAGGTCAAAGTATTCTATTTAGCGGCAGCACCTATACTGCGATGGGATTTATGGAAGATATTCTTCCGGATGGCTGGAAGATGCTTGCAGTCATCATTGCATTTTCAGGAATGTTTTCTTTTGCCTGGACTGCGTCAGTCATGATCTCCATGACCAAGAACTTTCGCCAAGCTTATACCAAGCTTCACATGAGAAAACTCAATATCTCATCTGACATTATTGATCGTTTTGAATAACACATGAGTAAAACTTGGGATGCCATCATCGTCGGTGGCGGTGCAGCTGGTCTATTCTGTGCAGGGGTTGCCAGTCAACTTGGTAAAAAAGTACTTGTGCTTGACCACGCAGAAGTGCTGGGTGAAAAGATTCGTATTAGTGGCGGCGGTCGATGCAACTTCACTAACTTACATAGCAGCCCAGCGAATTTCCTATCCCTCAATCAGCATTTCGTAAAAAGTGCGCTAGCGCGATATCCTTCAATGGAGTTCATCAAGCTGGTGACCGCATATGGCATTAATTACCACGAAAAGCACCAGGGCCAATTGTTCTGTGATGATTCTGCGAAGCAAATTATTGATATGTTGTTTTCTGAATGCGCTAAAGGCAAAGCAACCATACGCAATCCCGTTTCCGTTCAGTCCATTGCGCAAGATGGCGAGCAATGGACTGTACAGACTGATGCAGGTATTGAAAAGTCAAAAGCGGTAGTGATGGCTACTGGTGGTTTACCGGTCCCTGCGATAGGAGCAACAGCGTATTCACTAGATATTGCAAAACAGTTTGGTTTGAATGTAGTAGACCCAAGACCTGCTTTAGTACCTCTCTCGTTCACTGCGGACAATTTTGGGGATCTCAGTGAGTTGGCTGGCCTGAGTGTCCCAGTCAGAATTTCCTCGGGCTCTAAAGGCCATCGTTATGGCGCTTGTAGGTTTAATGAGGATCTATTGCTGACACATAAAGGTCTATCTGGCCCCGCAGTTCTTCAAGCAAGTAGCTATTGGGAGGAGGGCGAACCGATTCATATTGATTGGCTTGGTGCTGTAGAGCGTCCCGGCGGATTTAACTGTGATGAGCTCTTTAATAATGAAGAGAATCGCTTAAAACTGACCGAAACCATTTTGGCCTCAGTAATGCCGCAGCGTTTAGCCAAAGCATTTTCAGATCAAAGAGGTTTGACTGGTCGCAAATGGGCTGAAGTTTCCAAAAGGGATCGACAGGCTCTAAAAGAATTAATCACCAACTGGTCAGTAAAGCCAGCGGGTACCCTGGGATGGAAAAAGGCCGAGGTAATGTTGGGTGGGGTAGATACGAAGGATCTTGATGGACAAAGCATGATGTCACGAAAACACCCAGGACTTTTCTTTATTGGCGAATGCGTTGACGTTACTGGCCACCTTGGCGGACACAACTTTCAGTGGGCATGGGCAAGCGGATTTGCTTGTGCACAATCTTTATAAATCGCACATTAAAACACCGCCTTACTTAGCCCCCTTTTTCTTTTCTCTTGAGCGAATATTTAAAAGCTCAACCGACAGTGAAAACGCCATCGCGACGTAGACATATCCCTTAGGAATGTGAACCCCCATTCCCTCTGCAATCAGTACTACACCTACAACTGTCAGAAACGATAAGGCTAGTACCTTGATAGAGGGGTGGCGGTGCACAAAGTCTCCAATAGGCTTTGCTGCGATGAGCATAATGAGTACAGAAGCCAGCACGGCTGCAATCATGATGCTGATCTGATCAACCATGCCTACCGCTGTGATAACGCTATCTAATGAAAAAATAATGTCTAGTAAACCGATTTGCAAAACGGAGCCAATAAACAATGTCATCATGGACTTGCTGCCGGCCTTACTACTAGCATCGCCATGCTCTTCCCCGTGTTCACCAACCTCAACCTCTATATAAATTTCTTTTGAGGCTTTCCAGATTAAGAAGAAGCCGCCGAGGAGTAGGATTAAATCTCTGCCGCTGATGGATTTCTCGGCAATACTAAAGAAGGGTTCAGTTAGACCCATTACCCAAGATAAGCTAAGCAATAAAAGAATGCGGGTGACTAAAGCGAAGATCAGGCCGAAGCGTCGAACCTTCTCCCGAATCTCTAAAGGAAGCCTATTAGCAATAACGCTAATAAAAATGATGTTGTCGATGCCTAAGATAATTTCTAGGGCAGAGAGTGTTAGAAAGGCGATCCATGCATTTGGGTCGCTGATAAGTTGCAATACGCTTTCGATCATTTTTTACTTTGCTGTCGTGGCCTTAAGGTAAAGTGTATCTAAGTAAATTCAAAACTGCGTTCAATACTGCGTTCTATGTATAAGCCCACACAAATAATCAGGATATTGCTACTCAGCGCAGTAGCACTTTTAGCGATTAACCCTGCAATTGCGACCTATCCTGATAAGCCCATCAAGATCATTATTGGCTTTCCTGCGGGGGGACCCTTGGATGCGCATATTCGTCTTTTGGTGGATAAGTTGCAGACTTCTCTAGGTCAAACGGTAGTCGTGGATTACAAAGCGGGTGCGGGAGGTGCGGTTGGGGCTCAGTTTGTTGCTCAATCTGCGGCGGATGGATACACGGTTTTATTGGCGAATACCGGGACGATGGTGATTAATCCAGCCATTTATACCAAGTCGCCTTACGACACCTTAAAAGATTTCCAGCCGGTTGCTAGAACTGCGCAGCAACCACTTGCCTTGATCGTCAACAAAGATGTACAGGCAAACACGCTTAAAGAGTTTGTCGCTTATGCCAAAGCAAATCCTGGAAAGTTGAACTACGGCTCAGCCGGCAATGGCGGGATTTCTCATTTGGTTCCTGAGATGCTTAAGAGTGAGACGGGAATATTTATGGTGCACATTCCCTTTAAAGGAAGCGCGCCAGCATTTACGGATTTGATTGCAGGCCATGTTCAGTTCATGGCAGAGTCCGTACCGCAAGCCGCCAACTATGCCAAGCAGGGAAAGGTTAAAGCGCTGGCTGTTACTAGTGCCAAACGTAATCCAGCCTTACCTAATGTACCTACCGTGATTGAAACCGGCGTTGCCAACTTGGATGTTGTTGGTTTTTATGGAATCTTAGCTCCCAAAGGAACGCCGCCTGAAGCGGTAAATAAGTTAAGCCAGGCATTCAAAGAAACACTGGAGTCCCCTGAAGTGCAGAAAAAAATGATAGATCAGGGCGCCGATCCTGCTTACTTAAATGCTGATCAATTTACAAAGTTCCTTGCTGCAGAAATGCCGCGTTGGGCAAAGGCTGTGAAACAGGCTGGCGCCAAGCTCGACTAATCTAATCCAAATTAGTTGGGTTGATTTCTCATCCAGTCAGCAGTATTAAAGAAAGACTCTTCTAGCTGTTTGGCAACATTTCCATCAATGCCACATTCTTCCATCGCCTTATACATACAAGCTAACCACTGATTGCGCTCTTGCAAGCCTATCTTAAAAGGTAGGTGGCGTGCCCTGAGCATCGGGTGGCCGTACTTAGATGAGTAGATATCGGGGCCACCCATCCATCCTGTGAGGAAGAATTTAAGCTTTTCACGAGAGGTCGAAAGATCTTGGGGGTGCATCGCGCGCAAATCACTAAAAATTGGCTCTAGGGCCATTAAATCGTAAAAACGGTCCACCAATTCATCGATTTTGTCGATTCCACCAATAGCGTCATAAATGGATTGTCTTTCAGTCATGCCCTTATTTTAATACTTCAATGTAGGGGAATTGGCAGCCGGCCTAATTCGGTATAGAGTTAGTAATCAATATCTTATTAACCCTTGTTAACAGGAGCGAAAAATGGACGCAAAAGATCTGCAAAAGTGGCAGCAAGAGAAGGCTAAAGAGTTGTTTGATTACTCGCACAAATTATTGGATGCTGCAAAAGAATTGAGTGAGCACCACATCGCTGAGATGGAGTGGGGCATGAAGAATGCCCTGGATAGCGCTAAGTCTGCAGCGAAAAATGATTTGGCAAAATTAAAAGGCTTGCAAGAAGAGGCGGCAAAAGAAGCTGCCAAGCGTGCATCCGTCTATCAGAAGAAAGTGAAGTCGGTTTTAAAAGATATTGGCGAGAGTGCTGCAGATGAGACTGAGAAGCACTTGGAAAAAGTGCGCAGTTCTTTGGTGACTTGGCTGGAGGATGCTGAGAACAAGTTGCCATCTCATGCTGATAAGCTCTCTAAGGTAGTCAATGAAATGTCTTCGACAGGGCAGAAAATGTTTAAAGAAGGTCGCCGTATCGTAAATCAGGTTGCTGAGACAGCGGAAAAGAATATTGACGACTTAGTTAAAAAGTCAGGCGTTAAAAAGAAATCTGATTGATATTCATTTTCGTAGCAACACTGAAAACCGCCCCAGCAATGAGGCGGTTTTTTATTTCCAGCCTTGCAACCATAGATCACTATTGGTGAGGTCACGCCAAGCAATTTGGATAGTTTTCTTAGAGTAGACTGCCTCAATTTCCACAAACTCAATCTTTTCGTTGGGAGGTTCAGGAAGAATTACCTTGCTGACCAGGAAATGCTTTTGTTTGGCGATAGGTTTTACCGCCGTCCACTTTGTCAGGAGTAATTTCTTAGGGCTTAATCGATTCATCGGTAGATGCTTATTCAAATCTTATAGTGCGGTACATTGAAACTCCTGCCCACTGCTTTGGAGAAGCCCTGAGGAGGGAGTAAATGTGACGCTAGATTGGGCAGTTTGAGCTGGGCACTTTAGGTCGAAATAGCTTTGATTGCCTAGGCTGCCACAGTAATCTAGCTTATCACTCCTCAATTCCATTTGCGCCTTGCGGAGCACCATAGGAATCTTGGTCTCGGTTGGGGAGATGCATGTCCAACTGGTATAGGTTTCTCGTTCGCAGGCGCAAAGACCAAGCAAAATAGAAACAAAGGTAAAGAAGCGGATGGAGGTAGGGCTGGTAAAGGTACGCATCACTTAAGAATAGCGATTTTTTCAATATTCTGCCCAAGACCAGGGTTTGGTATTAATATTTACAGCAGATCGTCTAAAGAACGTATCAGCATTAATAAAACATTAATAAAAAATTTAAGGAGACGCTGTGGATACTAATCGAAGAGATGCGCTTAAGTTGGGTGCAACTGCTGCTATGAGTAGCATGTTTATTTCAAATGCAATTGCTGGTCCAGATGGTCAGCAGCCTATCGTGGTGGAGCCATTAACTGGTAAAGCAGGTCTAAGAGTTGCAAACTATTTGCCTAAAATGGGCGCCACCTCAAGATTGGGTTTAGTTACCAATGATGGCATGGTAGTGGACATTCCTACAGAAGCCGCTCGTCAAAAAGTACAGCTCTCGTTTGATCCGACTTCTATGATTTCATTGGCCGCTTCTGGTAATAAAGGTTTATCAGAGTTAGCAACATTATTTAAGGGTCGTGGAAACAATCTAGCGAACGTTAATAATGTAATTTTGTTATCGCCTATTCCTAAGCCGCAAAGCAATATTTATTGTGTAGGCTGGAATTACTTGGACCACTTTGAAGAGGGCCTCAAGCATCGTGCTGATACTGCAGTAAAGGAGTATCCAAAGGTTCCTGTGTTCTTTACCAAAGGCACGCAAACCATGAATGGCCCGTTCGATAATATTCCTTACGATAGCAGCTACTCGACCATGATTGACTGGGAAGCAGAGCTAGCAGTTGTTATTGGCAAAAAGGGTAAAAATATTTCTGAAGAAAATGCCATGGACTATGTCTTTGGTTACTCGGCTTATAACGACACTACTGCTCGCGATGTTCAGCAAAAGCGTCACTCTGGTCAATGGTTTAAGGGTAAGAGCTTGGATGGTCATGGGCCGATGGGTCCTTGGGTGGTAACTGCAGGCGGTGTTAATTTGGATGACACACGCATCATCTGCCGTGTAAATGGCGTTGAGAAACAAAACGCCAGCTACAAGCAGATGTACTTTAAGATTCCAGTCATTATTTCTGAGCTCTCACGCAGTCTCACTTTATTGCCTGGCGACATCATTGCAACTGGCACCCCATCTGGTGTTGGCGCAGGAAGAACACCTCAAGAGTTTATGAAGCCGGGTGATGTTATGGAAACAAACATCACCGGTATCGGCATCATCCGCAACAAGATCGCCTAACTGACTAAGTAATTTACTCAGCAGGCTTTTAGAACAACAGCAAGGACGACGGAAATAACTTAGATAACCCAGAAGTGGTGGGTTCCGTCCTTGCCCAGTTGTTCTACCAAACCAAATTCCCAGTCTAAGTAGGCCTGCATCGCTGCAGGATCTACGCTAGTGCCTTCATAAGGGCGCTTATAGCGATCCAGAGGAGGAGAGGCTAAATGGCTCGGACCTTTCTCCAGCTCTAAGCCTGTTTTTATCCAAGCGGTATTTCCGCCCTCTAAAACGAGCACCTCAGCATCAGTGAGTGTTTGTAGTTCTTGAGCGGCAAAGAGACTCAGTTCGCTTGGGGAGCTAGTGACAACATAACGATCTACCTGAGGAATGTTTTTCATTGCCTCTGCAAGCTGAGAGCGCAAGGCATACCAACTACCAGGTATATGCCCTTTAACGTAATTCGCATGGGTGCTGAAATCGATAGCAATCGTATTGCTATCGCTCTTAAGCCAATTGGAAACTGTCGCCGCATCCACACTCTCAGTCGTTGGGAGAGCGGGTAGGGGCGTCTTCCATGCGCCTTTCTCAATCAGGTCTGATGGACTCACGCCATCGAGTACATAAACATCCCATGCCATCTGCGCTAACCAAGAGGCTGGCATATTTGCGCGCACCCCACCACCGCTAGGGTCTACTAAAACTATGCGGGCACCACGAACTGGAGCAACCATCTCTGTTTCTTGCACCAACTGACCGCCGGGTACGGATCTAAATCCAGGGAGATGTCCTGCCTCGTATTCTTCCGGAGTGCGAGTATCAAAGAAATAGGTAGTCCTATCGACTTGACCTTTCCAAGTCTGAACATCGTTTGAGCTAGCGCGTTTGACGCCCGCTCTATCGGCAACACTACGGGCACGATCTGCGGCATTGTTCTTGGTAGTTTCGCTGACTTCTTGAAACTTTCTGCTTTGACCTTTATCTAACTCTTGTCCCGCAAGAGTCCAGCCAATCGTTCCGTTACGCAGTGCATTTACTTCATTCGGAATACCGGCGTTAATTAATGATTGAGTGCCGATAATGCTGCGAGTTCTACCAGCGCAGTTCACAATCACTTTGGTCTTTGGATTCGGTGCTAATTCAGGAAGGCGAAGTACGAGTTCTGCCCCTGGAACGCTAATTCCCGTTGGAATACTCATCGTGTTGTATTCATCAAAGCGTCTAACGTCTACGACAACAACATCTTCCTTGTTATCGATGAGTTGCTTAACTTCTTGAGCTGACAAAGAGGGGGTGTGACGCTTTGATTCAACAAACTCGCCAAAAGACTTGCTCGGAACATTGACGTCCTTAAATACTTCGCCACCTGCTGCCTTCCAAGCCTTTACGCCGCCTTCAAATATGGAAACATCGGCATAACCTAAATCAATCAAACGTTGCGCCGCCAATTCAGCGAATCCCTCGCCATCATCCAGGGTGACGATGGGCACATTCTTCTTTGGCATCTTTGCATATGCATCGACCTCAATTCTAGAAAGCGGAAGATTGGCAGCAAAAAGAGGGTGCTCTTGTGCATGCGGGTCTTCTTCACGTACATCTAAAAATGCAATTTCTTCTTTATTGAGAAGTTTATTGCGTACAAAGAAGTGGTTCTTGGTCTGAATGGTCATACTGTCTCTTAATTATTTTTACTTAGTCTAACTTGGCGCCAGACTTCTTAACTACTTCACCCCAGCGTGTAATTTCTTGGTTGATGTAAGCAGTAAGTTCAGGGCGAGTCATCTTAGGCACGGTCGCACCCATAGCCGCCCAACGCTCTTTGATCTCAGGTGAGGCAAGTGCAGTTTGTACTTCAGCACTCATTTTGTCGACGATATCTTTAGGCGTGCCTTTGATAGCCCACATGGCATACCAACTGCTTACAATGAAATTGGTAATTCCTAATTCTTGGGCAGTCGGCACATTCGGAAATGCGTCAACTCTTTTAGAGGTCGCCACTGCAACTGCAATCAGTTGACCATTCTTAATAAATGGTGCTGCGCCTGCCAAGGTATCAAACATCATGTCGACCTGCCCAGCTACGAGATCTTGTAACGCTGGCCCCGTTCCGCGATAGGGAATATGCGTAATGAATAACTTATTTTGCATCTTGAAGAGCTCTCCCGTTAAATGCTGTGATGTGCCATTACCTGTGGATGCATAGTTATATTTCCCTGGATTTTTACGAATCTCCTCCATGATGGATTTCAGATCATTCTTAGGGAACTTATTTGGATTGACGACAATGACGTGGGGAACGCTGCCAATAATGGCGATAGGCTCAAAATCTTTGGTGATGTCATAGGAAAGGTTGGTGTACATACTTGGCGCAATTGAATGATGCACCGCACCAAGAAGCCAGGTGTATCCATCAGGCGCCATTTTTGCTGCAACTGCAGCACCCAGAGTTCCACCTGCACCACCACGGTTATCTACCACGATAGAGTCATTGAGCTGGGTCGAAAGCTGCTTGGCTAGAGGGCGCCCAAAAGCGTCTACAGCGCCGCCAGGAGGGAAGGGGTTGATGAAGGTGATCGGCTTGCTGGAAGAGGGCCAGGAGCTAGATTGGGCATTGGCTGTTAGCCCGATAAGGGAGCTAAGCAGTAGTAGAAGGATATTTCTGATCATTTTGGGCAACTCCCAGCAATTTTTAATTGATCCGACTATTTTGGCTGAACCAAGCAATATAAGAGTTATCCCTGATTTAGGGGGCGATTTTCTATGGTTTTTATGGGGATATACTGACTTGGCTGTCAGTATGAATATTCATTTGTTAATAGGAGACAAGATGTCACAACACGATACATTGTTAGCTGCTTTTGAAGCTTACAAAGCTGAAAACGAAAAATTTATTGAAAAAGGTATTAAGGCATCTGCTGCACGCGCACGTAAGGCCTTGCAAGAAATCGCTGGAGCATGCAAAGAGCGTCGCAAAGAAATTACTGCCGCTAAAGAAGCAATGGAAGCTAAGAAGTAATTCTCACTCCAGACCAATAAAAAAGCCTAGCTTCTATAAGCTAGGCTTTTTTATTGGGTAATGCAGATCTAGCCTAGCTAGATTGCAACGCTGAATAAAGTGAGCTTCATCGCTTTGCTGCGAATAGGTACTAATGATTGGTACTCAGGGCTATTGGCCCATGTATGAACATCTTGCGCATTTGGGAACTCAAGCTCTACAAAAGCGCTAAAGGGTGCGCAGCCCAGTTCATTCCAGAATAGTTCGGCAACTGGCCCTCGGTTTTTAATGGAGCCCTGATAAAGCTCAACGGTTTGGCTGACCTGCGAGCGATATTGCTCAAAAGCATTTTGATCCGTTAATTCCATTAACCCAATGACTTTGACCATCACCGCTCCTTATGGGGATTGCTAAATACTAAGAGTGTATATCCACGCTATAGTTGAGGGATGAAGACTGAGCAATTTTTGAACTTGCTTCGACAGGGCGGATTTCCTGAGCCAGTAGAGGTTCAGCAACTCCCTAATGCTAGCCTTGGTGTTCACGAGCATCCCTTTGAGGTAATGGCTCTAGTAATTGAAGGCAGTATTGAAATTATGATTGATAGCCTAAGCAAAACATACCAGGCCGGTGATATTTTTCAGTTGAGCTTGAAGCAGCCCCATTCAGAATCATACGGAGCTGAGGGCGTCAAATACCTTGCCTCCAGAAGGCAATAAAAACTATTTAGACATTAGGATCAATATGAAAATCGGATTTATTGGTTTAGGTAATATGGGCCTTCCAATGGCCCTCAATTTATTAAAAGCAGGGTATCAAGTTACTGGTTTTGATTTAGCAAAGAGCCAGCTGGATATATTTGCTGCAGCGGGTGGGGCTATTGCGGATAATGCAAATGCAACAGCAAAAGATGCTGATGTATTAATCACAATGTTGCCCGCCTCACGACATGTAGAGTCTTTATATCTTGGCGATGCTGGATTATTGGCAAATGCGAGTTCTAAAACGCTGCTGATTGATTGTTCAACGATTTCACCCAAGGTAGCGCAAGCGGTTGCTGCTGCCGCCAAAGCGAAGGGCTTTGCCATGATTGATGCCCCGGTTTCTGGTGGTACGGCAGGCGCACAAGCGGGCACATTAACCTTTATGGTTGGCGGTGATGCAGGTGCGGTTGAATGCGCACGCCCATTATTAGAGAAGATGGGTAAGAATATCTTTCATGCGGGCGCCAATGGAGCGGGCCAGACCGTTAAGGTCTGTAACAACATGATGTTAGGTATTCAGATGCTGGGTACCAGTGAGGCACTGCGCCTAGGTATTGCTAATGGCCTAGATCCCAAAGTGCTCTCAGACATCATGTCTAAGAGTTCGGGGCGCAATTGGGCTTTAGAGTTGTACAACCCTTGTCCAGGTGTCATGGAAAATGTACCGTCTTCAAAAGGCTATACCGGCGGTTTTGGTGTAGATCTCATGCTTAAAGACTTGGGCTTGGCAGTTGAGAATGCAGAGAATCTAGATGCTAGTATTCCGCTGGGGAAATTGGCGCAAGAACTTTATGAGACTCACAGCAAAGCGGGTAATGGTCAGCTAGATTTCTCGAGCGTATTTAATCTTAAGAAATAAAAACCAATAAAAGCCTAGGAAACAACTAAAGGCTTTTCTTGGCGCTTGCTCATTTGTCCAATGACGCGTGCGCCTAAGAATTGGTGTCGATTAAATATATCCAGCACCTCTTTAACGCTATCTGGGCTGCAAGAGACCAGAAGGCCGCCACTAGTTTGTGGATCAGTTAGTAAGGCACGTTGCGCAGGCGTGAAGTCTGCTGGAATGCCAACCTCATCGCCATAGCTCAGCCAGTTGCGGTCTGATGCGCCTGTGATGATTCCATCATCAGCTAGTGTTTGTACGTTTGAGAGTAGAGGCACTTGGCTCCAGTCAATGTGCGCTGTGCAGTTTGAGCCTCGAGCCAACTCTAAAGTATGGCCAGCTAGACCAAAGCCAGTGACATCAGTTAACGCATGCACGCCAGCTAGCTTAGCTAGATCAGGGCCTGCAGAATTGAGTTTGGTAGTGTTGGAGATCATCTCGCGATACCCATCTGGACCTAAGAGATCTTTTTTGAGGGCAGCAGATAAGACACCAACGCCCAATGGCTTTCCGAGGATGAGTACATCACCAGGTTTGGCGCTCGCATTGCTCTTCACGCGCTTCGGATCAACAATCCCAATCGCTACTAAGCCATAAATAGGCTCAACAGAGTCAATCGTATGTCCGCCAGCAATCGGAATGCCGGCGCTACGACAAGCTTCGCTGCCACCCTCTAAGATGCGGGCAATAGTTTGGTTGGATAAAACTTTGATTGGCATACCAACTAAAGCAAGCGCAAACAAAGGCGTGCCGCCCATCGCATAAATATCGCTAATGGCATTGGTCGCAGCAATTTTTCCAAAGTCAAATGGATCATCCACAATTGGCATGAAAAAATCTGTTGTCGCTACGATGGCCTGCGACTCGTTAATTTGATAAACAGCGGCATCATCTGATGTTTCAATGCCAATCAGTAACTCTTTTGGAAAAGGGAGTTGCGGAACATTCTTCAGGATCTCAGAGAGAACGCCTGGAGCGATCTTGCAGCCACAGCCTCCACCATGGGAGAGGGAGGTGAGGCGTGGTTCGGTAGGAGTGTTTGCTGTGTTCACTTTATTCATATCACGAGGGTATCAGATGCGGGGTGATGCCTGTTTATTGGCGTAGCAGGGCATCAATTTTGCCTTTAACTTCATTACTATCGATATTCTCGATGGCGCCTATCCATACCCCTTCAATCTTTCCGCTTTTGCTGACAAGGAAGGTGGTGGGTAAGCCGCGCGCTTTCCAGGACTTATAGACGGTGCTATTGCGATCGAGCAATATTTCAACACTGTTTTCTGAAAAGCCATTTCCTTTAAGAAACTGCGTGATGCGTGGTTTCATTTCAGCAAGGTTCACTGCCAACACTACTAGGCCTTTAGAGCCATAGTTTTGCTGTAACTGGGCAAGCTCTTCAAATTCTTCACGGCAAGGTTCACACCAACTTGCCCAAAAGTTCACTACAACAACCTTGCCTTTGAGGTTCCCTATATCAACCTGTTTGCCTAATAGATTGTTTAGTTGTAGCGGTGGAGCTATTTGAGGCAATCCCAACTGAGCAGGCAGACGCCACTCAGCCTCAGCAGAAAAACTAGTAAGCGCAAGCAAAGAAAAAACCAGCGTAAGAATAAATTCTCGCGCTGGCTTAGATATCAACAACATCATGTTTATCACTGATGCATTAGCCAATACGTCTGCTGGTAATTTTGTATTTGAAATTATCTGGGTCAAGAGAGTCAAAGCGACCTTCAGTATTTTCAGCCTGTGGATACATTAAGAATGGAATCTCACCTTTACTGCCAAGCTTGGAGCCAGGCAATGCAATGTCGTGATCATAGTTGTATGCCATCCAGTTCATTTCCCAATTACCAAAGAGGTAATCACGAATAGCGATCACTTTTGGATCAGTAACAGCTAAGCCACCAGTCTCTTCAAGAATGACTTTACGAACGTCTGCTGGATCTACCGGTACCCAACCGAAGCCTGAGGCATAGAACTCGGCACGGCAGTGTTGTGCCTTAGTGATATCGCCACCTTTACCTAAGCTCTTATAGCCACGTGCGGAATCCGCAATACGAATACCGTATACATCACGCGCAGGTAATCCAGCTGAACGTGCAAGCGCTACAAAGACTGCATTGATATCGGCACATTTGCCGCCCAGGTTATTAGTCTCCAACATCAACTTCACATCGCCTTGTCCGCAACCGCGGGTTTTAGGATTCCGATGGGTGTTGTCCACTACCCAGTTATAAATAGCCTTGGCTTTATCTATATCGCTCGCATTGGCTGGAAGTTTGGCAAGCGCCTCTTGTGCTTTTGCTTTTACGATGCCATCAGTTGGCAGGTATTTAGTAGGGCGCGTCCAAAAACGTTGCTCTTCTTTTGATAGTTTTAAAGTTGGATTTGGTGTGGCAAGCTCAAGATTGCGATTGCGTGTGCTAACCAAGATTGAAACTTTCACAGAATGGTTGGTAGCAGCAGAATCCCATTTTGTCCAAACCATGCGCGCTTGTTTGTTTGGCGTTTCATACATCTGGTTAACGGCTTTGGGATCGCTTGCTTCAGAGCGGATGGCAATGGTGCGGAAATAATCCGTGTCTAAAACTAGTGGCAATGGAACCCAGCTCTGTGCAATGCCTTTTGGCGACTCTAGATTGACTTCGGTCACGATCTCATAAGTAGTCCACTCAAGTGAAGATTGTGCAAATGCTGAAGAAATAGGGCCAAGTGATGGAAGCGCTAAAGCGCCAACGATTGTTTTAATGGCCGAGCGGCGGGAGGTAGTCATATTGATGAGATTTTTTCAAAAGGTTAAACAAATTATTTCTTAAATATATAAGGGTATTTTAGCGAATCGCTTAGCGGTTAAAGCTTTTTTTGGGCGGGCTGCTGCGCTTTGCTGGAGCTTTCTTGGCTGGGGCGCTACCCGCACCAGCAGGTCTTGGTTTTCTAGATTGCTGGTGCTGCTGGCTGCGCAGCTGGATCGGTTGTGCGACCGCATTAGGATCGGGCTCAAATCCGGCGATTACTTCCTGCGGCAATTTTTGCTTAATGAGTTTTTCAATATCTCTGAGCATCTGGTGTTCATCTACGCATACTAAGGACACAGCTACACCATTGGATCCAGCGCGACCTGTACGTCCAATGCGATGCACGTAGTCTTCGGAGACATTCGGAAGATCGTAATTCACTACATGGGGAAGTTGGTCGATATCAATACCGCGCGCAGCAATATCGGTAGCAACCAATGCAGTTAATTTGCCAGCCTTGAAGTCGGCCAATGCTTTAGTGCGAGCAGATTGACTCTTGTTGCCATGGATGGCCATGCTGGTAATGCCGTCCTTCTCCAGTTGGGTTACTAACTTATTGGCGCCATGTTTAGTGCGAGTAAAGACCAGCACTTGCTTCCAGTCATTACTCTTAATGAGATGAGCTAAGAGTGGATGTTTCTTGGTTCTATCTACTGGGTGTATCAATTGCGCAATCGCCTCATTGGCGCTATTACTGCGAGCCACTTCAATTAACTCTGGTGCATTTAATAGGCCATCGGCCAATGCTTTGATCTCAGTAGAAAAGGTTGCAGAGAATAGAAGGTTCTGACGTTTCTTAGGAAGTGCGGCCAAGATTTTCTTAATATCACGCAAGAAGCCCATATCGAGCATGCGATCTGCTTCATCCAGAACCAAAATTTCTATGTCATTGAGCGAGACGCAATTTTGTGACATCAAATCCAATAGGCGACCTGGCGTAGCAACCAAAATATCTAATCCACCAGCAATGGCTTTAATTTGTGGGTTAGCGCCAACACCACCAAAGATCACGGTGGACTTTAAGCCTGTGTACTTGCCATAGGTCTCAACAGATTCTTGAACTTGAGCCGCCAGCTCTCGTGTTGGCGTGAGGATCAAGACGCGCAGTAGGCGTTTGCCTGAACTTGCTTTGGTAGAACTTAAGCGCTGCAGAATTGGTAGGGTAAAGCCAGCGGTTTTGCCTGTACCAGTTTGTGCTGCCGCTAAAAGATCGCCACCTTTGAGAACGGCTGGAATCGACTTTGCTTGAATCGGGGTGGGGCTGGTGTAGCCCTCTTCTGCAATAGCGCGAAGAATGGGTTCTGATAAACCAAGATCTGTAAATAACATAGGAGCCAATAATGTATTGACCCGTATTCAACGTACTTAAAAATCGACTATCCCGGTCAATGGGGTGAGCTGCCACGCTAGAGCGTTTGCAGTAAGAGGCTCTATTTTAAGTCATCAACCCCAATGACTGAAGAATTAGCGGATTAAGCTGGATTCCAGAGGTTTGGTACAGCGGTATTGGCATAACCGGAGACAAACGATTTTTCTGCTCCAGTGACGGGATCAAATACCGAGCGATGAATGCGGCCAATATTGCCACCATAGACATGAATGCTGATCGAAGTCTGATCGTTCAAGCTATTTTCGACCACGTGAATGTCATGCGTATCTGGCGAGACAGTGTCGACCTGCCCAGGCGAGTTAATACATGCATCTCCAGCTTTGAAGCTCCCATCTGCCTGGCGATAGTAGGGTGTACCTGTTTCTTTGCCTCGCAACTGACCGATCATTCCCCAAACTGTGTGGTTGTGTAAAGGCGTTTTTTGTCCTGGACCCCAAACAAAGCTCACAATAGAAAATCGATCTAATGGATCTGCGTACAAGAGGTACTGCTGGTAATACTGTGGATGGGGCTTGGTAAATGCTTCTGGCAACCAATCATCGACTGTAATGAGTTTCTCCAGCATCTTTTTGCCGTCAGTAAAAACAATTTCTTCGCTTGGTTGTTTCTCAAGCAGGACGCTGAGTTCTTTAACAAAGGTCAATAATTTACCGTCAGACATTTTTTTCTCCGTTGCAGACATTACTCATCCTGGAATACACAATCAGGCCATGCCTTGGGTTTGAGCGTGTTGGTATCAACGCAAACGATATGAAGTACAGCGCTCGCAATCACTTGGAATTCTTCGCTATCAGGCAGCTTTCTTTGTGCAGTCTGTTTAACAGTCACCTGAGTGCGACCGCGATGCTCAATCACTTGGTCTATGTAAAGCAGGTCATCTAGACGTCCTGGTTTATAGAAGTTCATTGTGAGTTCGCGTAACGGCATCACCATGGTAAATTCATTCGCAAGCTTAGTGGGGCTCAGGCCGCGTTGAGCAAGCCACTCTGCACGACTGCGTTCAAAGATCTCCAGATAGCGTCCGTGATAAACAAAACCCGCTGCATCAGTATCGGAATAGCAAACGCGATGCGTGTAGATAAAAGTCGGATTATTTGAGTGGATAGTGGTCATTGCTTGTTAAGTCAAATTGGGTAATAGGAGAATCATATTACGATGGGGAATGCCTGCCTCATCATAGATATCCCCTTGTGCCTGAAAGCCCAGTTTTTCATAAAAAGGGATGGCGGTCAGCTGGGCGTGCAGGGTGATCGTTTTTGCTCCTTGAGAGATAGCTAGCTCAACTAGTTTTTCTAGGATTTGCTTTCCTATGCCCATGCCCCTAAATTGAGCCAGGACAGCCATACGCCCAATTTGAGTTTGACCATCACCTAAATTCACCAGCCTTCCCGTGCCAACACATAGAGCATCCTGGTAGGCTAGGGCATGGGCAGCAGGTAGGTCAAATTCGTCTAATTCAAGCTCAGCTGGAACCTTTTGCTCATCAATGAAGACTGTTTGGCGCACCCCAAAGGCATCTGTCTTGGCCTCTTTCCAGGTTTTAATTAGTATTTCCAAGGTGACGGGATCTCAAATTGCAGTCAATGACCCCAATTTACCAAAGAAGGGGGTTGTTTAGCCTGTGCATATAGTTCGATAACGCACAAAAAGTACCTATTTCCATGGTTACAATGAATTGTGGCTCTGTATTGAGCCCATCTAAACCTTTTACTCAATTAGGAGTTATCTTGAAGAAATCTTTATTGGCTGGTCTATTTGCTGCAGTAGGCGTTACATTTGCAAGCTCTGTATTTGCACAATTGCCTGCAAAAATGTTGCCTTTGGCGGCTGACGTTGTGGTTTTAAGTGCAACTGTTGATTCAGTAGATGCTAAAAAGCGCATCGTTGTATTGAAAGATGCCAATGGTAATTTGGCGCAAATGAATGTTGCGAAATCAATTAATGATTTGGATAAAGTTAAAAAGGGTGATGTGTTCTTGGTTGAGCATGCACAAGCAGTTGCAATTGGTTTAACTGCTGTTGGTAAAGATCAAAAGCCAGGCGTCTCTGGTGTTCGTTCAGTTGTGATCGCTGGCAAAGGTTCTGCCAAGCCATTTGAAGAAACTACAGAGACTGTTTATGCAACTGTAAAGATTTCAACAATTGATCAAAAGACACGTATCGTGACTTTCACATTGCCAAGCGGTGAGAAGCAAAAAGCTAAAGTAGATCCATCCGTTCTTGGTCTTGAGAAGTTCAAAGCTGGTGATGACGTCATGATTGAGTTTGTTGACGACACAGCAATTGGCTTTGTGACACCTAAGAAATAAGCATCAAATAGTACTAACTCGCTGGGTAGTCCACCAGCAATAAAAAAGCCCGCCTCTGCGGGCTTTTTCTTTATGGCATGAGGTTTTATTTCTTAGCATTTGGAAAGAAGAGTTGCTCACCATCAATTTTGTAGCTGGCAATGACATCCTGACCATTCTTGGAAATAAGCCAATCAATAAATTCTTGACCTTGTGCTTTTTTCACATAGGGGAATTTCGCTGGATTGACTAACATCACGCCGTACTGATTAAAGAGTTTTGGATCGCCTTGTACTAAGATGACAAGATCACCACGATTCTTGAAGCTAAGCCAGGTGCCACGGTCAGCCAAGATGTAGCCATTCATTGCTGATGCTGTGTTCAGGGCGGGACCCATGCCCGAGCCTGTTTCTTTATACCAAGCTTGGCTAGCGGAAGGGTTGATACCGGCGCCTTTCCAGTAACGAAGCTCAGCAGCATGTGTGCCACTTTTATCTGCACGAGATACAAAAGGCGCTTGAGCTGCAGAAATCTTTTGGAACGCTGCTTGAATATCTTTTCCGCCACCTACTTTTGCAGGATCTGATTTAGGTCCAATGAGAACGAAGTCGTTGTACATCACTTCGTAGCGTTTGGTCGAATAACCTTCCTCAACGAATTTTTCTTCAGCAGGCTTGTCATGAACAAAGACGACATCCGCGTCTCCACGACGACCAATGTCCAGCGCTTGTCCAGTTCCTACGGCAACCACTTTTACCTCAATGCCAGCCTTCATCTTGAAAATAGGCAGCATGTAATTAAATAGGCCAGATTGCTCGGTAGAGGTAGTGGAGGACACCACAATACTTTTTTCTTGGGCGTAGGCCTGAAGTGATCCAATAGATAAGGCTGCTAGGGTCGTCAGGAATAGTTTGCGAATCATTTTTTTCATGGCTGCACTCTAGGTAGTTGATTAAATGTCTATCATCGCATACATTAATACTTATTGAATATGCAAAAAATTACATATGCAGATTGAAGTTAGACCAACCCTCATCGTGAAGACCAAAGCCGAAGGAAGAAGCTCGGTAGACCTCATTTGGCTTGCTCAGATGCTCCAGGACATTGGCAGTGGCAGCTCCTTGGTTGTTGCCAGCAAAAAATCGGGCACGTCATATAGGGGTGCCTGGGGTAAATTAAATCAAGTTGAAGATGAATTAGGTATTCCGCTGATTGTTCGGACAAAAGGGCATGGATCTAAGCTGACTGAATTTGGTAGATTTCTAATTCAGTTCATTGAGGATATGCAAGCCGGCTATCTTAAGCACGACGCACAGTACCATGACCTACTGGTAAAAGAAATTAAGAAAATACAAAAGTCGGAAAGTGTACGTTGGAAATTTTTCTCTAGTAGCGATTCAATCATTCAAAAGGCTACAGGAGAAATCACAGGCATTGAACTCAAAATTGCTGGGTCAGGCGAATCTCTTGAGAGGCTGCTTAATAACGAAGCACATATTGCCGGATACCATGTATCCGATCCAAAGAGCTCAAAGGCAATCTACCAGCGCTTATCAAAAAACAATATCGAGATATATCCAGTAATGAAGCGTACCCAAGGATTAATCGTCAAAAAGGGAAACCCACTGCATATTCGTTCGGTTGAGGATTTGGTGGGTAAAAAGATTCGTTTCATTAACCGACAGATTGGCTCCGGAACCCGATTGCTATTAGATAACTTGCTTATGGAGGAAGGGATCGATCCGATGGAGGTCAACGGCTACCTGTATGAAGAATTTACCCATTCAGCCGTGGCTAACGCCATACTTGCTGGTAAGGCTGATGTCGGTTTGGGGGTGAAGAATGTTGCCTTAGAAAATGGTTTGGGTTTTGTGCCCCTAAAAGATGAAATATTCTTTATCGCGATGCATAAAGAAATGGTGGCCCAATCAGCCTCCTCTAAATTGATACGCAAGATCAGAAGTTCTTCTGGAGAGACGCCAGGATATAAAGCGGTTAGCCTTAATAGACAAATACAGGAATGGCTATAGTTTTGTGGAGTCTTTTTACTATCGCCGAATCCACTGGAATGGATTACATATGATCATGCGACTCCTTTTCTTACTGGCAACACTTTGCTTCTTTAATGCTAATGCATTTGCGCAGGTATCGACTGTCGCAGTTGCTGCAAATATGAAAGATGCATTTACAGAGATTGCTGCTGCTTATAGAACTCCGGGCAAGCCAGAAATGAGGGTGATTTATGGTTCCTCCGGTAATTTCACCACGCAAATTCTGAATGGCGCTCCATTTAATTTGTTTATTGCGGCTGACGAACATTTTCCGCTCGAGTTGTATAAAAATGGCAAGACAGTGGATGAGGGGGCTGTGTATGCCATTGGTAAATTAGCCATCATTACTAAAACATCTTCCGGCATTCAGTTGCTGGATAGCAAAGCAGATATGGCAAAGGCGATTACCAAAGCCAATAAGGTTGCGATTGCTAAGCCTGAGCTTGCGCCCTACGGTAGGGCAGCGGTTCAGTATTTAAAAGCAGAGGGTCTTTGGGATCTCGCAAAAGATAAGCTGGTTTATGCCGACAATGTTGGTGCCGCAACAACTTACGTGGTGAGTGGTGCGGCTGATATTGGATTTACAGCCTTTTCGCTAGCTAAGTCACCTGAGCTTGCAAGGCAAACAAGCTTCTTATTGGTTGATCCCAAGCTCTATGAACCCATTAAGCAGCGCATGGTGCTTATCAAGGGCGCACCTCAAGAGGTGGCTGAGTTATATCGATTTATGCAAGGCTCTCAAGCAAAATCCATCCTGCAAAAATACGGTTACACCACCCCTTAGTTCCCTTCTTTAGTTCATCACTTAGTTATTTCCTAATTACTTAGGTGCTCTCATGTATTGAAGCATTTCTTGTAGAGCCTCCTTGGGCGACTTGCGTAGCTGCTCAACAACTGCCTCATAGTCCTCTGTGGGACGGTTCTGACTAAGCTTAAATTTTCCAAGCAAACTCGTGATATCAATCTCAATGCCGATGATGGCTTTGAGCATGGTCTGCACATACTCCTCAGGGGCATCATCTAGCTTCCATGTTGACTGATAGCTGGGCTCATGAATATTAGTCATTTTCGAGACATGACTTCTAAGCCATTGCGGATCCTCAATTAACTTGATAGTGCCTTGAGCGTGCACTGCGGCATAGTTCCATGTTGGAACTACTTTTCCGCTCTCTTGTTTCGATGGATACCAAGAGGGGGTTACGTAAGCATTGGGTCCATTAAATATTGCAGTAACGGATGCATTATTACTACTCGCAACTTTGGTGAGTGGATTCATCTTGGCAACATGGCCATAGAGCTTAGTTTTATCCTCACTCAACATCAGTGGGAGGTGGTTAACTTCAAGATGGCCATCTAAATTACCCGCGATGATGGCAAGAGGGTACTCGGAAATCAGTTGAGCCAGTACTGCGGAATCTTCAACGAGAAAATGTTTTGGTAGGTACATAGGAGGCTAAGTAGAATGATGGGAAAAGGATTGTATTTAATAAGAACATAGCAGAGATTGAAACCTTTTTCTTAAAACTCGTACTCTACCTGCATTCTGATGGTATTTTTTGGCGATGCGGTGGTGGTTCCCCATAGGTAGGCCACGTTGTATTTCAAGGCTTCCTTACGGCCTAGTTTAGTTTTTCCGAAAATGGCCGGCCCCGCACTAGATTGTTGTTGTTCATTGGTATTCCAGTTATTAACCTGTCCTAGCCATGAGTAGATCTGGGCTCCAAGTTCTAGCTCTGGTTGAAGGCGATACTTCACCTGACCCTGGTAACCGAAATAAGTGCCCTGATTTTCAGTGCCCGTGTAATGTCCTTGCATCAAGATGTTGAGATTGGCAACCCACTTTTTCCATTCGCTTTGAAATAAGAAACCATATTTTGCTTCGTACCCTTCATTACGATTTTGAGGTCGCTCTAACTCAAGCAAGAAGCCGATATCGACGGGGTATTTACCCGTTTCAGTTAACTGAAATTTATTCTCCCACTCCACAGCATCAAATTGGGAGTTAGTGCCATCCCAGGTGACTTTTCCATAAATTTCCGTAAACCACCATGAGTTCACGCCATAACCAAATCCAATGGAAGCACCTGATTGTCTATTGTCTTCACCGCTTCTGGGGGTCTGGGTTCCAAACTTCGTATCTATCTCTCTTTCACCTTCTTCCACTCTTGGGGTGTAGATGTAATCTGCTGGCCCACTTAGGTATTCTCCAGCATGAACCAATGCACTACCGGAGAGAAGGGTAAAGCAACACAAGCCTTGCATTAAACGATTTCTCATCATCATTTAACTCTCACTACACCTTGAGCGGTTTCAGGGCTAAATTCCCCTTCAAATTTATAGATTCCAGGGCTCAGAGGGCCGATGTAAAAAGAGGCCTTGCTTTTGGCGTTGATTAATACCTCTCTGTTGAGGTCGTAGCTTTCAAATTCTTCTGGAGTGTCATCGAGGTTTTCAATCGTGAGCTTTACTTTGGTATCGGCCGAGATATCGATTTCTGAGGGTGAAAAGCGCCCATTTTTAATTGAAATTTGGATTTCGTTGCTTGCTGCAATCGCGATATTTGTCAAATTTAACAACAAGAAAATACTGATAAGTGTCTGTTTTAAATAGTTATTTTTCATAAGGGAGCGTATATATAAATGAGAACCATTCTCAAGTATAAGGTATATAATGAGAATCGTTCCTATTTATTGATAAAAGTGACAATCCTCCATGCATTTGGACCAGGTTGATTTGCAAGTTCTTTACCGAGTGAGCGCGGTTAATGCGCCTAAGGGTGCCCCTCAAATTAAGGGGCAGCTGGAAGATATTGGGTTTTTACCCGGTGAACAAGTAGCTGTTTTGCGCAAAGGTTTACTTGGTAAAGGGCCATATATGGTTCGCGTAGGGGCCTCAACATTCGCATTGCGCCAATCAGAGGCGCGCATGATTGCAGTTGAAGCCGCATCCCATGTCTGAATCCAAAGTCCATTTTTTCTCGAGTGAGCCGATCGTTGCCTTATTGGGCAATCCCAATTGCGGCAAAACGGCTTTATTCAATTTATTAACTGGTAGTCGACAAAAGGTTGCCAACTATTCTGGCGTCACTGTTGAGCGCAAAGAGGGGCGGCTTTCCCTAGAGTCGGGAAAAAATATTCGCATTCTCGATTTGCCAGGTGCATACAGCCTTTACCCAAGATCTTTGGATGAAAAAGTTACTTGCAATGTTTTGCTTGGTAGAGCGGAAGGCGAGAAGCGCCCCGATTTAGTGATTTGCGTATTAAGTGCCATGAACTTGCGTCGCAACTTGCGCTTAGTGCTTGCGGCAAAGCGCTTAGGTCTGCCTTGTATCGTAGTGCTCAATATGCTCGATATTGCCAAGCGACAGGGCTTACAGATTGATACTGCTGCGCTATCTAATGAATTAGGTTTGCCAGTGCTCACCAGTATTGGCATTCAATCTGATGGCGCTGATGAAATTAAACAGTTTTTGTCGAGCCTGGACTGGCGCAATCTCAATGGCTTGCGTACCGGAACAGGCGATGCCACTCTCGAGAACGTGGCTTCACATATTGCGCACACAGAGACCGACAATATTCAGGTTCAAAGAATTCTGCAAAATCTCAAGTTGGATCAAATCATTCCGGATCAATTGAGCGATCGCTTGGATGCCGTATTGCTGCACCCAGTTTTTGGCCCCATTATTTTGGTGGCTTTACTCTTTTGTATTTTCCAAGCAGTGTTCAGTTGGGCTACTGTTCCAATGGACTTGATTAAAACGGCCGTTGAATATCTAGGCGCACAGATTGCCGACATACTGCCGAATGGTTGGTTGCGCAGTTTAGTGATCAATGGAATTTTGGCGGGCTTAGGTGGTGTGGTGATTTTCTTGCCGCAAATCCTCATCTTGTTTTTCTTTATTTTGTTGCTTGAAGAATCTGGCTACCTTCCAAGAGCTGCTTACTTGCTCGATAGGGTAATGGGATCGGTTGGCTTATCGGGTAGATCCTTCATTCCACTCCTCTCCAGCTTTGCATGTGCCATTCCCGGAATTATGGCGACTAGAAGCATCTCTAATGCACGAGATCGCATGGTGACCATTCTGATTGCGCCGATGATGACTTGTTCCGCACGTCTACCAGTCTATGCCTTATTAATCTCTGCATTTATTCCAGAGCAAAAGCTCTGGGCAGGAATTGATTTGCAGGGATTGGTGCTCTTCTTGCTGTATCTGGCGGGAATATTGGGCGCGATGGCGGTGGCCTGGATTCTGAAGCGCTTTACCAGTGAGCAATTTAAGATGAATGCGCTCATGATGGAATTGCCGAGTTATCACCTGCCGCGCTTAGGTAATTTGGCTATCAGTCTCTGGCAGCGCGCTGAAATCTTTTTACGTCGTGTTGGCGGAATCATCTTGCTCATGACGATTGGTTTGTGGGTCTTGTCTAGCTTTCCATTTCCGCCTGAAGGTGCAACGGGATCACCTATTCAATACAGCTTTGCCGGCATGATAGGGCAGGCCTTAGCCCATGTGTTCTCACCAATAGGCTTTAATTGGCAAATCAGTATTGCCTTGGTTCCTGGTATGGCTGCTCGAGAAGTGGTTGTGAGTTCATTGGCAACAGTCTATGCCCTGTCTAGCTCAAGCGTAGATGCTACGGAAGCATTGATACCTCTGATCTCTAGCGGTTGGTCTTTGGCTACTGCACTTTCTTTATTGGCCTGGTTTGTATTTGCCCCCCAGTGCTTATCAACCATTGCCGCAGTAAAGCGCGAGACGGGTGGCTGGAAGATTCCGATCATCATGCTGAGCTACTTATTTAGCTTGGCCTATATCGCCTCCTTTATTGCGTACAGACTCGCTATCTTTTTGGGACTAGGCTAAAAATTCTTATGAAGCCGTTGTCCAATCGGGCTGATTTCAATGAGGATATCTTTTGGTTACGTTAACAATTCCTAGGAATGCCTTAATCCTCAATCATTGTTAAACTCACCAATTATGCGAATACCAGCTCGCCTCTTCAAGACAGCGCTTATCCAGGGGCTGCTGTTAAGCGCATTAATTCTCTCGCCATCAGTCAGCATGGCGGTTCTGCAGGATGAAATTCAGGTCTACGATGATGAAATTAATGCCAAGGGCGAGGCAAGTCTAGAGGTGCATTTAAACAGTACTCCCCGAGGCATTCAAAATCCCTCCTATCCAGGGGAGGTGATGAACAACAATGGTGTGCGGGTTACTCCAGAGTTTGCTTATGGCTTGGGTCACGATTTAGAGGCTGGTTTATATATCTCTTATGTGAACTATGACAATAAGTTTCAATATGCAGCAACGAAAGTTCGCATGAAATGGTTACCAATTCGCGAAGATAAAGGCGACTCTTTCTTTGCGGGCGCCAATCTAGAATTATCCAACGTGCAACCGCAGTTTGATGAGTCTAGATATAACGGTGAAATGCGTTTTATTGTTGGTAAGCATTTTGATGAGTGGCTCCTCTCATTTAATCCGATTGTAGATATGCCTCTCTCGCAACCCTACGTACATCAGTCACCTTATTTTTCCACGGCAACACGCTTGTCTAGGGAGGTGACTCCTGAGTTAGCGCTGGGAGTGGAGTACTACTCCAACCTGAATCAACTTGGTCAGCCCATCAACTATCAAAATACCCAGCAATTGGGTTTCTTGATGATGTACTACGAAGGCAAACCACTTTCTTTTCAGGCTGGGGTAGGCAAGGGCTTTTCTAACAGCACTGATTCATTGACGCTGAAAGCGATTTTTTCCATACCACTTAATTAATACATATCAAACCTAATCTGGTTTGATATTGGCATCTTTTACCACTTTGCTCCACATAGTCATTTCCCGTGTAATGCGCTTGCCGGAATCTGCAGGCGAAAGATAGTTCACATACACGCCTGCTGCCAACATACGATCTTGCACTTCAGGGCGCTGCAAGATAACTTTGATATCGGCACTCAGTTTGTCGATGATCGGCTTAGGTGTTCCCGCTGGAGCCAAAATACCAAACATACTTACAACATCAAAGTTAGGTAGGCCTGTGGCTTCGGTAATAGTTGGCACATCCGGTAATTGACTAATGCGTTTAGCGGTTGTCACGGCTAGCGGTCTTAACTGACCCGCTTGAATAAATTGTAGAGCTGCTGGAACTGTTTCTGACATAGTAAGCACTTGACCGCCTACTAGATCAGTCATAGCGGGGCCACTACCTTTGTAAGGCACATGCAACAGGTCCAAGCCTAGTTGATAACGAAACATTTCCATTGCAAGACGTTGTGGCGCGCCAGCTCCAGATGATGCGAAAGTGAGCTTGCCTGGGTTCGCTTTTGCGTAGGCAATGAACTCTTTCATATTCTTTACGGGGACTGAAGGATTCACTACAAATACCAGGGGTACCACTCCCACCACGTCAACTGGTGTGAAATCCTTCTCCAGGTTGTATTTGATCCTGTCTTTATCGAGATTCGCGTTAATGGAATGCGATGTTAGGGCGCCCATCAGCAGTGTGTAGCCATCGGCAGGGGATTTAGCAACCATATCTGCGCCAATATTGCCGCTATCACCTGCGCGATTATCTGGAACGACTTGTTGGTTAAGTGACTTAGATAACTCTTGAGCCATAATGCGCCCAATCACATCGGTGGCGCCCCCTGGTGGGTATGGAATGACCAGTCTAATAGGCTTGTCAGGATAGTTTTTAATTACGGCGCTATTGGTTTGCGCATACGGGGTTGTGCTCAGCAAGCTGCCGCAAAGAATAAGGCCGAGGCCCTTAATTATTTGTTGTCTCATTTTGTATTTTTAATAGTAGGTTGAACGCCGATTTTCTATTATCTACAGTATAAAAATTCATGCGCTGCGTCAATGATTTGTATATTTCCCTAACTACAATGGGCAAATGACTCTTGAGCCCCACCAAATTGAGATTATTGGTTATTGCGCTGCATTCATGACCACGATTGCCTTCTTGCCCCAGGCAATTCAGTCCTGGCGTACCCGGGATCTTTCGGGGATTTCTTTGGGCATGTATTCCTTATTTACGGCGGGGGTGGGCTTATGGCTGGTTTATGGCCTCATTATCGAAAAGTGGCCCCTGATTCTGGCGAATGCCATGACCTTTGCCTTGGCGCTCAGCATCCTTTTATTGAAATTACGTCATACTTCTAAATAGTAGAAATAGAACACGTTTCCATCAAAATTCTTAGAAAGGTTTTTATGTCTTCAGCATTTGTGATTGCTCCACCAGCAGTGATTTCTTTACCTGTAACCGGCGACAGCCGTCGCTTTGCTGTCAATCGCATTTACTGCGTGGGACGTAACTATGCTGATCATGCACGTGAGATGGGTCATGATCCAGATCGTGAGCCACCATTCTTCTTTATGAAGCCCGCTAATTCGATCGTGACGGATGGCAAGGATATGGCCTACCCTAACTTATCAAGTGATGTTCATCACGAAATTGAAATGGTGGTTGCGATTGGTAAGGGAGGGGCAAATATTGCTGCAGATAAAGCCCTAGATCATGTCTATGGTTATGGTGTCGGTTTAGATATGACCAGACGCGATCTTCAAGGCGAAGCCAAAAAGATGGGACGCCCTTGGGATACTGGCAAAGCATTTGATCAGTCTGCTCCTTGCGGTGAGATTACCCCAGCAAGTCAGTGCGGTCATCCTGCTAAGGGCGCTGTTAAGCTTTTGGTAAATGGCGAAGTGCGTCAAGAGGGTGATCTCAATCAACTCATTTGGAATGTTCCAGATACGATTGCTTACCTCTCCACTTTATTTACTTTAGAGCCGGGCGACTTGATTTTCTCTGGCACACCAGCAGGAGTTGGTCCAGTGAAAAAAGGTGATGTTCTTGAGGGAAGTGTTGCTGGCTTACCGAATTTAAAAACAAAGATTATCTAAATGCAAAAGAGAGTTGGTGTGATGAACTGTTTTCTCAAGAAAATTTCGTTATCGTGTGTAGTGCTAGCATTACCCGCTCTCTTAATTTCTTGTGCTAGCCCTGAGAAAGCATCCTCAACTCAGTCAGCGAGCCTGTATGCAGATGCTGCACCATTGGATTTACGTATAAGCAAGTGGCCATACCCATATCCCTTAAAAGAATTTAAGACTTCCTTACAAGGTCAGCCCGCTAGCATGATGTATATGGATGTGGCTGCGTTGGGTAGGGCAAAAGGGGTGGTGGTGCTATTTCATGGCAAGAATTTTTCTAGCGATTACTGGGCGCCAACCATTGCAGGGCTCTCTAAAGCTGGCTATCGAGTAATTGCGCCCGACCAGATTGGTTTTGGCAAGTCCTCTAAGCCAGATGTTGATTACCATTTCGATGATTTGGCCGCTAATACCCAGGCTTTATTAAAGTCACTCAATATTCAGCGAGTTTCGGTGATTGCGAATTCTATGGGTGGCATGGTGGGTATTCGTTTTGCACGTTTATATCCCCAGACTGTGCAAAAGCTAGTGCTCGAGAATCCATTGGGCCTTGAGGATTACAGCAAAGATATCCCCCCGCAGAAGAATGAAGATTTACTTAAGCTTGAGATGGCGCAAACAGAAACGAGCTATCGCCGTTTTTTGCAGAGTTATTTTCCTAACTGGCAGCCTAGTTATGAAAAGTTTGTAGAGGTCTATGTGCGAGTTCAAAAAGGCCCAGACTATCCGGCATATGCAAAGACATCAGTTCTAACGTATCAAATGATTGCTGAAAAACCAGTAGTGAATGATTTACCGCAACTAAAGATGCCTGTTTTATTGGTGATCGGTCAAAAAGACCGCACAGTATTTGGCCGCCGCTTTGCGCCACCAGAAGCAGTGAAGTCTTTGGGTAACTTTCCCGAGTTAGGTAAGAAGGCGCAAGCAGCTATCCCGAATGCAAAACTAGTGCCTATTGAAAACGTAGGCCATGTACCTCATGTTGAGGTGCCTGATCAGTTTGTGAAAACCGTGGTGGAGTTTTTGAACTCTAAGTCTTAGGGCTGGAGCTGGAAGGATAGCTTTACTTGCCAACCCACTTGGGTGGACGACCTTCCAGGAAGGCGTTCACACCCTCCTTAAAGTCTTTGCTGTTATAGGTTTCTCGCATGAGATCCGTGCAGTCTGGAAGATTGCTTTGTAGTAAGCGCGCTAGTGTCAGCTTGCTAGCCTTTTGAGTGATTGGCGCAAGAGCCGCTAGCTTTTCTGCAAGCGCATTTACGGATGACTGAAGTTCTACGGCTTCTGCAGTTTGATACAGGTACCCCGACTCTAATAATTCTGGAGCCTTAATGAGCTCCGCAGTCAGAAGCATTCTTTTAACTGTCGGGACCCCGAGGTGTGCTGCAATCCAAGAAAGATTGCTGGGTGATAAGCAATTTCCCAAGGTCTTTGCTACCGGTATGCCAAAGCGCGCATCTGGAGTGGAGATGCGAAAGTCGCATGCAGTTGCCATCAGTAAGCCACTGCCAACAGCCAAACCTTCAATCATGGCTATTGTTGGCATAGGTAATTGTTGCAGCGAGGCAAAGATGTGATCAACCGCAACTTCATAAGCCTCATCTTTTTGTAGATCAACAAACTGTTGAATATCACTTCCAGAGACAAATGCTTTATCTCCAGCACCTTTGAAGATCACCACTCGAATAGCGCGATTTTGAGCTAGTGAGTCGCAAATCCTTTTGAGTTCTTCATACATTGGCCACGTTAGTGCATTACGTGCACTTGGGTTGTTAAAAGTAACCCGAGCAATCTTTCCGTCGAGATCTAAATTGATGCAGGGTGGGGTAGGGCTTGCGGGCATAGACACATTCTAAACAAAAGACCTTTCTCTAAGCTCTGTAATTACAGAATTACCCCTATAAATAGTGTCCTGCGCTAGAATTCCCTTATGTATATGTTTCTACCTTTTCTGACGGCTTTTATCGGACTTGTTCTGGTCTGGTTTGAGAAGCGTCTTGCAGGTTTGACAGTTTTGGCGATTACCGTTGCCATTCTTCTAGTTTGGTTCCGTTTTCATGCAACCGACCATCTCAACATCAGTCTGTAATTGCTTGTGAGTAAACATTCTCTACCTTCCTTAGCTGCGCTTGGTAATCAGCTTGCATTGCTAGCGGTTGTCGGCATGCTGTCTTATGCATTTGTAGATCAACTCTACTTTGGTGAGCTGCCTTGTCCTTTGTGCTTAATGCAGCGCGTTGGATTTGTAATTATTGGCTTTGCTTTGGTTCTCAATATTCGTTGTGGCGCTCATTCATCTCACTATGGATGGGGCATCATTGGCGGCTTAGTGGGGATGATGGTTTCTCTTCGTCAAGTCTTCTTGCATATTCTGCCGGGCGACCAAGGATTTGGAAAAACATTTTTAGAGTTGCATTTTTATACTTGGGCTTACGTTGGTTACACCGGCTTGTTAATGGGTCTGGCAATTCTCTTGATGCTGCCCAATCGTGAGGTTCGCTCACGCTCTTGGTTTGCAAATGCCCTGGTGATTGCTTTTATTCTTCTGGTATTGGGTAATCTCATTTCTACATTGTTGGAATGCGGTATCGGCCCCTGTGCCGATGATCCAGTGAAGTATGAGGGCTGGCTCTGGTTGCGTTCTCGCTTCGGCTTTTAAGCTAGACCATTTGGTCTAGCTCTCAATAGATTGAGTATGCAATTCTCCAAAGTTCTGAAGAACTTTCTTCTGGTATCTGTATTGTGGGCTATTTGCTTTGCTGTTCATGCGCAAAGCGCACCCCAGAAGAATGCGGCTTGGCCAAAGCAGCCCATCCGCATCATTGTTACCTTTACCCCTGGAGGTGCTCCTGATATCTTGGCGCGCGTGTTGGCAGAAAACTGGCAACAGAGTTTAGGCGTCCCAGTCCTAGTTGAAAATCGTCCTGGTTATGGCGGCAATATTGGGGCTGACCTGGTTGCCAAAAGCGAACCCGATGGCTACACCTTGCTGATTGGTACGGTAGGCATTCATGCGATCAATGGCGCTCTTTATGAAAAGATGTCTTTTGATCCTGTGAAGGATTTCACGCCCATTAGTTTTTTAGCAAGCACACCAAATGTATTAATCGTCAATAAGAGGTTGGGGGTTAATAATTTGCGTGAGCTCATAGAGTTGGCAAAAGCAAAGCCTAATCAACTAACCTTTGGCTCATCGGGTGTTGGCACCTCTTTGCACATGTCAGGCGAATTATTTAAAGAGATGGCTGGAGTGCAAATTCGTCATATTCCCTACAAAGGGCGTGCTCAATCTTTGCCTGATTTACTCAGCGGTCGCATCACGATGCTGTTTGATAATCTTTCGTCTTCTTTGGCTTTGATTAAAGCTGGAGAGGTCCAGGCTTTGGGGGTCACAACGCTCAAGCGCTCACATGCTGCCCCAGAGATTCCGACTTTGGCTGAGCAGGGTCTGACAGGGTTTGAGGCGGTATCTTGGTTTTCCTTAATGGCACCAGCATACTTGCCATCCGATATTCAAAAGCGCTTAAATCAAATGGTTCGCCATACCTTGAGTAATCCAGAGGTAAAGACCCGTCTTTTAGCTGGGGGCTTAGATCCCGCTCCAGGCAGTCCGAAAGACTTATCTAGGTTAATTGTTTCTGAAGCCAGTAAATGGGGTAGGGTAGTACAGCAATCGGGTGCAAAATTAGAGTAATTACAGTAATTAGAGCGTTTTCTTGTCAGCCCCGGCCTATTTTCAAGCGTTAAAGGTATGAGAACTATTTGCTTGAAATTACTATTTATCCCTTATTCCGTTCCCAAGCCCTCAAGTTGCCTAAATTTTCATCATTAAACTTTTCTAAATTCAGCGCAACTTTAGTTGTTTGTTTATTGGTTGGCTGCGCAACCCAGACTCAGCAATTGAAGATGAATGAGTCTCAGGAGCAGTTTAAGAATGGCGATCTACAGAACACAGCAGCTGCTATTCAGGGTGCATTCAAAGATAAAAATACTCTGTACTACATGGAGTTGGGTGAAGTTCAAAGATTGCAAGGCTCTACCCAGATTCCGAATAGCACCCAAAACTTACTAGCCGCAGATCAATTAGTGAGTCGCTGGGAGGTAACTACTAGCGATAAACTCCGGCGCTCTTTTTCAGGGGCAAGCTCATATGTATTGTCTGAAGGATTTAGCAGTGAGTATGATCCCAAGCCCTATGAAGTGAGTTTATTAAGTCAGACTCTAGCTTTAAATCATCTCTCACAGGGGCGATGGAATGATGCCATGGTGGAGGCCAAAAAAATGGCCCAGCGTGAGAGGGTAATTGAAGAGCTCATTCAAAGCCAAGTTGTTGCGGTAACCAAGGTAGAGCGTGAGCAACAAAATAATCCCAATACTCAGGGCGCCACTAGTCGCGTTGAGAGCATCAGCGGATACCCAATTAATTTATTGGATGATGAGGAAACGCGTAGCCTTAAGAACTCTTATCAAAACCCTGGGGCGTACTACCTATCAGGATTTATCCATGAGTCACAAGGAGAAGCTAGTCTAGCAGCCCCAGGATATCGTTTGGCAATTGAGCTAAGACCTCAGGTGAATTTTTTTAAAACCAGTATCGCCAAGCTTGATTCCAATATTGCCAATCAGAGTAAAAAATCCTTTGCCGATACCTTGATCATTATTGATACCGGGTATATGCCAAAAATTATCCCTTATCAAATTAGCCAGTCTTTCTCGATTGGCGGCAATTCAAAGCTGGTCACTTTAACTTTTCCGGTAATTGAAAAATCCACTGAGCGTTATAGGCCCACCTTCATCCAGCTTGGCGATAAAGCGGCTAATCCAGAATTGGTAGCCAACATCGATGCGATGGCTCGTAAGAACTTGCGCGATGAGATGCCCGCTTATGTTCTCAGGGCTTCATCAAGAGCCCTAGTGTCGCTGGCCGCTCAATACGCGGCAGATCGCGCTGCGCAACAAGCGGCTAACAGAAAGAACCAGAACAACCAAAACAATGGAACCGCCGCTCTCATTGGCGCTATTGCAGGAATGATCACTGGATATGGCCTGCAAGCAATTAACGTGACTGATGTCCGTCATTGGTCGACCTTGCCCGCACAAACTTATATGGCCAGAATGGGTTTACCAATTGGCCCCACTGTTCTTAAGTACGCCTTGCCTTCTGGAGTAATCGCTTCCCAAACTGTTAACTTGGTGGGTGGCTATAACGTGGTCTATATCCGTATGTTCAGAAACCGAGCAACGGTGCTAACTTCAAATGACCCAGCCGCACTACCACCCAAAGCCAGCGCTGTCATGGCTCCTGCAGCTGCAACCCCGGTTATTCCAAACCCAGCGCTTACTCAGTCCTCAAACGTGTTGCCTGCCGCTATGGAGCCCAAGCCAGCAGAAGGTGCTTTTGCGGGCTTTAAGAAGTTATGGGGCGGTTTTCAGGATCCGCAGCCTGAGGAGATTGCCCCGGCAGCGCCAGCTCCTGCGCCAATGACAGTGCCGACAACCCCAACACTTTCCACCCCGATTTCTAACCCTAGTCCCGCCACCAATAGCAGTCCCGCTAGCGGTAATATAGAAGGGGCTAAGCCTTACGAGCCACCCAATCTGTTGAATAGTTTTCAGCAGCTTTTTAATTAGGAAAACCCAGATGAAAAAATACCTTTCAATCCTGATCGCTGCACTTGCCGCTTTTACTTTGGTGGCCTGCAGCTCAACACCGTCAATGAAGGATATGACGGTACGTATGGGTGATACCGATAGCATTCAAATTACGGACATGCGAAGCTTAGTGCGCAATGGCGTGCTGACTGCGCAAGTGACGATTCAAAATGACAGTAAATCAAACCTAGTGTCTTATCGATTCAAATGGATTGGTAAAAACGGCATGACTGTAACGGATGAAGAAGCATGGAAGCCTGTAACAGTAGGGAAGGGGCAGTCGACCGTTATCATGGGTATAGCCCCAACACCAGATGCTACTGATTTTAAATTTGAGTTAAATCAATACAAATAAAAATACAAGAAACAACTCATAACATTCCAAGAAAAATTCAAGTAACCATTCAATATTAAAAATGATCATGAACACTAAAACTATCCGCTTATCCGCCATTGCATTTTCAGTAGCTACCCTTGCAGCCTGCTCTGGCCCTCAGGTTCGTTATGGCGATGCAAAAGCTGTTGAAACAGTGAATGCTAATTACGGCTCTACTGATCTGCAGATGATTGCTGAGGCAATGACCAGATCACTATTGCAATCAAAGGCAATTTCCGGAAGTAAGGATGCGCCGATTGTGACTTTGGCAGATGTTAAGAACAAGACTTCTGAATATATCGATACGCGCGTGATTACCGACAAGATCCGCACACAACTGATGAAGAGTGGTCAAGTGCGATTTGCGGTAAGTGTTTCTGAAATGCAAAATCAAACTGAAGAGCTGAAGCGTCAGAACCAGTCAGGTTTGTATAAGAATAGTACGATTGCTAAGACTGGCAATATGCAGGGTGCCCAATACCGCATTGAAGGATCCATTGCGTCTATCGTGAAGAACACTAAAGACGTTAAAGATGTTTACTACGTCTTTAACTTAAATCTTATTAATAACGAATCTGGTTTGCTTGAGTGGGCTGATGAAAAAGAGATTCGTAAGACTGCTACGCGCTAATACGCTACTTCACACCATAAAGAATTGAGTAACACATGAAAAAAACATTTTTAGCTTGCACAAGTCTGAGCCTAGTTTTCTTGGCTGGCTGCGCCACCAAGCCGCCTGCACCCGTGGCGGAGTCAGCAATTGTGGGGCAAGTGCCTGCGGATCCTCCGAAGAACTCAGCGATTACTGCTGAGGCGCTGAAGGCAGATTCCAAATCAATTGCAGTAACTGACATCTACTTCAAAAAAGAAGGCAAAAACTTGACCTTCATTGAAGAAACCAGAACGGTTACTAATAACAGCATCTCTTCTACGATTGTGCCTAAGGCAATTGAGGTGGATGCCGATAAGGCTAATTCCTCGGTGATTACTGGCGGTGCAAACTCATCGGCTTATCCAGTAAAGTTCACCAATTTAGCTGACCCTAAATCAACCGCTCCAGGCACTGCTATTCCACCTATGCCTGTAGCTGATGCAGGGGCACCAAGCAATAGCTCAACTGCTGCTGATACGCAAAGCATGAAGAAATCAGGCTATCAAAGCAATAATGAGTATGGTGAGTTGCGCTATCTAGCGAATCCGATTCGTGGCTTACTCATTAAGTCTGGCTATAAAGTAGTGCAGGCCAAATCTACTCCTGCTGTACCCAATCAGGGCGATGAGTACTTTGATATCGTTAAGCGTATTCAGGCTGGCGATTTTGGTGATGCCGACTATGTTTTGTATGGCGTCTTAGCTGAAGTTTCTAGTACTGATAATGTTTCCGATATTCCCGGAACAAAATCTACCTCGCAGCAAGTAACGCTTGAGGTAACGGTGGACTTTAATATCGTCGAGACCAAAACGACTCAAATCGTTGCCTCATTTGTGGCATCGGGTGAAGGCAAGGATGTTCAAATTGATGGCCGAGATACTGGTCACAAGCCAAGTACAGCTAAGCTAATGAAGTTAGCCTCTTTGGATCTGGCGGAAGATGTCCGAAAACACTTGGCTGATCAAAACTTTATTACTAACAGCCCTGGTTCAGCAGGGCAGGTCCGTAATCTCAAAAGACACTTAGATGATGACGCTTCTACTTTGAAAGTTTATAAGTAGGGGCGAATCAAACCTCTACCGGTGGATGCGTTTTCTCATAGCGCTCCGCTGTTCTTCTAAAGAGGTAGAGCAAGAGGCATGCAGCTAAACCTAGGCTCAGGCTATTTCCAGCCCAGAAGCCATTAGCACCTTGCAAGAATGATGGCGTATTACCCAAGACATTAAAGCCCATCAGATACCCGCCACCAAGGCCTACACCCCAGAGTGAGCCGGCATAAATCAACATAGGCCAAAATGCAATCCGATAAGCCCGCAGAATAAATGCTGCAGTGATTTGTAGGGCATCAAACACTTGGTAAAAGGCAATAAACAAAAAGAGGGGAATGGAAAATGCCTTCACTTCTGCTGGTGGATCATATAGGTCCAGTAGCTGGATTCTAAAGATCCAAACAGCAATGCCGATGCTAATGCAAAGGGTGGTCGTAAAAAAGACTGAAGACCAACCTATTTCTTCCGCACGATCGGGTTTGTTGGCGCCAATCGATTGGGATACCAACGTCATTGTGGCAATCGAAAGCGATAAGGGAACCATGTAAATCACGGTGCCCATATTGGCCACAATTTGGTGTCCCGCTAATGCGGTAGTTCCAAGGCGCGCAATAAACAAAGACATAAAAGTGAATGAGGTCACTTCGATCAAGTAACTAAAGCCAATGGGTGCGCCAAGCTTAAGCAAAGTCCAGATGCGATGCCAGTCAGGCATGCTAAAGCGGGCAAAGATCTTAAATGGCCTGTAAAAGCGATCAAATAAGACAAATCCTAAAGTCATTAGTAGCCATGACCAATTAATAATGACGGTAGCAACAGCACAGCCTGGACCGCCCATGCCCTCGATGCCTAAGCCACCATAAATAAAGAGCAGGTTTAAAGGAAGCTTCAGTGCCAGGCCGATGATTTGTACCACCGTAATTACTGTAGGGCGTGACACCGCGTTGTGAAGCGCCATGAGAACGCGCATACCCATGCTGGCTGGTAAGCCAATAGCTAAGATATTGAGATATAACTTCGCTTTACCTTCAATGGCCTCATTCATTTGCGAGATAGCGAGCAAATGATCCGCATTGAGCAAAATAAAACAGCCAAGCACAGTAAGGCCTAAAGCGAGCCAAGTGGCCTGGCGAACTTCTTCGCCGATTTCTGAAAAGCGTTTAGCACCAAACAATTGGCCAGCTATTGGTGCAAGAGCAGAGATAACTCCTGTTAGGCCAACGTAAATGCTAATGAAGATGGCTGAGGCCATTGCCAGTGCAGCGAGATCTTCCGCAGAATAACGCGCAGTCATGGCGGTATCTAAGACGCCAAATGTGATCACTGCAAGCTGCCCAATTAACAAAGGACTAGCTAGCTTCAGTAGGGAAGGAACATCCTCACGGAGGCGCGATAACTTAAAGTGCAGCACGATTTATTCTGGTATTACTTCGTAAAGACGTAGACGCTCATCGCGGTCAGCTGCGCGACGGTCTTCCCAGAGCAGGGTGAGCTTTTTATTATTTAATTGTGCGTATGCTTTTGCTTCAGATTGGCTGTGTGTCAGCATCCATGGGCAATTAGGATCATCGCGTAAGTTAAGTTTAGAGAAGTATTCAAAAGAGGCAAGTTGTGCAAAACCGAGATTGCTGGTATCGATACAGCCACCACCCGATGGGATCACTTGAACTAAACGTGCTGAAACATAGCGATAGGTCTTGGCATAGTTAATTGTTGGCAACCATAAGGTCATCAGTAGCACCCACATTAAAGTGGTGCCCGATGCGGAGATAATGAGGCAACGCCAAATTTCTTTCGGTGCTCGCGAGGTTCTCCAGCGGACTACCGATAACCACACACCAGTAATCGCAAGCGCCACGACAAAAGCCAGCACATTAAATTGACTCTCAAAACCAGGAAGTAGGCGCGCAATATTGGCTGCCGTTGTCTCTGGGTAGCCGGTGACTTTTGCTAGCCAGATAATCCAAATAGCGAGAGCGATGAGCGTAAAGCTAAACATCGCAAACCAATCGATAAAACTAATGACGCTACGCTTTAGAACGGGCAGGCTAAAAGCGGCAATGATCGAAAGGCTCGGAATCAAAATCATTAAATCATGTTCATTGGCTTCTAGGCGGAATAGGACATAAATTAAGCTGCCGATAAATAAGCTTAGTGGAATAGCAAGATGCGGTGCTCGCCAGGCACCAGATTCTTTAACTCGACCCCAGTGTGCGAGCGAAACAATGGCCAGCGGCCAAACAGGCCATGCGTAAGCCCAGAAGTTCACGCTCAAGAAACCGAGTGATTCAATTGATGGAGTAGCGCGCATTTCTGGCATATTGCGCCAACCTTCTTCGGCAATGTGACGCCATTGCGGCGGTAGGTCAGACAAATACCAGACCAAAGGCCAAATCGCAAAACCAATCAACCCCAAAACAGTGCTTGTCAGTGTCCAGCGAAAGCGTAGCTTTGCATTACTAGCAATTACGGCAATGATCGTGGAAGTAACAATGATTAAGCTGAGCGTGAGATTGGAGGATAGCGCTACGATAGCGATGCCAAGGCCAGTCCATAAGCCGCCTTGCCAGGGCTTATCGAGACCGCGAACTGTTCCGTACAACACAATACTGATGCCCATTAACTGCGCCATCATTGGGGTAGTTTCATGAGCGCGTTGAGCTAAGCCTACGCAAGCTAAGAAGATGAGTAACGCACCATCAGCCAAAGTCATGCCATAACTCTTCATATCAGGCTGACCACCAACGGCTAGTGCCATCGGTTGTACTTCACGACGACGACCTAATAAATAAGTGGCGTACCAAATAGCTAGAGCAGCGGAGAAGAAACAAATAGCAGCATACAAACGAGCGGCATTGGCGGCGCCAATAAAGGGGCCAAACCATTTAATCAATGTGGCGCCCATCCAATATGGCAAAGGTGTGCCAAGTGAGATATCGCGGCCCGCTAGGTGTGGAACGATCCAGTCAATTGAGTCGCCACGAAAGAGAGTCCACATGCCACCAAAGCCAATCGCATCTTCGTTCTTCCAGGGATCCCGGAAGAAGAGTCCGGCAAAACCATAAACCAATGTCAGCGCAAAAATAATAATGCGCGGAATTGATTTAGTGGCAGCGGCGGTAAGTTTGACCATGGGTGAGGTTGAAAATAAAAAAGGCAGCAAACGCTGCCTTGATTATCTCGCAGAGCAGGTATTTAACATACCCCGCGAATAGAAGTGGTTTAAGCCTTCTTCTTAGCTGGCTTTTCAGCAGCTTTAGCTTCTGCAGCAGCAGCTTTTTTCTCAGCTGTTTTAGCAGCGCCATCACCGGAAGCTTTAGCAACAGCTTTAGTTCCGAATTTCTGACGGAATTTCTCAACACGACCAGCGGTATCCATAATTTTCTGGGTACCAGTGTAGAAAGGGTGTGATTCAGATGAAGTCTCGATCTTGGCCAATGGATATTCATTGCCATCTTCCCACTTGATTGTCTCTTTAGTAGACATAGTGGAGCGAGTCTTGAAGCTGAAGTTATTGGAAACGTCTACAAAGACGATTTCGCGATATTCGGGGTGAATGCCAGGTTTCATGTTGAGTCCTATGAGCGGGTAGCCGTTTTAGTCAAATTGACTTAAATACTTTCCCAGGTTTTAAAAGCAAGTTAATGGTGCAGCAAAGGCGAAATTATGCCATGAAATCAAGGACAAAGCTCGCTTTAGGAGTCTAAAAAGGGCCAAAACAGCCCCCTAGACCCTTAAATTAGCCTCCGCGACGCATTAAGTCGAAGAATTCACCATTGTTTTTGGTTGATTTGAGCTTATCTACGATGAAGTTCATCGCCTCGATATCGTCCATATCTGCCAGCAATTTACGCAATACCCAGATCTTCTGGAGGTTCTCAGCTTTAACCAAGAGCTCCTCACGGCGGGTACCAGACTTATTGAGGTTAATAGATGGGTAAACACGACGCTCAGCCAAGCGACGCTCAAGGTGAACTTCCATATTGCCGGTGCCTTTGAATTCCTCATAGATGAGGTCATCCATACGGCTACCCGTTTCAATCAGGGCAGTAGCGATGATGGTCAATGAACCGCCTTCTTCAATATTACGTGCAGCACCGAAGAAACGCTTTGGACGTTGCAATGCGTTTGCATCCACACCACCAGAGAGTACTTTGCCTGATGAAGGAACAACTGTGTTGTATGCACGAGCAAGACGAGTAATCGAGTCAAGCAAGATGATGACATCTTTACCCATCTCCACTAAACGCTTAGCTTTTTCAATCACCATCTCGGCAACTTGTACGTGACGTACTGCTGGCTCATCAAAAGTAGAGGCAACCACTTCGCCGCGAACGGAGCGTTGCATTTCAGTAACTTCTTCAGGGCGCTCGTCAACGAGCAATACGATCAAAATCGCTTCAGGATTATTGGCTGCAATTGCGTGAGCAATGTGCTGCATCATCACGGTCTTACCAGACTTTGGTGACGCCACGATCAAGCCACGTTGGCCGTAACCAATAGGGGAGATCATGTCGATGATGCGGCCAGTCAAGTTCTCTTCGGCCTTGATATCACGCTCTAAGCTGATAACGCGGTTTGGGTGCAAAGGCGTTAAATTCTCGAACATGATGCGGTTCTTGAGGGCTTCTGGAGCCAAACCGTTGATCTTGTCTACCTTTACCAATGCAAAGTAACGCTCGCCATCTTTAGGTGTACGAACTTCACCCTCAACGCTGTCGCCAGTATGTAAATTAAAGCGACGGATCTGCGCAGGGGAGATGTAAATGTCATCAGGAGAAGCCATGTATGAGGCTTCAGGAGAGCGCAAGAAACCAAAGCCATCAGGCAATACTTCCAAGGTACCGTCACCGAAAACAGTTTCACCAGCCTTCGCACGTTTTTTCAGAATGGCAAACATCAATTCTTGTTTGCGCATCCGTTGAGTGTTTTCAATCTCCAGGCTAGCTGCCATTTCAAGCAGAGCGGATACGTGGAGGACTTTGAGTTCAGTTAATTGCATGTGGTTCTCGGGTGTTGATAAAGATAAAAATAAATAAGGGAAATTTGTTTTAGGGTATTGCCGCGCTGATCAAGATCACGCAGATGTGGAAAAACAGAATTTTTGGAATTTGCTAAAAGAAGGGGGAGATAAATTGCTGAAAATCGGAGCACTGATTAGTGCGTTTGAGTAATACTACACTAAAAAACGGGTCTGGCAACTGCGGGAAATCGATAAAAACCACAGGCTCAGCTGGTGAACCTGTGGTCTGAGACTATTTACAGATGACTATCAATAAACGCAGTCAACTGGGATTTGGCCAAAGCGCCTACTTTTTGAGCAGCCACGGTGCCATTTTTGAAGAGGATCAAGGTAGGAATGCCGCGAATATTGAACTGGGCAGGAACACCTTGGTTCTCATCTACGTTCATTTTTGCGATCTGTAGCTTGTCGCCATACTCGCCAGCGAGCTCTTCCAGAATCGGACCAATCATTTTGCAAGGACCGCACCACTCAGCCCAGAAGTCGAGCAGAACAGGTTTATCGGACTTGAGGACGTCTTGTTCGAAAGAGGCGTCAGTTACATATTTAATGCCGGCACTCATGAAAATTCCTTATTTAGACTTATTTAGCGAGTTATTTAATTATGTCGTTACAACGCTTATATTAGCAATAAGCGGAACGTTCTGCTCAAAACAGATAAATTACTCTATTAATGTCTCAGCCTTTCCCTGCCATTTCTGATCAAAAGCAGCCACAAGCATGGGCAATCACGCCCAATAGCCAAGCGCTTGCCCAATTGGCAAAAGGAATTTGGGATTGTGCAGTGCAAACCAATCAACGCCCCTTGGTGGTGCTCAGTACTGCTGGTCCACTGATTGGGGTAAGGGCAGCTTTAGAGCAAAACCGACCAAAAGACCTGCCAAGCAGCATCGCCTTTCTACCCCAAGTAATTAGTTTTACGGATTGGCTAGAAGCGGCGCCAGGCGCATGGAAGTTTCCCAAGAAACAAAGTGATCTTGAGAGATGGCTGTCAGTCTTTGTAAATTTACGCAAACATAAAACATTGCAAGCGTGGTTTAAGGCAGAGAGTGAAGCAGGGGCCTGGGGATTAGCGCAAGCGGTGATTGACGCATGTGACGCACTATCTGAGGCAGTTGTTCCGCAACTACAAGATGAACTGAACACTCTCTTAAATACGCATGCATTGGACACTGAAACTTGGCTTAAAAAAGTAGAGCTTGTTTTAGATCAAGCGATAGCTAAAGCATATGTAGGGCTCTCGCGTAATGTTGTAGATGAAGAGTCTGCGGTGCTTCTCACTTTCTGGCGTTATCTAACCAGCGTTGGCGATCCAGTTATTCGAAAGCATTTAGCAATGGCTGCGCATATGCAGGCAGCAATGGTTAATGCAGAAAATCAACATAACAATGTGCGCCCATTTATTTGGGTGCAGACCGCAGATCCAAAGCCAATTGATCAAGAGTTAATCAATCGATACCTGAATGATTACGCGCAGTTCGCGCCAGTAGTCGGTGTAGACAGTGACTGGAATTCAGTAGCCCTGTGGTCTGAGGCTCTTTGTGGACTTGATGAAGGCGGCAATATCGCATCTGCAAACCCTGCAGAAGAATCTCAAGTGAATAGCAATATTCAGGCAAATAGAAATGATGATTGGCGCTTGTTAGCGGCAAGACGCTTTGAAGAATTAGCATGGGCTGCAACAAAATCGATTGAATCGCATCTTATTGCCGGCAAGAAAAATATTGCCTTAGTTGCACAAGATCGTTTGGCAGCCCGAAGGGCGCGAGCACTGTTAAGTCGCTTAGGTAATGCTTTACGTATACGTGATGAAACGGGTTGGAAGTTATCCACCACCAGAGCGGCAGCTGCCTTCGATAGCTGGCTTGAAGTGATACGTGCTCCCAAAGAGGGGCCTAGTGCAAGCGCACTGCTAGAGTTTTTGCAAAATCCTTATTTTGATCTAGCACATAGCCTGAATAAATCTCCCGAGGCATGTATTGGTCTGCTTGCTCAGCTGGAAGATATTTTGATTGCCAGTCAAGCGAAGTCAGGATGGGAAACTTTCCTCATGGCAATAGAGCGAGCCAATAAACATGCGGCTTCTAATGGCGGCTCTCCTAATGAGCATTTAATCGATCTCATTAAGTTTGTGAGACGCCTGCACGCAGCTTGGCAGCAATTGTCAGTAGATTGTTCTAGCGCTTACGATCTTTTGCAAAAAAACCTGCTAGAGACAGGCATGGCCGGCAGACTAGATCAGGACGCTGCTGGCAAGCAGCTTCTAGACATGCTTAATGGCTTTAATCTGAATGGCGGCATTTATAGCAATTTGAAGATGAGATTGCCCGAATGGCTGAGTCTTTTAAAGACGGTGATGGAAGAGGCGACCTATGAAGAGGCTGGTACAGAAGCGCAAGCTACTTTAAGCATTTTGCCGCTGAGCTCAACACGCTTGCGTCAATTTGACGCGGTAGTATTGGTGGGGTGCGATGAACAGCAGCTGCCGGCATTTGCTGAGCCGCCATTATTTTTCTCGGATACGCTAAATCGCTATCTCAAGTCCTCCACAATTGCTGCTCAATTTGTACAGCAGGCGAGAGATCTCTCTCAATTACTAGTCTCTTGTAAGCAGGTGGATCTTCTCTGGCAGAGTAAAAGTAAAAGTGGTGAGCCTCTGCGTCCATCCGCTTGGATTCAACGGCTGCAGACCCAATTAAAAACCTGGAAAGCGATTGAGGTTAAGCCAGGGATATATGAGGGTAGGTCACAACCGATTCAGATGTCTGTGAGTGTGCCGGATACCGATCTGGCGATCCCGGTAACGGTTTCACCCAGTGCCTATAAGGCTTTGCGCGATTGTCCTTATCGCTATTACGTCGGTAGCTTATTAGGCTTACGTAAAGCGAAAGAATTTGAGGAGGGGTTTGATGCCTCTTTAGCAGGTCAAACCTTGCATGCTTTACTTAAGACTTTTTTTCAAGCATTGAAAACGGAAGACGAAAAATTGCACTCACCAATTCATGATGGTGCCCAAGCGCGCCGTCAATGGATGATTGATCATTTAATGAAATATTCAGAGAAAGAATTTGAGCGTCTGATTGCTGGTGATGCAAGGGTATTAGGAACGCTAAGAGATTGGCAAAAACAAATCCCAAGTTTTGTTGATTGGCAGATTCAGAGAGAGGGCGAAGGCTGGCGTTATCACGATGCTGAGCTGACAGTTGGCTTTACATTGAGTTTGACTGATCCAGCGGGTGTGCAAAGAGATGTTCGTATTGCAGGGCGTGCCGATCGATTTGATATTCATCAATCTGATAGCTCTGCAGCGGCTGTTATTGACTATAAAAATCAAAAGATGAAAAAGATTGTCGATCGTGCCGAGAATATCTTGGATGATCCACAGTTATTAATCTATGCGCGTGCTGCCAATGAAAATGCCATCGCAGCCCATATTCCAGGTCGTACAGTAGGTGAGGCACAGTGGGTAAGCCTCAAGGCCGAGTTGGATAAAGGCGAGGATAAAAGCATTCGGTCACATGCAGTAGAAAATATGCCCGAGCTGATGATTCAGTTTTCTGAGCAAATCACTCAAGACTTAAATAGCTTATGGGCGCGTAAGCCCATGCAAGCATTTGCGCCCGATAGCGTCTGCCAATACTGTGAAGCTAGGGGCATTTGTAGGAAGGGGATGTGGTGAGCGAAGAGTTCAATTATTCCTTAGCCTGCAATCCAGAGAGATCGGTGATTGTTTCTGCTTGTGCTGGTAGTGGCAAAACTTGGCTATTAGTAGCTCGCATGATCCGGTTATTGCTAGCTGGTGCGGCGCCGCAGGAGATCTTGGCGCTCACCTTTACTCGTAAAGCGGCACAAGAGATGCGTGATCGTCTCTATGGTTTATTGGAAGAGTTTTCTGTTGCGGATGACGCAACACTAACGCATGAATTACAAATCAGGGGTCTAACAAAAGCAGAAGCCATTCAACTGTTATCCCATGCTAGAGCCCTGTACATGAAGGTCTTGTCTAGTCCTCAGGCGCTTGTTATTGATACCTTCCACGGTTGGTTTGGGCGCCTACTTGGCGCAGCCCCAGTATCAGCAGAGGTGCAGCCTGGCTTCAATCTACGCGAAGATGCTAAACGCCTGCAAGAAGAGTGCATGGAAGATTGGTGGGGCAATCTTCCAGAAGATTTAAAAAAGCACTATGACGTATTGCTGGCAGAGTTTGGTGCGAGTGAAACCCAAAAGTTTTTGATGGGTAATTACAGTCTCTTTAAGCAAAGAGGTGCATGGACTTTCTTTAAAGATGCATGCATTACTAAGAACATAAAACCAGTCGATTTCTTAAGCAAAGTCTTGCCGTACATTAGCAAGAAAAATCCACTTGAAGCATTTTGGCAGCGCCCCGGCACCAAGAAGGATCTAGAAGCGCTCTATAAATGCTTTAGTAACGGTACGCCAACACAAATTGGTAAAGCAGAGTATCTCAAGCAAGTAATTGAGCATCATGATGCTAACGGCTCCGTAATGGATATCGCAAATGAGTTTCAAACTTACTTTTTGACTCAGGCCCGTACTTCATTGGCGGATATTGCCAAAACTTCTGCCCCCATGCTCAAGTACCTAGATAAAACGGGCGGAGATCCGGTAGAGATTACGGCGATTCGTAATGCTTGGGTAGAGGCCTATGAAGCTTTCTTTGTCTGGCAAAGTGAGCATCTAGTTCATGAGCTCAATCTTGCTTGGTTTGCCATGAGTGAAGCAATGCTCGTTCATATGGAAAAAGCCAAAGAGGCTATGCGTGTGCGCGACTTCGATGACTTGGAGATTGGCGTGAGTCAATTAATGACTAGCTCCGCCAATGCATCCTATCTGCAAGCCCGCTTGGATGCAAAGTACAAACATATTTTGATTGATGAGTTTCAGGATACCAATCCATTGCAGTGGCAAATCTTGCGCTCATGGTTAGATGGCTATGGTGAAGATGGTTCAATGCCAAGCGTCTTCATTGTCGGTGATCCCAAGCAATCTATTTATCGCTTCCGGCGCGCTGATCCACGGTTATTTGATAGCGCTAGAGATTTTCTGGTGAGCAAGTTAAATGCAGCCGCTTTATCTCAAAATACTACTCGCAGAAATGCACCTGCTATTAATGATGCGGTTAATCAGGTATTTTTAGCGGGCGCTTTACCGGAGAGTTATCAATACGCTAAACAAGCTACAGCTTGGAAGCCTTTGCAGGATCGCTTACCAGAAGAGATTTATGCAGCAGTGGGTGAGGCGCAATTACTACCGCTAATTGGGCGCGTAGACGAGGAGCAACCAGAGAGAGATGGTTCTGCTTTTGATGCTGCAATTCGAGATTCTGGTCAAACCAGTGATGTGCAGCAGCGCTATGAAGAGGGTAAGCAAATTAGCCGCTTAATTCGCCACGTGATTGCCACACGTCAAGTGATGGATAAAAAAGATGGTCAAGATTGTTGGCGCCCAGCAAGAGCTAGCGACTTCATTCTGTTGGTTAAGCGTCGTAAATATTTGCCACAGTTCGAAAGAGCTCTTCGTGAGGCAGGTTTGGCTTATGACAGCACTCGCTTGGGCGGCCTTCTTAATACATTAGAGATTGATGACTTAATTGCATTGCTCACGGTTTTGGTTTCTCCTCGCCATGATTTGCCATTAGCCCAGGTTTTGCGTAGCCCGATTTTTGGCTTCACTGAAGCGCATATGCAAGAACTCAGCATGAGTGTGAATGGCAATCAGCAGGGCTATCGCTGTTGGTGGGATGCTTTACAGGATAGTCAAAACCCACATATCCAAAAGGCTGCAAGGTATTTGGAGCATTGGCGCGGGCTAGGCGAGGTATTACCAGTGCAGGACTTACTGGATTTGATTTATCACGAGAGCAATTTGCGCGTGAGCTATGCCGTTGCCGCTCAAAATCTAGCAAGGGCACAAGTCCTGGCCAATCTAGATGCTTTTCTAGAGCTCGCCTTAAATCAAGATGGCGGTCGCTATCCAAGCTTAAGTCGCTTCATTGATGAGATGAATGCAATGCGCCGTGGCGATGATGATGAAACGCCAGATGAGGGCGATGTTGAGGCTGAAGCTAATGAAGATATTGGTGAGGTAGATGAGCAAAGCGAGATGTCAGAGGAGGATCGTCATAAGCGTGTACGTTTAATGACAATTCATGGGGCTAAAGGATTGGAGTCGCCCTTTGTCATCATGCTCGACGCAAATAATACCGAGTGGCGCGCGCCACATCGCGGCATTCTCCTGGATTGGTCGCCAGAGCATGAGAGCCCGACACATCTCTCCCTGTATACCTCTAAGACCCTCACGGGTGAGCGTAGCGCTATCTTCAAAAAGGAAAATGAAGTTAGTCAAAATGAAAACTGGAACCTTCTCTACGTTGCGATGACTAGAGCCAAGCAGGGCTTATGGCTGAGCGGCGCGGCTAACAGTAGCAAGACTGGTCTGAATGAGCGCTCTTGGTATGGCAGAGCTTTGGCCGCAGGTGTTCCTATGTTAGACATCAATACCCCTGATCTTAAAGATATGCCCATAGAACAACGCGATATGCAGTTGGAGCTGGGAAGTACGCCATTTACGATTGATCACTTTCAGATTGCGTGGGATCAGGCTAAGACTCATTATCAAGACTCAATTGCAAAGATTGAGAGTGGCGCCTTAGCTAAAGCGCTTGCAGAAAAAACCTTAGAACAAGCAAAAGCGGAGCCTGACCCAGAAATTTTGGAAGAGGGCACGAACTTCCACAAATTACTTGAGTTCCTCACGCCGGATTCTAGTAATGAGGCAGTCTCACCTATGCCAAGCGAGCAAGAGCTCATGAACTGGCTTGGCGTTGATCAGGAGGGTGCAAATAAACTGATTGCACGCGTCCAAAAAGTGCTGACAACCCCAGAGCTCAAGCCTTATCTGACATCAGGCGAGTGGGTGCAGGCTTGGAATGAGTTAGATATCGCTAGCGAAGATGGCAAGAGCTACCGCATGGACCGATTGGTGGAGCTCGATGATCATTTGGCCATCATTGATTACAAGTTGACCATCCCAGAAGCAGGTAGCGAGAAATATGAAAAGTATCGCAAGCAGTTGCAGGGCTATCAGGCTGAACTAGCCAGAATTAGAAAAGACAAGCCAAACAAGGCTTATTTGATTTCTGCGCAAGGCGAGATCAAGGAGATCTATTAAACTGAATCAATCGGTTTAGCAACCTCGTCTTACTTCATTCTTTAGGAAATCCCCATGGCAATTTCAATGTACCAAGTATCAATCCCGCAATTTACAAAGATGCTCACCAACCTTTCGAACATCCTCAAAAAGGGTGAAGAATTTGCGGGTGCCAAGGGCCTTGATAGCAAAGTGTTGGTAGAGGGTCGGCTTGCTCCAGATATGTTTCCGCTAACTAAGCAAATTCAAATTGCTTGTGATCTAGTAAAAAATGGCATGGCGCGCATAGCTGGTGTTGAGTCGCCTAAATTTGAAGATGATGAGGTAACCTTTGCGGACCTTCAGGAGCGAATTGCTAAAACCATTGCTTTTGCTAATAGCCTCAAACCAGAGCAGATTAATGGCACCGAAGCGAAAGAAATTAAGTTCTCGATTAAAGAGTGGAGCTTTGAGTTTGTCGGTGAGCAGTATTTACTGACTTGGATTACTCCTAATTTCTACTTTCATGTGACTACGGCTTATGACATCCTGCGTCACAACGGGGTAGAAATCGGGAAGACGGATTATTTGGGCGGTTAAACTAGGGGCCATGGATCACTTTACTAAGCTCGTCGACATTGCGCAGCCTTGGCTGTATCGCGCCAGCATTTATCTTTCAAATGCTTTTGTCGACGACCCGGCGATCCTGGCCTTTGCTTTTTGCTAAGAGCAAAGCAGCCTTAAAAAGCCACCTACGGGTGGTTTTTTGTTGCCTAAATTTTGAGCAAATAGCCCTAAAACAACAAAAAGAGCTTCATTTTTGCGGTTTTTACATATACTGTATAAACATACAGTATATTAATGACTATGACGCAAGCGATGAACTCCGCAAAAGTAACTCTTACCCAGGCACCACAAGCCTTGGCAGGGCATTTTGCCGCCTATGAGCTCAAGCTTCTAAGTCACCGAATGTCAGCTGGATTCCCTAGTCCAGCGGCAGATTATGCTGAGGACGGCTTAGATCTGAACCATTACCTCGTTCAAAACAAGCCAGCTACTTTCATGTTTACCGTGAAGGGGGACTCTATGTTGGGCGCGGGGATTTGCGATGGCGATAAGGTAGTCGTTGATAAAGCCCTCAAGCCAAAACATAAAGATATCGTGGTCGCCGTTGTTGATAGCGAATACACCATCAAGCGCCTCTATCAATTACGCGGCCGTATTGAGCTGCAACCAGAAAATCCTAACTATCAACCCATTACCTTTAACGAAGGCAGCGAGCTACAAATCTGGGGTGTGGTTGTTGGGGTAGTGCGTAAGTACAGTAATGCGAGCACTAGATACAGCAAAGAAGGGAAGTGATATGAATATGCAAAATACTTCAAATTCACTCTTTGCGCTTGTTGATGTCAATAACTTCTATGTTTCTTGTGAGCGTGTATTTCAGCCTAAGTTAGAAGAGGTGCCGATGGTGGTGCTTTCCAATAACGATGGCTGCGCCGTAGCGCGTAGTGCCGAAGTTAAGGCGCTTGGCGTGAAGATGGGAACCCCTTGGTTTCAGATGAAGGAGCTGGCTAAAATGCATGGTATTCAGGCTTATTCATCTAATTACACCTTGTATGGTGATATGAGTAGTCGCGTTGTGCAGGTGCTCAGAGAATTCACACCCAATCTAGAGGTCTACAGTATTGACGAGAGCTTCTTGCAAATCGAAACCGTCTTAAAGCAATACCAAGACACTATCGAATTGGGTCAGAAGATCAAACAACAAGTTAAAGACACTACTGGCTTGCCAGTCTGCGTGGGCATTGGTGCCAGCAAGACCTTGGCAAAGCTGGCCAACCACTTAGCTAAGAAGCATCAGCAGTTTGCTGGCGTATGTGATGTGAACGCCATGGCAAAAGAAGAGCTCTATCAGTGGATGAGTGAGACTGAAGTGGGTGAGGTATGGGGTGTTGGTAAGCAAATTGCCACAAAACTCAAAGCTCAAAATATTCAGAGCGTATTTGATCTCTTGCAAGCTTCACCACAAGCCATGCGCCAACAGTTTGGCGTAGTGATGGAGCGTCTTTGTTATGAACTCCGCGGCACCTCTTGCTTGCAGTTAGAGGAAGTGGCGCCAGCCAAGCAACAAATCATTGCCTCACGCAGTTTTGGTAAGTTGGTTACCAGTCAGGCAGAGCTTGCAGAATCCGTCGCTACCCATGTAGCACGGGCAGCTGAAAAGCTCAGAACCCAAAACAGTACTACGGGCGCGCTCACGGTATTTATTCAGACTAATCCGTTTAAGCAAAACGAGCCGCAGCATCACCAGAGCGTCACGATCCCATTGGCAGATCCAACTGATAACACGCTGGTACTAACGAATGCGGCGCTGGCAGGACTCAAGCAAATCTATCAAGCTAACTTTCGCTATAAAAAGGCTGGAGTCATTCTGAATCTCATTAGCGATAAGCCAACGGCGCAGCAATCCTTATTTGACGATATTGCAACCAAAGGCAGATCAGCGCATCTCATGAAAGCGGTGGATGAGATCAATACGCGTTTTGGTAATGCGGTGATCCGATCTGCGGCCGCAGGAACCAACAACACTAAAGAAGATTGGCAGATGAGGTCAAACAATCGGTCCCCGAACTACACCACCAAGTGGGATGAGTTGCCGGTAGCTAGATAAAGAATTTAGTAACAAATCAATTAATCAGTAAATAACACGTAACAACGCATAAAGGAGAAGCAAATGGACACAATCAGCAACTTAATGAATAACTTTAACGGTATCTCATTAGCAGTGATCATGATCCTGTCTTACTGCGCAGTATTGAAAAATACTAAGCGTCACGATAGTGAAACAAAGCAGATCTTTAATCGCAGATACCAGTAAAAACATATCAGCAGTAGCAGTCAGCAAATAAGAAGCGGTAGGCCTGGAGGGGGAATAAGGAAATCACGGATTCCTTATTCCCTTGCTCTTTTGAGAGAGTTTAATTAGAGGAGGATTTATGTCTGATTCATCATTGATATCTGCATCAGCATTCTGAATAAGGATGCGGCCCTGTGCTACAGCGGTACTGTGTCGTAGCAAAAAGTAATGTTTTAAGAATTCATCAAAGTTGCTGCCCACATATTTTTTCTTCATAAATGATCTCTAATTAGTTTTTAATTAAAAGCGCATCAATAAAGATGTATGTTTAAAGTAAGAAGTTACTGAAAAGCTTGTAGGGGAGCTTTAATAAAAAACAGCAAGGGTTGGATTGACCCAAGCAAGAGAGCTAAGACTACTTGGCTTCTAAAGCTCTACGGAGGAATTCAGAAACATTATCTTGACGCAGCATCCATTGTTTGTAGTCGCTTGGAACCTGGCTAATGAGTTCACCTTTGTGTTTGCCAAAAGGCATGATCTTTGGAATTCGGGCTTTCTCAGACATTTCCCATAGAGCATCCAAAGAGACTGGGTGCAACTTATCAATAATTTGCCCAACAATCTTGGAGCAGATCCATACATCGGCCAATGCACTATGCGCATTGCGTAATTGATCTCGTGCCGTCTTGCGTTCAAAGTAATAGAGTAGTGCGCTTTGTGTGTGGCTATCTAAGTCGGGCCACAGACTGCGTGCCAGGGCTAGCGTGCAAATGCGTTTGACCTCGGGGCTACCAATAGCAACCCAGTCAAAGTCAATATTGTGACCAATCAGATATTTAGTGCCAGCAGGCAATCTAAAAGAACTACTAGCGGGACAATTAACCAACTCTTCATCCATGATGTGATGAGTGGCAAGTGCACCCAGGCTAATCGGTTTGCCAGGGTTATATCGTTGCACCCAAGGATTGCTAACTTCAAATGGATTGAGGGAAGTGACATCTAGTGAGGCAGCTTCAATAATGACTGCATCGTTCTTGTCGGTTGCTTCGACATCAAAAATAATTGCTTGGGGCATAAGGATTTCTTAGTGAATTGCTGGTGAGAATGATTGTGCCTTGAAACTACATTTTCGTATTAAAAAGTTAAGGAGACGGACTTATTGAATGGCTGCATATAGCTGAGCTGTTCTCATTACTCTCATTATTTGAATCTATAATGATCCCGTTATTTATGGGGAAAACAATATGAACGCAAAATCCATCATGGTCAGTACTGCAACTCTAATGCTCTTGGCTGGTTGTGCTGCCAAAGCGATTCACCCAAACGCGCAACAGGTTCGAATTCTCGAAAAAGCGCCAGATGGTAAGTGCCGGTATATTGGTGAAGCAATTGGTAGCCAGGGCAACTTCTTCACTGGGGCATATACGTCTGATGAGAATTTGCAGCAAGGCGCATTGAATGAGCTTAAAAACAAAGCAGCAAATATGGGTGGCAACGCAATCGTATTGGTTTCAAACCAAGCTGGATTGACACAAGGCTCCCAACGGAACACGACTTCATTGGGCAATGTATATAACTGTCAGTTCTGATGAAGCTAGGCGCTACATATTAATTAGCTTTCCTACAATCAATTCATCCCCAATCCCTACCTGCTACTCTCTAAAGTCACTACGCTGAATCTATCCACATAGAGGAGGATTCGGTTTGCAAGTATCTGTTGAGTGCACCCATAAGACATTACGTCTTTTTAAGATCCAATTGGACGCACGAACCGTCCTAGTTTTGCTGATTATTTGGATGATTTGGGGAATTTTCCGGATTCTGAAGATCTTCTGAATCACTGTTTTTGCTATGGGGAAGGGTGGATGAGCCAAACCCCCGGCACTGGCAGAAATTGGGTTTGGCTGCTTCGTTCCCGACCTGACCAGGTTATCCAACCCACCATGCGGGGAGGCCCATCCAATTCCATTTTAGCTTGTTAGAATGTAAGACATGACAGCATTGGCATTAGCCCGTTCGTGGCGCCCCAAAACCTTCTCTGAATTAGTCGGCCAAGACCACGTGGTCAAGGCTTTAACCCATGCCTTGGATCAGGGTCGTTTACACCACGCATGGCTCTTTACTGGCACCCGTGGGGTAGGTAAGACCACGATTGCCCGCATTATGGCTAAAGCCCTCAATTGCACTGGATCCGATGGTTCCGGCAAGATGACTTCAGAGCCTTGTGGTAAGTGCCCAGCCTGCATGGAAATCGATGCCGGTCGCTTTGTTGACTATATAGAGATGGACGCTGCAAGCAATCGCGGTGTTGACGATATTGCTTCTCTATTGGAAAAAGCAGCTTACGCACCAAGTAATGGTCGTTTTAAGGTTTACATGATTGACGAGGTGCACATGCTCACCAATCATGCTTTTAATGCCATGCTCAAAACTTTGGAAGAACCTCCAGAGCACGTCAAATTTATTCTGGCTACTACCGATCCGCAAAAGATCCCAGTAACTATTCTGTCTCGTTGCTTGCAGTTCAATCTCAAGCAAATGCCAGTACCACTCATCGTTGAGCATTTGGAAAAAGTGCTCGCAGCTGAAAAGGTGGAGTGCGAAGTGAATGCATTGCGTGTTCTTGCTAAAGCAGCCCAAGGCTCTATGCGTGATGCACTTTCTCTGACTGATCAAGCCATTGCCTATGCGGCCGGCAAAGTCACCGAGGAATCTGTGCGTGGCATGCTTGGTACCTTAGATGATGCTTATCTCATTCGCATTCTGGATTGCTTAATTGCTAAAGACGGTGCAAGTCTTCTTGCTGTAGCAAACGAGATGGGTGAGCGCAGTATGTCTTTCTCATTGGCCCTGCAAGATCTCTCCAGTTTGTTGCAAAAAATTGCAGCAGCGCAAGTAGTTCCAGAATCTGTATTAGAAGATTGGCCAGAAGCAGGTGAGATTCGTCGCTTAGCAGGTCAGCTCACAAAAGAAGAAGCGCAACTCTTCTACCAAATCACCATTACCAGTCGTCCAGATTTATCACTCGCGCCGGATGAACAAACTGGCTTTGCCATGACGCTCTTGCGCATGTTGGCGTTTCGTCCGGGCAATGGTGGAGGAGGCAATTCTTCTCCAGCACCATCATCGCCATCGGTCCCACCGGTAAATACTGCTCGTCAAACACCTCCAATGCCAGCAGCTAAAACAGCTGCTCCTGCGCCAACAGCAAAAGCTGCTGCTCCAGCTCCGTCACCCGCTGCTCCTGCACCTGTTGCTGCTTTAGCTAGCTCAGCTGAGCGTCCAGATTGGCATGCTTTGATGCGTCAGCTACCTGTTAAGGGGATGGTGCAACAGTTAGCGTTTCAGACGGAGTTGCAAGATTGGAATGATTCAGCGGCTGGTGTACGCGCAACGATTGTGACGCCTATGCCGCAGTTAGCTTCCGATGCATCTGTTGGTCGCTTAGCCGACGCACTTACTGCTCACTTTGGTAAGCCAGTGAAGATCGTGATTGAGAAGGGTGAAGTAGAAGGTAAGACTGTTGCTAAGGTTGATGCCCAGATTCATCAAGAGAAAAGAATGAATGCGGAACAGATGATTGCCGCTGATCCATTTATTCAGCAATTGGAAAAAGAGTTTGGCGCCAAAGTAGTTGGCGGATCTGTAAAACCTCTTTGATGTGACTCATTTAGTTAAATATCAATATTCAAAAGCACTAAGGAAATAAAGCGATGATGAAAGGTGGACTTGCTGGCCTCATGAAACAGGCTCAGCAGATGCAAGAGAAAATGAAAACTGCGCAAGCTGAATTGGCTGCGCTGGAAGTGACTGGCCAAGCGGCTGGTGGCTTGGTTAAAGTAACCATCTCTGGCAAGTACGAACTGAAGCGCGTGCAAATTGATCCAGGCGCTATGGATGATCGCGAGATGTTGGAAGACCTCATCGTGACTGCCTATACAGAAGCCTTTAAGCAAGTGGAAGCCGCTAGCGCACAGATGATGTCTGGTGCAACCGCAGGTATGCCTATGCCCCCTGGCTTCAAGTTGCCGTTCTAACTCTTTTCTAAATATAAAGCTCTGAATACATGGCGCGCATAGAAGCACCTCAAGATGCACTCGGTCGACTGATTGAAGCATTGCGCGTATTGCCTGGTGTAGGCCCTAAGTCTGCCCAGCGCATGGCGTTCTATTTATTGCAGCACGATCGCAATGGTGCAGCAGTGCTCGCTCAATCATTGGGTGAAGCAGTAGAAACTGTTGGACACTGCACGCGTTGTAATACGTTTTCAGAAACACAAATCTGCAGCACATGCTCGGACGATCGTCGTGATCCATCTTTGCTGTGTATTGTGGAAACGCCTGCTGACCAGGTGATGGTGGAGCAGACCTTAAGCTTCAAAGGCAATTACTTTGTATTGATGGGCCGTCTCTCACCACTTGATGGCATGGGCCCGAATGAAATTGGCTTTGATCGCTTACTCACTCGTATTGAAACTCCTGATACTGGTGTGCCGATTCGTGAAGTGGTTTTGGCTACGAATTTCACGAGTGAAGGTGAGGCCACTGCCCATTACATTGGTGAAGTGCTCAAGTCAAAAGGTATCAAGGTCACTCGTATTGCGCGAGGTATCCCGGTTGGCGGCGAGCTCGAGTATGTCGATGCAGGCACATTGGCTCGCGCCTTAATGGACCGCCGCTAATTCTTCTTAATCTCGGCGGTGAGTTGTTTTCAGGGTGCATGCAAAAACCAATGCGAGCCCAATCTAGCGGTGATTCTTCCTCAATCTGTCATCTTCAGGACATAAAGACTAGGTAAATTACCTCTTTTTGGGGATAATTCGGTCTGCACCACCCTTGAGCTTCAATCTCAAGCTGTGTTTGCCTAGTTTTCTCCATCGGCATGTTGTCTTTGCATTGCACTGGCAACCCCATTAGAAATTGTGAATGACCCGCAAGATTTATCTACTCCTCCTGTTGAGCATTATTTGCACATTCTTCGGGGCAACTGCGTTCGCGCAGAGGGCGGGTTCTGGCGCCGACCAAATTGCTGGTTTTGCGGAAGCTATTCATGGTTTACCAACAGAAGGTGAGCTCTTTGGTTTGCCGATGAACGTGCACGGTCAAACAACGTACATCAATCAGCGTTACAACAACTTCACATCAAGCTATTCTGGTCAGAATAGTATGTCATCTTTGAAGTCGATGAGCTATACCTGGTCAGGAACTTTATTTTTTGGTGCACGCCTTGCTCCAAATACAGATATATATTTCAACCCAGAAGTGATTTCTGGGGTGCCATTTTCTGGGCTCACTGGCCTTGGCGGATTTACCAATGGTGAGGCAACTAAAGCAAATGGTGCACAAGCCAAGTTTTACTCTGCACGCGCATTTTTACGCCAAACAATCAATCAAGAGGGCGATAAAGTCGTTCTTGAAAACGAAGCTAATCAAATTACCCAAACTGTGAGTAGTAATCGCGTAGTAGTAACTGCTGGACAGTTTTCCACTTTAGATATTTTTGACGATAGTCGTTACGCTAAAGATCCTCGTGTGCAGTTCATGAACTGGGGCAATATGACCTATTTGGCTTATGACTATGCTGCCGATGCGCGCGGCTATAGTACTGGCTTAGCGGGCGAATGGTACCTAGGCAATTGGGTGATGAGAGCGTCTCGAATGCTTGCCCCAAAGACTCCAAATGGCCGTGATTTGAATTGGCAAATCTTCAATACTTATGGCGATCAAGTTGAAGTAGAGCGTCAACACAATATTGCTGACTTGCCTGGAAAAGTTTCGGTACTCGCTTATCGCAACAAAATGATCTTGGCCCGCTTTCAGGATGCGACAAATTACGTAGTAGCTAATAATGCGCAAGGTACTCAAGCGATTAATAATGTTCGCAATAATTATCAGTACAAAACGGGTATTGGTATTAATGGCGAACAAGCGTTAACTAAAGATCTTGGCATTTATGGCCGCGCCTTTACCTCCGATGGTCACACAGAAACTATGTCCTTTACTGAAGCAGATAATTCTTTATCAGTGGGTATGGGGCTAAATGGTACGAGTTGGAGTCGTCCAAAAGACACAGTTGGTATATCGATGATGCAAAACGGTTTATCGAGCTATCGTAAAAATTATTTACAGTCGGGTGGAGTGTCTTACTTTATTGGTGACTATGCCGGTCCTGGACAGGCAATTTCTTATCGTCCTGAGCGTATTGGTGAGCTGTATTACAACGCCACGGTGATTAAGAATGTCCTGGCTGGTTTGAACTTTCAGCACATCAATAATCCGGCCTATAACGCGGCTCGTGGCCCCGTAAATATCCTATCTTTTAGGATTCATGCCGAGTTTTAAGGTTTTTACTGATAGCAGGAGTCATGCAGGCTTAATTATTATCTTTAGAATCAATAACTTATGGATTCTGATTTATTAGACTTTTGGCTTTTGTCCCCTATAATCCTTAAAACCCCCTGAAATGGGTATGGATAGGATCTAAATCCGCATCTGGGGCTATAAAAACAGCATTTCTACTGATTTAGAGGCAGCCGCTTTTGTTGATTCTCGGCAGATATAAAACTTGCGCAGTGAAACCGCTCAATAGCGTGACGCCATTTGCAATGGCCGCTTTTGTTGTTTGCTCCTCTGCCTTTTCAGTTTCAGCATTTGCACAAGCGGCTGTGGATGGTACTCCAGCAAGCGTGACTGTTCAGTCTGGTGATACTTCATTAGCGGCACCACCATCGATTGGCTCACAACTCGGCGCAAGCTCTAAAGCTGCTGAGATGTTTGCTCCAGTTACCAAAGCAAATACCCCGAAGATTTATACCAAGCCTGTTTCATCGGGACCAACGGAGATGGATTTGCGTCAACTCTGGAATGAGTTGAGGATAAATAATCCGCAGTTATCTTCATTGCGTGAGTCTTACTTATCCGCCAAGGCAACTGTTCCACAAATTAATGCGCCGGCCAATCCGCAGGTTGGTTTGGTGTGGTCAGGTATGCCGGTTAATTCACCTTTTGCTTTAGGCGGAGCAAACGCACCATCACAGCAATATCCAGGCGGCATTAGTAGTAATAACGCCATTTCAGTGGCGCAACCATTTCAGTTTCCAGGCAAGAAGAGTCTTGCAGCAGACATCGCCGATACCAATGCTGAAGCTTTGCTAGCAAGCTCTGAATCTACCTATTTGCAACTGGGTGCACAGTTATCAACGCTTTACTACAACGCTCTTGCAGCTCAAAAGCAATTGCAGGTTCTAAAAGAGTCTGTCATTCGTTTGGAGATGATCAAGAATGTAGCTAAAGCCCGTTATGCCAATAACGCTGCAGCCTATGTTGAGTTCTTAAACGCGCAAGTAGCGCAAAGTGCAGCGCAGGCAGATCAATTTAATGTAGAGCGCCAACTGAATGTTGCTTTAAACAACATTAACACTTTGGTTGGTCGTCACTCTCGTGACAGGCTGATATTGCGTGGGGATGTGCGTCGCGCAATGAACGGTGTCCCAACCTTGATTGAGTTAGAAGATTATGCAGAAAGTAGTCACCCATCTTTGAAGAGTTCAGCATTGCAATTGGATGCTGCGCGTAAAGGGGTGGATTTGGCAAAGAAAGCCTACCTACCAGACTTTCAGGTGATAGGTTCCTCTTACACACCACGCGGACCATTTTCTGCAAACAATGGCGCGATGTTCTATCAGTTTGAATTAGATTTAATTATCCCGTTGTACTTCTTTACTAAAGAAAAGTATGGGGTAGAGCAGGCGCAGCGTAATCAAGCAGCAGCAGAGGCGGGCAATATCTCCAATCGCCAACAAATCGTATTGGCTGTAAATACGGCCTACGCCAATTATGAGCAAGCCAAGAATCAAACCCAGTTTTTGAAGGATCGCCAAGTACCTCAGGCTGATGCTGCTTACAAGGTTGGACTGACGCAATACTCAAATAATGGTCAGGGCTTTAATGATTTATTGACTGCGCAAACGCAATTGCGTAACTTGGAGATTGCATTAGCTCAGGCGGAAAGCAATCTAATGCAAGCGCAAGCAGTATTAATGGTTTCAGCGGGTAAAGAACCCTTTTAAGGAGTAGTTTTGAAAGACAAAATTCTTTCGTTTCTAAAACAGTTGTCTGAAAAGGCAAAGCCACATTTGCAAAAAGGCGCTCAGCAGGGTGCGCACCATGCAAAAGTAGCGGCTGCTGGCTTGGCCGGTTTGTATTGGAATCTCTCTCCACAAAATCGCCATCGTGTACGTTTGGCTGCTTTTGCCTTTGCCATTCTTTCTCTGGGTATTATGGTTGGTCGTCTTACCAACGTGAATCGTGCTGTAAAGATTGAGGCATCTGACAAGGCATTAAAGGTGGAGAGGAGCGGAGCGCTAGAGTTAAGTCTTCCTGGCATCTCCCTTAATCCAGAAATTTATATATTTCAGTCAGCAGAAAAAGTGCAAGTTCCTGTAAATATTAAAGTGCCAGGACGTCTTGCCTTTAATGCAGAAAAATCTAAAGTACTGTCAGCACGTGCTCCTGGCCGCATAGAGCGCATTTATGCGTTTGATGGGGCTCCTGTAGAAATTGGCTCGCCAATTGTTGAGATGTACAGCCCTGAGTTTCTTTCGGCGCAGCAAGAGTACTTGCTGTCTTCTAAGACGGCCAAAGTCCTTGAATCTAGTAAGACCATGAGTGACTTGTTGGGGGATGCTCGTATTACCCAGCAGGCGGCTGCAAATCGCATGAGAAATCTCGGAGCAGGCGAAGGTGATATCAGAAGTATTGAAACTACAGGCAAAACTACTAGCAATCTCATCATGCGATCCCCTTTAAAAGGGGTTGTCGTCAAGCGCAATGTTGAGCCTGGGGCTGCTGTCAATTCTGGCGATGTAATTGCCACATTAGCCGACCCCAAGCAACTCTGGTTTTTGGGTAATGTGTTCGAACAGGATTTCAGGATGATCAAGCAGGGGCAAAAAATGGTTCTGCATCTTGAGGCTTATCCTGAAAAAGAATTTATTGCTTATGCAAACTACATTGCGCCGACGATTGATCCGCAGACGAGGGCTTTGTTGATCCGTGCTGATGTAGAGAACACGGACGATTTGTTGCGTCCGGATATGTTCGCTTCTGGCTTATTAACCACTGGCATTACTGATGCGGTTGTGGTTCCGCAAACAGCAATCGTCAGGGTGCGAGAAAATCGCTATGCCATTATTAAGGTTGGCCCTGAAACGTATCGCCGTGTCCCCGTTAAGGGTTATGACCTCAATAGCAAGACTTTTGCTATTACTGAGGGTGTGGAACAGGGCTGGCAAGTATTGGCTCAAGGCGCGGTGTTGTTAAATGATCGCTTTGCCAAGCAGGAGGATTAATTGAGCGCTTTTACCTCCTTTATTCGAGGGGTTGTTGAGAAGCGTGCGCTTGTCATATTTGCTTCGATCGTTTTACTTGGTCTGGGTGTGTTTAGCCTCAGTAAGTTGCCTATTCAACCCTATCCTGGTGTTGCTCCTTTAACTATTCAAGCCATTTCCCAATGGCCCGGCCGAAGTACAGCAGAGGTTGAGCAGCAGGTCACCATTCCAGTCGAGAACGCCTTAGCTGGTATTCCGGGATTGCAGGCTTTCCGTTCCGTTTCATTGTTTGGCTTATCTGTTGTCACTCTGAAATTTACCGAAACCACTGATTCGTTTAAAGCCCGTCAAATATTTATCAGTAATTTAAATGGCGTGAACTTTCCGCCTGGTGTTACTTCCAGTATTAGTCCGGATTCAGATGCGATTGGTGAAATCATGCGTTATGAGGTGCGCTCTGATTTCGCTTCCTCCACCCAGCTAAAAACTTTACAAAACTATGAGATCTATAAAGAGCTCAAGCAGACCCCTGGTGTAGCTGACGTTTCTTCTTTCGGTGGCAAGGTGCGCCAGTACCAAGTCATCGTCAGCCCAGAGAGTCTCCAGGCAAAAGGCGTATCTGTTAACCAGCTAATTGACGCCTTAACAAATGCTAATAGCAATACAGGCGGCGGATTGCTGCCAACAGGTGAGCAGCAGTTCGTAGTTCGTGGTGTAGGCCTGCTGAAGAATATTGATGATATCAAGCAGGTAGTCATTACTAACAATAAAGATGTTCCGATTCGGATCGGTGACGTGGCTAAGGTCGAGATCGGAAATGCGCCGCGTTTAGGTATGTTTCAGTTCAACGACAACCCAGACTCGGTAGAGGGAATCATCTATTTGCGTCGTGGTGAAAATGCTACAGAAGTATTAGCACGCGTTCGTACAACGATTGAAAATATTAATAAGCATGTATTGCCACCTGGTATTGAAGTAAAACCTTTTTATGACCGCCAGGCTTTATTGGACATCACAATTGGCACTGTTAAGCACACTTTAGTTATTGGTATTTTGTTGGTGGTTGCCGTTCTTTATTTGTTCCTAGGAAACTTGCGTGCTGCTGCAGTAGTTGCAGCAATTATCCCTTTGTCACTTTGCGTTTCCTTTATCCAGATGCACTTATGGAGTGTTCCGGCTAATTTGATTTCCTTAGGGGCGATTGACTTTGGTGTGATTGTCGATGCCGCAGTGATCTTGTGTGAAAACGTGATGCGTCACTTAGAGGAGGGTGGCAAGCGCCTGAACCAGAGCATCATTATGGCCACAAGTGAAGTACAGCGCGCCATGATTTACTCCACAGGAATCATCATCGTAGCTTACTCTCCATTATTTTTTATGGGCGGTGTAGAAGGCATTATCTTTAGACCAATGGCCTTTACGATGGGCTTTGCTTTACTGGCTGCAATGGTGCTAAGCCTGACCTTTTTACCGGCAATGGTTTCCTTGGTCTTTGGTGAAAATCTCCACCACAAGCCACCAGAGTTCATTACGAAACTTATTGCAAGCTATAAGCCTTTATTACGTAAGTTAATGGATCGTCCTTTAACGGTTTTCTCGGTAACTGTTTTTGTATTGGCTCTTACCCTTCTGAGTATGACTCGATTGGGAACGGCCTTCTTGCCAACCCTGGAAGAAAACAATATTTGGTTGCGTGTGACTTTGCCTAACACTGTTGACTTAGACTACTCAATTAAGATCGCTAATCAACTGCGCCAAAGCTTTAAGGGGCGCCCCGAAATTGATCGGGTAGCTGTTCAAATTGGCCGCCCTGATGACGGTACCGATTCGACTGGTGTGTTTAATCAGGAGTACGGACTTTATTTGAAGAGTCCAGACAAAATGCCCGCAGGCTCTTCTAAGAAGTTGTTGATTACGCAGTTAGAAAAAGAGCTTAATACCATCCCCGGTATTAGCTATAGCTTCTCTCAATACATTGAAGACAACGTAAACGAAGCCTTATCTGGCGTTAAAGGTGAGAATTCGGTCAAAATTTATGGCGACGATTTAGATGTTCTTGATCAGAAGGCGCATGAAGTGGTTGCACAACTGAAAAAAGTACGCGGTGTCGCTGATGAGGGTGTTCTGAAGGAGCTTGGACAGCCAACGCTGAATATTCAAATTGATCGCGATCGCGCCGCGCGTTATGGCATTAACGTCAACGATATTCAAACTGTTGTTGCCAATGCAATTGGTGGCGCTGCGGTAACTAACTTGCTTGAAGATGAAAAGACTTTTGGCATCGCCATTCGCCTGAATGAAGGTAGTCGCAATGATGTGGCTGACATTGGCCATTTATTGGTTGACTCTCCAAATGACACCAAGATTCCGCTATCCATGGTGGCAACGGTCAAGCTAACTGATGGGCCATTCTTCATCTATCGAGAAGCCGGTAAGCGTTATATTGCGATTAAATTTAGCGTGCGCAACCGTGACTTAGGCAGCGCCGTTGAGGATGCGCAGTACCTCGTAGAGAAGAACATTACCTTACCGCCGAATTACTCTATAAGTTGGGATGGTCAGTTCAATCAAATGAAACAAGCCCATAAAAAGCTGATGGTCATCGTGCCTTTGGCTTTGACTGGAATCTTCCTTCTGCTTGTTAGTGCATTTGGTAATTTCCGTGATGCGTTTATTGTGATGATTAATGTGCCATTTGCTGCCATTGGCGGTGTGATCGCACTGCATCTCGCAGGTGAGACTTTGAGTATCTCAGCATTCTTTGGCTTCTTATCGCTCTTTGGTATTGCCATTCAAGATGGTGTAATACTTATTTCCTTTATTAATAAGACCACAGCTAAAGAGCATGGTGAGATGAAGGATGTCATGGTTGATGGCGCTGCTCTTCGGGTGCGTCCCGTGTTGATGACTGCCATCTTGGCTGGTTTGGGTCTTTTACCAGCCGCCTTATCGCACTCCATTGGTTCGGAAGCGCAACGTCCTTTAGCGCTGGTGATTGTGGGTGGCATGGTCTCCACTATTATTTTGACGCTGCTCGTGTTACCGGTGATTTATAGCTGGTTTAGAGGTCGCGCCTTAACTGCAATGCAAAATACTCAAGCCTAGAAAGCCAATTTTTATGAGCGATCGTCAACCCCATATCTTGGTCTCTAATGATGATGGCTATTTAGCTCCTGGCTTATTGGCTTTGGTTAAAGCAGTGCGTCCTTTAGGGCGCATTACTGTGATTGCCCCAGAGCAGAACCATAGCGGCGCCTCGAATTCACTCACATTATCAAGACCCTTGTCGATTCATCGTGTAGCAGGTGGTGAGCGTGATGGTTTCTTCTTTATCAACGGCACGCCTACAGATTGTGTACACGTTGCGATGACTGGATTCTTGGATGAGAAACCTGACTTAGTGATCTCCGGTATTAATCAAGGCGAGAACATGGGTGAAGATACGCTGTACTCTGGCACCGTTGCAGCCGCAGTAGAGGGTGTGATGTTTGGTGTACCAGGCATTGCTTTCTCGCAAATTGATCGTGGCTGGAATCGCATTGAAGATGCTGCTAAAGCGGCACATGACGTAGTGGCACAAATGTTGGTTTCTGCCTTAAGTAAAAATCATGCTGACGGCGTAGCAACACTACTTAATGTGAATATTCCGAACCGCCCCTATGCTGATTTATACCGCTGGCGTGTTACCCGCCTGGGCAATCGCCACCACTCACAACCAGTGGTAGTGCAAGACAGCCCACGTGGTGAGAAGATCTACTGGATTGGCGCTGCTGGTGACGTGAAAGAGGGCTCTGAAGGCACGGACTTTCACGCAATCGCAGAGGGATGTATTTCTATTACGCCGATGCAATTGGATTTAACGCACCATGCGCGATTAGCAGCAATGCGTGCAAATGGCTGGGATCGCGGTTGAAGGCTCCTACCGAACGCTTTGCGGTATACCGACAAGCCTTAGCTGCAAAAGTGCATGCTGGTGGCGTCAAGCACGGCAAAACCTTAGAGGCTATTGCCACAGTTCCTCGCCATGCATTTATGGACGCCGGCTTGCATGCGCAAGCTTATGAAGATACGGCTTTACCTATTGGGCACGAACAAACCATTTCTAAGCCTTCTGTAGTAGCGCGCATGATTGAGTTATTACACAAGCCTAAACATAAGCTTGGCAAAGTACTAGAGATTGGCACTGGTTGCGGTTACCAGGCTGCAGTTCTGAGTTTGTTGGCGGATGAAGTGTATTCGATTGAGCGCATCCGTCCACTGCACGATATGGCAAGGGCCAAATTGCGCCCATTTCGAATTAATAATCTGCGCCTGATTTATGGCGACGGGATTTTGGGTTTGCCTCAAGCGGCACCGTTTGATGGGATTATTCTGGCAGCAGCAGGGCTCGGCATTCCGGATGCCTTGCTAGACCAATTGGCTATTGGTGGGCGCTTAGTTGCCCCAGTTGCCAAAAATGACAAAGAGCAGCAATTGGTGATGGTGGAAAGAATGAGTTCCCAGCGCTACCAAAGAACTGTGCTGGACGGGGTCTTTTTTGTGCCCTTACAATCAGGGGTAGTATGAGATTTATGATGAATTCACCCATTCAGCATCTTTTTAATGCCGTCAATTTAATGCCACATAAGCTATCTAATACCCTTCTTATTGCACTTCTATCCTCATCAGTAATATTGGTGGCCGGTTGTTCCATACCTCGCACTAAGCCTGCTAGCGTGACTGATCGTAGTGGTGGCTCTAGTGAACCTGCACCTCCTGGTTACTATCGCGTCAAAAAGGGCGATACGCTTGCTCGCATTGCTTTAGACAATGGCCAAGCGCCACGTGATGTCACTCAGTGGAACAAAGCGGTAAACCCAAGCTTTAATCCGAATGTGATTGAAGTGGGTGATTTGATTTTGATTAAAGCGCCTGGAGGTGCTAAGCCTGCGCGCGTAGCTGATAAAAAGTCAGATGCACCAGTGCAAGCACAATCACCAGAACCAGCCAAAACAGATGTCATTGCTGAACCAGGTATTCGTTTATCTTGGCCGGCAAAAGGTAAAGTCACTGGCGAGTTCAGCGAGACCAATAAAGGGATTGATATTGCTGGCAAAGTCGGCGAGCCCGTTCTTGCAGCATCCGATGGCAAAGTCGTCTATGCGGGTAATAGCCTGCGCGGTTACGGCAATCTCTTGATTGTGAAACATGACAACACCTACCTAACTGCTTACGCCCACAACAGCAAGCTCTTAGTTAAAGAGGGTGATGCTGTGCGCAAAGGTCAAAAGATCGCGGAAATGGGCGATACCGATGCTACAGCGGCAAAGCTGCACTTTGAGTTACGCGTTAACGGCAAACCAGTCAATCCAACACCGTATTTACAGTAGTGTTGCAGGAATAGGGTGATGGGCTATGGCCACTGTTCTTGTATTTGATATTGAAACTATTCCCGATGTAGCGGGTTTGCGTCGCCTGGAAGATTTTCCAGAGTCAATGAGCGACACTGAAGTAGCCGCCAAAGCAATGGCCGATCGTGCCGCTAAAACTGGTAGTGAATTTCTTCCTTTATTTCTACAAAAGATTGTTGCCATTTCCTGCGTGATTCGCAGAACGACCAAAGAAGGCTTGCCGCAAATTAAAGTGGGCACCCTTGGTACTGCGCAAGATGATGAGAAGGTATTGGTCCAAGCTTTCTTTGATCTGGTCGAAAAATACACTCCCCAATTGGTTTCCTGGAACGGTAGTGGCTTTGATTTACCTGTGCTGCACTATCGTGCATTAGCGAATCATGTACAGGCGCCACGGTATTGGGAGATGGGCGAGAGCCAAGATTCTGATAGCCGTGAATTTAAATGGAACAACTACATTAGTCGTTACCACATGCGTCATCTTGACATGATGGATCTCTTAGCAAAATTTAACGGTCGCGCGAATGCACCGTTAGATGGATTGGCTAAGCTGTGCGGCTTCCCGGGTAAGATGGGTATGGATGGTAGCCAAGTATGGCCCGCCTATCAAGACGGCAAGATTAATGATATTCGTCGGTACTGCGAAACCGATGTGGTTAATACGTACTTGATGTATTGCCGCTTTCAGTTGTTGCGTGGTGGCTTTTCTCTCGAGGAATACCAAGAAGAAATCGACTTCGTAAAGGCCTATTTAGAAAAAGAGGCCAAAGAACTGAATGGCGGTCAGTGGCAAGAATATCTCCAGGGTTTTTCAGCAGATGCGTAGAGGAGATAAGCCGGTCAATATTGAGGTGATTGAGCCAATCAAAGTGGAAGCCCTAGATTTAGATGCCCAGGGTATTGCGCGCCTAGCCCCCAGCGAAGAAGAAGCTTCCCAGGGTCAAAGTGGTAAGGTTATCTTTATTAAAGGTGCATTGCCAACAGAATTGGTGACCTACACCATCACTAGTAATAAAGCGCGTTTTAGTAAGGCAAAGGTGCGAGACATACTCAAGCCTGCAGTATTTAGAGCTGAACCTAAATGCAAGGCTTTTGGTGTATGCGGTGGCTGCACGATGCAGCATTTAGATATTCGTGCGCAAGTAGCTATGAAGCAGCGCGTCCTCGAAGATGATTTGCATCATATCGCCAAAGTGAAGCCAGAAGAAATTCTGCGCCCGATGGGTGGCCCCGCTTGGGAATATCGTCACCGCGCACGTTTAAGTGCCGTCAATCGCTCCATTAAAAAAGGTACGGTACTGATTGGCTTTCATGAGGGTAAGAGTGGCTATGTAGCTGACATGCTTGCTTGTGAGATCTTGCCTAAGCATGTCTCCGATTTATTGCCGGAGATGCGCAAATTGGTAATGGGTTTATCGATTGTTGATCGCATGCCACAAATAGAAATTGCAGTTGGCGAGCCTGAAGATGCACTATCGGATGACCCTAAAAAATCTAAGCCAGTCACCGCATTAGTGTTTCGTAATCTCAAACCCTTAACGACTGAAGATGAGCAGCTCTTGCGAGCGTTTGCAGATCAGCATCAGGTCTGGATGTGGTTACAGCCTAAAGGTATTGAGACGGTGGCGCCGTTTTATCCTGAGACTGGCAAGCTTTGCTATCGTCTGCCTGAGTTTGAAATCGAGATGCCATTTAAGCCTGCGGATTTCACGCAGGTAAATCATATGATGAACCGCGCATTGGTGAGCAGAGCGATTCGGTTGTTGGAAGTCAAAGAAACAGACCGAGTATTGGATCTCTTCTGTGGAATTGGTAATTTCACATTACCCCTTGCTAGAAAAGCAAAACAAGTTTTAGGCATTGAAGGTTTAGAGAGCTTGACGACTCGAGCAAAAGCAAATGCAGAACATAACGGACTCGTTGATAAAGCGAGCTTCATGCAAAGCGATTTATTTTTAGTAACAACAGAAACAATCACATCCTGGGGTAAAGCGGAGCGCTGGTTGATGGATCCACCACGTGAAGGTGCAATGGAGATTTGTAAAGCGCTAGCAGAATTGCATCTACAACAAAGCGACTTGCTTCCCCGGCGCATTGTCTATGTCTCTTGCAATCCTAAAACCTTGGCTAGGGATGTGGAGATCTTGTGCCACCAGGCGGACTACCGATTGAGTAGCGCAGGGATTATTAATATGTTCCCGCACACCTCCCACGTCGAGTCGATGGCAGTTTTTGATAGGTTATAGCTATTTGATATAGTGATAAATAATAAATAAAAAAGTATTGGAGGCGTAGTCAGATGAAGAAATTGGCATTTTTGCTGTGCGTTTTAGCGACCCCTTTTGCTTATGGCCAATCGCAAAACTTTGAAGGTTTTGGTTTGTCTGTGGACTATGCATTAAATTCTATTACTGACATATCAACACCAGGCGGATCGGTAACTAGTCGAAGCGGAATTCCCAGCATCACCGCTGATGTTTATAAAGCTATTAATGATCAATGGCTAGTCGGTGGATATGGTAGCTATGATTTGGCCACAACGGATACTTCAGGCTCCGACCCGGATGCGCAGCACCCAATGGAAGCTGGTGGAAAAGTGGCTTATGCATTTACTGAAAATTTATTGGGCTATATCAAGCTCGGATGGTCTTGGTCCAAGTACTCTTCGCCTGGCTACTATCAATGGCTGAATGGACCAAGTTACGGTATTGGGGCTGAGTATCTACTCAACAAGCATCTCTTTACTAGAGTGGAAGTGTCACAACAAAACTATAAAACCATTCAATGGAATGATGGCTCAACCGACAAGGTTAATATCAATAGCTATGGCGTTTCTCTGGGTTGGCGTTTTTAGTCTCTCGGACTTAAATTTCTCCGGCTCGTAATATTCGCACCAAAAGGGCGCAAATTCAGCGCTCTCTTGGTGTTTTTCGCCTTTGGCCGGGCATTCTAAGTATTTTCCTGTCTTATAGAAGAGTAGATTAAGCTTGTGTAGTGAATCTTGCTGCCAATCAGTCCATTTACTTTTGGGGGTACATCATGAAAGCCTCAGATAGTTTTGCTCTCTTGTTTATTTTGATAGCGCTGTCTTATGCGGTGAGTATATTTGTAGCAACTTAATTTGCTTGCTGTAAGCCAAGGAGCATTTAGTGCTCAAAGAAAAAGGCGCCCGCAGGCGCCTTAGAGAACATCACACTTTGCAGTGCGCTAAATTCCTTTTAGTCTCTATTGCCACCAACAATGCCCAATAATGCGAGCAAGTTGGTAAAGACGTTATACACATCCAAGTAGATTGCTAGGGTAGCCATGATGTAGTTGGTCTCACCGCCATTGATGACACGTTGTACATCAACCAAGATGAAGGCGGAGAAGATCGCGATAGCCAGCACCATCACAGTCAACATCAAAGCAGGTAACTGTAACCAGATGTTTGCAAGGGAAGCAACGATCAAGAGCAGTACGCCAACCATCAGCCATTTGCCCATGCCAGCAAAGTCACTCTTGCTTACAGTGGCAATGGTTGCCATGGTTGCGAAGATTGCAGCTGTGCCGCCGAAAGACAGCATGATCAGTGTTGCACCATTGCTATAGCTATTTAAAGTAAAGCCGACTAAACGGGACATCATGATGCCCATGAAGAAAGTAAAGCCCAGAAGTAGCAGGACGCCTACACCGGTATCTTTATTCTTTTCGATTGCCCAGAAGAAACCAAAGGCAACAGCCATAAACACCATAAAGCCAATAAATGGGCTGCCTGAGAACAGGTCTAATCCCATGGCAACTCCGAGCCATGCCCCAATCACTGTTGGAACCATGGAGAGCGCCAAGAGGGCGTAGGTATTACGCAGTACGCGGTTGCGTACCTGGACAGTGCTAATTGAGCCGGTTTGGCCAAAGCCGTAAGAGTTCAGATCACTCATATTGACTCCTTCTTTTTCATAGTTAATACAAGAGCCCATGTAGGGCTGTTGAGGATAAGTATAGACAAAACACCCCAATTTCAAGCCCCCACAGAAAAGACCTACAAATTAAAGGCTTATGCCCTGTAAATTCAAGGGCTTAGCCCTACAGACATAGGGGTAAATACGGTCAGGCAATGTATAATTCGGGGGTCGCTGGAGTGGGGCGGGTTATTAGTCCAATCCCAGCAAATACCTTTGAAATCACTATTGGAGTCTTGAATGGCAATTGAACGCACCCTTTCTATTATCAAACCTGATGCTGTCGCTAAAAACGTCATCGGCAAAATCTATGACCGTTTTGAATCTGCTGGTTTGAAGATTGTTGCTTCCAGAATGGCGCATTTGTCACAAAATGAAGCAGAGCAGTTCTACGGCGTTCACAAAGACCGTCCTTTCTTCAAAGACTTGGTGAGCTTCATGATCTCCGGCCCTGTAATGATTCAAGTATTGCAAGGCGAAGGCGCTATTGCTAAGAATCGTGACTTGATGGGCGCGACTGATCCTAAGAAAGCAGAAAAAGGCACAATCCGTGCTGACTTTGCTGACAGCATCGATGCAAACGCTGTTCACGGTTCTGACGCTCCTGAAACAGCTGCTGTGGAAGTTGCTTTCTTCTTCCCTGGTATGAATGTTTTCAATCGTTAATCGACGATTGCTAACGAACAACCTATTTAACTAATAAGTAGGCGCATTGACCTCCCCGCGCGTAAATCTCTTAGATTTTGACGCTGACCAAATGGCAGCGTATGTCGCGGGGTTGAATGAAAAGCCCTTTAGGGCAAAGCAGCTCATGCAATGGATACACCAACGTGGTGTTGCTGACATTAATGAGATGAGTGATTTAGCAAAAAGCTTTCGAGCAACTTTGCTAGACAAAGCAGAAGTACTTTCTCTCCCCGTAATTAAAGACGAACACGCCGCTGATGGTACCCGCAAGTGGTTGCTGGACGTGGGCGCCGGTAATGCAGTGGAGTCTGTTTTTATTCCTGAAGATGACCGCGGCACCTTGTGCATTTCATCTCAGGCAGGTTGTGCAGTGAATTGCCGCTTTTGCTCAACAGGGCATCAAGGCTTCTCTCGTAATCTGACTTCCGGTGAAATCATCGGACAACTTTGGTTCGCTGAGCATCTATTGCGTAATGATCCAGAAGCTATTCGCAGAATTGAAAAATTTCCAACTCCAGGCTGGGAGCACACAGGTCGTGTGATTTCCAACGTGGTGATGATGGGTATGGGCGAGCCTTTACTTAACTATGACAACGTCGTTTCTGCATTGCGTTTAATGCTCGATGACAGAGCCTATGGTTTATCTCGTCGTCGTGTGACGGTTTCTACATCTGGCGTAGTGCCCATGATTGATCGTCTTGCGCAAGATTGCCCAGTCGCATTAGCAGTTTCTCTGCATGCACCGAATGATGCATTGCGTGATCAATTGGTGCCGCTGAATCAAAAATATCCCTTACGTGAATTGCTAGATGCGTGTGAGCGTTACCTACCATTCGCACCAAGAGACTTCCTGACCTTTGAATATTGCATGCTCGATGGTGTGAATGACTCGGATATTCAGGCAAAAGAATTGGTGCGCCTGCTTAGAAACATTAAGTGCAAGATTAATCTCATTCCATTTAACCCATTCCCAGAGTCTGGGTTAAAGCGTTCACCAGCTCAGCGGGTCAATGCATTTGCTGGCATCTTGCTGGATGCAGGTATGGTAGCCACAGTACGCAAGACCCGTGGTGATGACATTGCTGCGGCTTGTGGTCAATTGGCGGGTGATGTGGTTGATCGTACCCGCGTGCGTGAACGTGATGTCCACAGTGCCGAGATCGAAATCGAAGAAGTGGAATCCGATGAGCGGTCAAATGAGCACCCCATTGAGTGGCTCAAAAAGTTAAATTAAAGATTAGATTCCGATTAATCCAATGAGTTCTAATAATTCTTTGCCGCCATTACCGAATTTACCTTTGGGCCCTTCGCCTAAGCGACCAACACGTCAAGCAACGGTTGCTTGGAAGACAAACGTCATCACTGTTGGTGGTGATGCACCTGTTCGTGTGCAGTCAATGACAAATACCGATACTGCTGATGCGGTGGGTACAGCGATTCAGGTGAAAGAACTAGCGCGCGCTGGTTCGGAGATGGTGCGCATTACTGTAGATACACCAGCTGCTGCAGCAGCGGTGCCTTATATTCGTGAGCAGTTAGACAAGATGGATGTCTTAGTACCATTGATTGGCGACTTCCACTACAACGGGCACACTTTATTAAATGATTTTCCAGAGTGCGCTAAAGCGCTCTCAAAGTACCGTATCAATCCAGGTAATGTGGGTAAGGGCGCTAAGCGCGATCCACAATTTGCGCAGATGATCGAAGCCGCTTGTAAATACGATAAGCCTATTCGGATTGGCGTGAACTGGGGTAGCTTGGATCAGGATCTTCTGGCATCCATCATGGATAGCAATGCTGCTTTAGCAGTTCCAAAAACTGCGCAAGAAGTAATGATTGAGGCCTTGATTCAATCTGCTTTGCAGTCCGCAGAAAAAGCGGTTGAGTTTGGCATGAACCCCGATCAAATTTTGCTGTCTTGCAAAGTGAGTAATGTACAAGACCTAGTTGCCGTATATCGTGATCTCTCCCGTCGCTCTGACTATCCCTTACATTTAGGTTTAACTGAAGCGGGTATGGGTAGCAAAGGAATTGTTTCTTCTACTGCTGCGATGGGTATTTTGTTGCAGGAAGGTATTGGCGACACGATTCGTGTTTCCTTAACGCCTGACCCAGGCGCCCCTCGTGAAAACGAAGTGATTGTTGCCCAAGAGATTTTGCAAACTATGGGCCTACGCAATTTCACGCCAATGGTAATTGCGTGTCCTGGTTGTGGCAGAACAACTAGTACAACTTTCCAAGAGTTGGCAGCCAATATCCAGTCTTATCTTCGCCAACAAATGCCGGTTTGGAAGAAAACCCATCCTGGCGTAGAGAATATGAATGTAGCCGTAATGGGTTGTATCGTGAATGGCCCGGGCGAGAGCAAGCATGCCAATATTGGTATTTCATTACCAGGAACGGGTGAAACTCCGGCCGCGCCAGTATTTGTGGATGGAGTGAAGGTCAAAACCCTACGTGGTGAGAAAATCGCTGAAGAGTTTCAGGTGATTGTTGATGAGTACGTCAAACAAAATTACGCAGCAAAAGTTGAATAAAGCCAAGCTAGAACAAGAATAAAAATGACTGATCAAAGTAAAGACCAAAAGCCACAGGCCAAAGTTCAAAAGACGCAAAAGATCAATGGCGTGCGTGGCATGAATGATCTGCTGCCTGCAGATGCCGCTCAGTGGGCGCACCTTGAGCATGTCTTGCGTGATCTCACACGTGCTTATGGTTATGAATTCATGAGAACGCCGATTGTTGAAGCAACCGCAGTATTTCAACGTGGCATTGGTGAGGTTACTGACATTGTTGAAAAAGAAATGTATTCCTTTGAGGATCGCTTAAATGGTGAGCAACTGACTTTACGTCCTGAAGGCACAGCTGCTTTAGTGCGTTCTGTTATTGAGAATAACTTGCTCTACGAAGGACCAAAGCGTCTTTGGTATACAGGTCCCATGTTCCGTCACGAGCGCCCACAACGTGGTCGCTATCGCCAATTCCACCAGTTTGGTATTGAGGCTTTAGGCTTCTCAGGCCCTGATATTGATGCGGAAATTATTCTCATGGGTCAGCGCCTCTGGGATGAGCTGGGTTTGAAGGGCGTGCGTCTAGAAATTAACTCTCTTGGTCAGGCACCTGAGCGTGCAGAGCACCGCGCTGCCTTGGTAACGTATTTTGAGAAGAATAAAGAGGGGCTTGATGAAGATTCGCAGCGTCGTCTTCTCACTAATCCACTAAGAATTTTGGATTCTAAAAATCCAGAAATGCAGGCATTAATTGAAGGCGCGCCAAAGTTATTGGATTTCTTGGGTGAAGAGTCCCTTAAGCATTTCAATGCCGTACAAGCATTGCTCAAGGCCAATAACATTCCCTGCAAAATCAATCCACGTTTAGTGCGTGGCTTGGATTACTATAACCTCACCGTCTTTGAATGGGTGACTGATGAATTAGGTGCTCAAGGCACGATTGCGGGTGGTGGACGTTACGACCCCTTGATCGAGCGCATGGGTGGTAAAGCTGCACCTGCTTGTGGTTGGGCTATGGGTATGGAGCGTGTTTTGGAATTGATGAAGGTTTCTGGATCATTGCCAGAAGCTCAGGTTCAATGCGATATCTTTGTATTGCATCAAGGTGGCGAGACTTTGACGGCCGCCATGATTATTGCTGAGCGCTTACGTAGTGCTGGTATCGATACTATTCTTTTCTGCCCTCCAGACGGTCAATCTGCTAGCTTTAAGTCCCAAATGAAGAAGGCGGATAGTAGCGGGGCCGCTTTTGCGGTCATTATTGGCCCAGATGAATTGGCTAAGAATGAGGCCCAACTGAAGGATTTACGTGGCACGGGTGAGCAAAAGTCTGTTCCCTTGGATGATGTCCTGGGAGCGTCAATTGATGCCCTAGTAGGCGCCTCCGAATAGAATTAAGCTAATACACCATTAATTACTAATAAATGAGTTTGGATTGACATGCCTTTAGATCTAGAAGAACAAGAACAATTAGACCAATTCAAAGCGTTTTGGCAAAAGTACCGCAACCTGATTACTGGCGTAATTACTGCTGCCTTATTCGCCTATGCTGCTTACAGTGGATATCAATGGTGGCGTAATAGCCAGGCGCTAGAAGCTTCTAAGTTGTATGAAACGATGGTAAGCGCTATTGCTAAAGGTGATAAAGATCAGACCTTGCGCGCTACAGACGATCTGCAAAAAGATTTTGGACGTACGCCTTATGCAGCGATGTCTAGTTTGATTGCTGCGCGTATTGCATCGGACGCCGGTGACACTGCAAAGGCTTTGGATTACTTGCGTTGGGCTGCAAAGAACGCTTCAAATGATGGTTATCTTGCGTTGGCTAAATTACGCTTGGTGACACAGTTGATTGAGCAGGGCGGCGAGAAAGATTTTGCGGAAGCCAATCAAATCTTGAATGAGAAACCCATTGCCGGTTTTGAGTCTTTATGGCTTGAGCGTCGTGGCGATTGGTACTTGGCTCAAAAGAAAAATGCCGAAGCTAAAACAAGTTATCAAGATGCGTGGAAAAAATTAGATCAAGCAAAAGAGTTTCCTGAAGAGGCGCGACGTCTCTTGAAGGTGAAGCTAGATGCTGTTGGAGGAGTTGCTCAGTGATGATTAAAAAGATGAAGAGCTCGCCAATGCGTATCTGTACTGCTTTGGTATTGGGTTCGTTGGTCATTGCTTTGACAGCTTGCTCCGGCGGCTCTCGAGTCAGAAAGCCAGCAGAATTAGTTACAGTAAGTAATCAATTTGATTTGCAACCGGTATGGTCTACCAGCATTGGCTCATCAGAAACTTTTAACTTTCATCCAATTGTTGCTGGCGATGCAGTGTATGCAGCCTCTCATGGTGGGAACTTGGCAAAGATTGATTTAGCAACTGGCAATAAGGTCTGGTCAGTATCGGTTCCTGAGAATTTATCGGTTGGCCCTGGCTCTGATGGCCGTACTACCGTTGCTGTAACTACCAAAGGCATGGTCTACGCCTATGATGATGCTGGTAAACCGATCTGGAATGTCAGTGTTGGCAGTGAAGTATTAAGTGAGCCAGTAGTTGCTGGTGGCGTGGTAATTGTGCGCGCGCTCGACAATCGCTTCATTGGGCTGGATGCACAAACTGGCGCCAAAAAATGGACCTATCAGCGTCAGCAATCCGCTTTGTCTTTGCGTGTAGGCTACGGAATGTTGGCTATTAATAATGAAGTGATTGTGACGGGTTTTGCCGGCGGACGTTTTGGCATGATTGCCATTGCTAATGGCGGTTTAGTTTGGGAGACCCCAGTTTCATTTCCGAAGGGTTTCTCAGAAATTGAGCGCTTGAATGATGTGACTGCTAAGCCAAGCATGGAAGGCGATATTCTTTGTGCGGTTTCTTATCAAGGACGTATTGGCTGTGGTCAAGCCCGTACTGGCAGCCTTTTGTGGTTTAAGGACTATTCAAGTTATACCGGTACTTCACAAAGTACGGATATGGTTTTCTCAGCAAACGAAAAATCCTATGTCACTGCCTTTGCGACGAAGGACGGCACACAGGTTTGGGAAAATACACAACTCACATATCGTGATGTAGGCGAGTCACTTGCAGTTGGCAGAGTGTTATTAATGGGTGATGCCCAAGGGTATATCCATGCATTTTCACAGGCGAATGGTGAGATGGTTGCGCGTATTCGTCACGACAGTAGTCCAATCTCGGCTGCCCCCATTGCGGTAGGTGGCCTCATCTTGGTTCAGTCTCAAGGTGGAAAAATAGCGGCGTACAGTCCAAAATGAATCCAGTCATCACTATCGTCGGCCGTCCCAATGTGGGTAAGTCGACACTCTTTAATCGCCTAACGCGTTCACGTGATGCTTTGGTGGCTGACTTTTCTGGCTTAACCAGGGATCGTCACTATGGTAAAGGCCGCATTGGTGAGCGTGCATTTATTTGTGTGGACACTGGCGGTTTTGAGCCGGTAGCAAAGACTGGCATTGTTGCCGAAATGGCAAAGCAAACCAAGCAAGCCGTTGCAGAGTCTGACATTGTGATTTTCTTGGTTGATGGTCGTTTGGGCATGGCGCCGCAAGATCGTGTCATTGCTGACTTCCTGCGTAAGACTGGTAGACCAGTCATCTTGGCGGTAAATAAAACAGAAGGTATGCAGGCTGGTGTTGTGACTGCCGACTTTCATGAACTCGGTTTGGGCGAGCCATTTCCAATCTCTTCCGCGCATGGTGATGGTGTTCGTGGTCTGATTGATGACGCATTAGACTCACTAGGCATTGCAGAGCCCGATGAAGATGAATTAGCTAACGATCCAAATCGCCCAATGAAGATTGCGGTAGTAGGGCGTCCTAACGTTGGTAAATCTACCTTGATCAATAAGTTGATCGGTGAAGAGCGCGTCATTGCATTTGATATGCCAGGCACTACCCGTGATGCAATCGAGGTTCCCTTTGAGCGCAATGGCAAGCCATACATCTTGGTTGACACCGCAGGCCTGCGTCGTCGTGGCAAAGTATTTGAGGCAATTGAGAAGTTCTCGGTTGTTAAAACATTGCAAGCGATTGCCGACTGTAATGTGGTGATCTTGATGTTAGATGCCCAGCAAGATATTTCTGAGCAAGATGCTCACATCGCAGGATTTATTGTTGAAGCCGGTCGTGCATTGGTGGTTGCGGTGAACAAGTGGGATGGCCTCGATGCGTATGTAAAAGAGCGCGCTCGTTTAGAGATTGCACAAAAGCTGCGCTTCTTAGATTTTGCAAACGTACACCCGATTTCGGCTAAAAAAGGCACAGGCCTAAAGGAGCTCTTTAAAGATGTGGATTTAGCCTATGCTGCAGCGATGGCAAAACTACCAACGCCACGCCTAACGCGTATTTTGCAAGAGGCTATCGAGCATCAACAGCCAAAACGCGTGGGTATGGGTCGTCCGAAATTGCGTTATGCCCACCAAGGGGGCATGAACCCCCCAATTGTGGTCATTCATGGCACATCATTGAGTGGGGTTACTGATAGCTATAAACGATACTTAGAGGGTCGCTTTAGGGATGTCTTTAAGTTGCGTGGAACGCCTTTGCGTATTCAAATGAATACGGCCAAAAACCCCTATGTTGATGACGACAAGGGTAAAAAAGGCAAAAAACGCTAATTTAGGCTAAGCTTTATTCCTCGACTTGAAATGGGCTTGATTTTTTTAAAAATCGGCCCAATATAGATAGTCTGAGTAGTAATTTGCTTAGATTTGGTTGGCATGTATTTAGTAGTGAATATTGATGTTTAATAAAAAAAGCAAGACTCCCAAAAAAGTAGTTAACAAAAGATAATCAAGGAGCAGTATGAGTAATAGCAACCCAAAACAAATTCAATTACTTCAGGATCCTTTCCTCAATGCTTTGCGCAAAGAGCATGTTCCTGTTTCGATCTATCTCGTAAATGGTATTAAGTTGCAAGGGAATATTGAATCATTTGATCAGTATGTTGTCCTTTTGCGCAATACCGTGACGCAGATGGTTTACAAACACGCAATCTCTACGATCGTTCCTGCTCGTGCGATTGATTTCCGTTTGGAAGAAGCTAGCCCTGTATAAAACTGGTGTAGATGCGGCACGCGCTGTTCTGGTTGGAGTAGACACAGGACGCGAAGATTTTGCAGATAGCATGGCCGAGCTCAGCCTTTTAGCTGACAGTGCCGGCTCTATACCCGCAGCCAGTGTTATTGCCCGTAAAGGCAGAACCGATCCAGCCCTATTCATAGGTTCTGGCAAGGCTAATGAACTCAAGAGAGTGATGGAGGAGCAAGGTGCAGAGCTTGCCATCTTTAATCATCCGCTTTCACCAACTCAGCAACGTAACTTAGAGCGTCACATTGGTTTTCATGTGATGGATCGCACTGGTTTGATTTTGGATATCTTTAGTCAGAGAGCACAAAGTCATATTGGTAAGACGCAAGTTGAGCTTGCTCAAGTGCGCTATCGCATGTCTCGTTTGGTGAGGGCGTGGAGCCACTTAGAGCGACAGCGTGGTGGTATTGGTGTGCGCGGCGGCCCTGGTGAAACGCAGATGGAGTTAGACCGTCGGATGCTGGCGACTAAAGCCAAGCGCCTAGAAAACGAATTAGAAAAGCTTCAACGCCAACAAAGAACCCAAAGAAGGGCCCGTAACCGCAAAGATGTGTTCTCCGTTTCTTTGGTGGGATACACCAATGCTGGTAAATCCACTTTATTTAATGCCCTAACTAAAGCAGGGGCATATGCGGCCGACCAATTGTTTGCCACCTTGGACACCACTTCCAGAAAGGTCCATTTGGACGGGGTGGGGTCGATTGTGGTCTCCGATACGGTGGGTTTCATCCGTGATTTGCCCCACCAGCTGGTAGAGGCTTTTAGGGCCACTTTGGACGAAACCATCCACGCGGACCTGATTTTGCATGTTATTGACGCCTGTAGCCCAGTTGCCAGGGAGCAAAAGGCCGAAGTTGAGGCAGTTTTGGAGGAAATTGGGGCTGATGATATCCCTCGGATCGAGGTGATGAACAAGATCGATCAGATGCCTCAGACCTTCACCCGTGGGGCCGCTTTAGAGCGGGATGCCCAGGGCTTTCCGAGCCAGGTTTTCCTGTCAGCCAAGACGGGCTTGGGCCTTGATTTGCTTCGCTCAGCCCTGGCTGAATGCTCCCAAATGACTGATAGAATAAGGGTCGAGCACAACCGTGCCAAGAAGCAATTGGCCCCGGATGAGTTTTTAGAGCCTTTACCCGAACGACCAGAAACTTCTGAATTTAATCCGATTGCCAACCGAAGCTATTTTTCTAATGACGCGTAAATTTCTCGACCTCTTTTCGGTCAATGATCCAGGATGGGGCAACAGTCACAATTCTGGTGGATCCAAAGATGCCAAAGATGGGCAGGCGACTGATCAAGCTCCAAAAATAGATCCAGAAAATAAACCGGTAGAAACTCAACCAAACAATCCAGTAAATGCGCCCGTAAACAAGCCAGACGGCCCTCCGGATTTGGATGAATTGTGGCGCGATTTCAACGACAGAATTGCTGGCATCTTTGGCGGCAAGAAAAAGCCGGGCACAGTTAATAATTCTGCAAGTAAGCCAGTCAATAAGCCAAGTAGCACAGATATACCTCCGCCATCACAGCGTGGCGGTAATGGTGGTGGCAATAATGGCGGTATCAATACACCTAACTTTAATTTCAGCAATCCATTTGGATCCAAAGCAAGTTTTCTGATTGCGGGAGCGGTTGTTTTCTTTATGTGGGTATGCAGCGGCTTCTTCATTATTCAAGAAGGTCAAGCTGGCGTCATTCTGACTTTTGGTAAATACGATTACACCGCTAAGCCTGGCATCAATTGGCACATGCCATGGCCGATTCAGTCCGAAGAGACGGTGAATTTATCTGGCGTGCGATCTGTTGAAGTGGGACGTCCAGTGCTGATCAAGGCCACCAATCAAAAAGATTCTTCAATGCTGACTGAAGATGAAAACATCATCGACGTTCGCTTTGCTGTTCAATACCGCTTAAAAGATCCTACAGATTATTTATTCAATAACCGTGATCCAGATACTGCAGTTGTCCAGGCAGCTGAAACAGCGGTTCGTGAAATCGTTGCGCGTAGCAAGATGGATACCGTCTTGTATGAGGGGCGCGAAAAAATTGGCATTGATTTAGCAAACTCTATTCAGAAGATTTTGGATAGCTATAAGACTGGCATCTATGTCACGAGTGTGACTGTGCAGAACGTACAGCCACCAGAGCAAGTACAGGCCGCATTTGATGACGCAGTCAAAGCAGGGCAGGACCAAGAGCGCCTCAAGAGTGAAGGTCAGGCTTATGCCAATGACATTATTCCGCGTGCAAAGGGTACGGCTGCTCGCCTAATTCAAGAGGCTGAGGGCTATAAAGCGCGTGTAGTGGCTACCGCCGAGGGTGATGCAACCCGCTTCAAGCAGATTTTGGTTGAGTACGCCAAAGCTCCACAGGTAACCAAAGATCGCATGTATATCGATACTATGCGTGAGATGTACAACAACGTAACCAAGATCTTGGTTGATACCACCAAGAGTAATAGCTTGCTATATCTGCCGCTAGATAAGATCGTGGCACAGGTAAGTGCTGAAAGTGCTCAAGCGGCAAATACACAAGTTAATTCCTCTACCGCAACTACCCCAACTGGAAGTGTGACAGTGGGTGGTGCAACCGGCACAAATACGAACCCTACGAGTTCCGTATCCAGTTCGGTTACTAGTCCAACCCCTGTAACGCCAGCTGCTAACAGCGGCGCTGATAAACGTGATGGTCTCCGTAGTCGCGATAGGGAGTCCAGATAATGAATGCAAATCGTTTAATTGCCGCAGGCATTGGATTTATTATTTTCATTTATGTGCTGTCATCCAGCATCTTTGTTGTAGATCAACGGAAGTTCGCTGTGGTGTTTTCATTCGGACAAATTGTTCGTGTGATTGAAAAGCCTGGTATTCAGGTGAAGATGCCTGCGCCATTTGAAAGCGTTCGCTTTTTTGATCGTCGTATTTTGACGATTGATAATCCAGAGGCAGAGCGTTTCATTACCGCTGAAAAGAAAAACTTATTAGTGGATTCTTATGTGAAATGGCGGATTGTTGATCCACGTAAGTTCTTTATTAGCTTTAAAGGCGATGAGCGCTTAGCTCAAGACCGTTTAACTCAATTGGTGCGCTCAGCCCTGAATGAAGAGTTCACAAAACGCACTGTGCGTGAATTGATTTCCGATCAGCGTGAAGAGGTGATGCAGGGCATTCGCAAAAAAGTAGCTGATGATGCAGCTGATATCGGTGTTGAGATAGTCGATGTACGCTTAAAGCGCGTTGACCTCTTAGCGGAAATTAGCGACTCTGTTTATCGCCGTATGGAAGCAGAGCGTAAGCGTGTAGCGAATGAGTTGCGTTCAACTGGTGCTGCAGAGTCTGACAAGATTCGCGCGAATGCCGAACGTCAGCGCGACACCATCTTGGCTGAGGCTTATCGTGATGCGCAAAAGATAAAGGGTGCTGGCGATGCTAAAGCTACTGCGCTGTATGCAGAAGCTTTTGGGCGCGATCCCCAATTCGCCCAGTTCTATCAAAGTCTAGAAGCTTATAGAAGCTCATTCAAGGACAAGAGGGACGTCATGGTCGTTGAGCCAAGTGGCGAGTTCTTTAAGTTCTTGCACAAAAAATAAGAAAGCGAATAGCCCACATCATGAATCGCTGGTTACTTCCTGAAGATATTGCAGACGTATTGCCTGCTGAGGCTCGCAAGGTTGAGTCATTGCGTCGTGCCATTTTGGATTTATATCAATCTTATGGCTATGAATTGGTTGCTCCTCCAATATTAGAGTTTTTAGACTCGTTATTGACTGGTACTGGCTCTGATCTCAATTTACAAACCTTTAAATTGGTAGACCAGTTATCTGGTCGCACCTTAGGTTTGCGCGCAGACATGACTCCGCAAGTCGCTCGTATTGATGCACACCTTTTAAATCGTGCTGGAGTCACCCGCCTATGCTATGCCGGCTCTGTTGCGCATGCTCGCACGCCAGTAGGCAGTTCAGCACGCGAAGAGTTGCAACTTGGTGCGGAGATTTACGGTTGTGCAACTTGGGAAGCTGACTTAGAGGCAATCACCCTTTTGCTAAAAACACTTTCCGTTGCAGGTTTGGAGAAGGTTTATCTTGATTTATCCCATGCTGGCATTTTGGCGGGGATCTTGGACGGTCAGAACTTAGATAAAGCAACAGTTGAAGTTTTGTATGGTCTATTGCAAAGCAAGGATCGTCCACGCTTAAGTCAGTGGGCCACTTGTCTACCTGCAAAAGCATCTGAAGCGCTAATAGCGCTCACGGAATTAAATGGCCCATGTTCAGAAGTGCTGGCTAAAGCAAGAAAAGTATTGCCTAAGCACGCGGCAATTGACCAGGCTTTGGCTGATCTAGAGCGCTTGGTTTCGGCTGCAGCAAAGTTATCCACAAGCTTGGAGATCAGCATTGACTTGGCTGACCTGCGTGGCTATCAATATCACAGCGGCGTGATGTTCGCCGCTTATATTGATCAATTGCCGCAGCCCATTGCTAGAGGCGGTCGCTACGACCATGTTGGTCAAGCCTTTGGTCGTCCTCGTCCTGCAACGGGTTTTTCATTGGATCTCCTAACCCTAGCAAACCTATCTCCTTTAAATGTACGCAAGTTGGCTATCTTGGCTCCTTGGATTGATGATGCTGAATTAAGCAAGGCAATCGCAACCCTCAGAAGTCAGGGTGAGGTGGTGATTCAGATTCCAGCAGGCACAACGGTAGATGCTGCTGAATATCAATGCGACCGAGAGTTAGTAAAGCAGGGCAGCTCTTGGGAAGTAAAGAAGAAGTAAAAAAATTAAAGCAGTGAATATATAAAGCAGCAAATCAAGTAGTGAGCAAGTAATAAGCAGTTAACTTATTTTGTAATTATCTTTTTGGATTTCATTATGTCTTCAAAGCAGCAAACTAAAGGTCGTAACGTAGTTGTCATTGGCACCCAGTGGGGTGATGAAGGCAAGGGTAAGGTAGTCGATTGGTTGACTGATCATGCGCAAGCGGTAGTTCGCTTCCAAGGCGGTCACAATGCTGGCCATACCTTGATCATCGGTGACAAGAAGACAATTTTGCGTTTGATCCCATCCGGAATCATGCATAAGAATGTGATTTGCTACATTGGTAACGGTGTGGTGCTCTCACCAGAAGCGCTCTTTAAAGAAATTGGTGAGCTTGAGTCTGCTGGTTTAGATGTTCAATCTCGTTTGAAGATTTCAGAAGCAACTACTTTAATTCTGCCTTATCACGTAGCGATTGACCATGCCCGCGAGAAGAAGCGTGGCCAAGCCAAGATTGGTACGACTGGTCGCGGCATTGGACCTGCTTATGAAGACAAGGTAGCACGTCGTGCACTACGCGTACAAGATTTGTTCTACCCAGAAAAATTTGCTGAGCAATTACGTGAGAACTTGGAATATCACAATTTCATGCTCACTAATTACTATGGTGCTGAACCAGTAAATTATGAGAAGACGTTAGCTGAAGCAATGTCTTATGCTGAGCGCCTTAAGCCAATGGTGGTTGATGTATCTAGCGCCTTGTATGCTGCTGAGCAGTCTGGCCAGAACCTATTGTTCGAAGGCGCACAGGGAACATTGCTCGATATCGATCACGGCACTTATCCATACGTAACCTCTAGTAACTGCGTCGCAGGTAATGCCGCTGCTGGTTCAGGTGTTGGTCCAGATTCTTTGCAATACATCTTAGGTATCACTAAGGCCTATTGCACACGCGTTGGTGCTGGTCCATTCCCTAGTGAGCTTTACGATCATGACAACCCTGCTAAGCAAGATCCAGTAGGCGTGCGTTTGGCTGAAGTCGGCAAGGAATTTGGTTCTGTAACTGGACGCCCACGTCGTACTGGTTGGTTGGACGCTGCTGCATTGAAGCGCTCTATTCAGATCAATGGCTTGTCTGGTCTATGCATTACTAAGTTAGACGTTCTCGATGGTTTTGAAACCATTCGTTTGTGCGTTGGTTACAACCTTGACGGCAAGAAGTTGGATGTATTGCCACGCGGCGCTGAATCTGTTGCCCGTTGCGAGCCAATTTATGAAGATTTCCCAGGCTGGAAGGGCACAACTTTCGGTATCCGCGAATGGGACAAGTTGCCCCCTGAGGCGCAAAACTTCCTGCGTCGTATTGAGGAGGTTGCCGGTAAACCAATTGCCATGGTCTCTACAGGCCCAGAGCGTGACGAAACCATCCTGCTCCAGCATCCATTCCAGGATTGATGGAAAATATTTGATTCAGCAATTTTTAACCTATTTATCAACATTTATTAAGAAATTAACACCATGACTGCGCGCACAACTTGCAATAGCCTTCAAGTGGCAACTCCCTTATATCGATTCATCGAAGATAAAGTACTTCCAGGTACTGGTATTAAGAGTGCTGACTTTTGGAAGGGCTTTGATGAAATCGTTAAAGACTTAACCCCAAAGAATGAAGCCCTGCTCGCAAAGCGTGATCGTATTCAATTGGATTTGGATAAATGGCACCAAGCGAATCCAGGCCCAATCAAAGATATGCCTGCTTACCGTAAGTTCTTAAAAGAAATCGATTACTTAGTTGATGTCCCAGGGAAAATTACCGCCACAACCAAGAATGTAGATGACGAGTTAGCGCTGCAGGCTGGCCCTCAATTAGTGGTTCCAGTTCTGAATGCGCGTTATGCATTAAATGCTGCTAATGCACGGTGGGGCTCTTTGTATGATGCTCTCTATGGTACCGATGTTTTATCTGAAGAAGATGGCGCTACCAAGACTGGTGCTTACAATCCGATTCGCGGCGCTAAGGTAGTTGCTTATGCACGTAACTTCTTGGACCAAGCTGCACCATTGGCAAAAGGATCACACCGTGATTCAGTAGCTTACACAGTAGATGGCAATAAGTTATCTGTGAAGTTAAAGGACGGTACAAGTACTGGCTTGGCTGATGAGAAGCAATTCGTGGGTTACCAAGGTGATGCAGCGGCTCCAAGTTCTATCTTGTTGCGCAATAACGGCGTTCACATTGATATCGAAATTAATAAGAGCAAAACGATTGGCGCCAGTGATCCTGCAGGCATCAATGATGTTGTATTGGAAGCTGCTCTTTCTACTATTTTGGACTTGGAAGACTCTATTGCTGCAGTGGATGGCGATGACAAGGTTCTAGCTTATGAGAATTGGTTGGGCATCCTCAAAGGCACTTTAGTTGAGGAAGTAAAGAAGGGTGATAAGACTATTACCCGCACTCTGAATCCAGATCGCAAATACAAAGCTGGCATCGGCGCAGTAGATGCAAAAGATGGCGTGGTCACTTTGCATGGCCGATCACTCTTGTTCCTGCGTAACGTTGGCCATTTGATGACTAACCCGGCGATCATTACTGGTGAAGGTAAGGAGATCTACGAGGGTATCTTGGATGCAGTAGTAACTGTATTGATCGCCTTGTATGACATCAACCGTCCAGCAAGCCAAACAATTGGTAATACACGCAAGGGTTCTGTTTATATCGTTAAGCCAAAAATGCACAGCCCAGAAGAAGTGGCTTTTGCAGGTGAATTGTTTGGTCGTGTTGAAAAGCTACTCGGCCTGCCAGCGGATACAGTGAAGTTAGGCATCATGGACGAAGAGCGTCGCATGAGCGCAAACATCAAAGCGGCAATTGCTGCTGCTGGTGCGCGTGTAGCCTTCATTAATACTGGCTTCTTGGACCGTACTGGTGATGAAATGCACACAGCAATGTATGCAGGCCCAATGATGCGTAAAGGCGATATGAAGACTAGCAAATGGTTGTCCGCTTATGAGCGTCGCAACGTATTTGCAGGTTTGGATTGTGGCTTGCGTGGCCGCGCTCAAATCGGTAAGGGTATGTGGGCAATGCCAGACATGATGAAGGCTATGGTTGAGCAGAAGATTGTTCATCCTAAAGCGGGAGCAAATACTGCTTGGGTACCATCACCAACAGCTGCAACCTTGCATGCGCTTCACTACCATCAAGTAAACGTCGCTGAACTCCAGAAAGAAATGGAAAAGCTTGATACTCAAGCTGAAGCTGAAGCATTGATCAACGATTTGTTGACTATTCCTGTGGTTGAGAAGGCTAACTGGTCTAAGGAAGAGATTCAGCAGGAGTTAGATAACAATTGCCAGGGTATCTTGGGTTATGTAGTTCGTTGGATCGATCAAGGCGTTGGTTGCTCTAAGGTGCCTGATATTCATAACGTAGGCTTGATGGAAGATCGTGCAACATTGCGTATCTCCAGCCAGCATATTGCTAACTGGTTGCTCAACGGTATCGTTACTGCTGATCAAGTCAACGAAACTTTGCAGCGTATGGCTAAAGTAGTTGATGGTCAGAATGCTGGCGATCCTTTGTATCAGCCAATGATGCCTAACTACAAAGATTCTTATGCTTATAAAGCAGCTAGCGATTTGATTTTCAAGGGTCTTGAGCAGCCTAATGGCTACACAGAGCCTTTGTTGCACGCCTGGCGTTTAGAGGTAAAGAAAGCGCACGCTAAGTAATTTAGCTAAGACCCTAAATAAGAATGGATTTGCTCACAAAGCAAATCCATTTTTTATTGGTTACAAATTATTAACTATTGAGCATGTTCGGATTTCTAAACCCATTCTCTAATACCCGCTCCCGGTTTCCATTTCAGTTTAATGATGGTGGTAGGGAGGCGGCTGGTTTCAAAGGTGGTGCAGGGGATTGTGTAGTGAGATCGATAGCAATTGCCGCAAACCTTCCATATATGCGCGTGTATGAAGATTTAAGGCTTGCGAATGAGAGTTACGCCCAACTCAAAAATGATCGCTTGGCAAAGAGGCTCAATGCAAAAGGATCATCCCCTAGGAATGGCAATCACCGCAATGTGTTTCATGACTACATCCTAGCTCAGGGTTTTGAGTGGGTGCCAACTATGAAGGTGGGGGCAGGCTGTCAGGTGCACTTACGTCCTGATGAGTTGCCTAGCAAAATACTGATTGCCAAGGTTTCTAAGCATCTCACCGCTATTATTGATGGCGTCATACACGATACGCATGATCCCTCAAGGGGTGGCAATCGTTGTGTGTATGGTTACTACATTAAGACGCGTTAGGATCTTTTTGGTGGTGTTTAAGATTCCAAGCGGCCCTATACGAATTCGTCATCCCGATCATGCTTGAGGTAGTCCATGCGATGGCGAAGAGGCCTGAAAAGGAAATAAAGAATGCGAGGCTTTTCCAGCCATTGGGCAAAATGTCGGCGATAAAGCCTACCGTGGTGTAACAGCTACCTACAAATAGAAGCGTTTGAATTGCGTTATCAATCAAGCCAAGGCTAAGAATGTACAGCGTCCAGACAATAATCTCTGAGATATGAATAATGGCTATAAAGAAAAAAGACGCATAGAAATGAAAAAATACACGATTGTATTGTTTGTATTTAAGATTTTGGTTGGTTAATCTCTCAAAGCGCATCATGATGAAATTAAGCAAGCCACCATGGAAAAAGAGCACCAGAATTAGCCCTAATATCCCATAAAGAACATCCCTGATGAGAGGTAATAGCGGAATACCTGCCAGAGTTGCTTGGGCTAAGTAGTCGGGGGTAGTGGGCATAAATTGAGCGTAATCTAAAAAAGCTGGATATGCAAATATCCTTATCAGGGTTGATAATGTCATATTGAATAGCCCAAGTAAAGTAGCCCTTGAATACCACCCCTCATATTCTTGAAACCAAGAAGCGCGAACGCTTCTTTTTGTTTTCTTTGGCGGGTATTCAGTTCACCCACATCCTTGATTTCATGATCATGATGCCTTTGGGCCCTGAGTTTATTCGGGTGCTCAATATCAATACCCATCAATTTGGTTTGCTGCTGTCTTCGTATACCTTTGCCGCTGCAGCAGCAGGTATTTTCGCCACTTACTATGTGGATCGATTTGAGCGCAGAAAGCTGCTTCTCAGTCTCTATGTATGCTTCATTATTGCAACACTAGCTTGCGGCTTGGCGCCGAATTATGAGTTGCTTTTTATAGCCCGAGCTTTTGCTGGTGCATTTGGTGGAATCTTAGGCTCCTTGGTTCAAACCATTGTGGCTGATTCAATCCCGTTTGAGCGCAGAGGTAAGGCGCTGGGAACGGTGATGGCTGCATTCTCGGTCTCCACTGTTGCTGGCGTTCCGCTGGGATTATTTCTGGCAAACCATATTCCTTCTTTAGGCTGGCGTGCTCCATTCTTCTTTATTGCCATCGTCTCAACTTTGATTCTTTACCTGGGTTACCGCAACATTCCGAAGATAGCTGGTCATCTAGAACATGTGCATGAGGGCAGTCGCCTTAGCCAGATTATAAAAATCGTAATAGCGCGCCAGAACATTAAGGCTTTCATCTTTATGGCGCTGATCATGATTACGGGATTTTCGGTAATTCCTTATATCGCTTTGTATCTGACTTCTAATGTCGGCATCAGTAACTCTTATATTTCTTTAATCTACTTGTGCGGTGGCATAGCGACCCTGATGAGCTCTCGCTTTATCGGGCATATGTCAGATAAGCATGGCAAGGTGCTGGTATTTAGGGTGTTAGCAATCATTAGCTTGATTCCGCTCTTAGTTACGACCAATTTGCCGGTGACGCCTTTGTGGATTGTGCTGATTAATTCAACAGCATTCTTCATTTTGGTTTCTGGAAGAATGATTCCAGCTATGGCCATGGTGAGTCAGCTAGTTGAAAGCAAGATACGTGGAACCTTTATGAGTCTGATTGGTTCCGTGCAAATGCTTTCTTCTGGTATTGCCTCGGTCTTGGCGGGTTGGGTAGTTACTATTGGACCGGATGGCATGATGCAGCACTACAACCTAGTGGGTTACGGAGCGGCAGTCTGTGGATTACTGACATTCTGGCTGGTAGGATATATTCATTCCGATAAGAAAAAAGCATAAGAACTAAAGAACATAGGAGATCTCATGATTGAATTTAAAAGACCTGATGGACAGCTTCTCAAAGGATATTTGGCTGAGCCAAGTGATAAGGCGAATGCCCCTGGCATAGTTGTCATTCAGGAGTGGTGGGGTCTAGATGATGAAGTAAAGGCCGTAGCGGATCGCTTTGCTAAAGCCGGATATCGTGCGCTAGTGCCTGACTTATATCGCGGCAAATTGGCTCTTGAAGCAAATGAGGCCGAACATTTAATGGGCGACCTTAATTTTGGCGATGCGGCTGGCCAAGATATTCGTGGCGCCGTTCGATATCTAAAGGCAACTGGCAGCGCAAAGGTTGCGGTAACTGGTTTTTGCATGGGCGGAGCACTAACTGTTCTTACGGCCTGCAATGTCCCAGAATTAGATGCCTCTATTGTTTGGTATGGCAATCCTCCATTGGATTATGTCGATGCCAAAGCAATTACCAAGCCGATGCTAGGCCACTGGGCCTTACACGATGAGTTCTTCCCAATAGCGGGCGTTGATCAGCTTGAAGAAAAGCTAAAACTAGCGGGCGTTAGTTATGAGTTTCACCGCTATGACACTAAGCATGCCTTCGCGAACCCCAAATCGGATACTCGTGGGTTGACGCCCCTCAAGTACAACGCTGAAGCGGCACAGTTAGCCTGGGACCGCACTTTGGTTTTCTTAAAAAAATATATAGCTAGCTAGGCCTCATGAAAAATACCGCCCGCGAAGACGTATTCTTCAATTGGATATACAAGAGAAGCAATGTCCAAATCTTGCTAGTGCTAATTCTCTTTTTTGTTAGCTTGCTTGATTTGATGCCTCGTATGTTGCAAAGCATCCCGTTCTTGGTGCCAACGCAAGATAGCACTAGATTGGGTTTGGCACTTTTTGGATCCATCATTACCTTGAGCGGCCTATTGATTGGTTTTTTACTGAATCAAGCACAAAGTAATTTTCGTGAAGTGCAAACTTTGGTTTCTCAAGAGGCAGGGCGTATTAATAATCTGGATCGTCTACTTACTCGTTTTGGTGACCCATCCATAGCGCTGATTCGTGCCGAGTTATTTGAATACATGAACTCTATTGTCATTGACGAATGGCCGCTTTTGCAAAAAAACGAGGGCAGCACGAAGACCCATATGCTCTGGCGCGGAATATCTCGGAAGCTGATGTCAATTGAGCCCCATACCAACCGTCAGACGGCAATGTATACCGACATTATTAAGAAATCAGAGGAAGTAGCTGAAAGTAGGGAAGCGCGTATTGAGCGTGCCAACATCCGGTTGCCCGGCTTATTTTGGGTGGTCATTCTCATTTGTATGTTTTCACTGGTGGGGATTAATACTTTATTTGTGCCCTCGGATTCGTTTTTCTTGGGCTTGAAAATTTTGCCAGTGACGATGGGTGCATTGATTTCTCTGCTGGTGATCACTGATCAACCATTCAAGGGGCAGAACTCTGTAAAGCCAGACGCCTTCTATAAAATTATCGAATCGATTAAAACTCGTAAAGAGTAATATTTTTTAAATTGCTATGCACTTATTTTCTGAAAACCTTGCGGTAGAAATTTCTACCTATTACCGTAACTTGGCCCTGGGTCATGGTGCTGTGCCAAAGGTATTTACTTTGGTAAATGGCGAGGGCGATCAATACCTCTTTTTTGTTGATGATCTTCCTTTTGAGAAAGAGGACGAACAGAATCAATTTCTTGCTTACATCGTGCAGGCGCACGAAGCGGTTTGTTATGCCCGTGGCACTTTAGTCATCGTCGAAAAAAATCAGCAATATATTGAGTTTGCAGTAATTGATCGAGATGATGCCCAAGCGATTGTCTGCTCGGCAGAGCTGACTAGAGATATGGACAATAAGCCGATTGGCTTAGGTGAATTTGAAAAGACTTTGGTAAAGAAGAGCTCTATTATTTTTGGAGGCCTCTTTGAGCCTATTCAATTATCTAATGACAAGATCGACGACTTTGAAAGCCTCTGGGCGGAGATGAAATCTAAAATCTTGCACCGTTCAATGGGGCTGTAATTTATTTCTGAGAAATTTACGAGAGGTGGCCTCAACTGCAAAAGAGCCAACCAAGGCAATCATCAAAGCAATTGCACTATTCGGCGCTGTCTCAATCACATTCAGAAACAAAGTAGTAAACAAGCTTAAGTTAATAACGATTGCCGTCCATAGGGGCCAAATCTTGGCACCTGTTTGATTTCGTACGCGAATATGTCCGTAAGTAATGGCAGCGTAGACCAATAAAAAGGCAAGGCTGGCCATTTTTCCAACCACCTCTAGTGGAAATGCTAATACCAATCCAATTACCAAAAGGGTGGATATGGTTAAAGAGCGCAACCCTGTTTTTAAGACTGACTCACCAAGGGCTTTAGAGATTGAGTTCTTGTTGGCCATGTCAGCAGCGATGTTTGATGCAGCAAAGATGGTGGCATTAAGGGCTGCGGCGCAAGCTAAGAGGGCAGATGCACCTATCACAACAAATCCTGTCTTTCCAGCTACGATTTGGGCGGCATCGGCCAATACATGGCCGTTATAGGCCGCCATTTGAGCGGGGGAGAGTAGAAGTATGGATGCGGTACTCACTAGAACATAAGCAATAGTTACCAAAATAAGTGCTGAAAACATCGCAAGCGGAAGCTCTTTCCGAGGCTCTTGCATGGCGTTAGAGGAGTTGGTGACTACGCCGAAACCTTGGTAATTGATATACAAGATACCAGTAGCAATGGCAATGCCATTAATCGACCAGCTTGATGGCTCAAATGCGCCAATATCAGCAACATGAATGCCGTCTACCGAAAAGAGCAAAAGAGCAATCGTCACAAAGCCAATTGCTAGTGCCTCTGCTTTACCAACAAAATTAGTGCCAAGCAATTTAATCCCGGCACAAAAAATAACGATGCCAGCGCTAATAAACTTTACTTCTAAAGGTGATAAGTTGCCGCCAAACAAGGTATTAGCATATTCAGAAAAACCAGCGGCGTAAAGTGCGGCAGCAATAAGATAGGCTATGAATTGAAATATATTGAGGCCGCCAGAAACTACACCAGGCCCAAAACTCATCACGGTAAATGTAGCGGCACCTCCGCTGCTGGGGTAGGTGGCGCCTAATTTGGCATAGGAGTAGACGGAAAATGATGCGGCAATAGCGCCAAGCAAAAATGCAAGGGGAATGTGGGATCCAGCATGGGCGCTCGCTGTGCCTAGGAGGGAAAAAAGACCGGCGCCCATCATTCCGCCAATACCCAGGGCAGTAGCAGAAAAAAGGCTAATATTTTTTCCTTTGGAGTTGGTGCTTTTTAGAAGAGCGGGTTTGGATGGGTTTATCAAGGGGCGCAGGTTTCTGTTTGTAGACTCTATATTAAGGCTTACGGTCAATTTAGGCCAACTTACCGCAAGATCATTTGGTGTTGCGGGCCCCCGCTAAGGGGTAACTTTGCGCTGTTAGAATCATCTAATACCAACTTTTCTGAAGGTTAAAAATGCGCTATATCAATCGAATCGCTCTCTCAGCAATGTGCCTAGTTGCACAATCAGTTATTGCTGGTGGAAATGCAGATACTATTTTTTATGGTGGCCCTATTCTTACGGTAAACCCAAAGAATGAGCAGGTTCAAGCATTGGCAGTGCAGAACGGAAAAATTGTTGCGGCAGGAAAAAAAGATGTTGTTACAAAAGAATGGCAATCTAGTTCAACTAAGGTTGTAGATCTTCAGGGTCAAACCTTGATGCCAGGTTTTGTTGAGCCTCATGTACATATCATTGGTACAGCCATGACTGAAGTATTGGGCTTAAACCTCTCCAATTTTAATTTGCCGTATGACACATTGGATACATTAAATGCAAAGATGAAAGCTGCGTTGAGTAGTGTTCCTCCAGGAGGTTGGCTTTTTGGTTTTGGTGTTGATCCATCGCGCACCGATCCATTTATGACTGAGTTGAACGCGGACGTTTTGGATAGGGTATCCACTACAGTGCCGATTTTTATCATTAATCAATCAGGGCATATTGGTTACGTAAACCATAAGGCATTGGAATTGGCTGGTGTTACAGAAAGTACACCCAATCCTGGCGGCGGCGGAGTATATGTCAAAGATGGAGCAGGAAAGTTGACTGGTGTGCTAATTGAGCCTCCAACTTATGCGCCGTTTATGGCAAAGATGCCTAAGCCACCTGTTGCAGACTTGGTAAATGCCATTAAGAAAACTGTTAACAACATTGCATCTAGCGGTGTGACTACCTCTGCGGAGATTACTGTTGGTTTTGACTTAGGGCTAGATCAAGAGGTGAAGCTGTACCAATCTTTATTTGCAAATGACGCTATGCCTATTCGGGTACGCGGTTACTTGTATGGTCCAGCGATCCCGGCTGGATATAGTGGCTTAAAGCCAAACGAAGGTAATGATCGTTTACGCTTTATTGGTGTCAAGTTTATTTCTGATGGGTCTACTCAAGGCTTAACTGCAGCTTTAAACGATCCATATATCTATCCAAAAAATACTGATAACCGCGGTAATTTGGATTATCAGACTGAAGATCTGTATCAGCAAATGAAAACTTACTTTGATCAAGGTTGGCAATTGGCCGTGCATGCTAATGGCGACCGCGCAATTGATCAAACCTTATCTAACTATGAGAGATTGTTAGCTGGCAACCCTAAGCCAAAAGAGCGTCGTCTTCGCATTGAGCACTTTACGGTGAACACTCCTGACGAAGTAAGTAGGGCGGCAAAAATTGGCGCTATCCCAGGATTTACTATTGGCCATGTTGACTATTGGGGGGAGGCTTTCCATAATCATTTGATTGGGCCAGAGCGAGCTAATCGAATTGATCCATCGGCGAGCTTCCAAAAGCTTGGAGCACGCTATGCATATCACAGCGATTCCCCAGTTTCTAACGTAGGTCCTCTCAATTACATCTCTGAAGGTGCGGGTCGTTTATGGCAAAAGCCTACGCGTCAGGTGCTTGGGCCTAATCAACGCGTCAGTGTGGATCAGGCTATTCGTGCAGTCACCATTAATCCGGCTTATGAAATGTTCTCTGATGACAAGATTGGCAGTCTGGAAGTGGGTAAGCAGGCTGATTTAGTTGTTCTGGAGAAGAATCCTCGCGCAACTGCCGTAGATGAAATCCGTAATATCAAAGTTAAAGAAACTTGGATTGATGGCAAGAAACAGACTTGGTGATCAGAGTTTTAGCTAATTAAAGAATAAGCCGCCTTTGGGCGGTTTTTCTTTGGGCGCTTAGAGTGCTTGCCTATTGTAAAAAGGGCTTTAGGCCCCATATAGGTCTTTGTAGGTGTATTTGGTGCCCAGGAAGGGTCCTTAACGGTTTACTTCCTGTCTTATGAATCAATAGTTTAGCAGTTGTTTTGTCTACAGATTTATGTAGTTTTATGTAGAACGAGGCTAAGATGCTATTGATTAGTACAAGGAACATTCAAGTAAAGATGCGTTATTACACCAATAATAATGGCCAACATTATTTCCAGCGAGCCATCCCCAAGGACTTACGCAGGTACTTCAAGGGTCAAAATTCTGTCCGCCATAAGCTACCATCCATTCATGCTCAGATGCTTGTTGAGATAGATCGGCTAGCTCGTCACTATGATCTTTATTTCAAATCTTTAAAGAATGGCAATGAAGGCACACCACGTGAGTTACAGAATCAGGCTTTAGCAATTCTTGATATTCATGGCGTCTTTCCTTTGGCTGCAATTACGCCAGCTAGAGTGCCGGCTGGTGAATATGCCTATCCACATCTAGACGAAATAGAGGACTATCTTCGGGACCGCGAACAAGGTGGAGTCATGACAAAGTCCGATGAACTTGCAAAGGCTTGGTTGTCGAAGCCGCTGCCTATATTGCTTTCGCAGGCGCTTGAGATTTATTTTGAAAATCATGTCAATGGCCAAAAAGAGAAGTTCCAAAAAGGCGTTATTAAGCGCTGGAAGCACGTATATGACGTTACTGGTGGGGATATACCACTGGATGATGTTACTAGGGATATGGGTAGGCGTTACGTCCGGCATCGCTTAAAAAGTGTCAAGACTGGCACCATTGAGCGCGAGCTTAAAACAATTCGTGCGGTAATCAACAAGACAATCATTGAGCGATCGCTAAAGATAACCAATGTCTTTGAGCGATTAAGCATCCCCAATAAGGGAGGGGATAAGAAAGTCAGAGAAGACTTTGAGATTTCAGAGCTAAGTTCAATACTAAAGGGTTGTGTGGCTAAAGGAGACGATATTCGCATTCTCATTTTGGTAGCCTGTTTAACTGGAGCAAGGCCTAGTGAGATTGCTGGATTGCGTCGTGAGGATGTCTACTTAAACGATCCAATACCCCATATCGACATTGTTGAGTACGCAAGCCGCACATTAAAAACAAAGTCTAGTCTTCGTAAAGTCCCCTTAATTCCCCTTGCTGCAAAATGGTTGGGTAAGTTACTAAACAGTCATCAAGACGAGGCTGTATTCACACGCTATTGTGATGGTTTTGAGGTATTTGGCGATAACGTTAGCGCGACAACTAGTAAATACATTAAAACGTATGCCAACAATAAATCCCTTTATTCGGGGCGCCATACAACCAAAACCTTGTTGGACCAGGCAAATACTCCTGAGCATTTATCGGAGGCTATTGGCGGGTGGGGCAAAGCCTCTATTAGTCGAGGTTATGGCACGGGCCACTCTCTGAAGCAAAAGTATGATGCGCTGATTGAGGCGTTTAAACCCTTAGTAAACGAAGAAATAATTCTGTCTTAATGGGGCGAATTCGTCTGTAAATGTGCACTATTAGTTATAGCCAAAGAAATTGTTTGAAAAAGTGAATTATCTAGGGCGAAAATGGCTAAAAATTTGCATTATTATAAGTAGGGCAGGTAAATATGCGTCAATAAACTGTTGATTTGCGTATTAGTAAGAGTGCAGGAATGAGGTTGGTAGGTTGGTCCAACGTTAAATAAGTCTCCAACTGTAAAAAGTCTAAAACGTCTGGGCCATGACGGCGCCCAAGTGCCTTGGTTTATGTTGCAAAACCAGCGGCCAAGCCCCTGAGGCGGCGGATGTATCGCCTCTTGTAGATATGTGATCGGCCTGCATCCGCAGGTGGGAGATCACCAAAAATCCGAAAGCAACCCTAACGGGCCGCAAGGCCACTTATTGTCTTTTGAAAGGGCGATTATGGGTGTTTCCATATCTAACAAGGAATTTCTACAAGCAGTTTTCAATAACCCACCAGCCTCCCGTTGTGCTTGGGTAACTAGTTTTACAGCCAATCCAAATGAGGCGAAAAAGGTGTGGGGTGGAAGATTGACGCCATTACATGCATGCCGCGATTATGTAGACTCAAATGCGTACTTCAGCGTTTCTTTATTTGCCTCAGATGCCCCCAAGCGTCGCAAGGAAACAATGCAAGAGATGCATGTTGTTGTTTTGGATGATGCGAAAAGTATCTCAATACCACCAAGTTGGCGTTTAGAAACTTCTGACAATAACTATCAAGTTGGCTTTATCTTAAGCGCCCCAATTACTGATGTCCAACTTGGAACAAGGCTATTGCAGGAGGTCAGCCGTAAAAGCTATGTCAACTCCAATGATCAAAATGGCAATAATCCGGTTAGATACGTGCGGCTTCCAGTTGCAGTGAATACAAAGACCAGCCCGCCATTTATTCATCGTCTAGTAGAGTTCGCGCCCGAAAAGCGTTACGGCTTAGATGCGCTCATAGAGGCTTTGCACTTAGATGCTCACTATATTTATAGCGGGGCACCATCAGCGCGTGATCCATCAGTTTTTTCGGATCACTTCGCGGGATTCGGCCCAGTGGATTTGGGGGAAATGAAGCGCCAGATTGCGGAGGATGGTAGGTATCACGATCAGATGCTCAAAATTACCGCCAAGTTAGTTAGCGAAGGCATATCACCAGAGGATGTGAGGCTGCAATGTGAGCAGTTTATGCAATCAATACCCCTCGATCAAAGAAGATCAAATTGGTCAAACGATTTTGCCGATATTGGGCACATGGTATCTGGAGCGGTTGAGAAGGGCTTTGCTAATCGCCTACGTCTTGGGCATCAAATTGATCTTCAAACCGGTGAAATCATCGAGACTGGTGAGGGTCAGATGTATGGGGATATTTACAACGGCAAAGTGTTTGCGCAGATGTTCGCTGGTCGAATGTTGTATTGCCATGCCAGTAAAGAATGGTTGCGATGGAATGGTCAGGTCTGGCAATGGTGCCTATCAGGCGAGCAAGATGTATTGGCTAAGCAAGCATCCAATGAGCTTATTCGGCGTGCAGCGCAGGCATTTGCCAGTAATCCCAAGGGCGAAGAAAACAAGCAAATACAGGCTAGTGCAAAACAAACGCTAAATAATCAAAAACGAGCAGATATGCTGCGTGCAGCCAGCACTGAACCGGGTATGTGGATTGGCAGCATGGCAGAGTTGGACGCTGATCCGATGCTTCTGGGCTGTAGCAATGGTGTTATCAACCTAACCACCGGAACCTTGCTTACATCAGATCCAAAGATGCTTATTACGAAGCAGGTGAGGGCGGCTTATCAGCCAGAAGCTAAGGCAACGCTATGGGAACGCTTTATCTGTGAATGCTTTCTAGGTGATGCTGAAACAATTCGCTACATCCAAAAGGCTCTTGGGTACTCCTTAACCGGTGATGTTGGCGAAGAAGTCATGCACTTTTTCTACGGTGTTGGCAGCAATGGCAAGACGCTGCTTACTAATGTTATTTACAACATCCTCAGTGATTACGCAGCGATTGCTGATACCGACCTGTTGATGCGCAAAGATAAGACTAATGACAATACGCCAACTCCAGATATAGCGCGTCTACAAGGCAAGCGGTTTGTTATTGCCAATGAGGTAGAGGAGGGGCGCAGGTTGAACGACAAAAACCTAAAGACCTTAGCAAGTAAGCAAAACATGCATGCTCGTGAGCTCTATGGCAAGACGTTTGAGTTTGCTCCACAGCACAAGATTTTTGTCACAACCAACCACAAGCCCTATGTGTCAGATCAATCTGAGGGTGCGTGGCGACGTATTCGTATGGTTCCGTTCTTGAATCGAGTGTCTGGGGATCAGATTGACTTCGATTTAGAGGGCAAGCTGATGAAAGAGGCCTCAGGGATTTTGAACTGGCTAATTCGCGGTTGCTTAATGTGGCAAGAGGAGCGTCTAAATCCATCGTCAGCAATTGAGCGGTCCAGTAGTGAATATAGAAGGGAAAGTGACGTGTTTGGATTGTTTATTTCCGAATGCTGCAAAGAAGGCCCGGAGGAAAAAGTGGATCAACAAGCGCTCTTTAATCGCTGGCGATTATGGTGCATTGAGAATGGTCATCAAGTGGGCTCTAAACGCACTCTAACCATGCGCTTGGAGATAAGGGGTATGAGCTCCAAAGTCTATATCGGAAAAACAAGGGCCTATCAGGGAATTGGTCTGGATCTTAGCGCTGAGTTCCCGCAGTTAGCCGCAGCTTAGCCACAGCAAGCAACAGCATCTATTGCTATTTCTATAAAACCTCACAGGAAAGAATTATTAGAAGGGGTTTTAGGGATTTGGGAGTTGATGCTGTGGCTTGTTGTTGCCGACGTTCAGCAAATACAAATACTCAATATATGGAGCACGCAATGCGTATCAAATTCAATCCGTCTTTTAATTTAACTTCCGAGCAAGGCTATGAGCTACTGCAGGCATGGGAGCCTATTAGAGGTCTCGTAGAGGCCTCGAAAGATACTCTAGTCGTCCTAAAGTTAAGTAGGAGAAACCCAGTTCTTACCCGGCGTCAGCTTTACATGATCTGCGCCACCTTAGCTAACCTTGGGCAAGCAAGTATCCCTGAGTGGGCTCATGAAATGCTTGATATTCAGCCGGGGGCCAAATGAGCAAAATCAACTGTCCCCGCTATCAGCAATGTAGCGCTGCAATCTGTCCCATGTGGCGCCCAGTGCTTGATCAGAAAATGGTGAAAGGAGAGCGAGTCTGTGGCGTGCTTCTTGAATACCAAAAAACCCAATCCAGAGCCATATTAACCACCCACTATGGCACACAAATGATGCAGCTAATGGCACAGGCTACCGATCAGATTAAAGCCCATGGCGGGTACCTTCTTCGTTCAGCCCTAAACCGAGCTGCGAGCTCTGGAACAAGGCTGAAGTTCATTTCCTGCGGTTAGGTCGGCACGCGGATGCGAGAGCTGAGGTCGGGGTTGGACTAGGTTTTTTGATACCCAACTCCGATTGTTAACAATGCAGCACATTTTTATCCCCCGCAAAGCTAAGCATGTTCTTAAAAGTGCATTAACTATCCTTTCATTAAATCCAACCACAAAACCCAACAACAAAAAACACTCAATAAATTAGGAGAAATCATGGCAAAAAGACGCAGCAAAAAACGAAATTACTTAACATTGGACGTGGAATTTGCAGAATTGGCGTATGTATTACACGGAAATGCTAACCGCCTCAGAACTACCGCAACCCACATCAACATCACAGCAGCGTTTCGCATGCAGTTGCTGAGAATGGAGCAGCGGATGGTAGAGCTTGCCAGAAGTCTGGGTAATGAGCTGGATCAACCCGATCAAGATGCATTTATGACAAAAGAGAGTACTGAGAGAATTGGGGACCAGCTGGGCCTATTTGATAACTAACCATAAAGGGTTAAGGTCCGCTATCGGCCAATAAGAGGCGGTAGTGTCACCTCTTTTTTACTTCACGGGTAGCGATAATTTATTTAAGATCCCGCAGTGTGCTGAGTCCTGATTCGCATGACATTGTTTTCTGAGCAGCTTTAATTGTCGCTCAAGTTGGCGTAGCTCATTAATTCGATTGCTTACACCTTCAATATGGGCATCAAGCAATTCATTTACTGCATCACAGTTTTCATCGGGCAAATCTTTTAAGCGAAGTAATTGACGAATTTCACTTAAGGTCATGTCCAGCGAGCGGCAGTGGCGAATAAATGTAAGGCGTTGCAGGTGCTGATCCCCGTAGATTCGGAAGTTACCCTCAGATCGAGCCGGTTTTGCTAACAAACCCTCTTGCTCATAAAACCGAATAGTTTCCACTTGAGTGCCTGTGGCTGTTGCTAGTTCACCAATTCTCATTTGACCTCCAAGTTTTTACATTTTTATTCTAATCCCTTGACTCTATAGTTACTATAGGGTGTTAAATGTTCTATGTCTTCATCATTTAGGTTTCCGCTATGAGCGAATGCAATACCTCCTGTAGTTGTTCTACATCAACCCCTGTGACAAAGGCTTCTGAGATACGGAGCAAGAATAAGGCCATCTATCGCATTGAAAATATGGACTGCCCAACTGAAGAGGCGCTTATTCGCAAAAAGCTAGTTAGTGTAAACGGCATTGAGTCGCTGGACTTTAACTTAATGCAAAGGATACTCACGGTTGGTCACAATCTCAACTCACTTGACGCTATCGAGTCCGCTTTGGGTTCAATTGGAATGCAGGCGGTGCTACAAAGTGGTCAGACTTCTACAAAGGACAGCTCGATTGAGCCTATACCTAAAAAAAATTGGTGGCCATTGGCTGTTGCAGGTATCACTGCAACCTTGGCTGAAATCATGGAATTGCTGCAACTTGGTAATCAGTGGATTGTCATTGCTCTAGTAATCGCCTCAATTGCTTCAGGTGGCCTGACCACCTATAAAAAGGGCTGGATTGCATTAAAGAATGGCAATCTCAATATCAATGCCTTAATGTCAATTGCAGTCACAGGCGCGATGGCGATTGGAAGTTGGCCAGAAGCCGCCATGGTGATGTTCTTATTTACTCTAGCTGAAGTAATTGAAGCCAAGTCATTAGATCGTGCTCGTAATGCGATTCGTGGCTTATTAGACCTCACCCCTGAAACCGCAACCGTTCAGCAAGCCGATGGCTCTTGGGTGCTAACGGATGTAAAGGCTATCGCTTTAGGTGCTTTAGTTCGAGTGCGTCCTGGAGAGCGAATAGCTTTAGACGGCATATTAATAAGTGGTAACTCGGCAGTAAATCAAGCGCCAATCACGGGTGAGAGCCTACCCGTCGATAAGATAGTTGGCGATGAGGTATTTGCAGGAACGATCAATCAGACAGGATCGTTCGAATACAAAGTTACTGCAGAAGCGACTCATTCAACGCTAGCTCGAATTATTCATGCAGTTGAAGCAGCGCAAGGAAGTCGTGCGCCCACCCAGCGTTTTGTTGATCAATTCGCCAAGATCTATACGCCAGCTGTTTTTTTGCTTGCGGTGTTAGTCGCTGTTTTGCCTCCATTGTTAATGGCGCAGTCATGGCAAGAGTGGATCTATAAAGCATTAGTCATGTTAGTGATTGCCTGCCCTTGTGCTTTGGTGATCTCAACACCAGTAACGATTGTGAGTGGCTTAGCAGCCGCTGCAAGAAAAGGCATCTTAATTAAAGGAGGCGCTTTTTTAGAAGCAGGACGGAGCATGAAGGTCTTAGCAGTAGATAAGACAGGGACACTAACCTACGGGAAGCCTGCACAAACGGACTTTTTTGCATTAAGTAGCAATGACAAGCATATTCACGAAATTGCCATCAGTCTTGCAGCGCGATCTGATCATCCCGTATCTCTAGCAATTGCCCATGCTAATCAAGAGCAAAAGAATGATTTAAAGACTGTAGATAGCTTTGAGGCGATTCTGGGTCGCGGTGTCAAAGGCGTTATTGAGGGTAATTTGTATTACCTTGGCAATCATCGACTGATTGAAGAATTGGGTTTGTGCTCTGATGATATTGAGAATCGTTTATTACCACTAGAGCAGCAAGGCAAAACGGCCGTATTGCTTACCAACCAAACAGAGGTTTTAGCCATTATTGCGGTGGCCGATACTGTTAGAGAAACAAGCAAGCAGGCTATTGATGAGCTTCACCAATTAGGCGTGACTACCATCATGCTCACTGGTGACAATCAGCACACCGCTAAGGCAATAGGTAAACAGGTGGGTGTCGATGAGATTATGGGTAATTTATTGCCTGAAGATAAGCTCAAAATAATTGACAGTCGCCTAAAAAAGGATCCCAATGTAAAGGTAGGCATGGTTGGAGATGGCATTAATGATGCCCCCGCTTTAGCAAGAGCAAGTATTGGATTTGCGATGGGGGCGGCTGGAACCGATACTGCGATAGAGACTGCTGATGTTGCGCTAATGGATGATGATTTACGCAAGATTGCTACCTTTATTCGGCTATCCAAATCAACCGCTCTAATTCTGACTCAAAACATTGTTCTTGCTCTTGGCATTAAAGCTATTTTCCTTGTGCTTACCTTTACAGGGCAAGCCACGATGTGGATGGCGGTATTTGCGGATATGGGTGCGAGCTTGCTAGTAGTGGCAAATGGATTGCGGTTATTAAGAAGCTAGGTGTTAGTTCATATCAAGCAGTTAACTCAAGGAGTACTAAAATGAAAAAGCTAGGATGGGTTGCGATTTTAAGTTTAGGTGTTTTACTAAGTGCGCCCGTTTTGGCGCAAACAGCAGGGGCGGGCACTAAAGCCTCACAGACACAACAAAAAAATGTTGATGTAGCGGAGTTTGATAAGCAAGCCGCTCAAATTCAAGAGAACTTTAAAAAGATGCAACAGCAGATGGATCAGATCCGTGCAACTCAAGATCCGCAAGAAAGGCAAAAGCTGATGCAGGCTCACTGGAGCACAATGCAGGGCAACATGAATATGATGCAAGGCATGTGGGGTTCGGGAATGATGGGTTGTTGTGGTGGTAACGGCGGCATGATGGGTGGACACATGATGGGTTGGAATGGTATGGGCCCCTATTACTCTAAATTAACACCTGAGCAGTTAAAGCAACGCCAATACATGATGGATCAATACATGGGTATGCAGCAGAACATGATGAACCAAATGATGCAGCAGAACTATATGTGGATGGATCGGTCAAGGTAGTAACACACTAGGGGGATGAGTTACTGGACTTGTCCTCCAAGGTCTCCCTTGGGTCTTGATTTCAACCCGTCGATGCAACAGTTAGGGCAAAACGTTCTGCCGGTGTTTGATAGTTTAGTGTTTTTCTAGGGCGTTCATTGAGTTGCC
>NZ_JACVPW010000004.1 GCF_018881715.1 Polynucleobacter parvulilacunae
GGTAATAGCGCCAGCGCGACGACTGACTACAACTTGCAAACTACCAACCTCACTTGGGGTAGTGGCGGTCAAGCGGGTACTAACGCCAATATCACCGCAGCAACCGTGACCTTGAGCGCCACCGGCAACATCAGTAAGGTCTATGACGGCAATGCAAACGCCACTGTTGGTTTAGGAAACATCACTATCACCGGACTGGTAGCTGGGGATACGCTCACGCTCAGCAATCTCAGTACTGCCGCCTATAACAATGCTAATGTTGTTAATGCAAGCAGTATTTCTACAACGAATTTGACTATTTCAACTGTTGGTGGAAATCACACTAGCACCTTGAGTGACTATGCACTGCAAACAACCGAACTCAATTGGGGTGCAGGTGGTCAGCCTGGAACATCCGCATCAATTACTCCAGCTAATCTGACGATTACAGCAAACAGCGCGCTAACCCAGTACGGTTTAGGCACAAACTTGACTTCAACAGGATACGTAACATCTGGCTTGGTGAATAACCAGTCAATCGGCGGTGTCACTTTAAGTAGCAATGGAAGTGTGGTAACTACGAACGTAGGTAACTACAGTATTACTGCAAGCAATGTAACTAATAATGCTAGCTTTAGCACTTCAAACTACAACATTAGCTATATAGATGGTAATTTACAGGTCACACCGGCTAACATTACTGTGGTCGCTGACAATCAAAGCCGCACCTATGGTGGGGCAAACCCAACTACGGGCACTGTCACTTTAAATACTGGTAGTACTCTGTATAACGGTGACACCTTGGGCAATGCCACAGTTACTAGCGCAGCGAATGCTAGTAGCAACGTAGGCAGTTACAGTTTGACAGCAAGTAACCAAACCTTGAACACCGGCTCGGTTGGTAACTACAACATTACTTATGCGGCCGGCAACCTCACAATCAATCCAGCCAACCTGACCGTTACTGCTAATAGCGCAAACCTGACTTACAACGGTAGTCAGCAGAGCGTAACAGGCTTTACCGGTAGCGGTTTTGTCAATAACGAAACGATAGCCGTATTAACCAATGTGAGCGCTGGTGGTTCCGGTACAAATGCTGGTACCTATGTGACTCAGGCGAATGGTACTGCTACTAACTACAACCTCAATTTTGTCAATGGCACATTGACCATTGCCAAAGCTGCTCTATCGGTGACTGGTAATGGTGCCAATACTACTTATACCGGAGTAACACAAAATATTTCAGGGTTTAATGTCTCTGGCTTGCAGGGTACTGATACGGTTGCTAATTTAAGCAGTATCAGTGCAACCGGAGCTAATGGCACCAATGCTGGTATCTATATCAATGCCGTTACCGTTGGCACAGAAACTAACTATGTATTGACTGGTACTAATGGCACGCTCAATATCGCCAAGGCATTAGTAACTGTTTCCGCGGACAATCAAACCCGCTTGTATGGTCAGTCCAATCCAACCTTAACGCAATCAATGACCGGTTTTGTGAACGGGGAGACTGCTCTTACCGCCAATGTTGCTGGTTCTAGTGCAGCAAGCACTACAGCAACAAATCTGACAGGGGTAGGTAATTACACGATTGCAAGTAGCGTTGGCAATTTAAGTGCAGCTAACTATAACTTTACTGCTGCCAACGGTACATTGACGATTAATAAAGCGCATCTCACCGTAACCGCAGATGATCAATCTCGTGTATATGGTTCTGCTAACCCTACATTTACCCAAACGATTACTGGTTTTGTAAATGGTGAAAATTCAACAACTGCGGCTATTGCTGGTTCTGCGCTTGGGTCTAATGCAGCAAATGCTACAACCAACGTAGGTAACTACAGCATCGCAGGTAATACAGGTAACTTAGCGGCAGCCAATTATGACTTTTTGGCGGCTAATGGCACATTAACGATTACCAAAGCACAACTTTCTGCCCTGGGTTATAAAGTTTACGATGGCTCAAGCGCTATTGTTGGCTCAAATCTAACCGTTAGCGGCGTCAATGGTGAGACATTTGCAGCTACTGGTGCTGCAACGATGACGACAAAGAACGTACAGGCAAATCAAACCTTGTCCAGTCTGAATGGCTTGAGTCTATCTGGGGTTAATGGCTCTAGCCTTGGAAATTATGAGATATTAAATACAGCCAATACAAGTGTGACTGTGGTGCCATTGAATATCACTATTGTTGCGCCTAATGCAACCAAGGCCTACGATGGCGCCACGATTCAGCTAGCCACAGCCTCTGACTTGACTGCCTTGTCGGCACAGTTGGTTGGTGGCGACCGAGTAAGCTCTGCCGCAATCACCTATAGCGATAAAAATGCAGGCGCAAATAAGACGGTCACCCTAAACTCAGTGGTTATTAGCGATGACAATGCTGGTGCAAACTACCGTGTGAGCGTTGCTGATGCCACAGGTGGTGTGATTACTAAAGCGAATTTAACAGTTGGGGTTGTAAATGACCTTAAATTTGTGACTCAAAGTGATCAAGCTGGGTATGGTGGTGTTATTTACAACGGATTCGTTGCTGGCGAGACTGCCTCTGTATTAACTACCGGCGCCATCACCAGAACTAATGCAGGAGTTAATTTAGCCGGCAATTACACAGGAGTGCTGGTTGCCTCAAACTGGTCTGCAAGCAACTACAACATTAACTACCAGGCCGGTAACTACACGATTGTTCCTGCCGATGTATTGGCTATTAAGGCAACCAATGTCACTGCGACCTATGGAACTACACCTACTTACAATTTGACGGCGCAGTATTTACATAATGGAACTATTGTTACTGGATTGGCATCATCCTTTAATGGCACAGTTTCAGTCATTGATGGTGCAGGGGGAGCAGCTTACTTTAACTTGAGCGCTATAAATGGTTCATTCAGTTCATCAAATAACTTGCAGGTAGGTGGTTACAACCTAAATGCCTCTAACTTAACTATTGTCGGCAATAACTTTAATAATTTGGCTGTAGCCGGTGCGATCACAATTACACCTAAATCTTTAAATAATAATTTAGGTGTTCAATCGATCACCAAGGTGTATGACGGTAGCACCAGTATTACAGCCGCGAATCTATCCTTCAATCAGACTCTCGCTGGCGTGCTGACCAATGATGCTGTAGGTTTGATTGGTTCCGGTAGTTATGCAGACCGAAACGTTGGCGCCAATAAATCAGTGACCTTGAGTATGGGTCTGATTGGTGCTGATGCGCGTAACTATGCATTAACTATTAACACTTTGACAGATAACGTCGGCACTATTACCCAGCTTTCTTGCGTTACCTATATTGGCGGTAATACTAGCGGTAATTGGTCTTCGGCCTCTAACTGGGCTGGTGGAGCCATTCCGGATGGCAATAACGTAGCGCGCGTCATTATTCCGACAAATGCATCGGTTGTATATAACAGTGATCAGGTTGGCATCACTGGAAGCAATATTAGCAATAGCGGTAACATTATTTTTGCTTCAGCCAATCCATTTAACTTGACCAATAACGTGTCAGGTGGAGGTGTTATTACGCAACGTGGTGCTGGAAACTTAACAATTTCTGGCAATAACTCCATTACTGGAGCCGTAGATATTGGCGCTTATAACTTAACCCTTGCAAGTGCCAATGCAATGGGTAATGCAACCTTGGTTTCTGCTGGCGGTAATCTTTCGTTTGCTTCAGGGGTAGCAGTATCAAGCTTGACTACTAGCGGTAATGTGACCTTATCGAATAATGCCAATATTGCCAATACATTTACCGCTAATGGTTATGTAACTGCCTTGGGTAATATTAATGCTGGCGGTAATTTAATTGCTAATAATGGCATCTCAGTAACAGGTAGCGCTAGTGTTGGTGGTAATGTGGTTGTAACAGGTGCTGCTAACTTTGCAAGCAATGTAACAACCGGTGGTGACATGACGGTGAATGGAGCCTCCATATTTGGCGGCATTGTAAATACAACTGGCAACCAAACCTACAACGGCGACTTAACATTCTTAAGTTCTGGAACACCATCAACAGCTAATAATTCCGCTATCTCGAACTTCTATAGTAGTGCCGGCAATATTAGCTTTAACGGCGCCATCAGTGCTGGTCTGGATTCAGCGGCTGCTCAACGCGATTTAGTCATTTCTGCTGCGAACGGTACAGTACTATTTAATAATCAGGTTGGACAAAATATTGCGAGCGTCCAAAATGGCTCAACCCAGTACATTCCATATGCAAACTATAGTCGTGCCAGCTTTAGTCCATATGAAATGGAAGTTAAAGCACAAAATATCCAATTAAATGCTGATGTGAGTACATTTGGTGCCCAGCAATATACTGGCTCCGTTGTGATTGGCGGCAATGGCAGTAACGGAAACATCCGTCTCTTGCTATCGATGGATCCGTCGATCATCGTTAAAGGTGACATTAACGGCGCTACTGCCGGGCAAGATTCTTTGGTATTGGCGGCCGTAAACTTGCCTGGCGAGTCTGTCGCTCCAGTAATTAGCACTGGTAATATCGGCTTGCTCGTTCCATTGGCTAATGTGAAGACTATTCAAGGTCAGCAAAATACCAACACCACGGGTAACAGCAATCCACTGGTTGCTGACATTAGCTTCCCTACGGGTCAGCTCAATTTAAATGGCTCGGTAAATACGATTGGCAATCAAACCTATACGGCTAATAATATTTCCTTAAATGGCGCCAACACATTGACTAGCCAAAATGGCACCATTGAAATGATTACAGGATCCAATGGATCTTTAGGCGGTCTATCGAATACTACTTTTGCTTTGGCCTCAGGGGCAAATTTAGGAAGCAATTTAGCCAATTTACATCCAGCAAATATTTATCATATCCCTGATCCGCCACCACCTGCTCCACCACAAGTTCAGAATATTACCCCTCAAATCACCCAAAGCAACTTGGTTGAGACAAGCCAGACTAAGGTGACTTTGCTTGCACAGAATAATTCGGGTATTGCTCAATACGCCTTGAATATGAACCAGGCACAGCAGGCTATTCAGTATATGAAGACAACGGCCAGTGATGTTGCCATGAGCACTGGCGGGGTTTCTGTATCGATGGGCGATACAGTGACAAGGCCAGGCAGTTCGCCGATGAGTGACTTGGGTGTAAAGGTAGATAGCTCGCCTGTAGGCGGTTTGCCTATGAGTGAATTGCTAACCAAAGCAGGTATTTCAGCAATGGGAGATGGAGCGGCAAAAGTGGATGGACCGTCAGCGAATGAGGGCACATCAAAATCGGGTGGCGCATCATCTAGTCAAGGTACTAAGAAAGGCTCAAACACTTTGGTTAGTGATGCGTCTGATATAAGTTGCACCCCGTCAGATTCTAATTCCTGCTCAAGTAAATAAGATGCGCTTGAGCTGCTTATGAAAGTATTAAATGGTTTTTAAGCTCGAAGATTTTGAACATGCGGCCTATAGTCGTCAGCATGAAGAAGCAGCCAGGATGCTTGTCAACTTACTATCTATTTTGGATAGTAGTTATGGTGTCCCGGGAATGCAGTTTCAGGCTCAACCTTTAGCTGGGATTTCTGAGGCTGAGCGCGAGGCCCACGTCGGCGTACGTTTGGCATCTGCCATCTCTTGCTTATTCTCTGATAAAGATTTCCACTTTGCGCCACAAAGCTTAACCTCACTATTTACTCTGCAGCGTTGGTTTGCAACGATCTTTGGCTCTACCTTATTTCTGAATGCGGATCATGTAGTACGCGCATTGAACTTAGCCGGGAAGGGGAACCTAGGTCACCTAGAAGTCACTGCGCAAGATTTACCCAAGTTTGCTTTGCTCTATCTGCCAGAATCTGAGATTATTTTAGAGATAGATAAATTATGGGATGCCAATAAATACCTGGCAGCCTCATTAGGCATGGCACTCTTATCACCACGCTTTTTGGGTTCCCCGCAGGCACACAACAAGCGCGAAGTACTTCTACCTTGGTTGACAGAAAAGCTTCCTGAGATTGAAACCCTAGAAGCCTTACCATTTGGCATCATGCACGACGTCTATATGCATTGCAGCTATGCGGACAGGCCAGATAAGCATGACATCAAAGGCGCAATTAATACCTTAATTGAACGTTGGCTAGAGACCTACAAGCTTTTGCCTTTAGAAACCCAGGTATTGCCAGTTAAAAAAGATCAAAAGCCAACGATGTTGGTAGTGATGGAATGGTTTAATGCGGGCCACTCTATATATCGTACGCACTCTAGAACTCTTGAAGCCGCAAAGGAGTTATTCCACATCGTCGGTATGGGCCTTGCCAATGCTACAGATGCTGTGGGTCATGCGGTATTTGATGAGTGGATTGAGATTAAGCAAGGATCCTTACAAGAGCAGATTTCTCAAATACGTGGTGCGGCAGAGGAGCGCCAAGCCCAAGTCTTTTATATGCCGAGCGTTGGTATGTTCCCCCTCACTATGATGCTTGCCAATATTCGTTTGGCGCCAGTGATGGCAATGGCCTTAGGTCATCCAGCAACATCACATTCAGCTTCAATGGATTATGTGGTGGTAGAAGAGGATTACGTGGGTGATCCCGATTGCTTTAGCGAAGAGCTCTTAATCTTACCTAATGATGGCATGCCATACCGCCCATCAGGATTAGCAAGTCAAAACCCTGAGCCGCCGATTATTCGCGAAAATCCCGAAGTGGTGGATATTGTGGTGGCAGCTTCTGCTATGAAGATCAATCCAGAGTTTCTCAATGCTTGTAAAGAGATTGCTCTGCGCAGCAAAGTGCCAGTGCGATTCCATTTCGCGGTAGCTTTTGCTCAAGGTATGGTTTACGAACAAGTTAAACGCGTAGTGCGTAATGTTCTTGGCGACTATGCCATTGTGTATGCTCACCGCGGCTATACCGAATACATGGATATTGTGCGCAAATGCGATATGTATATCAATCCATTCCCATTTGGTAATACCAACGGGATTATTGATACTGTAACCGCTGGATTGATTGGTGTTTGCAAGACGGGTAGGGAGGTCAATGAGCATATCGACCAAGGCCTATTTGAGCGCTTTGGTATGCCCAACTGGTTAGTCGCCACCACTACAGAGGATTACATTAAAGCAGTGGTCAAGCTTGCTGAAAATCATGAGTTGCGCAATGAACTCAGACGCAAACATGCTGGACCAGATAAAGTACAGCGTATTTTTGAAGGTCGCCCTGAGATCATGGGGCAAATGTTGATGGACCGTCTTAAAAAGGCCAAGAGTAAGTCATGAAATCTAAATTAATCCCAATCCTATTTGCAGCAACAGCCTTTTTCCTGAACCCCGCTCAGGCGCAGACTTCAAAAACCCTGCTGACCGTTAATGGCACAAAAATTACTAGTGCCCAAGTAGATCAATGGGTTTTGGTGTCTGTATCTGAGGGCGCTAAAGATACGCCGGAGCTGCGTCAATCGATTGTGAATGATCTCGTTTTGCGTGAAGCTGTTGCGCAAGATACTAAGAAGACGGGTCTTCTGACTAAAGGCAACAATGCTTTCAAGATCAAGATGGCAGAACAAAATGCCATGATGGATATTTGGTTTGCACAATACTTTGCCAGTCATCCGGTAACCAATGATGATGTGCGTGCCGTCTACGACAAGCAAGTAGAGCTCAGCAAGGATCCCAAGAACTCAAAAGAGTATTTGGTCTCACAAATCGTAGTGGCTAATGAGGCGGAAGGGGTTGAGCTGATCAAGCAAATCAATAATGGCGCTTCGTTTGCAGACCTAGCCAAAGTGAAGTCCTTAGATCAAAGCTCTGGTCAGCAGGGTGGCATCGTTGGATGGGCACTTCCAACGCAATTAACGCCTCCGATCAGTGATTTGGTTCCAAATCTGACCAAGGGAAAGATCACGCAAACCCCAGTAAGAACATCCAATGGCTGGCACATCATCAAAGTGGATGATGTAAGGCCTTTCGTGATGCCTACCTATGATCAGGCAAAAAATACTATTGCTCAGTCCCTTATTCAGCAAAAGCGTCAAGAAGCGGTAAATGCATTAATGCAAAGCACTAAGATTTCTAAAGGTAATTGATCTATCTAGGACTGGGTAAACCAGGCTTTCTTATCGATGCAGTGTGATTAAAGGCAGTTTTGATAAATTTTTCAAAATCTATTCTATTGGTGCTTCTAGTGGTGATGAGTCCTCAGCTTCTTGCCCAACAAAGTCTCAAATTTGATGATTGGCAAGTCCAGTACACTCCAAACTCTATTGAAGCTTTTACAGTAGGCGGCCCCAACTCTTCGTTCGGAATGTATTGCAGCGGTGAGCAATGCCTGTTTTATTTGCATGATGCGTTGCTTTGTCAGCCTGGATCAAAATCTCCGGTATTGATGAGTGGTATTAACTCGACTGCTGCAATCGGTCTTCAATGTGCTCAAGTCGGTGGAGTACTCTTTCAAATTCTCGAGCCCTTCAATTCAGTTTTAGATGTTTTAAAGGTAGGTGGTTTTGTAGGATTTGCTGTTCCTCTGCAAAATGGCTCCTTTGGGTTTTCAAGGTTTAGCTTAAGAGGCGCTCCTGAGGCTATTAAAAAGACGCTCCAAGAAAGTATTAATAATAAAAAGCCTCCGATGCCGGAAGTTACGCCTCCAAAATCTATTCCAGGCACTCAGAGGTTAAAAGAAATTCTGATTTAATCACTTAATGCTATCCTGAAACTATGTCCTTTAAGCAATTCTTGTATGGCCCAAAACATTAATAATCAAATACTTCAAGCGCAGGAATGTGAGCGCAGGGGGGATGCCGTAGGCGCATCAAGGATCTATCAAGAAGTTTTATCTCATGAGCCCAGAAATGCTGCTGCTCTTCATGCGCTTGGCGTATTGTTGTACCAGGCAAATCAGCTGGAAAAAGCATTTGAATTATTCAGTTCAGCAGTTCAAAGCGAGCCATTAAATCCACTATATCAGCGTAATTTAGGGGAGTTATGTCGACGAATTGGTAGGATTGAGCAGTCTATTCTATGTGGAAAGGCTGCAAGTAAGTTAGATCCAAAAAATGCAGAGCCACAATATAACCTTGGTTTAGCTTATAACGACGCTGGCGATATCCCAAAGGCGATTACTGCATATCGCAAAGCTGTTAAATTAAATCCGCAGCATGGATTTTCCTGGAATAACTTAGGTTCAGCATTAGAGTCACAGGGCAATAAGAAATCCGCCCTGGCAGCATATGAAAAAGCAGTGGCCCTCAATGCGATGCATGCAGAAGCTCAGAATAATCAAGGCGCCATTTACAGTGAAATGGGTAGACTAGACGAGGCGCGCACTAGTTTTAATGCAGCCATTTCCGCGAATCCTGGATTTGTTGAATCCCATTACAACCTATCTTCCTTGAAGACGTATGAAGTCAATGATCCTCATCTGAGTTTTTTAGAGAAGATTTATGCTCGCCGTAATGAATTAGCAATACCCGCTCGAATACGTTATTCATTTGCTATTGGCAAAGCGCTAGATGACGTTGGGCGTTATGACCAAGCGTTTGCTGCTTATGAAGAGGGCAATCGTTTGCAGCGCACTTTACTTCCCGTCAATGAAGAAAGTGCAGATCGTTTACTTGAATCGGTCATGCAGGTTTTTAACTCAAAGTTCTTTGAGGAAAGAAAGAATTGGGTCGGGGAAGTTAACCAGAAGAGAGCCCCCATCTTTATCGTCGGCATGCCTAGATCTGGCACGACCCTATTAGAGCAGATCCTTTCAAGTCATAGCTCGGTGTATGGTGCAGGTGAATTGGTAGATTTAAATAGCGCTATTTATGCTGCTACAGGACAACAAGATGCTGAACCGTACGCTAATAAAATTCTGAGTCTAAGCGAAGAGCAGGTTAGAAAAATTGGAGAGGACTATTTATCCAGGGTATGGAAGCTCTCTCCAAAGAGTAAATTTATTACCGATAAAATGCCTGCTAATTTTTTCTATTTGGGCATAATCCATCTAGCTCTACCGAACGCAAAAGTCATACATGCTATGAGGGATCCTATGGATTCCTGTTTCTCCTGCTATTCCAGATTATTTAATGACACCATGGAATTTGCATATGACTTAGATTCATTAGGAAAGTATTACAGACGTTACATCACTTTGATGAAGCATTGGCATAAAGTCTTACCAAAAAATACTATCCTTGATTTGTCTTATGAAGAGTTAGTTACGGATACCGAAAAACAGGCGCGTCGTATCCTGGAGTTTGTGGGGCTTCCATGGGATGAAAAATGTCTAGATTTCCATAAAAATGAACGGCTAGTTAAAACAGCGAGTGTAGCTCAGGTTCGAAAGCCTATTTATAAGACCTCGGTAGCGCGTTGGAAGCATTTCAAAAGTTATTTACAACCCCTGCTAGAGCAAGTTCGTGAGTTTCGGGTGAATGCTGAAGATGATGAAGTAATTACTTCTATCGCTGGAAGTTTATCTATTGGGGATCCCAATCAATCTCGATCCCTCATAGAGCGGATACTTCATCTTCAGGGACAAGGGCAGCATCAAGCAGTAATTGACCAGCTTTCAATAGATATACTCAATCTGGGTTCTGATCCAAATATTGCGATCATGCTCCACTTACTGGGAATTTCCTTTTACCGCTTAAACCGTTTTTCCGAATCTAGGAAGGCTTATGAGCGCGCACTTCAGATCCAACCTAATTTCCCTTCTGCATTAAACAGCTTGGGCTTTCTATTGCAGGATTTAGGACTTTTAGATCAAGCAAAAGTCGCTTTTGAGAGAGCCTTAGAGCTTGCACCAGAAATGGCGATGGCACGCTTAAATTTAGGAATGGTTCAGTTAAAACTCGGTGATTTTGAGAGCGGGTTAGAGAACTATGAGGCACGCTGGACGGGCTCAGCTGAGAGTGCCCAAGGCACATTCTCAAAACCTGAATGTCCATTGCCTTTGTGGAATGGTGAAGCTAACATAAAAAACAAATCTTTACTTGTTATTACAGAGCAGGGATTTGGAGATACGTTTCAGTTTTCTCGCTATTTAGAGCAAGTTGGCACGCAATTTAAAAAGGTGGGTTTTGTCTGCTCGGCACCTACTTTGCGTTTGATGGAATGGGCCTTTAACCATCAAATCACTTTGTTTACTTTTATGCCTCGAGATTATTCCACCTGGGATTATCAGTGTGCATTAATGTCATTGCCCCGATTGTGCAAAACACGTTTAGATTCAATTCCCAGGCAGACTCCGTACCTAAAAGTTCCGGAACCTGTTCGACTACATTGGCAGGATCGACTTGCAAAGGCCTCTCCTGGTCGATTGCGTATTGGTATTGCTTGGGCTGGCCGCCCCGTTCATCAGTATGACTCTCGTAGAAGTCTGCGATTTGAGCAAATTTTGCCGCTATTACAAATTCCGGCAATTACATGGGTGAGTTTGCAAAAATGGACGCCACAAGATGTGCGTCCGGCTATTCCCGCGAATGTAGATTGGATTGACTGGACGGATGAGTTGCAGGATTTTGGCGATACCGCAGGTTTAGTTGAAAACCTAGACCTCATTGTTTCCATTGATTCGTCAATGATTCATTTGGCTGGCGCTCTTAATAAACCAGTTTGGATGCTCAATCGCTTTGATTCTGAATGGCGATGGTTAAATCAACGTGAGGATAGCCCTTGGTATCCTAGCTTGCGTATTTTTAATCAACCTACCTTTGGTGATTGGCAAAGCGTTATTCAGACGGTTGGAGCACTTTTAATTGGTTTGCCTAGGGCAAATATTCCTGCGACCTTGAGGCCGCCGACCACGCCAATTGAGCAAGTCACTAAGCCTAATGTAGTCCAAACAAAAAATATTTCAACTATTGAGCAAGCCTTACAGTTGGCAAATCAGTTGCAATTATCAGGCCGCCTTACTGAAGCAGAGCAAACTCTAAGGGGAATATTGCAGGCTGATCCGCGTCAGGCTCATGCATTGCATTTGTTGGGTGTTGTTACCTATCAAGCGGGTCAACCATTATTAGCGCTAGATTTAGTAAGGCAAGCCATTGCAGTCATGCCAAATGCTGCGCTATTTGAAAGTAATCTTGCAGAGATGTCTCGTCAACAGGGTCGTATTCAAGATGCGATTACACATGGTAAGAGGGCGGTTGAGGTTGACCCTACGATGGCTTCTGCACATAGTAATTTAGGCATAGCATTATTTGATGCTAAAAATTATGATGCTGCTGAAGTTGCCCACCAAAATGCGCTTTCCTTGGCTCCTAACTTGCTTCAGTCCTTAAATAATATGGGTAGTATTGAGAGGGCTAGACAAAATAAAGCTAAGGCACTTGAGTGGTATAGAAAAGCATTAGCAATCAATCCAGAGTTTCTGGAAGCGCTTACTAATATTGGTGCAGTTCTTGTGGAAGAGGAGCGGCCTGAGGAAGCTGTACAACCTTTGTTAAAGGTGCTGAATAGTTATTCAAACTCGCCTGAGGCGCTATGTAATTTAGGTTTGGCATATTTTAAGTTGGAGGACTATGAAAAAGCAGAGGACTTGCTGAGGCGTTCCTTGGTAAGCCGTCCTGGATATGCAGAAGCTTCTATCGGTTTAGCGCGGGTTTTGAACGAAGTTGAAAAATCGCAAGAGGCTATACAGCTATTAGAGGATACCTTACAAAAAAATCCAGACAAGCTTGATGCCTGGTGTTTATTAGGGGTGATCTATACGGAAGCATTTAATGCAGAAAAAGCCGAGCACGCTTATTTAAAGGCTTTGGAGATGGATACTGGTAATGCCGATGCGCTTACAGGACTTGCGAATTTGCGCTTAGAAGCGGGCCTGATTGACGAATCAGAAGTGCTTCTTAATCAGGCCCTCGAAAAAGACCCCAAAAATTTAGGTGCGCGCTTTCATTTAAGTCAAACCAAAAAAGTGCTCAAGGGGGATACTAATTTAGCCGCATTAGAGGCCATGGCTATTGATATCAATTCCTTGCCTCATGATAAGAAAATTTCTTTGCACTATGCTTTAGGTAAATCATATGACGATCTTGGCGACTTTGATAAAGCATTTACTCAGTTTTCTGCTGGCGCTCAATTAAAGCGTAATAAGCTTTCCTATAGCGCAGAAGCTGATGCGGCTCGCACCGATATGATTATCGAGACTTTTACGCCGGAATACTTTTCTCGGCTACAGGGCTCAGGAAATCTTAGTAAATCACCAATATTTGTTTTGGGCATGCCTCGCTCAGGAACTACATTAACAGAGCAGATTGTTGCAAGTCATTCAAAGGTGCATGGAGCTGGTGAGCTGCATGATTTTTTAGAGATTGCTCACAATATACCCAGCCCAACCAAATCCTTTGGTTATCCGGACAATATAAGTTCTTTAGACGCAGATAGTCTTAATACATGGGGTGATGCATATATAGAACGTACACACAAGCTCGGTGATAAACCCTTCATAACCGATAAGATGCCGGCAAATTACATGGCGCTTGGGTTTATTCCATTGACCTTACCCAATGCCAAAATTATTCATGTGAAGCGCAATCCAGTGGATACCTGCTTATCTTGCTACACCCGTTTATTCAATCGGCATCAAGATCCGACATATGATCTCATCGAGTTAGGTAAGCACTATATGAATTACGTCCGCATCATGGAGCATTGGAAGGCTGTACTTCCGGCGGATAGTTTTATTGAGGTGCAGTATGAAGATATTGTGCGCGATATGGAAGGTGAGGCGAAGCGTTTAATCCATTCTTTAGGTCTAAAGTGGGAAGCGGCGTGTTTGGACTTCTATAAAAATAAAAGAATTATTAGAACTGCGAGCGTGACTCAGGTTCGTCAGCCCATTTACTCAAGTTCGGTAGAAAGATGGCGTCATTATGAGAAGCACTTGGGCCCCTTGCTAAAAGAGCTCGAGTCAATTCTTCCATAAGAAGTTCAATGCATATACTTAAAAACATTACCCGTTTTTGTTCATTCCTATTAATAGCATTTATGCTGGGGTCTTGCTCCTCCTCTGGGGTGAGTAGAGTAACAAACTCTTCCTTATTGCAAGCAAGTAATGAGCGCTGGGTAGAGCAAATTATTCCTGCGCCTCAAAAAGGGGGATTCGAGCTATTTTCTCTTAGAAATACAGCCCCTCCGATTGGCGGAGTGCTATCGGTATACATTGAAGGTGATGGGAATATTTGGAGTGGTGAGTTTCCTTCGCATGATCCGACTCCTCGCAGAGCCATGAGTTTAGATTTAGCCCTACATCAGCCTCATGGTGCTGCCGCATATCTAGCAAGACCTTGTCAATATCTTGGTGTTCTAAATAATCCCCAATGCAAGACTAGAACCTGGACCCATGAGCGATATTCAGAAGAGGTTGTAAAAACACTGGACCATGGAATCGATGTATTAAAAGGATTGGTGGGAGCTCAAAAAATAGTGCTTGTCGGGTACTCCGGTGGCGGTGCTTTGGCTGTACTTATAGCAGGTCGAAGGAATGACATTGTTGAGATAATTACCGTCGCTGGTAATTTGGACACTAATGAGTGGACTGATTATCATCAGTTAAGACCGCTTTCTGGGTCTCTAAATCCAACAGACTTCCTCGTTCAAGCCCAGTTGATTCGTCAGGTTCACTACGTAGGTGGTCAAGATGAAATAGTTCCACCGTTTCTGACCCAGAATTTAGCAAAGTATTATCCTGTCAGCATGCAATTTAAAGTTATTCCTATTCAAGAAAATGGCCATACCTGCTGTTGGGTCGAGCAATGGCCTGAGTTATGGAATCGGGCCATTTCACAATAGTATGCACATGAAGATAGCAGCCGCAAATCTTGTTTGGCAAAAAGGCGATGTTCAGCCCGAGGAGCGCTTTGCAATGATGCGGCAGCGTCCGCTAACCATTTGGCTTACTGGCCTTAGTGCTTCTGGAAAATCTACACTCGCATTCGCATTGGAAAGATCATTATTGGAGGCGGGGCATCCTTGCTATGTTCTTGATGGTGACAATGTGCGCCATGGTCTTTGTCAAGATCTTGGTTTTAAAGCAAGCGATCGATCAGAAAATATTCGTCGAATAGCTGAGGTTGCTAAATTAATGAATGATGCTGGATTGATTGTTATTACTGCATTTATTTCACCGTTTAGAGAAGATCGATTAAAGGCGCGAAACATCATTGGTGAAGGCTTATTTCAGGAGGTCCATATAGCAGCTGATTTAGCTGCTTGTGAAAGCCGTGATCCTAAGGGTTTGTATGCCAAAGCCCGCACCGGCGAACTCAGGGACTTCACGGGAATATCCTCTCCTTATGAGCCGCCCTTAAATCCTGAGTTGAGTATTGATAACTCTAGCGAGATTCTGCAAGCATCTATCGAAAAACTATTGCAATTCGTACAAGAAAAAATCAAAGATATTGGCGCCCCACATGTCTAAGCCGATACCTGTCGTTATTCCATATTTTCGAGCTCCAGATGCTATAAAACTGACGCTGAAGCATCTAGAGTCCCAGCGCGGCATCAAAACGGTGCCATATATTCGGGATAACTCGGAAGATAATGTTTTATTTACTAAGGCAATAAACGAAGGAATACAACAATTTTCCAAAAGTGAAGAATATGATTACATCCTGGTCTTAAACCAAGATGCTCTATTGCATGAAGAGTGTTTGGAGCAGTTAGTGTTGGCCATGGACCACTATCCTCATGCTGGTATCTGCGCTCCTATCGCGTTATCCAGAAATAAGTCAGTTAACTGGGCAGGATCAGCAGCTGCTTTCCCTTGGGGGAGTCATATTTCCTATGATTTAACTAGATTACCAAAAGCACCTTTTGAAACCTATTGGATAAATGGCGCTTGTATGCTTATCCGTGTTTCTATGATTCAGCAAATTGGTTTATTTGATGAGAATATGAAGTTCATTTGCTCGGATGCGGATTATTCATTTACAGCACGCTCAAGAGGATGGACTTGTTTGGTGGTGCCCAGTGCTTTTGTAGAGCATGAACCAAGTGGAAGTGGCAAAGACAGCAATCTTTTTATTACCAAGATAAAGCTTGAGGATCAACTTTATTTTTCCCGTAAATGGGTCAGTAGCGATCTGTATAAGTTCCTTTCTCTTGAGGGTCCGCAATTGAGCCCTGAATTTATCAAAGCTCAAATGGAAAAAACTCAACTGGAGTTGGCCGTTTGCAATCGGCTTATTACAGAGCAGGGTGGCGAGCAATGAAAATCCTAGTGATATCAGATGCACAGGGTATGGACGGAGCCCAAGGCTCTCTGAGGTTTGCAACGGGCTATTGGAAGAAGCAGCTTGGGTGGGAGGTTGATGTTTTCCAACCAAGAGGTCAAAGTGAGCAACGGGATATCCTGATTGAGTCCGGCATGAATCCCATTGCAGAGATCTTGCCTTCGACACCCTATAACGTAGTGCTAGTAAACTCGTTTCTCAATATTGACTACTTAGCTAAAATTTCTAATGTGCCAATAGTTTTTTGGGTGCATGAAGCAGATACCGTCCTATGGGGTAGCCCTTTGCCAGTACAGGCAGTAAAGCAATTATTTGCACGTCCGCAAAAGATTATTTTTTCTACTGTATATCAGCCAAATATTGTTTTTAAAAGTTTCACCTACCAATTGCCCTTAGAACGTTTATCCGTTATTCCTTATGGCATAGAACCGGTTGAAGTTCATATTAAATCCAAAGTCGATAATGGCACACTAAAAGTGTCTTGGCTAGGCAATGTTATTGCCAGAAAGCGACCTACTGATTTGGTAAATGTAGTTATTGGCCTAAGTAAGGAGTTTCCTATTCAGGCGGAATTTATCGGTTCGCTTGGAGATTCCAGCAGTCTTGGTGCAGATTTCCAAAATTTTACCCAGGCATCACCAGACTTTATTTCTTGGAGTGGGGCAATGCCTCGCTCTAAGGCCTTGGGATCTGTAGCAAGCTCTGATATTTATTGCCATACTTCTGGAGACGAGTCTTTTGCCTTGGCTCCACTCGAAGCGGCAGCCATGGGCATTCCGGTAATCTTAGCTAATCTTCCGGTGTACCAGTTTGTAGGCTGGAAACATGGTGAAAATTGCTTGCTTTACCCCGTGGGGGATGTGTCTGCTCTAGCTCAATGTCTTCGGGAGCTTCGCAACAACCCTGGTTTGCGAGCAACCCTTGCTTCAAGAGGGAAAGCTCTTGCAGATTTGTATAGCGGCAATCTCTTCTTGCAACGCATCACTCAGTTAATGAGAACGTTTGAGTCTATTCAGTCATGACTCAAGTCGCAGAAATTACGATCGTCTGTGTTGCCTATAAGCGCTATCAAAATATTCCAGTGCTCATACATAGTTTCTTGGCGCAAACATTGCAAAACTTTAAATTACTGATTTTGCATGATGGCTATGACGAGGCGATGGATATCCTACTTTCAGAATACAAAACAAAGTATCCCAACAAAATCAATTTTGCCTTTACCCCTGAAAGACATAATGACTTCGGGCATTCGTTGCGTGAGATTGGTATAGGGCTAGCAGATACTCCCTTTTTGTTACTAACGAATGATGACAATTACTATTGCCCGATTTTTTTAGAAAATATGTTTCAAGCTCTGCATGCTCATCAAGCAGATATTGTTATGTGTGACATGATTCACAGTCACAATAATCCAGGCGGTCATTTGCAGCCACCGTATTCTTTGCTTAAGACCGCACCTTCCCCCGGGTCGGTAGATATCGGCTGTTTTATTGTCAAAACGGATCTAGCAAAACAGGTCAGTTTCAGAGATAAAAGCCATGATGGCGATGCCACTTTTTTTGGTGATTTACTGCAAAAAAACCCTCAAATACGGATTGCAAAGGTCAATCAAGTCCTTTTTGTCCATAATTAAGTCAAAAGTGTCCTTTTAAGCACTTAAAAAGGGCGTTTTTATTACTTTTTACCCTGTTTTTCCTTAAAATACAGACACTTACTAAAGTTTTGGCTTAAGTCAAATAGCCTGAACCAATTTCGAACGTACTTTTAATGATTTCTGCCTTCTCATAGTAAAAAAATAGAACATGAATAAGGCTTACCGAATCGTCTGGAACAAAGCACGCAAGTGCTTGATGGTCGTCGGTGAAAACGTAAAGTCGCGCGGTAAAGGTAGCGACAGAAAAAAATCTATTCTCAATGCAGTAACTGCTGCATTGCTTGCTCTGAGCGGGGCAAATGTTGCGCTTGGTCAATCTGACGTATATATCGACACTCCCGTATATCAAGCTACACCAATCGGAATTCCCAATGGTGGCGCCCTGATTGTTGATGCTACGGGAACCAATACCGGTGCAATTGTGATGACGGGGCCGACAAGTACTGCCGTTTATGAGTCCGGTGGAATGGTTTCAAGAATTGTCAACAATGGCGGTGTCATAGCAAACATGACTCCTAATTATCTTGGCGGCGGCACCGGTGGCTTCATGATTGGAAGTTCTCATATTGTTTCTGGTATCACCAATAGTGGATCTATTGCGGGTATAGGCTATGGCATTCTCCTCTCGCAAACAAAGCTCGATGGCGGTATTAATAATTTAGCGCAAGGCACTATTTCAAGTAATTTGAATGGCATTGCCATTGAGTATGGAACAACTACCGTTACAGGTGGCATTAATAATGCTGGGTTAATCAGTGGTGCTAATGTTGCCATTGGCATTCAGGGTGGATATTTAGGTAATGTTCTGCTCTCTGGTGGCATTAATAACGCTGGGACGATTTCTAGTAATGCAACTGCAATCGATGTAAATCAAACCTACCTTTTGGATGGAATCAATAATTCTGGTTCTATCAGTGGTAATAAAGCAATTTTGATTGAAAGTGCCTCCACTCTATCTGGCGGCATTTATAACATCGGCTCCATAGTTGGTATTGAGGCTGGCATTAATTTGCTTGGCTCAACACTTACAGGCGGCATCAACAATAGTGGTTTGATTCAGTCGGGTTCGATTGGTAGGTTCTTTGATGGTGCAATTGAAGTTAACGATTCCAGGATTGATAGTGGCATTTTCAATAAAGGCACTATCTATAGCGGTATCGATATTAATAATTGGAGTGCTGGCGGGCCTTTAGCTAGTGGTCAGGGCTTATTGGTAAAAAACTCAACCATTACAGGCGGCATCGGTAATGCGGGGTTGATACAGAGTGACTCTTATAACGGGATTCAGATTTCTCGCTCTAATATTGCAGGTGGGGTTAGTAACAGCGGAACCATCTATGGCTGGACTGCAGGTATTTATGCCGAGCGATCTACTATTTCTGGCGGCATTATTAATTCAGGTTGGATTCAAGGGCGTGGCGTGGCCCCGATTTCCCAGTCTATTGGGTTAGCAGTTAGAACTTCGCAAATTACTGGCGGCCTAATTAATAGTGGAACGATTCAGGGTATAGGGAGTGCTGGTCTCCAAATCTCTGTCAGCAACGTCGATAGTATTACCAATTCTGGCGCCATCATTGGTGGTCCTACTGGTATTTCAGTAAGCAACTCAACCGTCGCTGGTGGTATTCATAACTCAGGCACGATTAGTGGTTCCAACACAATTATCGTCAGTAGAAGTTCTGTTTCTGGCGGTATCAACAATAGTGGTGCGATTATTTCGAGTAATGGAACTAGAGCAATCCTCATCCAAGGATCAACTATTTCTGGCGGCATTAAGAACTCAGGTGAGATCTACGGTGCAATTTATGGTATTCAGATTGGAGCCTCGTCTATCTCCGGTGGTTTAACCAATTCTGGGGTAATTGCCGGCATGATCAACTCTATTAATGTTGATGCTAGCTCCTCATTAAACGGCATCGCTATCGCTGGCCGTAATACCGCAATATTTTCTGGCGATGTCTATGCGCCCAACACGCCTGTAACAGTTACGGGTAATTCGGTTTATACCTTAGGTGCAAACTTTAGCGTAAGTGGATTTAATAACGGTGGCATTTTAAGTATTTCCCCGAGTAATTACATGGGTGCTGTCTTTACTATCTCAGGTAATGGCTCATCTCCAACATATTCACAAAGCACTGATGGTATTTATCGCACAGATATTCATGGAACCACTGCAGGTGAATTCGGTACAGCCAATATTATTGGTAATGCCGCTTTTGCTAACGCATCGGGTATAGATGTTCGTCTAGCTGGTGCCAGCACTGGTGTTGGTATTGGTAGTGTTATCAGTGGAATCTTTAGCACTACCGGTAGCATCACTTCTTCTGTATTTTCGGTGACTGATAACAGTGTACTTTTAGACTTCACTGCATTAAATACCGGCTCGCAGATTGATATAACTGCAACTGCTGCCGCTTCAGTGTGTGCTGGCACAGCATCAGGGCTTGTTGGCGGACCTTGTCTCGTTGGCTTTGATTCGCCATCGATGTATGTTGATCCAACGGGATCAATTAGTGGTGGTTCAGCGGGTATACAGGTGCTGGCAGGTTATAGCGATGGTGCAGGCACATCTGGTTTTGGTATTAATAACCAAGGCTCTGTAATCGGAAATGTCTATGGCATTCAAATGCTTTCGGGATCCACTCTAAGTGGAGGTATTACAAACTCCGGCATGATATCGGGCCAGCAATTTGGTATTAGCCTCAATAGCGCGATGCTTAGTGGAGGTATCACCAATAATCCTGGCGCATCTATTGTAGGTGCTATTGGTCAGGGCATTGTGATTGATGCAGCATCCACTGTGTATGGCGGTATTACAAATAATGGGGGCTATATCAGTGGCATTTCAAACGCCGGTTTGATTGCAGGCGCTTCTGCAGGAATGTATGTCACTACCAGTGGGAACGGCAGCATGATTGATGGCAGCATCTACAACAGTGGCGTTATTGCTGGCGGTAGGACTGGTATCGGTATTAATAACGGATTTATAACGGGTAATATTGTTAACTCTGGTCTTGTAGTGGGTGGAGGCTCACCTGGCGCTTCAGGTGTTGGCATTGGCTTAAATTCATCATTCATATTGGGTGGTGTAATCAATAGTTCAGGAGCAACTATTGCCGGAAATTTTATTGGCTTAAGTGTTGGTCATGGCAAGGTTGGTGGTGGTATTGCCAACCAAGGCATGATTATTGGCAATTCTTTTGCTGGAGTGGGTCTTTCTAATGCTTACATTCAAGGTGGAATTACAAACTCAGGAACAATCTCTTCGCAAGGCTTTGGTTTAGTCTCTTTTGGAAGCACAATCACCGGAGGTATTTATAACAGCGGTTCAATTCAAGGATCTGGAAAATTAGGTAATAGCGGCCCACCCAAGGCTGGATTATCTTTATCTCAAAGCGCTGTCGAGGGCGGCATTACTAATACAGGTCTAATTGCAGGTAACTCGAATGGGGTGGGCATCTTTGCTTCCACTGTTAACGGCGGAATTTTTAACTCTGGAACTATTGTTGCCTTAACGGGCCGAAGTACCGGATACTACGCTGCATTAGGTCTTAATTTCTCCAGCGTATCTGGCGACATTGTCAACACAGGATTAATCGGCTCTCTAAACCAAGGAATCAACCTTCAATCATCCATCCTTTCTGGATCAATCAATAACTCTGGCACGATTATTTCTGGTACGTGGGCCGGCATTAACCTCAACCAAAGTCTTGTCACTGGCAATGTTGTCAATAGTGGTTCGATCTCGGGCTATACCGGAATAGGGGTATTCAATCATTCGGAAATTAGTGGTGCCATAGTAAATACTGGTACTGTGACGGCATTTTCTGCGCCAGGTATTATCATTGGCCAATCCAAGGTTGGAAATGGTATCGTCAACTCTGGGTCGATTGCAGGGCCCTATACTGGCATTGCAATTAATAATTCATCCATTGTGTCTGGAGGTCTAACAAACTCCGGCGTGATTTATGGGGGCACTTACTCTATAAATGTAGATCCAACTAACTCCTACTTAAGTGGTATTGCTATTGCTGGTCGCAATACCGCTCAGTTTATTGGTGATATTTACGCCCCAAATACCCCTGTAACTATTACCGGCAATTCGGTATATACCTTGGGTGCTAACTTTAGTGTCAGCGGTTTTAATAACGGCGGCATCCTGGCAACCACGCCAGGAGCGGTTTACACAATTTCAGGTAATGGCACCTCGCCAACTTATACGCAACCAACCGAAGGTATTTATCGAGTTGGCGTTAATGGCACAACATCGGGTTCCTATGGCACGCTCTTAGTTGCTGGCGATGCAAATTTTGATGCAGGCTCGGGTATAGATGTTCGTCTATCTGGTGCAAATGCAGGAGTAGGGATTGGTAGCGTTATCGGCGGAATCTTTAGTGCTACAGGCGCCATCAGTTCCGTTGGGTATACCAACTTCAATGTTACTGATAATAGTGTGTTGATGGATTTCAGAGCATTTAATACTGGCACACAAATTGATCTCACAGCGACTGGATCGAATGCTTGTTACGGAATCATTTATCAAAATCAACAAGGACCTTGCTTAGTTGGCTTTGATTCACCTTCAATGCAAGTTTATAACGGCATCATTATTAGTGGTGGTACAGCTGGAATACAGGTATTGGCTGGCTATAGCAATGGTTCACTTATTTCTGGCTATGGTATTGATAACCAAGGTTCCGTTATAGGGGATGTCTATGGCATTCAAATGCTTTCTGGGGCAACCTTAGCTGGTGGCATCACAAACTCTGGCTTGATTGTTGGCTTGCAATATGGCGCTAGTCTCAATAGTGCAGTCTTGACCGGCGGTATAAATAACGTGGGTACAATCGGCGGTCAAACGGCTGGCATCAGCTTGGTTCGATCAACGCTGACAGGTGGAATCAATAACTACGGATATATTCAATCGGGCACTATCGAAAACTCGAGCATTGGTGCAATTCAAATAAAAAACTCCAGAGTGGATGGAGGTATATTTAACTCAGGCACCATCTATAGCGGTGTTGATATTAATAATTGGAATGTTGGAGGCACTTTATCTAGTGGTCAGGGCATCATCGTTTCACAATCAACCATTGCTGGGGCAATTGGAAACGCCGGACTAATACAAAGTGATTCCTGGAATGGTATTCAGATTGTTCGCTCTAATATTTCAGGCGGCATTAACAATAGCGGAACTATCTTAGGCTGGACCGCTGGCATTGCGATTAATCAATCAACCATATCTGGGGGTGTGATTAATTCAGGATGGATTGAAGGTCGAGGCCCCAATCCATCGAGTCCTGGAATGGCTGGTTTGATGGTAGGTAGTTCGTATATTACGGGTGGTATTAATAACAACGGCACGATTCGAGGCGCAGGAAAAGTCGGCCTGCAGATTGAATCAAGCAAAGTCGATAACATTACCAATTCAGGCGCCATTATTGGCGGCCAGAATGGCTTGTTAGTCAGCAACTCTACCATTGCAGGTGGAATTTATAACTCCGGTTTAATTGCGGCTACCAATGGAAACGCCGTTACTGTTAGCGGCGGGGCAATTCTGAATATTGCCAATGATGTCACTGGAACTATCATTGGCGCGCTGATTGGCAACTTAAATGTTACCAATACCGGTTTAATTGCCCTACAAAATTATTCTTCAATAAGCGGCGGCACTCTAACGGGTAGCGTTGTTAACTCTGCCATTACTGGAAATTATTATCAGGCTGCTGGTGGTACATTGCAAATCGGCGTTAACGGCAGCAATGGTAGCGGCACTAATCCCGGTAATTACAGCACGCTCTTTGTTGGCGGGAATGCGATCTTTGAAAGTGGTTCCACTATCAGCGTGAATATGAGTAGTGATACCGCCGTTCAAACGGGCGGTATTCTATCTAACGTCATTAGCTCTAATAACTCTATAAGTAGTAATGGTTTTAATGTTATCGATAACAGTGTGCTGGTTAATTTCACAGCCTTTAATAGTGGAAATGCAATTAATTTAGCAGCCATTTCTTCTAATGCCTGTGGTGGAATTGTTTCCGCAAGCACTACTGGACCCTGTCAAGTTGGCTACGACTCCCCATCTCTTCAGGTGAATAGTGGCGTCACTATTGGTGGAGGTTTTGCTGGAATTCAAGTTCTACCAGGTTTTAGTAATGGCGCTGGAGCAGCTGGTTATGGCATCAATAACTTGGGTGATGTCTATGGTAGTAGCTACGGAATACAGATGTTGGCGGGCGCAACTCTCACTGGTGGTATTACCAATACAGGATTTATTTCAGCCGGCACTGGTATCGGCATTCTGTATTCCTCTTTGAGTGGTGGATTGAATAATAGCGGAGCAATATACGGCGCTGCAGCAGCAGTCGCACTTAACGGGGCTGTAGTTGATCAAATATCCAATAAGCCTACTGGTTACATCAATGGTATCAATCAAGGTATATATATTGGCTCTGGATCTACTATTACTAGTGGTATTAATAACACTGGAACTATTGCTGGTGGAAGCGCAGGCATCTACTTAGCTGGTAACTCAAATGTTGTCGGCGGCCTTACTAACGCCGGAATGATTGGAGGTAACATCTACTCAATCTTTGTTGATGGCTCCTCTTCTTTAGACAATATCGCCATCTCCGGTCGCAATACTGCACAGTTTATTGGTAAGGTCGACGCCATTAATACCCCAGTAACCATTACTGGTAACTCTATTTACACCTTAGGCACTAACTTTAGTGTCAGCAGCTTTAATAACTCTGGCATTCTGGTCTCAACCCCAAGCAATGTCGCTGGTGCTGCTTATACCATCTCTGGTAGCGGATCTTCGCCGGCTTTCACCCAGTCTAGCGAAGGTGTTTATCGCATAGGTGTTAATGGAGTTGTTGCGGGTGACTATGGCGCCATCAAAGTTCTCGGTAATGCTAGCTTTGCTACTGGCTCTGGAATTGATGTACGTTTATCGGGGGTTAATGCGGGAGTAGGGGTTGGCACAGTATTAGGCAATATCTTTAATACTACGGGCGTGATTAGTTCAAGCGGATTTACTGTTACTGACAACAGTGTGTTGATAGATTTTGTGGCCAATAATATTGGCAATCAAATTGATCTCACGGCGACCGGTTCGAATGCTTGTCATGGTGATGTAGATGGTCGTATTAATCCAAATCCTGCAGGCCCATGTCAAGTTGGTTTTGATGCCCCTAACATTCAGGTTTATAACGGTGCCATTATTAGCGGTGGATCAGCTGGCATACAGGCTCTAGCAGGAAACTACAATGGCACCATTCTCAACTTTGCCACTGTCACCGGAAGCCTCTATGGCGTCCAGATGCTCTCAGGTTCAGCTCTAAACGGCAGCATTAATAATGTCGGCTCTATCTCGGGTGGCGTAGCCGGTATCTATTTAAATAGTGCGGCAGTTAACGGCAGTGGAATTATGAATAACCTAGGCGCCACCATTGTTGGTGCTCCCGGCCAAGGAATATTGATTGATTCAAAATCTTACGTTAATGGAATTCTCAATGGGGGCGGTTACATCAGCGGAATTTCTAACGCTGGCATGATTTCTGGGGGCGCCGCTGGAATTATGGTGACCCAAGGCGGCCTGATTGATGGCGGCATTTATAACACTGGCACCATTACCGGCTTTAGGTCTATCCACTTAATTAACTCCACCGTTACCAGGGACGTCACAAATCGTGGATTAATGGCGGCATCACAAGTAATCATGCTCGATAGCAGCACGATTACTGGGGCGCTGATGAATTCAGGCACGATATCGGGTGGTAATGCGGGTATTAATATAGGTAATGGCGGTCCAAGTCAAGTTCACGACCTGATCAACACTGGATTTATTTCTGGCTACAACGCCGTTTATATTACAAGTGCTTCTAGGGTAGATCGCAACTTCAATAATAGTGGCGTTATAAATGGCAGTGCTGCAGGTATTGTGATGTATAACGGCTCAACTATTGGTGGTGGAGTTATCAATAGCGGAACGATCACCGCTTCCTATGGTCGAGGCCTAATAATTGCGCGCGACTATAGTGGCGGCTCTCAGCTTCCTAGTTCCCTTGTGCTTGGCGGAATCAATAATAGCGGCCTGATTCAAGCTCAAGGGATGGGTGTTTATATTTCTGGCTCCACTATCTCCGGCGGCATTCATAACGATGGCACTATTTCTGGTATGGGGTCTCCATCCAATGCTGCTTACGGTCTTGGGATTTGGCAATCAAGTGTTTCTGGTGGCATCACTAATTCTGGGGTGATTGCAGCTTATGGTTATGGAGGTTCAGGTGGGTACGGTGTACGTATTGGCTCATCACTGATTTCCGGCAGTATTGTAAATATAGGAACTATTGCCGGCACCAATCAAGGTATCGTATTAGAAAGTACGATACTTCTTGGTGGCATTACTAATGCTGGCCAAATCAGTGAAGCTGGTTACGTAGGTTTTAGGCTTTCAAATAGCTTCGTCAGTGAAGGTATCTTCAATAATTCAATTGGAACTATTGCCGGATCCTTTTCGGGTGCAGTCATTGAGAGCTCCACGGTTGGTGGCACCATTCAAAATAATGGTTTGATTTCTGCACAGGTAACAACTGCTTTACGCCTTAGTCATAACGCCATCGGTGGAAGCATCATCAACACAGGAACAATATCCTCGTTAGATCATGGAGTCTCTTCTGAATACAACCAAATTAATGGCAGCATTTACAACAGTGGATCTATACAGGGCGCGGGCAAGGTCGGAAGCGGTGGCGGTTACGGTCTTCGGAGTCTCTCTGATGTAATACAAGGCGGCATTACAAATGCTGGCGTAATTGTAGGTAATACTGCCGGTTTGGTTGTCTACCAATCAACAATATCTGGAGGTATTTCTAATGATGGCTTTATCTCTGGTGCAACTGCCTTGGTTATTGGATCCGCCAGCATAGCGGGCGGCATACGAAATTCTGGAACTATTTCAGGTGTTAATACTGGAATCTTGCTCTCTAGAAATGTAATTATTGGTGGGGTTGTATCCAATACGGGATCTATAAGCGCAGCCAATGGTATTGCTGTAAGAGGTCGTGCATATGCATCAACCGGTACTTCGCCTGGGGCCAGCGCATTTAATGCTGCTGTTGTTGCAAGCATTACAAATAGTGGAACCATTATTGGTAGCACTGGTAGTGGCATAGTCATTAGCGGGCAAATTACTACAGCCGGCGCTTTTAGTGCAACTGCCAGCGCCTTTTTAGATGGTTCAATCTTTAATAGTGCCTTGATCAGTGGGGCTGTTGGCGGTATATCTATCAGTACCAATGCAACCGTTACAGGCGTAATTAATAACTCAGGAACAATTATTGGTGGTAACTATGGAGTTGGAATCCTTGCTGCCAGCTCGCTAGGGGGAGGAATAAATAACTCTGGCTTAATTGTTGGTGGGAATATTGGTCTTAATATTGCAAGTTCAATAGTTACTGGCGGGTTTACTAATTCAGGAACCATTATTGGTGGTTCTGGTTTTAATATTCCCGGAATGTTAATTTCCAACTCAACCCTCACTGATGGCTTCGTTAATTCAGGCTCTATATCTGCTAACAGTCTTAGCCTCTTGATAGATCAATCTACGATCACAGGTGGAATTAATAACTCCGCATTTATCTTAAGCAATAGTGTAGGTATCCAGATTTCAAAGTCACAGATCAATGGAGGCATTGCTAACTCTGGCTCCATTGCGGGTGCCACCATAGCGATGGTCATCAACTCTTCCACAATCTCTGGCGGATTTACGAATAGCGGCACCATCAGTGGAAGTAACGGCCTGGTTATCAGATACGGTACATTGGTTTCAGGTAGCCTCATTAATAACGGTCTAATCCAAGGTGGAAATGCATTGACTTTCCAACAGGCAGTTATTACAGATAATCTAGTGAATGGTGGAACCATCTCTTCTGGCGGACATGGTTTAATTTTGAATTCATCGCAAGTCCAGGGTCAGTTCAATAACTCTGGCAGCATTAGTGGACCGCTTGGAGCGGTAACTATTAGTAATTCAGTTATCTCTAATGGCATTATTAATAGCGGAACTATTTCAGCTATTGTTGGCAATGGAGTATTGATACAAGGAAATTCAGAAGTCTTTGGCGGGTTTATAAACTCAGGAAGTATTGATGGTGGCGAGGGTATGAGACTTCAGGGCTCATTAATCACTGGATCATTCAATAATTCTGGGACGATCCTTGGTTCCGGATATAGCGCCAACGGTCTCGTTATTGGATACGGCTCCGTATCAGGAGGTATCACTAACTCTGGATTCATTGGTGGTGGTGATGCTGGTGTATATATTTACAACTCCTCAATTGGAGGCGGCCTCACGAATTTAGGGACCATTGTTGGCGTCTCCCATGGTACTGGCCCTAGTTTAGGTCTATTTAATTCTGCGCTCGGTAGCCTTGTAAATTCTGGCTCTATTGCCGGTGGTAATGTCGCCGTATTAATTCAGTCATCAACGATTGCTGGGATATTTGATAACGCAGGAACCATTAATGGCAGGGGCTTTGGTATTAGTATTGGCAGCTCGATCATGTCTGGCGGTCTTATTAATTCGGGATCTATTGCCAGTGGCAATACCGCAATCGTGGTTGCAAATAGTCAAATTTCTGGGGGGCTTACAAACTCCGGGACTATTTCAGCCGCAAGTATTGGTCTCAGACTTAGAATAAATTCTTTAATTAACGGTGACGTTAAAAACTCTGGTTTGATTTCTGCTGCCACTGGAGGATTATTTTTATCTACGCAATCATCCATTTCTGGCGGCATTCTTAACATAGGAAATATACAGGCCTCAGGATATGGTGTAGCAGTTTTGAGCGGGTCTTATATAGGCGGTAGCATTTCTAACGCCGGCATGATTACAGGTAATACAGCTATTTTCCTTAACAACTCTAGTGTTGCTGCGGGTATAACTAACTCAGGCTTGATTGCGGGCCTAGGTGCTAATGCGATCGCTATCACCGGAGGGCCAATACTCGGTATTAACAACTTAACTACTGGCACTATCACAGGTGGATTGAATGTCACAGCTAACGTTACTAATAGTGGACTCTTAGCCCTACAACAAGTATCCGGAATTGGTGGATCTTTTATCAGCGGCAGCCATGTTAACGCCAGCATCAGCGGTGATTACTATCAAGCTACTAGCGGCACTCTACAAATTGGTGTTACTGGTATCAATGGCAGCGGTACATCTACTGGCAACTACAGTACTTTAGTGGTTGGCGGTACGGCCACCTTTGATCCGGGTTCAAATATTTATGTGAATATGGATAACACCTCCTCTGTAGGTATTGGAGGAATATTGGTTGATGTGGTGACTGCGGGCACTACTGTAAGTAGCACTGCTTTAAATGTGTCAGATAACAGCGCATTGGTTAACTTCAATGCTTTTAATACTGGCAATGGAATTAATTTGTTTGCGAATTCAGCCAATGCTTGTGTTGGTACAGTTTCATCAAGTACAACCGGTCCCTGTTTGGTTGCTTTTGATTCTCCATCATTGCAAGTAAATAGTGGTGTGACTATTAGCGGTGGTTCAGCAGGCATTCAAGTTCAGCAAGGCTTTAGTGACGGCGCCTCTATCTCGGGCTTTGGTATCAATAACCAGGGTACGGTCTACGGTAATTTGTACGGTATAGAGTTTCTTGCTGGTGCTACCTTGACCGGCGGCATTAATAATTCTGGCTCTATTATTGGTTATAAGTCGGGTATTAATCTCATTGGATCGAATTTAGCTGGCGGTATCGCTAATACGGGCTGGATTTCTGGTGGAACTGAATTTGGTATTCGCGTTAATCAAGCTACATTAACGGGCGGTATTTTAAATATTGGGTCGATTGCTGGCAGCGTTGCAGGCATTCTGTTGAGTAGCTCGCGAGTCGATGGGGGCATTACGAATGCTGGCTTCATTGGGGCTAATTCAAACATAATTGGCCAGGCAAAGATGGGTGTTGGTGTTGGGTATAGCACCATTAATGATGACTTTATAAATCAAAATGCTGGAACAATCGTTGGCAGTGTTGCTGGCCTAATAATGATTTCGAATACTGTTAATGGAAATATTGTTAATAGTGGATTGATTTCTGGGAACTCCTATTTTGGTGTCGCTATAGTCGGAAATAGTATTAGCGGTAGCATTATTAATTCCGGAACAATCTCTTCCCAGGCATTTGGATTTCTTTCTGAGAGCAACACTATTGGTGGAAGTATCTACAATAGTGGCTCAATTCAAGGATCAGGAAAGTTGGGGGGAGCGCCTAACTATGGCCTGGCGTCTGCTTCAGATCTCATTTATGGCGGCATCACCAACTCAGGTGTAATTTCTGGCGCCGATGTCGGAATATTCGTTGTTGGCTCAACAATCTCGAGCGGTATTGCAAATAGCGGTTTAATCACTGGTGCTACAGCCTTAAATTTACAAGGTGTCAGTATTTCAGGCGGCCTGAATAATTCAGGAACTATCTCAGGAAGTGCTATTGGTATATATATCCTTGGCAATTCTATGTTGACCGGTGGCATTTCTAATAGTGCAGGCGCATCAATTGTCGGTGCGGTCGGCCAAGGTATTGTGATTGATGCTGGCTCTTTTGTTGAAGGCATTAACAATAGCGGCGGTTATATCAGCGGTATCTCCAATAGCGGAACCATCTCATCTGCTATTGCCTCAATCATGAATGACTATGGCGGCACCATTTCAGGGGGTATTAATAACTCTGGTTCGATCAGTCAAGGTTTGGCTGGTATTAATATTGGACATGGATCATCGCTTTTCGGTGGCTTAACTAATTCAGGTCTGATAGCAGGCACGCTATATGGTGTTGGGGTCTCTGGTGGTTCTCAATTATCCGATGGTATCTATAACGCAGGAACCATTGTTGGCTCAAACAGTGCAGCCATTGGTGTTTATACAAATGCGGCAATTAGTGGTGGAATTAATAACACTGGACTAATTAGTAGTCTTAATTATGGAATTGCCCTTGGCGGTTCTAATATATCCGAAGGGGTTACGAACTCCGGAACCATATCTGCTGCAACTGGAATATATCTTGGCGGATCTTACATTTCTGGTGGCATCAGTAATGCTGGATTAATTACTGGCAACCAAGCTGGCATCGCATCTTTTTATTCCAATATATTTGGTGATATCACCAATTATGGAACCATTCAGGGAACGGCCCAGAACACAAGCTCTATCGGTGGACTTGTATCAGGGATAGTAATTTCTAGCAATAGCTTGCTTTCAGGAAATATTTATAACTCAGGTCGTATCTATGGTGGTAATACCGGTATTAGTATTATGGAGTCATCCGTAGTTACCGGCGATATTACCAACAGTGGATATATAGGCGGCGGTGATATAACAAGCTGGTTTAGTCGGGGCATTAACTTAGGTAATGGCTCTACAATTTCAGGCAACATTCTTAACAATGCCACAGGCACTATTGTTGGTGGAACCGGCGGTATTAATCTGTACGGAGCTTCCACAATAGGGGGAAGCATTATCAATTACGGGCTAATCCAGGGAACAAGCTCCTTGCGCTATAACGGTTCTGGCATATGGATTGGCGATCACAGTCTAGTTGCTGGCGATATTGTTAATGCTGGACTAGTTTCGGGTGTTTCAAGAGGCATCTCTCTGATGACTGGCTCTCAGCTTACCGGAGCGCTTAATAATTCAGGAAAAATTATTGGTGCAACTGGTGTAGCTGTGCTCAGCTCTACGATTGTCAGTGGAATATCTAACTCAGGGTTGATAGCGGGTCTATCTGGGAATGCGATTGTTTCATCCGGAGGTCCTGTACTGGCTATAAACAACTTAGCTTCCGGCACGATAGTAGGTGCTATTAACGGTAATGCAAATGTAAGTAATAGCGGCCTATATGTTTTACAAATGCTTTCCAGCGTCAGTGGTGCCATTCAAGCTGGAACTCATGCACACTCTAGCATCAGCGGAGATTACTACCAGGCAACTAGTGGTACCTTGCAAATTGGCATCACTGGTGCCGGCGGTAGCGGTACGGTTTCTGGACAATACAGCACCTTGATTGTTGGTGGTGCAGCTAGCTTTGATCCCAACTCCAGTATTGCCATCAATATGGATAGCAGCTCTGCCGTACAGGCAGGCGGAACCTTGGTTGGCGTTATTACAGCGGGGGCAACAGTTAGCAGTACTACTTTTAATGTATTGGATAACAGTGCACTAGTGAACTTTAATGCTTTTAATACTGGCAATGGATTAGATCTGATCGCAACTACATCAGGCGCTTGTCTTGGAGTTGTATCTGCTAGCACAGTAGGACCATGTTTGGTTGCATTTGATTCCCCATCCTTGCAGGTTAATAGTGGCGTGACTATTAGCGGTAGTTCAGCAGGCATTCAAGTCCAGCAAGGCTTTAGTGATGGCGCAGCCATCTCTGGCTTTGGTGTTAATAACCAGGGCGCTGTCTATGGCAATGCTTACGGTATTGAGTTTGTAGCGGGCGCAACCTTAACGGGTGGCATCACCAATAGTGGCTATATCAGTGGCGGTGCTACAGGTATCGCATTGGTCAATGCATCACTCGCAGGTGGAATCCAAAATGGCGGAACCATTATTGGCGGAACTAATGCATTAGCAGTCAACAGTTCAATTATCTCCGGTGATTTGGTAAATAGCAGCGCCATTAATGGCGCTGCTGGCATCTCCTTCACCGGCGGATCACAACTATTGGGCGATCTGAAGAATTCTGGAGGCATCAATGGATCCGCTGGTAATGGAATCACCATCTTGAATGGCTCATCTGTTTCTGGCGGCATTATTAATTACACTTCTGGAACTATCAGCGGGCAAATTGCTGGTATTCAAATAGCTCAGTCTGTGGTTGGCAAAGGTATTACCAATAGTGGCTATATCAGCGGCGGTGCTACTGGTATAAAACTGAGCAATGCATCTCTTTTGGGTGGAATTAATAATTCTGGTGTGATTGGTGGAGGCAGTTACTCAATTTATGTTGATAGCTTAAGCAGGGTCACTGGTGGAATTAATATCTCTGGAAGCTCTCCTGTATTAAAAGGGGATATTTACGCACCTTCAGTTGATATGAGCATTACCAGTGGCGCAAGTTTTACCAATAACAATGCCATCAGCGTTAATACATTGAATATTCAAAGTGGGGCAACCTTTAATTTAACGAATGGGGCGAGCTCAAGCAATGGTGTTGCCGGTGGAATTACTTTATCCAATGGCAATGCTCTTACCAATGCGGGCATATTAAATATTGGAACTTATACCCCCACAATCTCTGGTAATTTTGTTCAGACTAATACTGGTACCTTTAGCTCAACAATTGCAACTCAAGCAACTTATGGTCGCCTCAATGTTACTGGCTCTGCTGCTTTAGCTGGTAATGCCTATGTCAATGTTTTAAGTCCAGCAACAGCTATTGCCAATGGCACTACCTTGGTTGGTGTCATTGGTGCTAATACTGTGACTGGTTCATTTGATAAAGTGAGCACGAATAGTTCGGACTATTCCATCACTGGTGTTTATACCAATAACCAATTTAATTTAGTTATTGGTTCAAGAAATGCTAATAGTAATGATCAGTATGTTCAGTCGGTTATTGATAACAATAATCCTGCAGCTTTAAATGCGGCGAAAACCTTGCAAGCTATTGCAAATAATCCGCTGATGGCTCCAAGCATGGCTCCGATCATCGATCAATTGGATTTAATTAATAAGAAGTCGGGTAGTGCAGCACAGTCAACTGCGATATCACAGACTTTACCCGCATTGATTGGTGCCGCATCACAATCTACCGCTCGCGCGCAACAGACCTTCAATCAGATCATGCAAGGGCGTCAGAATCAATTAAGCGGCCTCTCAAGCGGCGAGGAATATCTTGGCACTAGAGACGCATGGTTAAAACCTTTTGGTAGCTGGGCAACCCAAGATGCAGTCAACAATGTCTCAGGGTACAAGTTAAATACTGGTGGAGTAGCCATTGGCGTTGACAGAGCTTTATCACTAAAAACCAATGTCGGTGCAGTGTTTGCATTTGGAAACAGCGGTTTGACTGGTAATGCCGCGGGCGTATCTAGTGGAATGACTATTAACAGCTATCAATTAGGCGTCTACGGGGATTCCTATTTGACTCCTAGCGTGCAAGCAAACTATCAATTGGATGGCGCTCTCAATAACAATCGAGAAAACAGGTCCCTATCTAACTTTAATGGTGTAACTGGTGGTGGAACCAGTGCGAATGCAAACTACAACAGCATTGCCTCCCATTCTGGCGCTGGCCTGAAGAAATTCTTTGTTCTCGGCGAGAGCACTACATTAATTCCATCAGTTAGGGCTGACTACACAACTGTACGTAGTCAGGGCTATACAGAAACTGGAGCTGGTGTACTGAATTTGACAGTTAATTCGCAGGTCTACAACATGCTGGTTACCTCGGCAGACCTGAGGGTAGATCAAATGATAGGTGATAAGCTTAAGCTGTCATTGAATGTCGGTGCTGGCTACAATGTCCTTAACAACCAAGTTCAAGCAACTAGTGCTTATCAAGGTGGTGGGGCAGTCTTTACTACCAATGGATTACAAGTCTCTCCTTGGTTGTATGGTGGCGGCGTCGGCTTAAGCGGACGCATTAGTAAAGATGTGGAATTGAATGTTCGATATGACAACCAATTCAGCACAACTGGATACAATAATCAGATGGTTTCTGGAAAAGTTAAATTTTTCTATTAATGCTTATTAATAATCTATGTCAGCAAACGCAAAGATTGAGACCAGCCAGCTGAATGATCAGAATTTGATCTCTATCGCATGGCTCGTGTCTCGCTATCAACCTTTCTATACCTATTCATTTGGATTAATGATGGATAAATTGAGTGATCAGCTAAGGCATAAAACAAATATTACTATTACCGTTAATAATAAGTTAGTAGCATACGCTGGATGGTTTGAAACAGATCTTCAGGCGGCACAAGATTGGCAAAAGAATGATTTGGAAGCGCTTCCATTGCCCAACAAAGGTGGTGAAGCAATTATTGTCACAATCGTAGTTTCTCAAAAGCCCGAATATTTAAGGCCGTTAATAAAGGCCATCTCGCATGTATGCGCTGGAAAAAAGGGTTTCCGCAAGAGGTCTTTTGGTAATCAGCGTGCGGATATGATTAGACCTCCTATAACAGGCCGCCCCCAGAAAAATATATAGGCAAATTTTTTATATTTTGTTTCGAAATTCTCTATGGTTGATAAAGGCAATTTTCTCAGTAGGTTTGTAGTCGATTTGTATCGACGTGCAGCCGGAAACCAGTCATCACTTGACTTGCCCATAAGAGTGATTGACTCGCCTATTGTGGCGGATGAAATATTTAAAAACTTAGAAAAATTCATTAAGAACTATGCATTTTTTGAAAAATTATCTAAAGGAAGGCTCTCTACCAGTGGTGACATGTGGGAGAAGCGCGCTAGATTAACGCAAGCTTTTTATCACCAATCAACTCATAAAATTACTGATGAAGAAATTATTGCTATTTATAGACGAAATCTAAGAAAACCCTTCGATGGTGAGCTAGGTTCTTTAAGAAAGGCATTGATTCAATCTGCTACAGAAGTAATATTTTTAAGTTATGGATTTAGGCCTTCATTTCCCTGGAGCGAGAAGATAGCGCAAGAAATGATTGGATTGCTTCGTGATGAGCAAATTGAGGCTTGGATAAACCCTCTTTATGGACTGGACTCAAAAAATACTCAACTTCAAGAAGGTTATTTAAAAATTAAAGAACTGTGGCAGCAGGATTTGGAAGCTAAAGAATTCTTAGGTAAGCTTACATTGGCTGCCTATGATATCCCTGGTTTTGATGCTGTTGGCGAGTTGATTCAAAATGTATTTGCTGCTATTGAAACCACTGCTTCAGCAGTAATGTGGTCTATTGATGTTCTGGGTAGAAATCCAGATTATTTGAACGCATTAATAAAAGACGTTGATGGATTATTGGATGTATTTTTGGATGAAGTGCTGCGTTTATATCCGCCGCTCCCTTTTGTGACGAGAGTTGCAATTAGCGATTGCACTGTCCGTGGAGTGGAATTTAAAAAAGGGGAGCATATCGTTATTTCTATTGTTGGCATAAATTGCCATCGTGATTATTGGTCGGACCCACTTCAATTTAAATTTCCCCGAGATGAATTTGTTAACGGTACTTACGACAATATTGCCTATAGGCCTTTTATTAGCGGCCCACGAGTATGTGCGGGTATGAAATTGGCTAAGCGAGAGTTAAAGTCTGCGCTATTAGTGGCATTGCAACTTTTTAATATTAAAGAAATTAAAGTTGCACTTAGTCTCGATCACGGCTTAACTTGCATGCCTAGAACGCCTCTTGAAAATTATCTTGAACGAATTAGCTAGCAATATAGAATGGACCAATAAATGACTATTCAACAATTTAATGCTAATTATCTAGTGCACGATGACCGTTTATTATTTCGCATTAATACCATTAATGATGAGGAGTATCGCTTTTGGTTTACTCGAAGGGTAACTGTCTTTATTTTGACAGCCACAAGACATCTTCTTTCTAAGAATCTTGAAAAGCAGCATACACCTGAGGCCGCAAAGGAGATCGTTCAATTTGGTCAAGAGGCGGCAAAGGTTGGCCAGACAGGCTCTGATGGTAAATTATCTGCGTTACCCTTTAAGCCCGCTAGTATTTATCCGGTTGGTACTGATCCTATACTAGTGATGGATGTAAAGTGTTCGATGGCGAAGGAGGGTGCTGAAGATGTATTGCTTTTGGATCTTATGCTTCCAGCCGGAGGTGCCCTGAATTTAAAGATGGCTGGTAATACACTTCATGCAATGTGCGCTCTTCTTACTCAGTTGGCTGAACATGCTCAATGGCTTTTGGCAGCGCCTGAAGGTAGCCAGGATATGACTACAGGATCAGAGCCTAAAAACGTAGGTAATGACGATAAGTCATCCCTGCATTAATTAAAAGGGTAGCTTGGCTTCAGGCTTGGCAGCTAACAACACAGCCTTAAATTCTGCCTGAATACGGGCAATCGCCGCTTCACTATCTGCTTCAAAGCGCATTACTACTACTGGAGTTGTGTTTGACGGGCGAGCCAAGCCAAAACCGTCGGCATATTCCACGCGCACACCATCAATGGTGTTGATAGATTCTGAAGTAGGGAACTTGGCATTCGCTTTGATGGTTTCTAGCAAGGCAAATGGTTCACCTTCAGCGCAAGCCAGTTGCAATTCTGGTGTACAGATCGCATTTGGTAAATTATTGAGTGTCTGATTAGGGTCTTTCTCTTTTGAGAGGATTTCTAATAGACGAGCACCGGTGTATAGGCCATCATCAAAACCAAACCAACGGTCTTTAAAGAAGATATGACCAGACATTTCACCGGCAAGTGGTGCGCCAGTTTCTTTAAGCTTGGCTTTAACTAAAGAGTGACCCGTTTTCCACATTAAAGGCACACCACCATGCTGTTTCACATAAGTTGCAAGGTTACGCGTGCATTTAACGTCATAAATAATCTGGCCACCAGGATTGCGTGAGAGCACATCTTTAGCAAATAGCATCATTTGACGGTCTGGGAAAATTACTTGACCATCTTTAGTGACTACACCTAAACGATCAGCATCACCATCAAAGGCAAGGCCCAATTCATTATCGGTAGTTTGTAAGTTCTTAATAAGATCTTGCAAGTTCTCAATATGCGCTGGATCTGGATGGTGGTTCGGAAAATGACCATCAACTTCGCAAAAGAGTTCTTGTACTTCGCAGCCTAAGGCCCTGAAGAGCTTGCCTGCAAAAGCGCCACCAACACCATTACCGCAATCCACCACAATCTTCATAGGACGAGCTAGCTTAACGTCGCTCACAATGCGCTCTAAGTACATTGGGAAAATATCAAAGGTGCTTCTCGTCCCTTGACCACTAGCAAATTGCTTAGCTTCAATGCGCTTACGCAATGCCTGAATTTGATCGCCATAGATTGCAGCACCACCCAGAACCATTTTGAAGCCGTTGTAATTCGGTGGGTTATGGCTACCGGTAATCATGATGCCGGACTTTGGTTTCTTGCCATTGAGTACCTGGTTGGCGCCAAAGTAGACCATGGGTGTAGCAACCATCCCTAGATCAATCACATTGATGCCCGTGGAAAGCAATCCTTCAGTTAAAGCCTCAATCAAGCTAGGGCCTGATAAACGACCATCGCGTCCGATCACAATTTCGGTTTCACCAAGTTCGCGCATCTCAGTACCAAATGCTTGACCAATGAGTTTGGCAATCGATGGATCTAAAGTCTCATCAATAATGCCGCGGATATCATAAGCTTTGAAAATGGAAGGAGAGAGTTGCATGAGTGTTCTTTCGATGTCTGGGCTACTGCTGGATCTATATAGCTATTGATAAGCTATTGATAAGCTATTGATTAAATAAGTTAATACGAGCGGCTGTCACTTCATCAATTCCGGCATCAGCTTGTACCGTGCCATCATTCTTTAAGGCGGCCTCAATCGGCTTTGCTAGTACCTTGCCAAGCTCAACACCTGGTTGATCAAAGCTATTGATATTCCACAGAGCACCAAGTGCAGCAGTGCGATTCTCATACAGAGCCAGCAAGGCGCCTAGATAGAAGGCGTTGAGCTTAGGCAGAATGAGTAGGTTGCTAGGGCGTTTGCCTGGATAAGTATTGTTCGGGTTTTGAGTCTTTTTGCCATTGGCTAAGGCTTGTGCTTGAGCCAGGCAGTTAGACAGCAGAATACGGTGATGCGCTTTTGCCTCAGGCAAATTGCTCATCGGTTCACGTACTGCGATGAAATCAATCGGAATGATTTCTGTACCTTGATGCAATAACTGGAAGTAAGAATGCTGTGCATTGCTACCAGAGCTACCAAAGACTACTGGGCATGAGAACTTGACTGGCTTGCCATCACGATCGACGCTCTTGCCATTACTTTCCATATCAAGTTGCTGCAACCACTTCGGAAACCAATCCAATGCATCCGCATACGGAATAACAGCATATGACTTGATGTGATGTTTCTCTTGCTGATAAAGAAGGCTTAGCGCCATGATCACCGGAAGATTATCTTCAAGAGGAGCAGACTTAAAGTGCTGGTCCATTGCTTGAGCGCCAGCTAGGAACTGCTTAAAAGTATCAAAGCCATACTGCAGGGCAATTGGTAGACCTACGGCAGACCATACAGAGTAACGGCCGCCGACCCAATCCCAAAACGGATAGATATGGTCTTGATTAATGCCAAATTCTTCAGCTGCCGGAACGTTTGCCGTTACAGCAAAGAGTGACTTGCTTACTTGGCTATCGGTAAGGCCATTATTTTTAAGCCATTTCACTACCGCTTTGGCGTTCATGCTGGTCTCAAGCGTCGTAAATGACTTCGAAACAATAATGACTTTAGTGCTATGCGGTAAAGCGCGTTGCAATATGCGGGCTAAATCAGCGGTATCGATATTCGCCAAGAAATGCATGCGCATCCCGCGGCTCTCAATATCGGGTACATGGGCTAAGGCTTCAATAGCAAGGCGCGGACCAAAATCAGATCCACCAATACCAATGTGAATGACGTCAGTGACGCCAACCCACTTATTGCATAGAGCTTCAATACGATGCCAAACTTGAGCAACGTCTGGCATGACATCTTTGCCATTTACCAATACGGGAGATTGGTCAAGGTTGCGCAGGGCAGAGTGAAGCGCAGGGCGGTTTTCAGAGTTATTCACTGGCTTGCCAGCGAAAAGATCGGCAATAAACTGCTCTAAATGAGCTGCTTTAGCCTGCTTAAAGAGGGATTTCCAGCTGGCAGCATCAATGCCTTGATACGCGCTATCTAAAACGATATCTTGGGCGCTAAATAGGGTTTTCAGTTTATCTGCAGCTGGTTTTGAAGACATCTATAGATTTTATCAAGAAGTACCCCAAAACCCACTAAAACACTGAAAATGTTACGATTTCAGGATGCAAATAACAATAATTCAGGGCTTGGGCAGATAAATGGATCAAGTCGACTGTGTCGTCATCGGTGCCGGGGTCGTCGGCCTGGCCGTTGCGAGAGAAATGGCCCTGCAGGGCAGAGAAACAATTTTGCTTGAGCGGGAAAGCGCTTTTGGCACGATCAGCAGCGCCCGTAATAGCGAAGTAATTCATGCTGGCATTTATTACCCCAAGGATTCCCTCAAGGCCAAGCTCTGTGTTGAGGGCAATCGCATGCTCTACGAGTATTGCCGCACTCACCATGTTGCCACCCAACCTTACGGAAAACTGATCGTAGCTAGTGATGACTCTCAATTAGATGATCTCCAGGCAATTCTGTACAAAGCACAGCAAAACCAAGTGCCAGAAATCAAAATGATTACTGGTGATCAGGCTAAAGCAATGGAACCGGAGCTTAATTGTGCGGCAGCAGTTCTCTCGGCTTCAACAGGCATTGTTGATAGTCATGGATTCATGTTGTCCTTGCTCGGTGGGTTCGAGGATGCTGGCGGCATGATTGCCTATCAATCGCCGCTCATCAGTGCAAAGCCTCTTGGTGAAAATGCTAAAGATGGATTTGAATTAGAAATCGGCGGCGCAGATGGTATGAAGATTCAAGCGAAGCTTCTGATCAACTGTGCTGGCATAAGTGCACCAGCGATTGCGAGAAAAATTCAATCCTTAAGCGAAGCGCAAATTCCGAAAGCGTATTTTGCTAAAGGCAATTACTTTTCACTTTCTGGAAAATCGCCGTTCAAACATTTGATTTATCCCATTCCAGAACCTGGTGGTCTGGGCGTTCATCTGACTTTAGATATGGGCGGGCAGGCTAAGTTTGGACCTGATGTTGAATGGCTCGAAATCGATGAAGAAAGCCAAATCGATTACACCGTAAATCCAAAGCGGGGCGAAGGCTTTTATGAGGCCGTAAGACGCTATTGGCCAGGCCTTAAGGACAACGCACTGCAGCCTGATTACTCAGGTGTGAGGGCGAAAATAGTTCCACCAAATGCGCCCGCAGGAGACTTTTGCTTTAATGCGCCCAAGGATCACGGCCTAGAAGGACTCTTTAATCTATATGGCTTTGAGTCCCCAGGATTAACCTCCAGCCTAGCTATTGCCAAGTATTTAGAGGGGCAAATCAAAAGTTCTCTATAATCTAGGGCTTGAATCAAATAGATTCAAGCAAATGGAAGAGTGGCAGAGCGGTTGAATGCACCAGTCTTGAAAACTGGCGAGGATGAAAGTCCTCCGTGAGTTCGAATCTCACCTCTTCCGCCAAGTCAATAGGTATTACAAGGCTTTGTGGCAATACAACAGCCTTGTTACCAAAATCGTTACCAAAGCCATCCTACGGGGTGGCTTTTCTTTTGGCGGTGAGGGTCTGCTTTCGGCCAATAGGCATCACTTCTACTTTCTCAGGCTCCCGGGCGCATAACCAAACTTCTTCTTAAATGCGGCGCTGAAGTGGTTCACGTGGGCGTATCCAAGCCTCTTGGCCAAATGCTTAAGGGCAACATTGGATTGTGCAATTACTTTATGCGCTGTGTTGAGTCTGTGATTGACTACAAAATTAAAGATGGATTCTCCGTACTCTTGTTGAAACTCATCATTTAGCAAGCGAGGGGATCTATCAAACTGAGCCGCTAGAGAATTCAGGGTGGGCAGCTTGCCCTCTAGTTCCATAAGGTATTTTTTAATATCTTTTAAACGCTTTTTAGCTTGCCTACTTGTTAGGTCTTTTTTATCAGGGTTTTCGCACAAGTATTTTGTTAGTTCAGATAAAAACTCTA
>NZ_JACVPW010000005.1 GCF_018881715.1 Polynucleobacter parvulilacunae
AGCTGTGTAATAGATTCGAGGTCGTTGTTTCATGAGCAACACTCCTTGCGCTTACGCAGTTTGTAGTGTGTTGCATCGACGGGTTGAAATCAAGGTCGTTAGCGGTCATTGCTAAGTACGCTTACCAACCTTTCATTATTGGCGCCTGTGGAGCCTGACGAGGTGCGTTAATTGTGGTGTTTGGTACAGGTGGGGTTGGTGTGGCTGTGTTGGTGCCTCTGTATGCGCCAGAAGGGCTGTAGTAGTTAGTCTGCCCGTTATCAACCTGTGAAGAGCCTGTATTCTGACCTTGAGCGTTGTAAATGTTCGTTACGCCACTGGGGCTAGTCTGCTGGTAACCCCTATATTGGCCGTTTGCGTCATAAATAGCCTGCGCCATTACATTGGTGCTGATAAAAAGTAGAATTAAGATGTATCTCATAGATAAATCATACCCCCATGCCAATGACTTGCAATAACAAAAATTCAATCTCTATTAAGGGTGTCAGCTAAATGGATACCTTTTTGACAATCTTTGTCTGGGCTTGTGTACTTGGCATCATTCTTCTGTTTCTTAATATCTCACTTGATGGCTTAAGAGCAACTGCAAAACTTTACAATCGATATGTTGGAGGATTGGCTCTTTCTGTGGCTAAAAAGCTAGGTCATGACATTGCGCCCGCCATGATCAATCTTGACCCAAGGCTGCTTGATATTAGATTGTCTTCTGGGCATGAAGAACAACTAAAGGCGCTATCAACTTATTCAGGCAGTTTTGTACCGACTAAGCCTATACGCGCTCCTATTTGGACTAAACCTGCAGCACTAGCTGTTCATCAATACGATCCATCTGCTGCTACATCAATCAGCATTGAAAGTTTGTCAGAGATTCTGACGCCATCACCATCTATTCGAGCTTCACTTGAGAATGCTTTAGCGCAGATCAAACCATTTCCAGAAGCAGCCCCAGTAAAGGGAGTAGCCGTTAAGCCTCCACCCGAAGTCCCTGTAATAGTTCCTGCATCAGATATTGAGCAACCATCAATTTACATTCCGCTCTACAACGGTTGGTTGTCATTCTTAAACGGCTTTGTTACGGCTCAATATGCAGATCAAGTTAAGCAGGTTCAAGTCGCTACAAAAAATAGATTGACCTTATTAGAGTTTGAACAGACCAGAGCGGCTGAGTTCCAAGCTGCCTCAGAGAAAGCCAAAGCCATCTATGAGAAGTTGCACAAACAACAAGAGCTAGATTACGAAGAGCAACACCTGCGCTGGAGAAATGTTAAAGAAGCGTGGGAAACCGAAGCAGAGAAAGATCGAGCAAATATTCAAGAAGAGCTTGACCTACTTGCAAGCGGCGATTTGGATTCAATGGCCGCCATATTGTTTAAGTATCTCAAGCTACCAAGATGGGTTCCATCCGAATACGAGATCGGCTATGACCCAGAGGCAGACATTGTTATCTTGGAGCATGAACTGCCTGATGTCGGTGCTGTGGTGTGGCAGAAGTTTGTTGAACAAAAAGCAGGCTACGTTAGAAAACCAGCAAATCAAAAAGAATCCAAGCAAGCTGCTGAATTGCTCTATCCAACACTAGCACTTAAGTTGTCCTATGAGATTGCTACTCAGTTAAACCTGAGTGATCAGAAAGCTATTGTCTTTAACGGCTGGTCTAACTTTGTAGTTAAGGCAACAGGCAATCAGAAACGTGCTTACTGTGTTGCGCTCATGTCTAAGGTAAATCAGTTAAAAGAACTAAATCTCGCTCAACTTGATCCACTTGTTGCATTCGGTTCACTCAAAGGTGTTGCAGCAAAGACGCTAGAGCTCACACCAATCGCACCCGCCATAACAATCAACATGAACGATCCTCGCTTTGTTGATAACAAAGAGATCGTAGGCAAGTTGTCCAGTGAGCAAAATCTAGCCAGCATGGACTGGGAAGACTTTGAGCACTTATGCCGTGAATTGTTTGAACGCGTGTTTGCTTCAAACGGTGCAGAGGTAAAGGTTACTCAAGCCTCTAGAGATCAGGGCGTTGATGCGGTCATCATGGACCCCGATCCGATACGTGGCGGCAAGATGGTTGTGCAAGCCAAGCGCTACGTTAATACGGTTGATGTCTCAGCCGTTAGAGACTTGTACGGAACCATGATGAATGAAGGCGCCATGAAGGGCATATTGGTTTGTACTAGTCAGTTTGGCCAAGAGTCATACGCCTTCATCCAAGGTAAACCGCTGACCCTAATCAATGGTAATGAATTACTTGGGCTGTTAGAGCAGCACGGTTACAAGTTCCGCATTGACCTAGAAGAAGCCAGAAAGATGATGAAGGATGCTGGTACCACTGTGGCAGGTCGCAATAAGTACGCTGGTGTATCGCACTTTAAAAACGAGGACTTATGATTTTCAAATTGGGTGATCTGTATACCCGAGTCACTATTGGAGACCATCTAGGAGATGGACGACTAAAATCAAGTCGTGAAGGCATTCTTTCATCCGGCAATTCTATTTTGTTATTTGTCACGCTTGACAAGACCAAGCAGTTGAATGCAAAGCTGCAATATAACGATTTTTTTGAGGGCAATCTATTCCACTGGGATTCTCAGACCATTCAAACCATTAATACTCCAAGAATTCAAAGAATTGTTAACGGTGAGGTAGAAGTATTACTTTTTGCAAGGGTTAATGAAAAGACAAAATCAAAATCAAACCCTTTTGTATATTGCGGCAAGCTTGCCTATAAGTCCTATGATGAGGCGACGTCCAAGCCGGTACACATGGTATTTGATTGTCTTGAGTATCAAGATGAACCTAATGCTCAGCTTGCTAAGCTATACGACTGGACCCCTTCCAATGATCGACCAAGAACAGCCCATTACATAAACGCAGCACCTAAGCCCCTTCGCGCTAAAAAAGCAAGCACTGGAGGGCAGGGATATGCAAGAGATCAGGCCTCGAAGGTAGCTACTGAGCTTCATGCAATGAAGGCTGCAATTAATTTTTATGAGGACCTAGGCTACGAGGTTGTTGATACGTCCTCAAATGAATCATTTGACCTTCTTTGTGCAAAGGGATCGGAATTGCTTAAAGTAGAGGTCAAGGGCACAGTAAGTCTTGGTAGGCAGGTATTAGTAACCGCCAATGAGGTGAAAGAAGCAAGAATGTCCGGCGTTAAAACCGATCTTTTTATTCTCCATTCAATCCAAGTATCTGAAGCAAAAGCATCTGGCGGAACAATCAATCGGATTGAGGGTTGGATTCCATCCGATGAAAGCTTAATTCCCACCATGTTTAAGCACTCTGTGTTTTAAAAACCTTGTGAATTTTGCAAAAAAATCGACGGACTTAACTTCTTTTGGGTCCCAATGGGACTCCTAGTCTCTTTTGTAAAAATGGGGGGTTGTGTTTTTAGAAAGCACCCCCACATACACCTTATGTATTTTTATGTAGTTCTTATGTAGAACTGGCCTATTTTCTTTATAATGGCCTTGCAGTAACAGGCGCAGAGCGCTGCTAAAAAGAGTTTGGTGCCCAGGAAGGGACTCGAACCCCCACAACCTTACGATCGCCAGCACCTGAAGCTGGTGCGTCTACCAATTTCGCCACCTGGGCATGCCTCTATTATAGGGGGATGGGCGTTTTAAGGCTTTTGAACCCCATTTTGGCTTTTCCCCCTCAGACTTGGTGGTTTGATACAGTAGCCTTATTCATAACAAAAATAGATATCAACAGATATATAGACAGGGCATGTATTGCCGAAGGAATTAAATGCGTAAAGCAAAAGACTTGGTGCCACGTGAGGCTGACCGCTTAGGAACAGTTCAAGGGCATCGAGATGGATTTGGATTTGTTATTCCCGATGATGGCGGCGAAGATATCTTTCTCTCTGAAAGAGAAATGTCTCGTGTCATGCACGGTGACAGAGTTAATGTCAGAGTATTAGGAACCGATCGACGTGGTCGCCCCGAAGGGCAGATCGTTGAGGTAGTTCTGCATGCCAATAAAGTAGTTATCGGTCGTCTCTTAAATGAAAATGGTGTTCTGATTGTTGCGCCAGAAGATAAGCGCATCGGTCATGACATTTTGATTCCGCCTAAAGCGCAAGGCCAAGCTAAATTAGGTCAGGTTGTTAGTGTTGAGATTATTGATTACCCAGATAGCTATCGCCAAGCAGTTGGTCGAGTAGTAGAGGTCTTAGGTGAGATTGATGATCCTGGTATGGAAATCGAAATCGCTGTACGTAAGTATGGCGTGCCGCATGAGTTTTCAGCAGCGGCCATGAAAGAGGCTGCAGCGCTGCCAGACACAGTTCAGCAAGCTGATTTGGAAGGTCGCGTTGACCTACGTGACGTACCTTTGGTGACTATCGATGGTGCTGATGCACGCGACTTTGATGATGCTGTCTACTGTGAGCCTGTCATGTATGGTCAGACCAAAGCTTGGCGTTTGATTGTTGCTATTGCTGACGTATCGCATTATGTGAAGCCTGGACAGCCGCTAGATGATGATGGTTTATTGCGCGCTACTTCGGTGTATTTCCCAAGACGCGTGATCCCAATGCTGCCAGAGAAGATCTCAAATGGTCTTTGCTCTCTTAATCCAGGAGTGGACCGTCTGTGTATGGTTTGCGACTCGGTTGTCGATAACAACGGTATTGTTTTGGCATACCAGTTCTATCCAGCGGTAATGCATTCAGCACAACGTTTTACCTACGATACGGTTTGGGAGATTCTCTCAAACAGCAAAGGTCCTGAAGCGACACGATTTGCACAGTTCCGCCCGTTGCTGGGCAACCTCTATTCACTTTATAAGATTCTGTTGGCAGCTCGTGAGAAGCGGGGCGCTATCGAGTTTGAAACCACTGAGACTCAAATCATTAGCAATGAGCTTGGCAAGATTTTACGTATTGAGCCGCGCCTTCGTAATGATGCCCATCGCTTAATTGAAGAGTGCATGTTGACTGCCAACGTATGTGCAGCCGACTTCATTGAAAAAAATAAGCATCTCAGTTTGTATCGGGTTCACGGCGAGCCTTCAGAAGAGAAGTTGGTTACGTTACGCCAAGTTCTCAGAACATCAGGTCTGTCATTGGGCGGTGGCGAGAAGCCAAAACCACGTGACTACGCTAAATTGATGCGTGAGATTAAAGAACGTCCTGATGCCAACATGCTGCAGTCAGTAGTGTTGCGCTCTATGCAGCAGGCAATGTACCAGCCAGATAACGAAGGCCACTTTGGCTTAGCTTATCCAGCGTACTCTCATTTCACTAGTCCGATTCGTCGTTATCCTGATTTGCTCACACATCGGGTAATTAAGTCGATTCTGCAAAAAAAGCCTTACGTACCAGTCTTGCCGCCTAAAGTGCCACTCAACCTGACTTTGCCGCGCAAAGGTAAGGGTCGTGAGAACGCAGTTAATGCCAAGAAATCCCAAAGCGATGCAAAAGCAGGAGCAGCCAAAGGTGCAAAGTTACCTAAGAGGGCAAACGCCGCATTGCCAATTTGGGGTCAATTAGGTGTTCACTGCTCATCTAATGAACGTCGTGCTGATGAGGCATCGCGTGACGTGGAAGCCTGGCTCAAGTGTTACTACATGCGCGACCATTTAGGTCAGGAGTATGCAGGTACTGTCACTGGTGTTGCGAACTTTGGATTATTTATTCAGCTGGAAAATCTCTTTGTCGAAGGTATGGTGCACGTCACTGAGCTTGGTGGGGATTACTTCCAATATGATGAAGCACGCCAAGAGTTACGTGGCGAGCGTACAGGTATTCGTTATCGCTTAGGTGATCGCATGCATGTATTGGTGAGTCGCGTTGATCTGGATGCGCGCAAGATTGAATTTAGTCTTGTTAAATCCGTTGGCGCAGAACCTGGTGGCTCCTCTAACCGTCGTCAGCTGCTATTAGCATCCGATACGGGTAGGCCAAACAAAAAAGCAGCCCCCCAAAGAAGTCGTGCAGATAATAAGACTCCGCAAAAGCCAAGCGGCATTAATGTAAACGCGGCTAAATCTGCGGGGACTCTAGGAGCCAACCAGTCCAAGAGCAAAGCCAACAGTAAAAATGGTAAAAACGGTAAATCCGCTAAGCCAGGCAGGTCTGTCGGCAAGCCAGCAGGTAGCAAACCTCCAGTCCGCAGCACTAAAGCGCGTCGCAAATAAAGATTAATTAGAAAAATAAGATTAAAAAAGATGAAGCAAACGAAATGAAGCAAATACTAGTAGGGTTCCATGCAGTTCAAGCGCGTTTACGCGTAGACCCAGATAGCTTGAAGTCGGTATACTTTGATTCTGGTCGTCGCGATAGACGTATGGGTGATTTTTTAAAGCAAGCCGAAGAGATTCTGGGCGAACGTTTGCATGCGGCTGATGCAGAGCGTCTACATAAATTGACGGGCCATGATCGTCACCAAGGTGTCGTTGCTTTGGCTGAAAAAATGACTGTTGCGCGCACTATTACTGAAGTGATTGAAGATGCTGAGGGTGCGCAGAAGAAGCCATTGCTCCTAGTCTTAGATGGTATTACTGATCCCCATAACTTTGGCGCTTGTCTGCGTGTAGCGGATGGTGCTGGCGTAGATGCCGTAGTAGTTCCCAAAGATCGCTCTGCATCTATCAATGCCACTGTTAGTAAAGTATCTAGCGGTGCATCAGAGGTGATACCGGTCATTACAGTGACCAACCTGGTTCGTAGTATGAAAGAGATGCAAGAAGCGGGTGTTTGGCTCATCGGTACCGATGACGAAGCCACAAAATCAATTTATGACCTCGACCTCACAGGTCCGATTGCGATTGTGATGGGGGCCGAAGGTGAGGGTATGCGCCGCCTTACAAAAGAAACCTGTGATGAGTTAGTGCGTATTCCTATGCAAGGTGCTGTCTCCAGTTTGAATGTATCTGTTGCAAGTGGCGTATGCTTGTATGAGGCATTAAGACAGCGCCTAGCAAAAGAGAATGACAAAGCTGCCAAGTAAAACAAGGAGCTTCATATGAAATGCAATATTGGACATACTGATCGCGTTCTGCGAATGACTGTTGGCGTAACGCTAATGGGTTTAGCTGGCTTTGGTATCACTGGCCCTTGGGCTTGGATAGGCGTGATCCCGCTATTAACGGGAATGATTGGTAATTGCCCAGCGTACTCGATACTGGGCATTAATACCGGTAAGAAGTAGATATTGGTCTTAGTTGCTTCCAAAATCGTATTAAAGCCATCCTTAGGATGGCTTTTCTTTTGGCGCTGATGGTCCGCTATCGGTCTTGATTTCAACCCGTCGATGCAACAGTTAGGGCAAAACGTTCTGCCGGTGTTTGATAGTTTAGTGTTTTTCTAGGGCGTTCATTGAGTTGCCTT
>NZ_JACVPW010000006.1 GCF_018881715.1 Polynucleobacter parvulilacunae
AAACCCTCGCAAAATTTGATTGATTCAGCAAGAATTAACAACAAACATCACTGCTAAAGCCATCCATTCTTTTTAAACGAAAGGCAATAATATGCAAGCCAAATACTAATGAGCAGGGGGCAGTCATATCGCACTGCAATATTGAAGGTCAACTTCTTATGATGCGCTTGGATTGACAATTTACGCCCTAATTTAGGCACCAGACTACCGTAGAGATAGTGGCTCCATTACTCAAAAAATGAAAATCGCTTTAATCAGCATTACATCAACCAATTAACTAACTCCTTGAAGTTTGGAGGCAAAAATCACAGCCTATAGCGCCAAGGCAGCTGCAGTTGAGATACGAATAGGCATTGCAGGGATTGTTTTATTGGTCTTTGCTGTT
>NZ_JACVPW010000007.1 GCF_018881715.1 Polynucleobacter parvulilacunae
AGACCTTACTGATATTACCGGTGGCGCTCAAGGTGACGTTAGCGGCGCTGATCGTGGAGCTATTCCAGGTCAGGTTGGTCGTTTGTAAGTTGTAGTCACTCAGAGCACTAGTGCGGTTACCAGACACAGTAGCTAAAGCGAGATTGCCAACAGTCACATTCGAAGCATTGGCTACGTGCGCACTATTAAAGGCGGCGGTAGTCAGATTACTTAAGGTCAAGCTATCACCTGATACCAGACCAGTGATCGATAAATTGGCTAGGCCAACGCTGGCGTTTGCGGTGCCATCGTAGGTCTTGGTGACATTACCAGTCGTGGCTAAGGTCAGGTTGGCCGCGCTGATCGTGGAGCTATTCCAGGTCAGGTTGGTCGTTTGTAAGTTGTAGTCACTGAGCACACTGGTGTGGTTACCAGCAACGGTGGCTAAAGCCAGATTGCCAACGGTGACGTTGCTAGCATTGGCTACGTGCGCACTATTAAAGGCGGCGGTAGTCAGATTACTTAAGGTCAAGCTATCACCAGCAACTAAACCGGTGATCGATAAGTTCGCTAGGCTAACGGTAGCATTGGCGGTGCCATCGTAGGTCTTGGTGACATTACCGATCGTGGCTAAGGTGAGGTTCGCCGTGCTGATCGTGGAGCTATTCCAGGTCAGGTTGGTCGTTTGTAAGTTGTAGTCACT
>NZ_JACVPW010000008.1 GCF_018881715.1 Polynucleobacter parvulilacunae
GAAGTTTGGAGGCAAAAATCACAGCCTATAGCGCCAAGGCAGCTGCAGTTGAGATACGAATAGGCATTGCAGGGATTGTTTTATTGGTCTTTGCTGTTGAACTACTATCAATTTGATACCGCTGCCAGCGAGAGCCCTTTTCTATATTAAATCATTGTATGTAGCTAGGTTGTATTTGAGTAACTCTAGGTAGTGCTGCCTGTGGGGCTGTCGGTCTGTAGTCCAATGAGCTATGGAGCCTTGCTTGGTTATGTTAGCGTTGCCTCAATAGTTCGACTAAAACCTTAATCCCTTCTAAGTTGTAGAAGATTTATCCATTGAGAAGTTCATCTCTTAAAGTGCCGCTAAAGCTTTCAAAAAAGCCATTCTCCCGAGGCGAGCCTTGCTCAATGCAAGTAACCCGAACCCCAATCTCCCTTAACCAATCCCGCACTACCTGGGCCACGAACTCAGGGCCGTTGTCCGATCGAATGTATTTGGGAATGCCGTGGATCACCATGACATCAGCTAACTGTGCAATCACCTCTTTAGCGCCAATGCGCAATGGATTACTAGACAGATTCTTGTAAATTCATCAGTCATGATGAGCATCCTGATGCCCATAGGCATCCCTGACAAAAACGAAGTCGTAGCTTCAAATGCGGTTTGGATACTAGACTCGCAGGTGTAGACAACTAACATCATTTAACCAAAGCTGTTCTTTAGGAGCTTATTTCTCAGGCTCCATAAGACCCACTAGTTGCCAGATATGCTTTACCCACTCCTCTGCAACCCTTTGCCAAACTGAATTATGCATCAGGGCAGCTACTGTTCTATAGTCGCATCTGCCGTAAGCGCAAGCAAAGCAGATGATTCATGCCCTAAAGGGTTCCTCATCATCACGGGATAATGGCATATAGCGATAGGCTGTTCTCGATAGCCCCATCAAATTGCAGGCAGGCCGCTCAGAAACTTGATGCTTGTCCATGAGCAGCTGTGCTGCATTTCTACTCCTAACGGGACTCAGAAGTTTTCCTTCATAACCGCCTGAAACATGACTTCACGTAAGGAGAGGTCCGCCACCCAACTTCTTGAGGCGAGTATTTTTACTTCAAGTTCTATGAGCCTCTTGGCATGGTCCGCATTCATGCGCCCATACATCTTACGCCAACGATAGTAGCTTTTCTACTGCAATCAACCGAGCTTTGCAACACTCATCTAAGGTTTTGCTTTTGGCGGTGAGAATCTCAATCTACTTAAGCAGGGAAGCGGTTGGCTCGGGCTTGAAACGCATGCCACGTTGGCCACAGTGCAACTCCTTGTTAAGCCAAAGATTATCAAAATCTTTGGCTTGGAGTGGTACCAAAAATCAATGTGGGTCACCATTTCTGCTAGCAAATATTGTTAATAGGACATCAAAACCCAAATCATAGGCGGTTACCCAAGTCAATGAAGCATCTAAAGATTGATCTAATAGATGCACCATATTTATTCCAGCAATCCCAACCATCAAAACTGGTAGGTACTCATAATCACTCGGCAAGACCCTTATAAAGGTTGTATATCAACGAGGACTCATACCAGTTGGTGATACCACTATCACCTGGCTGGACATCACCGTCCAGAGACCAAACCATTACACCACTTAAACCTTCTTTTCTCGCCCATTTTCCAAGGTTGTAGGCATTTGTGGGTGATGTAAATGATATCCAAGCTGGTGCAATGCCTTGGACCAATGAGGTTGCATATGTCTGCAGTGCATCGGCGGATGTAGCAATTGCGCTCCAAGTTGTAAGCTGTGGAAGAGATGCGCTGTTTACTGATTGGCTTACGCCGTACAAGTAATTGGTAATGATGGTGCGATATGTCCAACTCTGACTCTGTAGCGTGTTATAAACGCTAGTAGCACTAGCGCTATCGAATGCCACAAATGGATTTCCTTGGGTCACAAGCGCTTTGTTGGCAGCGGTAAGAGACCAGGCATATCCATATGCAGGCACACCAACACCAATTTGCGCTTTTGGAACTCCATAGACTGCAAGTTGATTAACTGACTTTGACAAACTCATATCTCTGTTGCAGGGGTCAGCAGCAACTAGATTTAAAGGGGAGTTAAATCCTGTAAAGGCACATGAGCCAGACCAACTTTGCGCATAATAATCGTAGGTCATGAGTCTAATTTCAATTCCAAGAGTTGCAATCGCTTGCCAATAGCCGCCACCGTATGTGGATTCAACACTTTGAAGTACGCTGGGGTTAGCAGTAACAGTGATGCTCAGTTTGTTATAGCCAGCGGATTTCATTTGCAGCTTCAGGTCCTTGAGGAATAGCCGGAAGTTTTCTAAATCGGTCTTTTGAATTTGATAATTACCGACAGCCTGGGGTGGCATTGTCCAATAATTACCATTTGGCTCCCAGTCAATATCCACACCATAAAATTTGTTTGAGTTTTTTATACTAGGTTCAGTGTTGTTTTGTGCGCTTATCTCTTGATCCCTCATAAATTGCACAATAGATGACACAAAGATCGGTCGATTCACAGGCTCAATTGCATTGCGAATGAAGGTGCCAGTAGAAAATCCGCCAACAGATAGCGCAATTTTTTTACCAGTATATAGGGCACGTGCTAAGGTGGATTGCCCACCATAATTGATATAACCAGCGCTATTGGTATAAGTTGGAGGAAAGTCAGAATACGGATCAATACTATGAAGCTTATAGTCCTGTGTGCCTGTATACATACTAGGCTGCCCCCCTCCTGACACGCAAGTTGGAGCGACCTCCGAGCCAAGTCGCGCTGGGTCACAGTCGCCGACCTGAAAAAAGGCATAGTTGACTTCATCAACATTAGCGGGAATGTTTGATGGTTGATATTTCGCTCCATAAATCGACCAATTAGTAAAGTAGCCAATAAGTGCCGGGGAAGGATTAACAGTGGCGTCACTAGAGCTAGAGCTAGAGCCAGAGCCAGAGCTAGAGCCAGCGCCACAAGCAACTAAAAAATTGCTACAAATAACTACAATTATCAAAGCCCTGAAATTTTTCATTTATTTATTAAGTTTATTATTATCAATACTCAGGAGCGTAAACCAAAGCTTATCTTGGTGCGAGTTAAATTAGATACGAATAGTGGATTAAATTGTGACGCCCAATTCTTTAGATTTCATAAGGGATACTGCAAAACCCTCGCAAAATTTGATTGATTCAGCAAGAATTAACAACAAACATCACTGCTAAAGCCATCCATTCTTTTTAAACGAAAGGCAATAATATGCAAG
>NZ_JACVPW010000009.1 GCF_018881715.1 Polynucleobacter parvulilacunae
GCTAATAGCAAGACCACCGGAAGAGACGCTTAAATTACCGCTATTGTTAACTGTAGAGCTCGTAGCGGTACCGCCAGCAGAGACGGCCAATAGACCCCCACTGCTAACAATAGAGTTCGTTGCCGTACCACCGGAGGAGACATTGAGGTTACCGCCACTATTGACAGTGGAGCTCGCTGCTAAACCGCCAGCATAAACATTCAGAAGTCCGCTATT
>NZ_JACVPW010000010.1 GCF_018881715.1 Polynucleobacter parvulilacunae
CCTTGATTTCAACCCGTCGATGCAACACACTACAAACTGCGTAAGCGCAAGGAGTGTTGCTCATGAAACAACGACCTCGAATCTATTACACAGCTACCCAGAAGGCTTTAATGTGGGAGCGCTGGAAAAAGGGAGATTCTCTCCAGCAAATTGCCCAGTTATTTGATCGCCACCACTCGGCAGTTCAGCGAATTTTGGCTGAGAGTGGCGGCATTAGACCGCCAGAGCGAACTCGATCTAAACTAGCATTAACCTTAGCTGAACGGGAAGCCATTTCACGTGGTCTGGCAAGCGGTCAATCCATGAGATCAATTGCTACCGAGTTGGGCCGCTCGCCTTCTACGATTAGTCGTGAGATTGGTCGTAATGGTGATCCAAAGAGCTATCGAGCCAATCAATCAGACCAGTCTGCTTGGGACAGGGCACATCGCCCTCAGACTTGTAAACTAGTCTTGAATAAAGCCTTAGCGCATCTGGTGGCAGATAAACTGCAGCACTACTGGTCACCACAACAGATTGCCGGTTGGCTAAAAGAGACTTATCCAGATCAGGAGGACTATCAGGTGTCACACGAAACGATCTACCGTAGCCTCTTCATCCAAGCCCGCGGAGCCTTAAAGAAAGAGCTCACCCAGCATTTACGACGCACCCGCATCATGCGCCGATCACGGCATCACACGCTGAAGGATGCAGGGCTTGGAAAAATTAAGGATGCAGTCTCGATCAGAGAGCGGCCAGCCGAAGCAGAAGATAGAGCTGTTCCCGGCCATTGGGAGGGTGATCTTTTATATGGGGATGCCAATAGTCAGATCGCTACTCTCGTGGAGCGCCAGACTCGCTATGTGATGCTAGTCAAGGTGGCTCGTAAAGACAGTGAGACGGTGGTCAATGCACTCATCAAGCATGCCCGCAAGTTACCGCAAGAGCTCTACAAGTCCTTAACATGGGATCGGGGTAAAGAAATGTCTGAACACAAACGCTTTACTCTAGCTACCGATGTGCAAGTGTATTTTTGCGATCCTCAGCATCCTTGGCAACGAGGCTCGAATGAAAATACCAATGGGCTATTAAGACAGTACTTCCCTAAAGGCATGAGCTTAGCTAACTACTCTCAAGCCAAACTCAATGCAGTAGCAAGGCAACTCAATGAACGCCCTAGAAAAACACTAAACTATCAAACACCGGCAGAACGTTTTGCCCTAACTGTTGCATCGACGGGTTGAAATCAAGACC
>NZ_JACVPW010000011.1 GCF_018881715.1 Polynucleobacter parvulilacunae
GGCAACTCAATGAACGCCCTAGAAAAACACTAAACTATCAAACACCGGCAGAACGTTTTGCCCTAACTGTTGCATCGACGGGTTGAAATCAAGACCCATAGCAGTCGTTCGCCAGGCAAAAGAAAACCTGCCGCAGCAGGTCTCTTTTTTAAGCTATTTCTAACTGAACCGTTATTACAAACCAACCATATACGTCGCCATCACAGTAGTTGTTTGAACTGCTTGGTATGGCTCTTGCCTGTAGATGCCAGTAACCCCTACTCGTTGATTCTTCTCAACATCATAGTAAGCGCCTACAGTAGCCGTTGGTCTGGTCTTCACTGGATTGGCATTGAAGTTCACTGGGGTTAAGCCATTGATGCCAGTAGCCGAGAAAGTGCCGTTGCTTGTATTGGCATCAGTCTCAACACCAGCACTTACAAATAACGTTGCCTTCGGAATAAACCTGTAGCTTGCTCCTAACCCTGCTAATGCAGTTGTAGCATTCGTATTGAGGGCCGAGTATGTAAGTGGTGCCGTAACTGTTGCGCTAGTACCTTCGGTATAGCCACCCATATTGTTCTGGGTATAACGAATGCCAATGTAAGGAGCAACAATTACGGTTTCAGTCACTCCAAAACCATACTTAGCCGTTACTTGGGCACCTTGACTGTTGAGTTGTGAAGAACCTGTGCCTGCCTCAGAAGTGCCCACTACCTGACGATTGATAGTTGCGTTTTTCTGTCCGTAGGCTGCAGATACCTTGACTTCAGTACCGGTGCCATCAAGACGCTCATTCCAAGCACCAAACAGGCCAATTAGCGGCGTGTTATTGCCAAGGTTAACCGTTGATCCAGCATTGTTTACTGATAGATTTTGATCAACGTACGCACCAATACGATAGTTTTGATGTGGACGATATGCTGCAATCAATAAACCGCTAGTGTTGTTCGGGCCATTGGCAGCAGATACTGCAGTGTTACGACCGCCTACTGAAATACAAACACCATTTTTACCAAACTCATTACAGTCATAAGCAAAGCTATTCGCTATAACAGAGTTTTGCAGTGTGTAGATGTTTTGTAGTGCCGATGCAGTATTTACTAAAGATTGCTGAGTGTCAGCAACGTTAGGAGTAAATACTAAATACACGTCATTGGCATCGTAAGTTAATCCATAACCCAACCTTGTGTAAGAAGAGAGGTTGGTTGTTAGATTACCAAATGAACCAGTGACCCCACCATTTGCGGTTAGTAAGGTGTACTTACCCGGCGCATAAGAACCAGAGGTAGCAGTTAGAGATAAACCACCAGCCAAAGAAGCTGCACCCAGAACCTTGAGTTGTTGAGAAGCGCTTGGAGCTAAATTCATCGCCAAATTACCAGTCGCTCCTTGGTTATAGCTATTAATGGTCACATTGCCGCTCTTGCCGGCGATGTTTAGCGTACCGTTATTGGCCACGCCACTCGATTGAGAAACTGAGCCAGCACCTGACAGCGCCAAAGTGGCACCACTATTAATTGTGGTTGATCCGGTATAAGCGTTTTCACCAGAGAACGTTACGGAACCGCCGCTACCACTATTGGTGATAGTCATCGAGCCTGGAGAGCTGGCAGAAGCATTTGAAATCACGCCAGTAAAGTTTGATGCGACACTATTTTGATCGATCACACCATTATTGCCATTAACAGTAAAGTTATTTGCAATATTGCCAGCCGAAGAGACTTGCAATGTGCCACCATCAAAGACAGGGTTTACTGTCGTGCCAAGATTGGAAGACTGATAGATAGTTCCTGCCCCAGTAATATTGGTTGCAACTGGTGGCGGAGGTGCGAGTGCAGCAACCACCAAATTCCAAGTTGTAGAGTTCGCACCAGCGATTAACTCCCACTTGTATGAGCTATTGAAGTTAGTCCAGGTATTGAAGATGGAGGAGTAATTTGTAATTCCAAGGCTATCTACACCCAACAGAACACCAGAATAAATGTTCGCTGACAAATTGGATAAAGAGGACACACCAAATGTAGTGGATCCAGTAATTCCAAGCCTTGCATCTAACGTTCCAAAACCAGTGGGAGTAATGATAATGTTGTAATTCGTTGGCATTACCCCGAAGTACTTAAGCCCACTTTGTGCGTTGTTCAGCGTTCCAATCGATGCACTACTTAAGCCATTATTGTTATTAATTCCACCTAGAGAACCGGTAAGGGTGCCCCAGTTAGTTATTTCATTAATACTTGCAGCAGTGGGACCATTATTGTGATTAAAGATCGCGAAATTGGCGCCAGAAATTACCCCATTAGTATTATTAACAATTGAGCCAATGGAGCCCCCATAGTTATCTAGTCCGTAACCATTTGTACCTGTACCGCCTGAGATTGTTCCGTTATTCACAATGGATCCAATCGTGCCTGCAGAATTATTTACACCTGCTCCAGTGGTGCCAGCAATATTTCCACTATTCGAAATCAAGGTGATGGCGCCTCCATCATTCATGATTCCAGTATCCCCGCGGATAATTCCCGTAGTGATACCGTTGCTTACGCCGTTAAATATTCCTGTCGTAGGATCTCCGGATACGCCAATTGTTCCTGAGTTATAAATTGCCTCAGCGTATGAATATGATGGACCTGGTCTTAAACCAAGAATCTGGCCATCATTCTGAATAAGCTTAACTACACTTCCCGATTGAGGGATATAAATGCCCTCTGCCCCACCACTAATTACACCTGCTGACAAGTTTTTGATTGCATCAATCTGAACGGTAGCAAAGCCAAAAGAATCAGATAATCGCAGCGCAACCCCGGGCGTAGTTGGATCGCTAGCCAAAATTTCTCCACTGTTAATTAGCATTCCAGCGGAAATGGTGCCCGGGTAATAAAACCCAAGGCTGAGCGCTGTTGTTGGGTTTGATGTATCGCCCGAGCTAATAACTCCATTGTTCGCTAGATTGCCAGACACCCAATAGTTATAAGTTGGGGTTGTGGTGTTAGCTATACACGACTCAGTTGACCCAATTACAGTATTGCCGACTGTTCCTAGATTCTGACAATCAATGGCAAGCGCGTTTTTAGTCAAATAAAGAAGAACTAAAAACGGCATAACAAATAATTTAAATTTCACCCTCTGAACCCTTGTAAATGTAGGGTTTAACTGTAGAGAAATTTGCGTTTCTGCTGTTTGATTTTTTACATGAATTGCGTCCAAAATTACATGTAATCCTGCTATTTACCTTGGGTATTTGTTGTGTGTAATATCTGCTCATGCCTACATCTACAGAACTAGTCAATTTCAATTGGTTACTAGAGGACTCCGAGCCAACATCGGAAACCTTGAACAACCAAGATATCCCTTGGACTGAGGCCCCAATACCAAAGCAAATTGGGGTGGGCGGATATGAAGGCTTGTTTCTAACCAATGACATTGTGATTTATCACTCCAACTTTCAATTCAATCCGAAAGTTAGTGGACAGTTGGTGCCTTTGGCTGCTGTAACAACTAAATTCAAAGAGCCAACACTAATGATCCAAACCCTCGCCAAGGGAAGAGTCATTCACAAAGATAAGTTATCTACTAATGATTTGATT
>NZ_JACVPW010000012.1 GCF_018881715.1 Polynucleobacter parvulilacunae
TTTAATATCTTTTAAACGCTTTTTAGCTTGCCTACTTGTTAGGTCTTTTTTATCAGGGTTTTCGCACAAGTATTTTGTTAGTTCAGATAAAAACTCTAATACTTTGGACTGAGCAGACACCTTCCTGAGGATTGGGGAGTATTCATTTTTTAAGCATGTCTGAAGAGCGTGGTTGACATAGCTGGGGATTTGCTTGACCACAACCTTTGGTGAAGGCAGTAGCTTCAGGTTCTTAAGGAGCTGGCTTGCTAAATCTTCTCCGATGAGTGTTGTGAGGGATGCCCTGCCAATCATCACCAAGATCATATCGATTTCAGTGGAGGTGTCCATTATTGGGGTAACAGAGATCTCTTTGCAGAGGCGAAATAGGTCAACCCCTTCGCCAAAAATCAAATCATTAGTAGATAACTTATCTTTGTGAATGACTCTTCCCTTGGCGAGGGTTTGGATCATTAGTGTTGGCTCTTTGAATTTAGTTGTTACAG
>NZ_JACVPW010000013.1 GCF_018881715.1 Polynucleobacter parvulilacunae
GGTAGCTGTGTAATAGATTCGAGGTCGTTGTTTCATGAGCAACACTCCTTGCGCTTACGCAGTTTGTAGTGTGTTGCATCGACGGGTTGAAATCAAGGCCATTAAGAGACACCAGTAAGAGGCAGGGTTGCGCCCTTTTATGTCGCAGTTCGCATATAAATCATGCTATTCCCGCCAAAATCCTGGTTAAACATATTTAAAGCAGCCATTTGAGTGTTAAATAAACCTCACCTGTGGTCCAATCTTAGGACTGTAGCTCTGTGGATTTGAATACAAATGCAGCGTACTTGTGTCAATAGCTTTAGTTTCGAAATTTAGACTTTATGCGATCAAGGTTTTTTTATCAAATACCCCATAAACTCTCAGCAAATAATAACCACCCTGAATCTATATGAAATTAGTCAAAATTTACTTGGCAATACTTTTGGTATTGAGCTCCTCGCTCATATTTGGTGTCGAATGTGACCCTACTCAAGTAATTTCATCCAGTTGCTCCATAACTAGAAATGACCTCGGTACTTATACCCCCAACCCTTTAGTTAGTTTTGCATGGGATGGCGGAAGTATTAACGTTAGCCCTGCAGGACCAATAAACTTTAACAATGGAACTTCAACCGGTTTCTGGGTGGGTCCAACGGTCCCGGCATCTGTTGGAAGCTTGATTATTAACTCAAATTCCACCATAGATATTCCTGGTAACCCAATCTACATTACAGTGGGCAATACTGTTGACACCATTGTGAATAATGGCACCTTAAATTCATCTGGCGACATCACAGTCTCTAACGGTGGAACAATTAATAACTTTACAAATAATGGCACGATAAGCAGCTCTGGTGATAACGCCATCAATTCAGGGACAATTATCAACTTTACAAATAACGGAACTATTTCGAGTTCTGCCGGTGTCGCCATCTCTCCAAGGGCAATTAATAATTTTGCCAACACCGGAACAATTTCTAGCTCTAATAGCACCGCAATCATGTTAACTGATGGTGCAACGATAGGTTCTCTGAATAACTCAGGAATAATTCAGGGTAGTTCTAGTGCAATTTACTTTACCACCGCAAACTTCGGGTCTGCCGCCAGAATTGATGCCCTAGTTAATTCGGGAACGATTCAAGCCATAAGCGGAAATGGAATTGACTTAAATTCTGGAAGCATTAGCAGTGTCTCAAGCATAGGAGTTCTTACCAATACCGGCACAATCTTGGGGGGAGGGGGTGCCGGTAGCTATGCAATCTCAGTCGACTCTTTATCGGCAATAGAAACTCTAAACAACTTACAAGGCGGCACCATTTCAGGTTCATCAGGTGATGGCCTGAACAACTCTGGCACCATAACAAACTTAAATAATGCTGGCCTAATTAGAAGCTTTGGTCCTGGCGGGCAGTATGGGGTAATAAACTCAGGAACCATTAGCAATTTAAATAATAGCGGTACTTTAAGCGGTCTTAACTCTGGCTTATCCAACAGTGTTGGTGCAACTATTTCTGTATTGACAAATGCAAATGGTGGCTCCATTGGCGGTGGCGGTACTGGAATTACTAACGCAGGAGATATTGGAGTGCTGATAAATAACGGTCAGATTTCATCTGCGTTTAGCACTGGTTTATCTAACACTGGAACTGTTGGGGCGCTTACAAACATTGGGAGCATTCGAGCGCCATTTGGCAATATGATTTCCAACTCCGGAACAATTACCTCTCTGAATAATGCACAGGGCACTGGTGATACGACCCCGTTAACCTACACTCGAAACCTCCCTCAAAACTACAATATTATTCTTGGTTCTACTGCAAATACTTATGGCAAGTTAGCTGCAACTTCTGTAACTAGCTGGGACGGTGGTGCTGGTACAACTAACTTTGGAATTTATAGTGGACTAGTTAGGTCAACAAGCTATTTGAATGTGATTTCCGGGGTAAGTGCAGGCCTTTTCACACCGGGGAGCCTCACAGGTACCTATGGAGGGTATCTCTATAATTTAGTGCTAGAGGCCGGAACCGCTGGCACTACCAATATGTGGGATTTGCTATTCCCTGCATATGTTGCCTCTAGTAACATCGTCACTAGTTCTGGAAATTATTTGAGCGATGTTGGCAACACTTTAAATCCAGTCTTTGCCGGTGGAACTTTAACTTTGCTTAATGGAGATAATTCCAATCAAGCTTTTGCAGTTAATTCTAGTGGCGGCACAATTACCTCACCTTCAGGCGGCTCAGCCACTTTATCTGGAGCGTTCTCAGGCCCGGGTGCAATGACTTTTAACGGTACTGGCACTACGTATATGAATGGCGTTAATACATATACCGGTGGCACCACAGTAGCAGGCGGCACTTTAAGCGTTGGCTCTTCAGAAGCAAACAATGCAGCACGTTTGGCTGGTGATGTTACGGTGCAAGCAGCTGGTACTTTGGCTGGTCATGGTGGTATTGGTGGTAATGTCACCAATAACGGCAGAGTAGCTCCCGGCGGCTCTATTGGAACTCTCTCTGTCGCTGGTAACTATACTCAAAACAGCGGCGGTACTTTATCAATCTCCATTACCCCAACTGCCAATAGCGTGTTAGCAGTAGGTGGAACAGCAAGCGTAGCGGGCGGCTTTACTATTGATGCCTCTAGTGGCACTTACGCTAAGAAGACTTATACAGTTCTCACCTCTGCTGGTCTAACAGGGAAGTTTTCTAACCTCTCAGGTAACCTAGCAAGCTACAGCTCTTTGAACTCATCACTTAGTTACGATGCTAATAATGCTTATCTCACCTTAAGTGCAGGAACAGGCGATACCCAGCAATCTTTGGTGAATACCGCTTCTGTATTACAAGGCATCTACACTTTGCAAAATACTGTTTTAGCCAATAGCTTTTCTTATGACTGTGCAGTCTTTGGTGCTAATAATGTATGTATATCTGCTGGTGGTCGAAGTACTGCTGTGCAAGCAGAGGGCATTAACAACACTAGTGGTTTACTCATCGCAGCCTATCGCCCCCATGCCAATTATCGAATCGGTGCGTACGCAGATCAAAATCTTTCAACCAATAGTCCGGGTGGCACAGTCAAGTTAGGCAATAGCACCCCATTGATCGGCCTGTTTGGTGCTTGGAATGAGCGCTTGGATGGCACGGGTACTGAAGTCAAAGTATCAGCAGCTTATGGGCAAAAGAATGCAACTGTGACCCGTTCTGTGGTTGGAACATCAGATCCTGGTACGGGCTCCTCAAACCTAACCAGCCAAGGCGCTCAAGTTCAAGCCAAGTATGGTTTTGCAGTCCTGCCAGAGGTAATTGTTAGTCCGTATGTTGGTATACGTTATACCCAAAACAACATGGGTGGCTACACCGAAGGCGCATCTTCAACAGTGACTGCCCCTCTGACTTACTCAGCCCTTAATACCAATGCCACTACCGCATTAGCAGGACTTGGTGCTTCATACCGCTTTATTCCTAAAGCCACGGTATACGCTAGTGCTGGTCTCGAGACTGATACCAATACTGCTAACGGTACTTACTCTGCGACTGGAGTAACTGGATTAACTCCAATCAACTTTAATGCTAATCCCGTTAAAACTAGACCTACCGCTACTATTGGTGCTTATTATGATGTGGAGAAGAATCAACGTGTAGGTATCAATGGTATTTATCGCCAAGAGCCATTCCAAGCAGTATCGACAACTACGGTGATGGCAACTTATACGATTGGTATGTAAAACGCTCAATGACCCTTGTGGGTCGTTGGAAGTCATTGCAGAGGCGGGATATATCAAGCCATGTTTGACTTGTATAGATGCCTCTGTATCTTGAGCCTCAATAAGTCTTGACCCTAATTTCAGTTAGTTGGCCAGCAGCGCCTCTAACTTTTCAGTATCTACACAGAAGTTCCGAATGCCTTCAGCCAATTTCTCAGTTGCCATTGCATCATTGTTGAGTTGCAGGCGGAAACTAGACTCATCGAGCTTTAATGGTGTAATACCTTCAGCCTGTAATGCTGCCTGAGCATTGGCGGGATTGAGTTTTTTCTCAACAGAAGCATCGCCACTTTGGAGCTCGGCCAATAGTTCTGGACTGATGGTTAATAAGTCGCAACCAGCTAACTCTAGTATCTGGCTGGTATTGCGGAAGCTAGCGCCCATGATCTCTGTAGAGATCCCAAAGTGCTTGTAGTAATGAAAAATTCTCTTCACTGAAGTCACACCAGGATCATTTGCTCCACCATTGGCCGTATCACTCCAGTTGGCACCAAGCTTGGCTTTGTTCCAATCCGTAATGCGACCTACAAATGGAGAAATGAGTTTGGCATTGGCGGCACCACATGCAGCCGCTTGCACTAGCGAGAAGAGTAGAGTCATATTGCAGTGGATGCCTTGCGCTTCTAATTCTTTTGCGGCAGCAATACCTTCCCATGTGCCTGCTAATTTAATTAGGATGCGTTTACGATCAATGCTATGAGATTCATATAAGGCAATTAAATGCTTAGCCTTAGCTACGGTACCCTTGGTATCGAAAGATAGTCTGGCATCTACTTCTGTAGAAACACGTCCTGGAACTATCTTCAAAATCTCCAAGCCAAACGCAACCAAGATGTAATCCACCAGGTCAGTTGGACTCATACCCGGATGAGCTGCTTTCACGGATTGCACCAAATCCTGGTAATTGCTTTGTTGAGCAGCTTTCAGAATGAGTGAAGGGTTAGTGGTCGCATCCTGTGGCTGGAAGGCCTGCATGCGCTCAAAATCGCCTGTATCGGCTACAACTGTAGTCAGTTTCTTGAGTTGCTCTAACTGGCTTAATGCTGAGGCGGTGCTATTCATGGGCTTGCTCAATACTCTAAAGTGGGTTTCTTGTGAATATCATATGATAGATGGATTATTACTCCATTCCAATTAAGTCATAAAGGTATTCAGTAGGCATATGAATCAAGATCAATTAAAGCAAATGGTGGGTGAAGCGGCTAGAGACGAAGTGCTTAAGCTTCCTGCTGGGCAGATTTTGGGTGTTGGCACAGGCTCAACTGCAAATTGCTTCATTGATGCGCTAGCTCCTCATAAGGATCATTTTGCTGGCACGGTATCGAGCTCTAATGCTACTACTGAGCGCCTACTCAAACATGGCTTTCAGGTTTTAGATCCCAATGATGTGCAAGGCCTACCGGCCTACGTTGATGGCGCTGATGAAATCGATCCATCTGGACACATGATTAAAGGTGGCGGCGGGGCGCTTACTCGAGAAAAAATTATTGCCTCGATGGCCAAACAATTTATTTGTATCTGCGATTCGTCTAAGCAAGTGCCAGTTCTAGGTAACTTTGCATTGCCGGTGGAAATCATTCCGCTTGCTCAAGGCGTTGTCAGCAGAGAGCTGGAGAGGTTTGGCGGCAAGGTGACTTTGCGCTTAGCGAAAAACACCCGCGCCGATCTGAATCAAACACCAAGCGAGCCATTCGTGACGGATAACGGCGGTTGGATCTTAGATGTGGCGGGCCTTAAGATAGCTGACCCACTGAAGATGGAAGCGCAAATCAATCAAATCGCTGGAGTGATTACCGTTGGCTTATTTGCCAAAGAAAAAGCCAATATTCTGCTGGTCAGCAATGCTGCTGGTGTGGAACGCATAGCCCTCTAGTTACAGCTTGAGATTATTTAGGTATTAAAAAACCCGACGGGGTATGCCCATCGGGTTTATTTGCCATGGTATGCATGGCGTAGGCTCTCGGAAGGTATTTAGTTCCTTAGCCTATAAGTACATAGATGTACTTATTTAGAGTGGCTTTCGCCAATGTAGCGGGGCACTAAAACTGCCTCACCACGACTTCATCCTACGCTTATCTTTGGCGGTGTCAACACCCCAAATCAATAATTAATTAAAAGCTAATGAATATTTACTCTGCTGGTGGCACGTAACCTTGTGCCATATCAGCGCCGCCCTCAAAGAAGTACTTCTCAACCTGCTTTAAAAGGTATTGGCGTGCACGTGGGTCAGCCATATTGAGTCGGTTTTCATTAATGAGCATCGTTTGTTGCTTTAACCAGGCAGCCCAGGCTTCTTTGGAAACTTGATTCCAAATCTTTTTGCCAAGATCGCCTGGAAGCGGGGCGAAATCCATTCCTTCAGCCTCTTTGTTGAGTTTGATGCATTGAACCATGCGTGCCATCTGTAATGCCTTTCTAGTAATTCTGTAGTTGCTTAGATTTCTTATAGATCTTTAGTTAAAACCATGGACTTGCGATCCCAGTTATAAATTTGTTTTCTTTCTTCGGGCAAGTCATCTACTGATGCCCGTTTGAAGCCACGTTTCAAGAACCAATGCTCCGTTCTGGTGGTGAGAACAAATAATTTTTTGATGCCTTCTTGCTTGGCGCGCATTTCAACCCGCTTGAGAAGACGCTCGCCGTCACCCGAACCTTGAACATCTGGATCAACGGCAAGACAGGCTAATTCACCAACACCATTTGGGAATGGAAAGAGGGCAGCGCAACCGAAGAGTACGCGGTCATGCTCAATTACTGAGAAGCGTTGAATATCACGCTCTATCACGTCTTGACCACGAGCTGCCAAGATACCTTCATCTTCCAGAGGCATAGTCAATTGCAAAATGCCGCCAACGTCATCTTGGTTGGCTTCACGCAAGTTCTCGATATCGGATGAGGCAAGCATCATGCCAATACCGTCATGGGTAAAGAGTTCTTCTAAAAGTGCGCCATCTTGATTGCAAGGCAGGAAGTGAACGCGGCTAACACCTGCACGGATAGCTCTGCCAGAAGTATTGAGCAGGCTCTTCATGCCAAGATCCATATCCTTATGCTGGCCAATATATTCCTGGAGCTGCGGCATAGACATCTCGGTAATAAAGTCACCCTCAGCATCTTTTAAGCCAGCATATGGGCTTAGGAAAATCAGCTTGTCTGCCTTTAATGCAGCAGCAGTAGAAGCTGCTACATCTTCATAGGCCAGATTAAATGCTTGACCTGTTGGAGAGAAGCCTAGTGGAGAGAGTAGAACAATTTTGTTGCTGTCTAGGGATTGTCTAATCGAACCAGAATCCACTTTACGTACCAAGCCGGTGTGAATGTAGTCTGTGCCTTCCACGACGCCCACAGGCATCGCAGTAATAAAGTTGCCAGAGATAACGGAAATACGTGAGCCCGCCATTGGAGTATTTGGAAGTCCACGACTAAACGCAGCCTCAATGTCGAGACGCAATTCACCGGCGGCTTCTTTAACGCACTCGAGTGCAGCGGCGTCAGTAATCCGATAGCTATGCAGGGCGCTCTTACCAAACTTGCTCTTAATATTACGCAGCATGAGCTGCTCTTCAATCTGGGGGCGGATACCGTGAACCAGCACAATGCGCATGCCCATGGCATGCAACATGGCGATATCTTCAATCAGGTTCTCAAGACCGATTTCTTGGGCAAGTTCGCCGGCAAAGGCGATAACAAAGGTCTTCTCGCGGAAGCTGTGAATGTAGGGCGCAACATCGCGCAACCACCCTACGAAAGGGAAGTTGGAGGTCGTTTCTTCGGCCATTAAGGCCTGGTTCGGTGCATTTGTTGGCATAGTGAGAAAATTATAGGGTGCAAGAGCCTATAAACCAACAAAAACCCAAAGCAATGCCCAAGCCTGTGCCTGCTTCCAACACCTCACGCAAGCTAGAAATTCGCTTTCCGGAGGAATTGCCGGTCTCTGGTCAGCGTCAGCTGATCAAAGATGCCCTGCAGGGCCACCAGGTGGTGATTGTTTGCGGTGAGACGGGCTCAGGCAAGACTACTCAGCTTCCGAAGATCTGCTTGGATCTGGGGCGAGGCACGATCAATGGCGGAAAGCTGATCGGCCACACCCAACCTCGTCGAATCGCAGCAACTGCCACTGCCAAGAGAATTGCCCAAGAGCTCGGGTCACCCATTGGTCAGGATGTTGGTTATCAAGTGCGCTTTGCTGATAAAACTAGCAATACCGCTTCTATCAAGTTGATGACAGATGGCATCCTGCTCGCCGAGACCCAGCGTGATCCTCAGCTTCGTGCTTATGACACGCTCATCATTGATGAAGCGCACGAGCGCAGTCTGAATATCGATTTCTTATTAGGGTATCTGAGGCAGCTCCTCCCCAAGCGACCAGACTTGAAATTGATCATTACGTCGGCAACGATTGATGCCCAGCGATTTGCAGAACACTTTGCGATGAATGGCAAAGTAGCGCCAGTCATTGAGGTTAGTGGCCGACTGTTTCCTGTAGAACAGCGTTATTCACCATTAGAGCCCGATGCTAAGTCTGAGAGTAAGCCAGACGGCAAAAAAGAATCCAAGACTGCAAAGGAAATTCCAGACGCGGTGACGGAAGAAATTGCTAGATTGTGGCGCGAAGGTGCAGCAGGCACCGGAGATGTTTTAGTCTTCTTGCCAGGTGAGCGAGAGATACGCGATTGTGCTGAGGCCTTACGTAAAGATCATGTCTTGCAGCAACGCTTTCATCCAGAGATTCTGAGTCTGTTTGCACGCCAGTCGGTTGCTGAGCAGGAGAGGGTATTTAGCCCAGGCAATGGGCGTCGCATCATTTTGACGACTAACGTGGCAGAGACTTCATTAACGGTACCGAATATTCGTTACGTTATCGATAGCGGTTTGGCGAGAGTGAAGCGTTACTCCTACCGCAATAAAGTAGAGCAACTCCAGATTGAGTCAATCTCCCAGGCGGCAGCCAATCAAAGGGCGGGTCGATGTGGCCGTGTCTCCGATGGCATCTGTGTTCGCTTGTATAGCGAGCAAGACTATCAAGGCCGTCCTAAATTTACCGACCCAGAAATACTCCGCAGCTCCTTAGCTGCAGTGCTATTGCGCATGAGTTCATTGCGCTTGCCCAAGATTCAGCACTTTCCATTTATTGATAAGCCACTAGGTAGAGCGATTGCCGATGGCGTGCAGCTTTTGGATGAATTGGGTGCGATTGAGTTTGATGAATCAGATCCAACGGATGGTAAGGACATAAATAACAGCTTCAAGCTCACTGCTACAGGCAAGCAATTAGCAGACTTACCGCTAGATCCACGCATTGGCAGAATGCTTTTAGCTGCCAAAGAGCACAACGCATTAAAAGAAGTCACCATTATTGCTTCTGCACTAGCGACCCAAGACCCACGTGATCGACCTATGGATCAAGCTGCTGCAGCAGATCAAGCCCACTTGCAGTTTGCCGACGAGCGATCAGAGTTTTTGAGTTTCGTAAAGTTGTGGAATTGGTACCAAGATGCTTTGCAACATAAGCACAGCAATCGCCAGTTAGAGAATTTATGTAAGAGTAAATTCCTATCACCGCGCCGCTTGCGTGAGTGGCGCGATGTGCATGGTCAGTTACACACCATGCTTGGTGAAAAGGGTTGGAAAGAAAATGGTTTAGCTGCAACCTATGAGCAAGTCCATCTTTCTTTGCTGACAGGGCTGCTCGGTTATGTAGCCAAAAAAGAAGAGGACGAAAAATCCCAAGACCGCAATAGTAAAACCGGTGGGTATGTTGGGGCGCGCGGTATTCGCCCATTTATTTGGCCTGGCTCTACGATTGGCAAGAAGGCGGGCGCTTGGATTCTGGCGGGCGAGTTACAAGAAACCAATCGCATGTATGCCAGAACGATTGCAAAGATCGAGCCGCAATGGGTTGAGCGTGTAGCGGCACATCGTCTGATTAAGTCTTTGAGTGACCCATTCTGGGATAACCGCCAAGGCGAAGTGATGGCATTTGAGCGCGGAACTCTTTATGGATTACCCATCTACCATGGCCGCCGTGTTCGTTACGAACCTCACAACCCGGATGAAGCACGAGAGTTGTTTATTCGTCAGGCATTGGTTCAGGAAGAGATGTTTGGGCGTATGGATACGCCAGCATTGCAGCGTGAAACCGAAACCGATGCCAAGAAAAAATACCCCAATCTGTTTGGATTCTTCTGGCATAACCGTCGCCTCATTAAAGAAATTGAAGCACTAGAGCATCGCTCACGTCGTCCCGATGTATTGGTGGATGACGAATTGCTATTCGCCTTTTATGACTCCCGCATTCCTAAAGGGGTGTGTAGTCGAGAAAGTCTTAACGCCTGGCTGACGAAAAAAGGTGGAGAAGATAAAAATCAAGGAAATGAGCTAGATGCTCAGCTTCGCTTAGAAAAAGCAGATCTAATGCGCCATGAGGCGGCTGGTATTACAGTCGATCGCTATCCAAAGACGATGTTGGTCGGCGGGGCGCAACTTAGTCTGACTTATCACTTTGAACCCGGCAGCCCCAAAGACGGTGTGACGCTAGTAGTGCCGCTGACACAGCTCAATCAAGTTGATGGTCGCCGTTGCGAGTGGTTGGTGCCTGGAATGTGTGAAGAGAAAGTACTTCTGCTTCTCAAATCATTACCGCAGAAATTGAGGCGCCATTGTGTGCCACTACCGGATTACGCCAAATCTTTCCTCGAGCGCAAGTTGGAAGAAAAACAATTTGGCACAGGTGATTTCTTGGATAGTCTGATTAACGATATCCGTAAAGAACGTGGTCTTGAGATTAAGCGCACTGACTTCAGGCCTGAGTCACTACCTTTACATTCATCCATGAACTTCCGTTTGATTGATGAGCATGGGCGCCAGTTGGAGGTGGAGCGCAACTTAGCGCGTTTACGTTCAGAGTATGGGCAAACTGCCCGCAGCGCCTTCCAAGCGATTGCTCAGGAAACTGCCCAGGTAGAGCTAGGAGTTGAGCCGCCAGTAGGTAAATCCAATATCAATGAGAGCGTAAAGACCGCTGATGCCACACGCAAAGTCGAGCAGGGCGGTTACCGCTCCTGGGAGTTTGGTGAGCTGCCTGAAACTTTAGAGATTCAAAAGGGCAATAAAACGCTATTTGGCTACCCCGCATTAGTTGACCGAGTTGATTTCTGTGATCTTGAAGTGTTTGATGATTTAGAAGAGGCACGTAAACAGCATGCCCTTGGATTGCGTCGCTTATTTGCCCTGAGTAATAAAGACACACTCAAAGCTTTACAAAAACAGTTGCCCGGCATTCGTGAGCTGGGATTGTTATTTATTAATGTGGGATCCGTTGATGGCTTAATTGATCAGATACTCAATCTTGCTCTTGAACGTGCATTTATGAGTGAACCTCTTCCAGTAAATGCCGAACAATTTGCGGAGCGATTACAGGCCGGCAAACCTAGGTTGGCTCTTATTGCGCAAGAGATTTCACGTCACGCATTAAATGCGTTACAGGCCCATGCAGATCTGCAGAAAAAAGTTGCCAGCTCAAAAGCCGCTTCGCCAACTGCCTATACGGATATTCAGACGCAGATGCAGGGGCTGGTATTTCCGAAGTTCGTTGCTGACATACCGTATGCCCAATTGGTCCACGTGCCGCGTTATCTGAAGGCTATTGCCATGCGAATCGATAAATTGCGCTCCAACCCAAGCCGTGATGCGCAATGTCAAAAGGATTGGGAATCTGTAGCTCGCCCATGGCAAAAGCTGATGCAAGTTAACAAGGGTGCCGCATCGTACGTAATGTCTGAGGATCAGGCTTTGACGGATTTCCGGTGGCAGCTAGAAGAGTTGAGGGTGGCTTTATATGCCCAAGAGCTCAAAACCCCAACCCCGATGTCCTTAAAGCGCCTTGAAAAGGTATTGGCGAGCTTGCGCTAAGTCAAAAACCTAAGCATATCCATTGAGCTGTAGAGGTCAATTTAGCCCCTCTGAATGCTTACAATAGAGACATGTATACATTTATCAAGAATAGAGGTTTTCGCACAATTGCGACCTCTGCATTATTTGCACTTCTGTTGGCTAATCAAAACGCCTTTGCGCAAGCCGCTAATGTTGCAACAGCAGCAACATCGGCAAACTCTGCAAATCAACCAAAGCTGGCAGTGATTCTCAACTCAGGTGCAGCCTCAGTCAGCTTGATTGATATGAGTACCCGTGAGGTGGTGAAAACGATTCCAGTTGGCAAAGAGCCTCATCACTTGATGATTACCCCTGATCAAAAAACATTACTCATTGCAAACGCAGCTGGCAATGATGTTGTATTGATGAACCCAACTACTGGTGAGTTGAACGGCAAAATTCCGAACATCATTGACCCTTATCAAATTGGTTACTCACCAAACCACAAATGGTTCGTAGCAAACGGCAACCGTTTGGACCGTGTAGATATTTATGCTGCTAATGGTGCCGATCTTAAATTGGCTAAGACGGTGAAGTTAGCAAAGACACCAAGTCATATTGCTTTCACTGCTGATAGCAAGATTGCTTTTATTACCTTGCAAGATTCTAATGAGCTCTCGGCAATTGACCTTGATACCCAAAACGTATTGTGGACCATGCCTACAGGAAAAGTGCCTGCTGGTTTATGGATGACTCCTGGCGACCAGTATTTATTGGTAGGCATCACAGGCGAAGATTATGTTCAGGTCATCGACTGGAAAACTCGCAAAGAAGTAAAGCGCATCCCAACAGGTAAAGGCGCACACAACTTCCGTCCTTTAGGGGATAAGAAGCACGTCTTCGTGAGTAACCGTATCGCCTCCACAATTAGCTTGATTAATATGCAAACCTTGGAGAAGGTTGGCGATATCACAGGCCTACCGGCAGGTCCAGACGATATGGAAATCACGCCTGATGGCAAAACTCTGTGGGTTACTTTTCGCTTCTCTAAGAAGGTGGGCGTGATTGATATTCCATCTATGAAGTTAGTTGCCGTGATTCCAGTAGGTAAGTCTCCACATGGTGTGTTCTTTACTCCAAGGGCTGGATGGGAATAAGTAAGTGATGAATCATCAATTGATCGTCCGTATTGCAGCCGCGCTTTTGCTCGGCTGTTTTTCATTGGGCACTATTGCGCAAGCGGAATGCAGTAAGAAGGTTTATTTAACTTTTGATACCGGCAATATGTCTGTAGCAGAAAAAGTGGCGGAGATTCTGAAGCGACAAAACGTGAAAGCTACTTTTTTCTTGGCGAATGAAAAAACCTTTCGCGGCGACTTTTCTTTAGATGATTCTTGGAAAGCCTATTGGCAAGAGCGCGTTAAAGAAGGTCATCACTTCGGTAGCCATACTTATGACCATACGTATTTCGTGAAAGATGGACCAAAGGGTGAGGTGTTTGAGAAACCTCAATTTGGTCCAAAAGCAGGCATGACGATTCTCTATAACGAAGCAGCCATGTGTAAAGAAATCCGCAGGGTAGATCAGCGCTTTCAGGAGCTCACAGATCATCCGATTCAAAAGATATGGCGCGCACCGGGCGGCAAAACTTCGCCCACCTTGATTCGGATGGGCGATATGTGCGGCTATCAGCACATTGGCTGGGCTCCCGCTGGTTTTTTGGGGGATGAGTTGAATTCCGACAAACATCCCAATGACGCTCTTTTGAATAAAGCCACTAGAGATCTGAAGGATGGCGACATTACCATGGCCCACTTAGGCATTTGGTCTAGAAAAGACCCTTGGGCACCCGCTGTTTTGGAGCAGCTCATCATCAATCTCAAGGGGCGCGGCTTCTGCTTTGGGCTCCTGCCCAAGAATTTCCCAAATCCAGCAAAATAAGACATGGATTTCAACGCGATCACCTCCTTAATTTCAGACGCTTACGCCAGCGTTCAGGAGTTTCTATTTTCCAATGTCGTTGGTCCGATTCTGTATGAGTTTGATTTGATGTCTTGGGCTGAAGATCTCTTCGATGGCATCGATTGGTTTTTGTTTGGCTGCATTCAGATTTTCTTAATTGTCTTTGTACTCAGGACCTGGGAAAGGCTTGCTCCAGCAGAAAAGCAAGAACGCTTTGCAAAAGCGAGCAGGGCGGATATGTTCTACACCTTGTTTCATCGCCTGGGAATATTTCACGGACTTATATTTATTGCACTATCGGGATTCTTCTTTGAAATCGATTCCATTCTGCACGACTTTCGTTTTGGTCGATTGAATGTAGAGTCCTGGTGGCCAGGGGTGAGCTCAATTCCGGTGGTGAGCTTCTTGATTTATCTAGTGCTGCTAGATTTCGTTGATTACCTTTACCATCGCGCTTCACATACCTTTAACTGGTGGTGGCAACTACATGCTTTGCATCACAGTCAAACCATCATGACTGCTTGGTCAGATAACCGAAATCACATTATTGATGACATCATGCGCGCGAGTTTTATGGCCTTCTTTGCGCTCTTATTTGGTGTTTCTCCAGGGCAATTCATTATGTTGATTGCGCTCAGCCAATTTATTCAAAGCTGGCAGCATGCCAATATCAAAGTTCACTTGGGGCCTGCAAAATATCTATTGATCTCCCCAATGTTTCATCGCATGCACCATGCAGTCGGGTATGGTCATGAGGCCAAGGGCAAGCCAGGTGTTCTAGGCGGCTGTAATTTTGGTATTTTGTTTCCATGGTGGGACATGCTGTTTAGAACGGCCATCTTCCCCAAAGAGGTCTATCCTACAGGCGTAAGAAATTTAACCGTCTCACACAATATCTTTACCCAACAATGGCAAGGCTTGGTTCGTGCCCTTAAAGAAATCATGCCTAAGTAGGTTTACTGACTGGGTAATCGGGTAATGGAGTAATGGGGTAATAGGGCAATAGGAGTTGTATGGTCGGATTGCAGCAGGTATTCAAATCGTTTGGCATGGCTTTGGTTGGGACCATGCATCCACGCATGCTCTGGCTAAGCTTAAGGCCATTTCTGATCGTCTCCGTTTTATGGGGTGTGCTGATTTGGCTCACATGGACGCCAGCGCTTGAAGCGCTCAGTATTTTTCTAACCACCTCCATCTTTACGAGCTGGATACAGGAGGGGCTTATTTGGGCCGGCTTTGAAAATGCCAGAGCATGGATTGCGCCTCTCTTTTTTGTCATGCTGATCATTCCGTTAATCACGATCAGCTTGCTTGTGTTTATCGCTTTTTCAACTGTTCCTGCGATCGTCAAAATCGCCTCTAGACAATCTCAATTTCATGATCTTGAATGTAAGCGGGGCGGCGGTTTCTTTGGTAGCTTGATTTACTCCTTGTGGTCAGCGCTCATTTGTTTAGTGTTGGTGATGTTGACCTTGCCCGTATGGTGGGTGCCTCCTTTAGTGGCAGTATTGCCACCATTGCTTTGGGGTTGGTTAACGATGCGCCTGATGTCGTATGACGTATTGGCCAAACATGCCAGCACTGAAGAGCGTGATCTGCTGCTTCAAAAGTATCACTGGCCTTTGCTCTGCATGGGTATTGCCTCGGGGATGTTGGGTGCAGTGCCTACTTTCTTCTGGGCCACCTCCGCCTTGGCTCTAGTCCTATTTCCGATTGTGAGTTTTGTGGCGCTTTGGATTTATTCTTTAATTTTCGTGTTTGCTGCCCTCTGGTTTAGCTACTTCTTGTTAGATGCACTCAAGCAACTAAGAGAAGAGGAATTGAATAAGGCACTTACAGTGGATTCACGTGTTGTTGATATGGAACTCCCTTACCATGGTTGATGCAATCAAAAAAGTTGAAATTGACGAACCAAAAGATGTAGCAGCTGCAGCACAACGTCGCTTCGGTTTAATCGTGATTGGCGATGAGATTTTGTCAGGACGTCGCCAAGATAAACACATGAGCAAGCTGATTGAGTTGCTCAATGAGCGCGGCCTCATTCTTGCTTGGGCGAAATACGTTGCAGATGATGCTGCACAAATCACTGCTACGCTAAAGGAGAGCTTTGCAAGCGGAGACGTTGTATTTAGTACTGGCGGTATAGGCGCAACACCAGATGATCACACCCGCCAATGCGCAGCACTCGCATTGGGAACTAAAACCGAATTACATCCTACTGCGCAAGAGTTGATTGCCGGCCGCATTCAGTCGATGGCAGAGGGCGATCCGATTAAGGCAGATTTAAATACTCCCGAGAATCAACATCGCTTCAAGATGGGAGAGTTTCCGATTGGCAGTGAAATCATTCCGAATCCATACAACCAGATTCCGGGATTTCGAATTCAAGAGCATCACTTTGTTCCCGGCTTTCCAGTGATGGCTGCGCCGATGATGGCTTGGTGTCTGGATACACATTACAAGGATCTTTTCCATCAAGAGAATTGGGCAGAGCAGAGTTTCATCGTTCCCAAGGGCATTGAATCGACTTTGACGCCCTTAATGGAGCATATAGAAGCTAATTTTCCTGGGGTGAAGGTCTTTAGCCTGCCATCTGTAGGCGATTCCAGCAGGGGCGGTGTCTACGCCCAACGCCATATTGAATTGGGCATTAAGGGCAATGCAAACCTTCTGGAAAGTGCTTGGATTGCCTTGAGAGCGGGCACCCAGGAGTTGGGTTATGAAATCCACGACATCAGCTGAATCTATTTGCACTAATATGGTGCAAATAGGAGTATTTGAGCTTGTATAAGGGATATTTGGGCACTTAAACAGTGCAATAATGGCAGTTCCCATTTGTTTGCTTCAGTAAATTACATACATCCATTAGGCATGTTTGATGCCTGGAATAAACAAGGGTGTATGCCTTGAGTTTTGATTCCGAATTTAGTTAATAGAGGAGATTTGCATGACGAAGACCGTCGCTGATGTGATGAAGTTAGTTAAAGAGAAAGAATGTACTTTCGTTGATTTCCGCTTTGTAGATACAAAGGGTAAAGAACAGCACACGACAGTTCCTATCTCTGCTTTTGACGAAGATAAATTTGAGAGCGGTCATGCATTTGACGGCTCTTCTATTGCTGGATGGAAGGGTATTGAAGCTTCTGACATGTTGCTCAGACCAGATCCAACGGCTGCTTATATCGATCCATTCTATGAAGAGCCAACATTAGTGTTGACTTGTGACGTAATCGAGCCAGCAGATGGCAAAGGTTACGATCGTGACCCACGTTCTATCGCAAAGCGCGCAGAAGCGTATTTGAAGAGCACAGGCTTGGGTGATACAGCTTACTTTGGTCCAGAGCCAGAATTCTTTATTTTTGACGGCGTTCGTTGGGGTGCTGACATGCAGGGTTGCTTCGTGAAGATTGATTCCGAAGAGGCTCCATGGTCTTCAGCTGCTGAAATCGAAGGTGGTAACACTGGTCACCGTCCAGGTAAAAAAGGTGGCTACTTCCCAGTTGCTCCAGTAGATACATTCCAAGACATGCGTTCTGAAATGTGTTTGATTCTCGAATCACTGGGCATTCCAGTTGAAGTTCATCACCATGAAGTTGCTGGTCAAGGCCAAAACGAATTGGGTACAAAGTTCAGCACATTGGTACAGCGCGCTGACTGGACTATCTGGCAGAAATATGTTGTTCAAAACGTAGCCCACGCTTACGGCAAGACAGCAACATTTATGCCTAAGCCAGTAGTTGGCGATAACGGTTCTGGTATGCACGTTCACCAATCTATTTGGAAGAACGGTGAGAACTTGTTTGCTGGTAACGGCTATGCAGGTTTGTCAGAGTTCGCATTGTTTTACATCGGCGGCATCATCAAGCACGCTAAAGCATTAAATGCGATTACTAACCCAGGTACAAACTCATACAAGCGTTTGGTTCCAGGCTTTGAGGCTCCAGTGAAGTTGGCCTACTCTGCACGTAACCGTTCTGCTTCGATTCGTATTCCACACGTTCCGAATCCTAAGGGTCGTCGTATTGAAACTCGTTTCCCAGATCCATTGGCTAACCCATACCTCTGCTTCTCAGCATTGATGATGGCTGGTTTGGACGGTGTTCAGAATAAGATTCATCCAGGCGAAGCTGCTGACAAGAACTTGTATGACTTGCCACCAGAAGAAGATGCAAAGATCCCAACCGTTTGCGCGAGCTTGGAAGAGGCATTGGACGCATTGAAGAAGGATCACGAGTTCTTGACTCGCGGTGGTGTATTCACTGAATCCATGATTGATGCATATATCAATTTGAAGATGGAAGATGTCACACGTTTCCGTATGACAACTCACCCAATCGAATTTGATATGTACTACTCCCTGTAAGCGAAGGAGAGAACTTGAGCGCAGGTCTGTTGCGCAATTCGTTCAAGGGAGCAGCTTCGGCTGCTCCTTTTTTTCCGACATTGCTTGATCAGATGCCCAATGCCATCGTGGTATTCGAGGCTGAGAACCAACAATTGGTGTACGTGAACCCAGCAGCTGAGTCAGCGCTGGATCTCTCACGTAAATCACTTGAGGGTCAATCTGTGCATCATTTATTCGGCGATAACCTTGCATTGAACGACATGATTTCTGAAGTGAAGTTGGGGCACGTGCTCGCGCAACGCCAAGAAATGGTTTTACATTCACTGCCGAGCAGCATTCATCAAGATTCCATTCCTGCGCACGTAGTGGTGGCCGCCTTAGATGATCCTGCTTTGATCATGATGGAGTGGTTCCCGATCGATCAACAGTTGCGTAGTGAGCGCGACGAGCGCGTGACGCAACAAGTAGAGGCTAATAAGCAGTTGATGCGCAATTTGGCGCATGAGATTAAAAACCCCTTGGGTGGTATTCGTGGGGCAGCTCAGTTATTAGAATTCGAGTTGCCAGATAAAGGTCTGCGTGAGTATACGCAGGTCATTATTAAAGAATCTGATCGCTTACAGACCTTGGTGGACCGTCTGTTGGCGCCGCACCGCAAAGCGCATGTGATGGAGTCCTTTAATGTGCACGAGGCGCTAGAGCGCGTGCGCAGCTTGGTCTTGGCTGAGTTCCCGAAAGGCCTACGAATTATTCGTAACTACGATACAAGTCTGCCCGATGTTTTGGGTGACCGTGAGCAGTTAATCCAAGCAACCTTAAATATTGTTCATAACGCAGCACAAGCACTCTCTGAAGAGATTAGCACCGGTGTTGCGCAAATTGAGTTAAAGACCCGAGTAGCGCGTTCTGTCACGATTGCAAAGCATCGCTACAAATTAGCAATGGACCTGCATGTGATTGATAACGGCCCGGGCATTCCAGAAGAAATTATTGAGCGCATCTTCTTCCCATTGGTTTCGGGTAGAGAGGGAGGTAGCGGGCTTGGTCTTACCTTAGCGCAAACCTTTGTTCAGCAACACCAGGGATTTATTGCTTGCAATAGTCGTCCTGGACGCACCGATTTTCATATTCAAATTCCATACCGTAGGCAGGAGAAAGCATCATGAAACCAATTTGGATCGTTGACGATGACCAATCCATTCGTTGGGTCTTGGAAAAAGCCTTATCGCGTGAGAATATTCCGCATAAGAGCTTCTCCAATCCTAATGATGTACTCAATGCATTAGAAAAAGAATCTCCTCAGGTATTGATCTCTGATATTCGTATGCCACGTGGGAACGGTTTAGATTTATTGCAGCACGTCAAAGCGAGCCATCCAAATTTACCAGTCATCATCATGACTGCGTATTCGGATTTGGATTCAGCTGTCTCCTCATTTCAAGGGGGCGCCTTTGAGTACCTCACAAAACCGTTTGATGTGGAAAAAGCCGTTGAGCTCATTCATCGTGCGGTTGAGCAGGGTATTCGCAATGACTCCGGCGCTAAAGAGTTAACTGCTTGGAGGCAGGATGCCACCGAGATCATTGGTCAAGCTCCGGCAATGCAAGAGATCTTCCGTGCGATTGGTCGTTTGGCGCAATCTAATGCCACAGTACTCATTACTGGAGAGTCCGGTACTGGCAAGGAATTAGTTGCCCACGCACTGCATAAGCACAGCCCTTGCGCCAAAGGCCCCTTTGTGTCTTTGAGCACTTCCGCAGTGCCTAAAGATTTGCTGGAATCAGAGTTATTTGGCCATGAGCGTGGTGCATTTCCTGGCGCACAGACCTTGCGTCGTGGGCGCTTTGAGCAGGCTGATGGTGGCACTCTATTTCTGGGTGAAGTTGGTGACTTACCATTTGATTTGCAAACACGTTTGCTGCGGGTGCTAGCTGATGGTCACTTCTACCGTATCGGTGGCCAAGACCCCATTAAAGCAAACGTTCGCATTATTGCTTCAACCCATCAAAATCTGGATGCGAGAGTCGCTGCTGGATTCTTCCGCGAAGACTTGTTGCATCGTTTAAACGTGATTCGTTTGCGCATGCCTTCATTGCGCGAGCGCAGTGAAGATATTCCAATGCTGGCAAGACATTTCATGCTCAGCTGCGCTAAATCATTGGGCGTAGATCCTAAAAAGCTTTCTGATGAAGTGCTGAAAGAGATCAGCGCAATGCCATTCCCTGGGAATGTTCGCCAGTTGGAGAACTTGTGTCACTGGTTAACGGTGATGACGCCAGCTAATGTGATTGGCGCGAGTGATCTCCCTGCCGATATCGTTTCAGAAGCCGGCGAACAGCCCGTTATCATTCATGGTGAGTCTTCACCAAGCAACCCTGCTGCAAGCAAAGTCGCTACTGGTGATTGGGAGAGCGCTTTGGGGCGCTTAGCTGTGAAGATGTTGCAGGATGGTGATAAAGAGGTATTCGATGCCTTGACTGCGCGCTTTGAAAAAGCAGTTCTTCAAGCGGCTTTAGAGGTAACGCGCGGTAGAAGGGTTGAGGCTGCACAACGCCTTGGTATTGGCCGCAATACGATTACCCGGAAGTTGCAAGAATTGGGAATTGATGACTGATTCAGTACGTATAGCGGCTTGGAATGTGAACTCTTTAAAAGTTCGCCTTCCACAAGTCCTACGTTGGCTGCAGGATCAAGAAAAGGCTAAACAGCCCATTGATGCGCTCTGTCTGCAAGAGCTTAAGCTCACGGATGAAAAGTATCCTCATAAAGAGTTAGAAGATGCGGGCTACTTAAGTCTTGCTGCAGGCCAAAAGACTTATAACGGGGTTGCAATTATCTTGCGTAAGGCAGCGCTTGCCCCCATTGCCTCTGACATAGACACAGCGTTTCTAAAGCCTATTAGAAACATCCCCAATCACACAGATGAGCAGCAACGCATTCTGGCTGCAACAGTCTGTTTTGCCGGCACTCAGCCAATGAGATTGGTCTCGGCGTATTTTCCAAATGGGCAATCGCCCGATAGCGATAAGTTTCAATATAAATTGGGCTGGCTTAATGCGCTACAAACTTGGTTAACAGAAGAACTTCGGCAGAACCAGCGTTTAGCACTCTTGGGTGACTTCAATATTGCTCCAGCAGATGAAGATGTGCATGACCCCAAGGCTTGGGAAGGGCAGAATTTAGTCTCCCCGCCAGAACGCGATGCATTTCAAGGGCTCATCAAACTTGGACTTGCTGACTCATTCAGAATGTTTGAACAAGCACCCAAAACATTCAGTTGGTGGGATTACCGCATGATGGGCTTCAGAAGAAATGCTGGCATGCGGATTGATCACATCCTTTTAAGTGAAGCCCTTAAGGAAAAGTGCTCTGCCAGCACAGTGGATAAGGAGCCTAGGACTTGGGAACAGCCTTCGGATCACGCCCCAGTAATAGCGGTAATTAAAAAGGTTTAGTAGGCTGGGCTAGGGCCTTATTGGCTTATTATTGATACAAATAGCACCATTTGGTGGGCCTCAAAGCTTTTAAAAATTTACCTCTTTAATGCCATTACTTAGAAACGCGCTCTCCTATTTATTAGTCGCTACCAGCACTTTGATGCTGGGTGCTTGCATGATGGTTGGTCCGGATTACGCAAGGCCACCGGTGAAAGCTGCGGACCAATTTAAATCATCTACTCAAACTGAATTTACAGAATCCTTAGGTGAAAACTCAAACAAGATTCTGGACCCCGTGGAGTGGTGGCAGAGCTTTAACGATCCGACGCTAAATATCTTGCTCAAGCAAGCGATGGCTCAAAATCTGACCTTGCAACAAACTGCGCTACGGATATACCAACTGCAAGCCCAACTTGGCGTGAGCGATGCCGCATTATTACCATCTGCCGCTTTAAGTGCTTCGTATTCCAATAACCGCAATAGCGCAATTCAAGAGGCTATTAATGACTCCAATAATTTGGTTTCAAAAAATGCTTTAGTGCAGGTGAGTTGGGAGCTCGATTTTTGGGGAAAGAATCGTCGCGGAGTTCAGAGTTCATTAACTTCGTATTTATCTAGTGTTGCTGCGTATTACTCGGCGGATGTTTCATTAACCGCAGACGTTGCTAATACCTATATCAATATTCGAAACTACGAAGAGCTCATAGAGGTCGCCAAAATCAATCTGGCCTTACAAAAAGAAAGTTTGCGTATCGCAGGTGCCCGTTTTAAATATGGCGCTACCTCAATGCTCGACTTAAGTCAGGCGCAAGCACAGTATGAGCAGACTAAGGCTCAAATCCCAGGCTTGATCGCTAATTTAAGAAAAAATCAGCATGCCATGAGTGTTTTGTTGGGTGAGCCTCCTGAGTACTATGAAAAGACTTACGGAAACACCAAGGGAACACTCAAGCCGCCGACTGCTCTGGGTATTGGTATGCCAAGAGACTTGCTGCGCCGTCGCCCCGACGTTTTACAGGCAGAATTTGATGCCGCATCTAAATCCGCCTTGATTGGGGTAAGCAAGGCGCAACTGTTTCCAACATTTACCTTGGGCGGTCTCTTTGGTTATGCCACCTCAAATTACGGAACCTTATCCTCCGCTAATTTATTTAGTTGGGGTAATAACTCTTCGGGGGTAAACGCCGGGATTTCCTTGCCGCTGTTTTATCGGGGTGCGATTGTGGATCAAGTCCGAGTACAGGATGCTGTCTTCCAGCAGGCTCTCTTGGCCTATCAGAACCAAGTCTTGAATGCTCAAAAGGAGGTCGAAGATTCACTCATTACCATTTCGACCACTAAGAGTTCAAAAGAAGATTTAGGTCGTGGTGTGATTGCGGCGCAAAGTGCTGCAGATTTGGCGCTTGAACGTTATAAGGCAGGGCAGAATGATTACACCACGGTGATTACTGCACAACAGTCACTGTTGAGCATTCAGAACGCTTTAGTCCAGACTTCATCAAACGAGCTTATTGGATATGTGGGTGCATTTAAAGCGCTAGGTGGTGGTTGGACTGCAGATATGACTCCTCCTAAGCTGCCAGATCAGATGATTGCCGATATGACAGACCGAACAGATTGGGGCTCTGTCCTGACAAGGACGGGTGATCCATTAACAGTTAAGGTCGGAAAATTTTTGGTAGATGCTCCAGACCCATCAAAGCCCACACAAGTCATTCAGCCAAATAAATTAGATGCACCCAATACAACTATTCCGCCGACCCAGGGAAGTGCTGCGCCATGAAAGATCAATTAATAAAAGCCAAACTTTTGCTGATGCCTTTATGGCGCAAGCTTGTGACTCTATGGGCCTTACTCTTAGGAAAGTGGAATGCGTTCCTCGGAAAATTAAGCACAGTTGAAATTCCTATTCTTAAAAAGAAACTATCACCACGGACGATTGGGATATCTTTATTCGTTATAGTCGTCTTAATTACGCTGATTTGCTTGAAGTCCTGTGGAAAAACAATCAAGCAAATGCCAATTCCAGTAACGACTGCACAGCCACTCTCGCAAGAGATTCGTAGCTTTGCTACCTTTGATGGTTTGGTAGATCCATACCTCACGGTGAATTTGGATGCACGGGTTAAGGGCTATCTCACAAAGATTGGATTTGCCGACGGAGCCATGGTGAAGAAGGGTGACCTTCTATTTGTGATTGAGCAAGAGCCCTATATCCAAGAGGTGAAGCTAAAACAGGCAATTTATACCGAAGCGAAGCTTGAGTATGGTCGCCAGAAATCTTTGCTTAAGGAGAATGCAACATCCCAGGCTGCTGTAGATAAAGCCTTATCTCAATTTCAGCAATCGGAAGCTAATTTAACCCTTGCAAAGATTAATTTAGGCTATACCGAAATCAGAGCGCCTTTCGATGGGCTCATGGGAAGACACTTACTAGACGTCGGTACCTATTTAGATAGCACTACAAAAGGCGTTCAGCTCTCCACCATCCAGCAGATCTCACCAATTTATGTCTACTTCTCAATTAATGAGAGGGATTACTTAAAGTTTCAAAAGAGTCAGGATCCAAATGCGGAGCGCAAGTCTGAAGTTAATACCTTGCCGATCTACGCCGGCCTGCAGGGTGAAGTTGGCTATCCTTTTGAAGGCGTCTTAGATTACGCTGCCAATTTGATTTCAACCGATACTGGATCCTTACAGTTACGGGCAATCTTTAAGAATGAAAAGTACGAATTAATTCCTGGTTTATATGCTCGTGTCATGGCTCAGTATGGCGCACCAAGACAGGCTTTACTGTTACCCAAGACTGCAGTAATGACAGATCAAGTAGGTGACTATGTTTTTGTTTTAGATGATGCTATGCGTGCACAACGCCAAGATATTGCTTTGGGTCAGCGCTTTGAGAAGTATGTTGAGATCAGCAAGGGTTTGACTGCTGCCAGCAAGGTAGTCATTAACGGATTCATTAATCTGAGTATTAATCAAGTTGCCAAACCAACGGAAGTTAAGCTTGAGGCAATGCCAACTCGATAACCATGCTCTCTAAATTCTTTATCGAACGGCCGGTACTGGCCAATGTGATTGCTCTAGTCATGTTATTGATTGGGGCTGTATCCATTAATAGCTTGCCGATTGCACAGTACCCCAATATTGTTCCACCAACTATTCAGGTAACAGCACGGTATCCAGGTGCAAGTGCAACTCTGGTGCAGCAATTGGTGGCTAGCAATATTGAAACTCAGGTCAATGGTGTTGATGGAATGCTCTATATGGAGTCAGCATCCACCAATGACGGAAACTACACTCTAACGGTTACCTTTAAGGTTGGCACAGACCCCAATTTAGCTCAGGTCAATGTACAAAACCGGGTAGCCATTGCACTTCCTTCTTTGCCTCAGGCAGTGCAAAAGCAGGGCGTTACAACGAAAACACAATCCACTGCCATTCTGCAGTTCGTTACACTCACTTCATCTAACCCAGATCATGACGGCTTATTTTTAAGTAACCTGGCTAACTTAAAGTTGCAACAGCGTTTAGCGCGATTACCAGGTGTGGCGGCTGCGAATGTCTTTGGTGTGGGTAATTACAGTATGCGAGTTTGGCTTGATCCTGCCCAACTCAAGATGCGCAATCTGACGCCAAACGATGTCATCGCGGTTATTAATAAGCAAAATGTCTTGCTCACAGCAGGTCAAATTGGTGCTCCGCCCACACCGATGGGTCAAGATTTCCAGCTGACGCTCAATGTCACTAGCGCCATGACCACTCCTGAGCAGTTCGGCAGAATAGTGGTCAAGGCTGGCAGCAAGGCTGAAATAACCTATTTGCGGGATATCGCCAGAATTGAAATGGGCAGCCAGAATTACAGTCAATTCTTTAAGATTGATGAAAAACCTGCAGGCGGTATTGCGATCTATCAAATGCCCGGCGCCAATGCAATTGCAACCGCACAAGCAGTGCAAGATGAAATGAAGAGTATCGCTAAGACACTTCCAAAAGAAGTGACTTGGGCCATCCCATTTGATACCACCATGTTTGTGAAGGCCTCTATTCATGAGGTTTATAAAACACTGTATGAGGCAGGTATCTTGGTTCTACTCGTGATCATGATCTTCTTGCAGAACTGGCGTGCCACCTTAGTGCCTGCAACCACAGTACCTGTAACCATCATTGGCGCGTTTGCCTGTATGGCCGCGCTTGGCTTCTCCATTAACTTGCTCACCTTATTTGCGATCGTGTTGTGTATTGGTATTGTGGTCGATGATGCGATTGTGGTGGTTGAGGCAGTTTCTAAGAAGGTTGAAGAGGGTGAAAATCCTAAACAGGGTGCAATTGATGCTATGACGGCCCTGATGGGCCCGATTATTGGTATTACCTTGGTCTTGATGGCAGTATTTATTCCCGCCTCATTTATTGCGGGCATTACTGGGCAGATGTATCGGCAGTTTGCTTTGGTGATTGCAGCAACGGCTTTAATTAGCGGCATTAACGCGATCACCTTAAAGCCAACGCAGTCAGCCCAGTACTTAAAGCCGATTGACAAGAGCATAGTGAAAAATAAGCTCTATCAAAAGTTTGATTTGTATTTCAATCGTCTCGCAACTTGGTATGGTCACAAGATAGAAGGCTTGATGAGAAATCGAGCTAAGGCATCGATGGTAGGTATTGCCATTATTGCGGCCTCCCTCATTGGTTTGATGTTTGTTCCCACAGGCTTTATTCCAAATGAAGATCAAGGCTATTTGGTAGTTTCGACTACCTTGCCTGATGCGGCGTCTTTGCAGCGCACTGAAGAGGGTATGAAAAAAGCGGTTGAGGTAATCAAGAAGGTACCTGGCGTAGATACGGTTGTGGTGATCGGCGGCATTAACTTACTGAACAACAGCAGCTCCCAATCTAATAGTGGTGGCCTCTATGTCATCATGAAGAAGTGGGAAGATCGGGGCAAAGGCGAGGGCCTGCGTGACATCTATAACAATATGAATGCAGGGCTCAAACAGGTTCAAGAGCTTAAGTCTTTTGTGCTCTTGCCACCAGCCATTCCTGGTTTGGGTCTATCTGGTGGATTTGAGTTGAGATTAATGCTGACCGATGGCAGCAATAACTTTGCCAAGTTAGACGCTGCTACCAAGGCTTTCATTGCTGAGGCGCAAAAACATCCCGAGATCATGATGATCTTTACACCATTCCAGAACAATGTTCCGCAACTTCAGCTCAGCTTTAATGTGGGTAGGGCGGAAACTTTTGGTGTTGATATTGGGGATGCATATGATGTATTGCAATCCTATCTTGGATCTTCCTACGTAAATCAATTCTTTAAATACGGTCAAACCTACCAAGTGTATGTGCAGGCCGATGGTAAATATCGAAATGCTATAGAGCAGATAAATCGGCTCTATGTAAAAAATAAGAGTGGCAACATGGTTCCACTAGGATCCTTTATTGATGTTAAAGACACTACTGGTCCCGCCTTTGCATCACAGTTCCAGCTTTATCCTTCTGCGGCTGTCTTAGGTGCCGCCAATGAGGGTTACAGCTCAGGACAGGCAATGAAGGCCCTGGATCAGGTGGCTAAGACTTTGCCCGACGGTGTCGCCTATCAGTGGGCTGGTATGTCTTATCAAGAAAATTTAGTAGGCAATACTGTGATCTTGATCTTTGCGCTGTCGATCTTGTTGGTTTACTTGGTGCTTGCAGCGCAATATGAAACTTGGATAGCACCACTAGCCGTTTTAACGGCAGTTCCACTCTCTTTATCGGGAACGGTATTGGCCTTATTGCTTACGGGCCTACCAAACAATATTTACGTACAAATTGGTTTGGTATTGATGATTGCGCTTTCTTGTAAGAACTCCATTTTGATTGTGGAGGTTGCTATTGAGTGCAGACATAAGGGTATGAGCTTCGTAGATTCTGCCCTTGAGGCCTCTAGAGAGCGCTTTAGGCCAATCGTGATGACCTCAATCGCTTTCATATTGGGTGTCATGCCATTGCTGACCTCTACTGGTGCGGGTGCAGCAGCACGTATATCTCTGGGTATCACGGTATTTAGCGGTATGATCGCCTCAACCTGTCTGGCCGTAGCGCTAGTTCCTATCTTCTACGTAGAAATTGAAACCTTCTTTGAGAACCGTGCAAATAGGAAGGCAAATAAGGGCGTCCAATAACAGCCCTTTACCAATTAAGTCTAGATGTATTCAGACGCTAAAGCCACTCTTCGGAGTGGCTTTTTATTAATCCTATAAAGCGAACTTCTTAATTTGGCTTAAGGTTATTCAGCATGCGCAATGATTCTTGGATTTTATGGGGCTCCACTGGATTCCAACCTCGGTATGGTGATACGGCGATAAATAAAAATATCACTGTAGTCACAATACACAATGAAGCTATAGATAACGATACTTTCATTGCTTTAAGGCTTCCAAGATGGACTATGCCTACTGATAACAGCAGCAGGAATGAGAAGACTGGAATCGCTGGCCATTTTGTAAGACTATCGTTATCGTATGCCAGTGATTGTCTAGCTTGCCGGTCATGCCGAATGGTGCCAATAGCTGACAGGAGTTGACTTTCGATACCGCTACGTTGATTGGGCTGATAGGCGATGCCACTGATGATTTTATTTAAAGCTAGAAATTCTGGCGTTGAAATTTCACGCTTACTAGCATCTCTATTTGCCATGGCAGGCCATTCTTTTTCTATGACTGCAGTCAAATAGTTTTTCATCCCCGAGATTATTTTTTCCTGATCTTTCGCGGGAAGGACTGTCGCCGTGCTTACTATGGTTTCGACTGCATTTGATTCAGTGATGACATTGGAGATGGCTGATTGATGATGTTCAAATGAATAGCCCGCTAGGGTGGAGATCGCCAGACCGAAAATAAATGAGGTAATGGAAAGAAAAGAGGGCACTATTGCATCTGAATCATGGAGCCATCGGGATATGGGCGAATCATTCAGTGCCCAGTAAATTGCATAAGCGACGCCAGCTGTTATAAGCGTTGTTGCGACAATTAAAATTAGTAATTCAGTAGTGAAGAGGCTCATTGAGTACTTATAAATCCGTTATTAAAAAAATAGAAACCACAAATTTCGTTGTTAAGCTAGCCCGCCATGTCTTAAGAGGGCATCAATGCTGGGCTCTCTACCTCTAAAGGCTTTAAAGGATTCGGCGGCGGGACGACTGCCACCGACTTCTAAAATTTCCTCGCGATAACGCGCGCCAGTCTTTTCATCAAGGATGCTACCAGTCAGTTTTGCCGCCTCTTCAAAGGCAGAGTAGACATCGGCAGACAATACTTCTGCCCACTTATAGCTGTAGTAGCCCGCCGCATAACCACCAGCAAAGATGTGGCTGAAGGTATTAATCCAACGAGAAATAGTCGGCTGTGGAATGACATTAAATTGATCGGCAATTGCTCTAGAGAGATCTAGCACTGCTTGGCCTTGTGAATTCTTTGCATCAAAGCTCGCGTGTAGGCGCCAATCTGTTAATGACATCACGATTTGGCGTAAGGTCATATAGCCGTTTTGAAAGTTCTTAGCTGCTAAGATTTTTTCATAGAGCTCGCGCGGCAAAGGTTTGCCGGTTTCAGCGTGGGCAGTCATTTTCTCTAAGACTTCCCATTCCCAGCAGAAGTTCTCCATAAACTGGCTTGGCAACTCAACCGCATCCCACTCAACGCCATTGATTCCTGATACACCCAAAGCGCTCACTTGGGTTAAGAGATGGTGTAAACCATGGCCACTCTCGTGGAAGAGGGTAATCACATCATCGTGGGTAATGGTAGGTTGACGCAATACGCCATCCACCTTCACTGGCGGCGCAAAGTTGCAAACCAGATATGCAACAGGTACTTGAATCTCACCATCAGGTAGCACTCTACGACCGCGGGCATCATCCATCCAGGCCCCGCCACGCTTACCAGGACGAGCATAGGGGTCTAAGTAAAAGTAGGCCACGATATTGCCCTTGGCATTCTTGACGGAAAAGGATTGCACATCCGTATGCCAGGTCGGCAAGTTAGCAGCTTCAATCTTCACGCCAAACAAAGTCTGAATTACTTGAAAAAGGCCATCCAATACTTTGGGTAGGGGGAAGTATTGCTTGAGCTCATTTTCAGAGAAGGAGTAACGCTCTTGCTTTAATCTTTCAGATGCAAAGGCAACGTCCCATGGCTCTAAGCCATCAATAATCGAAAGTTCAGCCTTGGCAAATTCAGAAAGCTCTTGCCAATCCTTTAATGCAAAGGGTTTTGCCTTTTCTGCAAAATTAGTCAAGAAAGAATCAACTTCCTCAACGCTACTGGCCATCTTTGGCGCCAAGCTTAGGGCCGCATAATTTTTGAAGCCGAGCATGCGGGCTTCTTCATCGCGTAGTCTTAACTGCTCAAGCATATTTTGGGTGTTATCCCAATCTAATTTGCCTTTGGCATATTGTGGTGCTAGTTCAGAAGCGCGGGTAACGTATGCCTCATACATCAGGCGACGTAATGCTCGGTTCTCGGAGTACTGCATCACTGGATAGTAAGACGGGAAGTGCAGAGTGAATGCCCAGCCCTTGAGGTTCTTCTGCTGGGCGGTATCCGCAGCCGCCGCAATGACATCCTCAGGTAGGCCTGCTAATTCCGCTTTATCGGAGATCAGATGAACAAAGCCATCGGTTGCATCTAATACGTGATCTGAGAAGGCTTTGCCAAGTATTGCTTGCTCATCTTGAATTTGGGAAAAGCGCGGTTTATCACTATCACTGAGTTCTGCTCCGCCCAGTCGAAAATCACGTAAGGAGTTCTCAATCACTTTTTTCTGGGCAGTGCTCAGTTTTGCAAAGTCAGGAGCTTTGCTTAATTCTTTGAATTTCTTGTAGAGATCTAAATTCTGGCCAAGACTTGAAAAGAAGGCAGTTACCTTCGGCAACATCTCTCCATAAGCAGCGCGCAACTCTGGCGTGTCAGCAACGCTATTGAGATGAGAAATCACACCCCAAGATCTCCCAAAAGATTCTGTAGCGTCTTCCAATGGCTCTGCAAGTGCATCCCAATTAGATGGGGTGTTCGGATTAACTGCGACATCTACTGCATCTTGCGCGTGCTTGAGTAAATACTCAATCGCCGGTGCAATATGTTCTGGCTTGACTTCTGAGTAGGCGGCAATACCGCGACCAAACGTCAGCAGAGGATTGTTTTGTAATTCTATGGGGAGGTTTTTAGAGAGAGGGGTAGATGAGGATGTAGTCATCCCTCTAGCTTAATGGACTGGGAGCAATTTTGCCAAAAGTCCCAGTCAATCCCTTGATACAAACTCAGTTACAGTTTGGCAGCCTTTTCAGCCGCTTCCAAGGTGTTCATGAGTAGCATAGTGATAGTCATGGGGCCAACGCCGCCTGGAACGGGGGTTATCCAGCCAGCCACATACTTGGCAGTATCAAAATCTACGTCACCACACAGCTTGCCATCTGGCAGGCGGTTAATGCCAACGTCAATGACTACTGCACCATTCTTAACCATGTCGCCAGAGATCATCTTTGGCTTGCCGGTAGCAACCACCAAAATATCAGCGTCCTTAGTGTGGTGCGCTAAGTCACGAGTCTTGCTGTTACAAATGGTCACTGTTGCACCAGCTTGCAAAAGGAGCATCGCCATAGGCTTGCCCACAATATTAGAGGCGCCAACAATCACCGCGCGCGCACCGCGAATGGGGTACTCAATACTTTCGAGAATCTTCATGCAGCCATAAGGTGTGCAAGGCTTGAACTCGGGTTGGCCAACCATCAAAGCGCCAGCATTGGCAACGTGAAAACCGTCCACATCTTTTTCAGGGGCGATTGCTTCGAGTACATGTTCGGAAGCAATATGTTCTGGCAATGGCAGTTGTACCAAGATGCCATGAATCGCAGGATCTGCATTGAGGGTGGCAATACGAGCGAGTAATTCTTCTTCACCCAGCTCTGCAGAGTAGCGCTCTAAAACAGAATGAAAGCCTACATCTTCACAGGCTTTGACTTTATTGCGAACATATACGGCGCTGGCAGGATTGTCGCCAACCACAATGACAGCCAATCCAGGTCTTGTACCTTTGGCGGTAACAATGGCGCCACGAGCAGCAATCTCTGTGCGGAGTTTTTTTGAAAGGGCGTTTCCATCTAATAATTGGGCTGGCATAGAAAACCTCAGTGATTGCTCAGTGATTGCTCGGTGATTAATTCGGCTGAGGATCAGATAAAGCCAAGCGGAGCAGGTCGGCAACGGTGTTGACGTTGAGTTTCTCCATGATGTTGGCGCGGTGCGCTTCAACGGTCTTAATGGAAATGCCAAGATCATCAGCAATTTGTTTATTCAAGCGACCGGCAACAATGCGCTCGAGTACTTGACGCTCACGACCAGTCAACTTGCTGAGCAAGCTCTGGGTAATTTTGCGTTGGCTAGCTTGTGAGTAATCAACACGTGCTTTAGCAAGCATGCGATCTACTAAACCACAGAGGTCATTTTCTTTAAATGGTTTTTCAATGAAATCTACTGCACCACGTTTCATGGTGGAGACAGCCATTGATACGTCGCCATGACCAGTAATAAAAGCAACTGGCATAGGTAGGTTTTCACTAGTTAGGCGCTCTTGCAATTCAAGGCCCGACATACCGGGCATACGCACATCTAAGATAGCGCAAGAAATAGTGGACTTATCAGTGCTTTGTAAAGACTGCAAGAAACGTTCTGCGCTAGCGTGGCAACGTACAACGTAACCATTGCTTTCTAAAAGCCAAGTCAGTGAATCTCTAACCGCTTCATCATCATCCACTACGTAGACAACTTCGGCTTGGTTTGGTTTTGCAGTAGCGCTTAAGTTCATATCAGTTCTCGCGAGGTGATTCTGTAAATTCGATCTTAAAATTCAATGCTAAACATTAGCCTTGGATTCAGGTGATCCCAAGGGTAGAAGTATTGTAAAGGTGCAGCCAGCCAGCTTGGTCTGTTCTGAGTCCTGGACATTGGTGGCCCAAAGCCTGCCGTGGTGGGATTCGATGATGGAGCGGCAAATATTGAGGCCCATACCCATTCCATCCGATTTTGTGCTGAAAAACGGCTCAAAAATGCGTTCCAGCACGTTTTCAGGAATGCCGCCGCCAGCATCCGTCACCTGAATGCGAAGCATGGCTGGGAAGATGCTGGTATCCAAATCGGTGCTGATGCGCACGGGTGGCGCTGACCAGCGGGAGGAGAGGGGGTAGGCCTCGCGCACGCTATCTAAGGCATTTTTCAGTAGATTGACCACAACCTGCAGAATGAGGACCGGATCTAAGTTGACCACCGGCAGATTTTCAGCGATTTCAGACTGAATGCTTAAGCGGTGGCGATGGGCTTCAATTTCAACCAAACCAACTGCGTCATTAATAATTTCAGTGATGTTTGCTTCTTTCCGTTGAGGCTCGCTACGTTTAACGAAGCCACGAATCCGTTGAATGATGGTGCCCGCTCGATGTGCCTGTTCAGAGGCTTTTTCTAAGGCCGGCAAGATGTCTTTAGTTAAAGCGGGATCGAGGTGTCCATCAAGACGCTTTGCAACACCCATGCAGTAATTCGAAATGGCCGAGAGCGGTTGATTAAGTTCGTGCGCCAAAGAGGAGGCCATTTCACCCATGGTGGTGAGACGACTGGTAAATTGCATGCGTTCCTCTTGTAGGCGTGCTTGTTCATCTGCCGCCTTACGAGCGGTAATGTCGGTTGCAATTAATAGTTGTGCAAGGTGTCCGTCGACCCATGGAATAAAGCGACGACGAACCTCAAACCATTTATTGCTGCCATCAGTTAATTGAATATCCTCTGACTCTGATTCTTGATACAAGAACGAGGTCGGAATGCCATCACGTATGTAGTCTTGAAGATCTTGCGCAATGTTATGTAGGGTATCAATTTTCTTTTCTTGGTGAGCTAACTGAAAGTGCCCCTTAGAATCATTGCCAAAGTTTTCTCTGTAGAAGCGGTTAGCAAAGAGGAGCTCATCCGTTTCGAGAGAGACAACCGACACAGCCGCATCAAGACCTTCTAAAACGGTAGTAAAACGTTCCTGAGAAGCGGCTAATTCTTCACGAATCTTTTTAGGCTCAGAAATATCAATTAAGGAAGTAACCCAGCCGGTCTGCTTACCTTTTTCATTAATTAGCGGCGCAATAAAGGTACGCGTCTGAATCAAAGTGCCATCGCGCTTCAGAATGGCGCCTTCAATACCAATCTTCATGCTGCCAGAGATGTTGGCTTTTAAGGCGCGATTCATCTTATCTACAAGCTCATCTCGTCTGCTATCGGGCCAGAACGGAAAGGGTGGAGTAAGCCCCATTAGTTCTTCCGATGACCAACCTGTCATTTCACAAAAAGCTGGATTCACATATGTAATGCGTTTTTCCATGTCATGCGCACGAATACCCACTGGAGTCGAGTTCTCCATCGCATTACGAAAGGTGGTTTCTGTCCGCAGACTTGCTTCAGCCTCTTGACGGACTTGCATTTGTTTGAGAACGGACCACAAACTCCAGATCACGAATACGCACAATCCCAATACAACACCAATTAACATTCTGAAGGTCAGATTGGTTGGTGGCGGGTAGGTGTCAATGCGTAAATTAATGTTCGGGCTTAAGACGCCAATATCTAAGCTGGTCTGGTTGCTAAATGCTCTTTTGGGAGTATCTTTGTCCGAAGAGATGCCTAGTACTTTTTCATTGTCTGTCAGCAACGTAAAGCGATAGTGGGATTTGAGCTCGCTGGGGATAACATCCAATATGCCCTGAGTGGTATACAGGGAGGCTAAGAAGCCAACCACTTCACCGCCCACGATATTGGGCACGACTTGCCAAAAAACAATTTTTCTTTCGGCGGAAATGGGTTGATCACCCGGTAAATTTAAAGATACAAACTGACTAAAGGCTGCCCGACTAGTTACCCTGCTAAGTTCAATTGTAGTTAGAAGGCTGTCATTAATGAGTTGATCATTTTGCGTTTTGCTAATCCAGTCAGATTTGTTACTTTCTGCCGGAGCAGCCCACTGCCGCTGATTTTGATTATTCAACCAAATGATTTTTAAGATCTCATGATTATTTAAAACAATATCCTCTGCTTGCTCGCGAGCAATTTGTCGCAACTTGAGTTGATCTTCGCTAGCAGCTACTTCGCGATTAATAGTGGTTAATGCTTCAAGATTGTTTGCAAAGCGAGCCTGAATTCGTTGCTTTGCAAAAGAGAGCTCCCTAAACAAAGCGGCTTCTTGCTGATTCTTCTCTTGTAAATGCAGGGTGCCCAAAATAATGCCCATGACTGCCGTAAAGAGAAGAATTGCGAGCAGCGGGGTGTAAACGAGCCTAAATCCACGTATTTTGCGGAGCCATCTAATGGGGCTAAGGATGAGTCTAGAAATGGCCGTTTGTTTCATGAATAGGACAATTTTGCCCTAATTGACCACTTAGAAAAGCTTTTTTGCCTCTTTTGTCGGTTCTTATTTGCAGCGCAATAAATTACCACATTATGAGAAATACTATCATTATGTGGAAAATTCCTTGTTTACACCCATATACCTTCCTAGAATATTACCTATAGAGTTAATGACAAATTAAGCACTATTCAATGGAGACAAAAGATGGCAGCAGTTCCAGACCAAATATTAGGTAAACAGAATACCCATGATGCTGATCCGGGGGAGACTCAAGAATGGTTGCAAGCGCTTGATGGCGTTATTCGCAACGAGGGTCCTGAGAGAGCTGCCTATTTAATAGATCAACAAATTTCCCATGCGCGTGTCAATGGGGTGGTGCAGCCATTCCATGCGGAGACTCCTTACATCAATACGATTCCGGTTGAAAACCAGGCGCGTCTACCGGGCGATCAAAACGTAGAGCATCGCATTCGTTCATATACACGCTGGAATGCAATGGCAATGGTTCTACGCGCGAACAAAGATACGAACGTTGGCGGACATATTTCTTCATTCCAGTCAGCGGCTACTTTGTATGACGTTGGCTTCAATCATTTCTGGCATGCACCGTCTCCCGAGAATGGCGGCGATTTAATTTTTGTACAAGGACATTCAGCACCAGGTGTATACGCCCGTGCTTATATGTTGGGTCGTCTCGAAGAGAGTCAACTTAATAACTTCCGCCAAGAAGTCGGCGGTAAAGGTATTTCTAGTTATCCGCATCCTTGGTTGATGCCAGACTTCTGGCAGTTCCCAACGGTGTCGATGGGTTTAGGTCCGATCATGGCGATTTATCAAGCTCGCTTTATGAAGTACCTCACAGACCGTGGCTTTATTCAGGAGCAGGGGCGTAAAGTTTGGGCCTTCTTGGGTGATGGCGAAACTGACGAGCCAGAATCATTGGGCGCGATCGGCATGGCGGGTCGTGAAAAACTAGACAACCTCATTTTCGTCATTAACTGTAACTTGCAGCGCTTGGATGGACCGGTGCGCGGTAACGGTAGCATCATTCAAGAGCTCGAGAGCGAGTTTCGCGGTGCTGGTTGGAATGTGATCAAAGTAGTGTGGGGTGGCCAGTGGGATGCATTGTTTGCCCGCGATAAGAAAGGCATCTTGATGCAACGCCTTGGCGAAATCGTCGATGGCCAGTATCAGACTATGAAGTCTAAGAATGGTAGCTACGTTCGCGAGATCGTATTCAATACTCCAGAACTAAAAGCGTTAGTTAGCGACTGGAGTGATGATGAGATTTGGCAGTTGAACCGTGGTGGACATGATCCACATAAAGTTTATGCAGCATTTCATGCGGCGGTAAATCATAAGAAGCAACCTACTGTGATTCTGGCTCACACCATTAAAGGTTATGGCATGGGTGGCTCAGGCGAGGCAATGAACATTGCCCACCAAGCGAAGAAGATGAACGATGACGACGTGCGTCGTTTCCGTGATCGCTTTGAGATTCCTGTTAAGGATGAGCAGTTAGAAGAAATGCCTTTGGTGAAGTTTGCTGAAGGTAGCCCTGAGTTGGAGTACATGAAGGCGCGTCGTCAAGAGTTGGGCGGTTACTTGCCGCAACGCCGCACTAAAGCCGAAAGCTTGCCAGTTCCACCATTGGAAACTTTTGCGCCATTGCTTGAGGCAACTACTGAGGGTCGAGAGATCTCTACAACCATGGCATTTGTGCGCATGCTCAATACAGTGGTGCGCGACAAAGTACTCGGTAAGCGTGTTGTTCCAATCGTTCCAGATGAGTCCCGTACCTTTGGTATGGAAGGTATGTTCCGCCAGCTCGGTATCTGGAATCAATTAGGACAGCTCTACACACCAGAAGATCATGATCAATTGATGTTCTATAAAGAGGATAAGACTGGTCAGATTCTGCAAGAGGGCATTAACGAAGCTGGCGGTATGTGCGACTGGATCGCAGCTGCTACTTCTTACTCTACACATGGCGTACCGATGTTGCCTTTCTACATCTTCTACTCCATGTTTGGTTTCCAACGTATTGGTGACTTAGCTTGGGCGGCAGGTGATATGCGCAGCCGTGGATTCTTACTTGGCGGTACAGCCGGAAGAACAACATTGAACGGCGAAGGCTTGCAACACGAAGATGGCCATAGTCATTTGTGGAGTGGTGCGATTCCTAACTGCATTAGCTATGACCCAACATTCTCTTTTGAATTGGCTGTAGTGATTCAGGATGGTATGCGTCGTATGCTGGAAGTTCAGGAAGACGTTTATTACTACGTCACTTTGATGAATGAGAACTATTCACACCCAGCAATGCCTAAGGGTGCTGAAAAAGACATTATCAAGGGTATGTATAAGCTCAAGTCTGTTGGTGATGACAAGGCAAAGTTGCGCGTACAACTCTTGGGTTCAGGAACCATCTTCCGCGAAGTAATTGAGGCGGCTGAGATTTTGCATAAAGACTGGGGTATTGCTTCAGACTTATGGGGTTGCCCAAGCTTTACTGAGCTGGGTCGTGATTGGACTGCAGTTCACCGTAGCAATCTCTTAAACCCAACTGTTGAGCCTGCTTTGTCTCATGTAGAGAAGTGCCTAAAAGATACTTCAGGCCCAATCGTTGCAGCCACTGACTATGTTCGCTTGTTTGCTGAGCAGATTCGTCCCGCGATTCAGCACATGGGTCGTCGTTACGAAGTATTGGGCACCGATGGCTTTGGTCGCTCTGATACTCGTGAAAAACTCCGTGACTTCTTTGAGGTAGATCGTCGTTGGGTGGTTCTGACTGCCTTGAGATCTTTGGTTGACTCTGGTCAGCTTGACCGCTCTAAGTTGGCTGAAGCAATTAAGAAATACGATATCGACGCTACTAAACCAAACCCAATGACGGTTTGATAAGAGATAAATACTATGAGTCAAATAATTGAAATCAAAGTCCCGGATATCGGTGACTATAAAGATGTGCCAGTCATTGAAGTCTTGGTAAAGGCTGGTGACAGGGTTGAGAAAGAGCAATCCATCGTTGTGCTTGAGTCTGATAAAGCCACAATGGATGTTCCGTCATCACACTCTGGCATCGTTAAAGAGGTCAAAGTTAAGGTAGGCGACAACCTTTCTGAAGGATCACTTGTGATTACCTTAGAAGAGGGCGTAGGCGCTTCGGCTGCACCTGCAGCAGCGCCAGCAGCGAGCGCTCCTGCGCAAGCTCCTGTAACTGCTAGTACTGGTGCTCCGATTGAAATCAAAGTCCCGGATATCGGTGACTATAAAGATGTGCCAGTCATTGAAGTCTTGGTTAAGGCTGGTGACAAAATTGAGAAGGAGCAATCCATTGTTGTGCTTGAATCTGACAAAGCTACTATGGATGTTCCTTCATCACACTCCGGCATCGTGAAAGAAGTTAAGGTCAAGGTGGGCGACAACCTCTCCGAAGGATCGGTAGTCGTGATTTTGGAAGACGGAGCGTCAGGATCTGTAGCGGCGCCAGCGGCTGCACCTGTAGCAACGGCAGCTCAAACTGCTCCCGCAACGAAGGCTGTTGAGCCTCCAATTGCACGTGCACCAGCACCGCCTCCAATGAGCAATACACCTCCTCCGGTGGATGCCGCGGTTAGTCATGCAAGTCCATCGGTGCGTAAGTTTGCACGTGAGCTTGGCGTGACGGTTACTCAAGTTAAAGGTTCTGGCCCTAAAGGCCGAATTACACAAGAAGACGTTCAATCATTTGTAAAAGCAGCAATGAGTGGTGGCGCAGCAAGCTCTGCGGCAGCTTCTAGTGGCGGCAGCTTGGGCGGTCTTAATCTGATTCCTTGGCCGAAAGTGGATTTCACGAAGTTTGGTGAAATCGAGCGTCAGCCACTCAACCGTATTAAGAAACTCACAGCTGCCAATTTAGGTCGCAACTGGGTAATGATTCCTGCTGTGACTTATCACGAGGATGCAGACATTACTGACTTAGAAGCATTCCGTGTTCTTACCAATAAGGAGAATGAGAAGAAGGGCGTCAAGATCACTATGCTCGCTTTCTTAATGAAAGCTGCAGTAGCTGCGCTGAAAAAATATCCAGAGTTCAATAGCTCATTGGATGGTGATGATTTGATTCTCAAGAAATACTTCAATATTGGTTTTGCAGCAGATACCCCAACGGGATTGGTTGTGCCTGTCATTAAAGATGCTGATAAGAAAGGCATCTTTGAGTTGGCTAAGGAAACTTCTGATTTAGCGGCGCTCGCTCGTGATGGCAAATTAAAGCCAGATCAAATGCAGGGTGCCAGCTTTACGATTTCATCATTAGGTGGTATTGGCGGAACGTATTTTTCACCGATCGTTAATGCACCTGAAGTTGCTATTATGGGGGTGAGCAAAGCGTCTATGAAGCCAGTTTGGGATGGTAAGCAATTTGTCCCACGTCTTATTTGCCCGCTGTCCCTCTCCGCAGACCATCGTGTGATTGATGGTGCGTTAGCGACACGTTTTAATGTGTACATCGCTCAGCTCTTGGCCGACTTCCGTCGCGCTAGTCTGTAAGGAGGGTCTATGGCTAAGCAAACGATCCTTGTTCCGGATATTGGGGACTATTCAGATGTGCCAGTGATTGAAGTGCTGGTTAAAGTGGGTGATGTCATTGAAAAAGAGCAGCCTCTATTAGTGCTTGAGTCTGATAAAGCGACTATGGAGGTGCCTGCAGATGCTGCCGGTACTATTACTAGCATCGCAGTTAAATTAGGTGACAAAGTTAGCAAAGGTTCTGTGATCGCAGAAATTGAAGCGAGCGGTGCAGCACCTGCTGCTAAGTCTGCTTCAGCCCCAGCAGTATCCGCACCTGCACCAGCGCCAATTCTTGCCCCATCTCCAATAGCAGGGCAGTACAGCGGCAAGGTTGATCATGAATGTGAAGTGTTGGTGCTTGGTGCTGGCCCTGGCGGTTACAGCGCAGCGTTCCGTAGTGCTGACTTAGGTATGAATACTGTATTAGTAGAGCGCTATCCAACTCTAGGCGGTGTGTGCTTGAACGTAGGCTGTATTCCATCCAAGGCATTGCTGCACACAACTTCAGTCATGGATGAAGTCAAAACCATGGCTAAGCACGGCATTACATTTGGTGCGCCAAAGATCGAGATCGATCAGTTGCGTGGCTATAAAGAGTCAGTCATCGCCAAATTGACTGGTGGCCTTGCTGGAATGGCAAAGGCTCGGAAAGTAAAAGTAGTGCGTGGTCTGGGTAAGTTTCTAGATGCAAACCATGTCGAGGTTGAGTTAACCGATGGCACTGGCCAAGATTTAACTGGCAAAAAAGAAGTAGTGCATTTTCAGAAGGCGATTATTGCTGCTGGTAGCCAACCAGTGAAATTACCTTTCTTACCAGAAGATCCGCGCATTGTAGATAGTACTGGCGCCTTGTTGCTTAAGAGCATTCCCAAGCGCATGCTCGTCATCGGCGGTGGCATCATTGGTTTAGAGATGGCTACTGTTTACAGCACGCTAGGCTCACGTATTGATATCGCGGAAATGATGGATGGCCTGATGGCTGGCGCTGATCGTGATTTGGAGAAAGTCTGGGAAAAGTTCAATGCCGGACGTTTTGAAAAAATCATGCTCAAGACTCGTGCAGCGAAAGCAGAAGTAAAGCCTGATGGTATTCAGGTTTCTTTCGAAGGTGATAATGCTCCAGCCGAACCACAAACATATGACTTAGTTTTGGTTGCAGTAGGCCGTACTCCGAATGGCAAGAAGATTGATGCTGGCAAAGCAGGTGTTCAGGTGGATGAGCGCGGCTTTATTCCGGTTGATAAACAAATGCGCACCAACGTCCCTAATATTTTTGCAATTGGTGACTTGGTTGGTCAGCCGATGTTGGCTCACAAGGCGGTGCATGAAGGTCACGTTGCTGCCGAAGCTGCTGCTGGTGAAAAATCTTATTTCGATGCGAAGCAAATTCCCTCTGTTGCCTATACTGATCCTGAGGTAGCTTGGGCTGGATTGACAGAAGAGCAGTGCAAAGCTCAAGGTATTGCTTATGAGAAGGGTTTATTCCCATGGGCTGCAAGTGGGCGCGCAATCGCTAATGGACGTGACGAAGGTTTTACTAAGCTCATTTTTGATGCCGCCACCCATCGCATTATTGGTGGAGGCATTGTAGGTACACACGCTGGCGACCTTATCGGCGAAGTGTGTCTTGCTATTGAGATGGGTGCTGATGCAGTGGATATCGGTAAAACAATTCACCCACATCCAACCCTAGGTGAATCAGTTGGCCTTGCTGCAGAAGCGGCCCACGGCCATTGCACGGACTTGCCGCCAGTGAAAAAGAAAGCCTAAGAAGCTTTTCGATTTACTGCAGTAAGTAGCGGAAACAAAAAAGCCCCGAGCAATCGGGGCTTTTGCATTGCCGAGCACCTGAAGTGCAGGGTAAGATATTTATTACTTCTTCTTACCGGCTTTACTCGCTGTGTCGGCAGCCTTCATAACAGTTTCAGTAGCGCTAGTGAGGTTTGTTTGCGCAACCTCTACCGCATGTTTTACAGCCTTTTGACTGGTTTCAAATACATTGTTTGCAGAAGCAATGGCTTGCTTCATTGCTTGAACGGCTGCATCAGATCCAGCCGGTGCATTCTTGGTCCACTCTTCAACTAAAGAGTTGATTTTCTTTTGACCAGCTTGGAATTCTTTTTCAGCGGACTCTGTGAAACTGTTTTGAGTCTCGTGCGCCAATTCATATAGATGACGGCTGTAAGCCATAATCTTTTCTGCCATTGGCTGTACTGCTTCTGCTTGATGGGCAAGTAATTGCTGAATATCTTTTACTTCCAATGCTTTCTTGGCGCTATTCATGCTGTCGCTCAAACTTTGCTTGGCGATGTGCATATTGAGTTCAACCAATTTTTCGATGCTCTGCAATGCTTGATTGGTCAATCCACTCAAGGTCTCTAGGTTTGCTTTTTGTGCTGCGGCAATTTGTTCTGGAGTTAAGTTCATGTTTATCTCTTTTCGTTTAACTGCGTCTTTATTTCTTTATTCTCACTTTAGGCTCTTACCTAATGTACTCTCTTTATGCCATTATATTTCAAATATATTGCGTTGCAGCATAAGTTACACAAAATGAATCCAGGTTGGGTAGTGAGCAAAAGAGCCTAAAATTGGGCCCTAAATTAAAAATCTCAATATTTTCAGTAAGTTATCTATGAAGCTTTCGCTAGACAACGCCATAGCCCCAATATTTGTGCTCATTTGGAGCACGGGCTTTGTCATTGCCCGTTTAGCGATGCCATATGTCGAGCCAGCTACCTTTTTGTTTTGGCGTTTTGCAGGGGTTTTAGCGGCCATGGCAGCACTTAGTTTGGTGTGGAGAATCACGTGGCCCAGTTGGTCACAAATCAAACACATCGCGGTTGCTGGCATCTTGCTGCAGTTTGGTTATTTGTTGGGAGTTTGGTTTGCTGTCCGCCTGGGAATGACGGCAGGTCTCGTAGCCATCATTGTTGGTTTGCAACCCATCGTGACCGCATGGTTTGCTGCGTGGATTTCAGAAAAAGTAACGCCGCGTCAGTGGATCGGTCTAGGCTTTGGATTTGCGGGTGTAGCTTTAGTGGTCGTTGAGAAAATTGCTTTTGTACACATTCCATTGGCTAGCTACATATTGGCATTTATTGCACTGCTGTCCATTACGTTTGGCACCTTGTACCAAAAGAAATTCTGCCCTATATTTGATCTGCGTGCCGGATCTTCTATTCAGTTTGGTGTTTCAGCAGTGCTGTGCTTTATCTGCATGTGTTTATTTGAGTCGGGAGAGATGGTTTGGAATCTCTCTGTCACTGGCGCCTTACTATGGGCAATCTTTCCCTTATCCATTGGATCAATTAGTTTGCTCTTCATGATGATTCGCAAGGGTGCTGCTACTAAAGTGACAAGCTTTCTCTACTTGGTGCCACCAACAACGGCCGCAATGGCTTGGCTCTTATTTGATGAGCCATTTACATTATTAATGGCGGTTGGCTTGTGTTTGACAATGACTGGCGTAGTGCTCGTAAATGCCCGTCAGGCCAATACAGTAGCAACGATTGCAGAGTAGGGTGATCACATTAGCATTCATTTAGTGGGATGAATTACCTAGATTGGGGCGAATAAAACCGCCTTGTCCTGGGAAATTAATTATCATTCCGTATGTTGAAAGTTTTGGAAGGTATTTTGGGATGCGTTTGAATCGATTTTGGCCCTTGGGCGTTGCATTGCTATTTTCGCTTGGAGTGTTAGGTAGTGCGCCTGTGCAGGCTTCAACAAAAGAAAAGCAGAAGCAAGCAAAGTCTACAAAAGTGGTGACTAAGTCACCTAAAAGAGCCAAAACTGTCCGAGTTACCGTTACTAGATCATCGGCACCCGTAGTCGCCGCCGCTCCCTCATTAGCTACTGCTCTAGGTTTACGTGGTCAGCATGATGAGCTCAATCTCAAATCCACAGTTGTCATGGTTGTCAATCAAGATACAAGGGAAGTGTATTACGAGAAGAACCCTTCAGTTAGCCTGCCAATTGCATCGATTACCAAGTTAATGACTGCAATGGTGGTACTGGATTCTAAATTGCCGTTAGATGAGACGATAGTTATTAATGCAGATGATGCCCATATTTATAGACATTCAAGATTGGCGGAGGGCACAGTCCTAACGCGTGAAGAAGCGCTGCTTTTGGCTTTAATGTCTTCAGAAAATAGGGCTGCCTATACGTTAGCAAGGAATTATCCGGGCGGCCTTCCATCCTTCACCGCGGCCATGAATCGTAAAGCTAAAGAGCTAGGAATGGACCATTCACATTTTGAGGATCCTACGGGGCTAACGAGTGAGAATGTTGCTTCGGCTGAAGACCTTACCCGGATGCTAAATGCGGCATATCAATACAAAATGATTCGGGAGTTTTCAACCTGGCCAGATTTGACGATGGTTATTGCTAAGCGCCCACAGAAATTTCTAAATACCAATCGTTTGGTTCGTTCGGGCGATATGGATATTGGACTTCAGAAAACAGGATTTATTAATGCAGCTGGAAGATGTTTGGTGATGCAGGCGCGAGTGAATAACACGCCTTTGTTATTAGTCTTCTTAGATTCTGTTGGAACACAATCGCGTTTTGCTGATGCAGTACGTGTGCGTGATTGGTATGAGCGCATGCCTTCAGGCGGTGCTCACGCTATTCGTCGCTTGTGATCTTAATTGGTGGGTTAGTTTGCTGAGCCTGGCTCAGCAGACTTGGGCTTAAAGCCCATGCCCTTAGATATCTGCAAGGCGGTTTCTTGAAGTGCGCGTAACCAATCTGCCTGAATGCGATCGGTTGGGGCGCTCAGAGAGAGGCCGGCAACCAATTTTCCAGTGTCATCCAAAATTGCAGCGGCTAGACAGCTCACACCAAGCTCTAATTCTTCATCGTCACGGGCGCTGCCTACTTTGCGAACGTGATTGAGTTCAGTCTCTAGTTTGCCAAGCTCGGTAATGCTGTTGCGTGTATGGCCTGATAGACCAGTACGAGTGACATAGGCGCGAACCTGACCAGGATCATCGCTTGCTAAAAAGAGTTTGCCAACCGAGGTAAGGTGTAGCGGGGCACGACCACCAATGGCGCGCACTACCTGCATACCTGAGCGTTCGCTGTAGGCGCGATCAACGTAAACGATCTCATCGCCTTGGCGTACCGATAGGTTCACAGTCTCACCAGTGAGTTTATGAAGAGTGCGCATTGGGAGTTGCGCAGCTTCACGAACAGATAGGCGTGCTTTCACTAAGTTGCCAAGCTCTAATAGCTTTAGGCCTAAACGGTAAGTGCCACCATCGCCACGCTCAACCAAGCGGCACGCAACCATGTCATTCAGAATGCGGTGGGCGGTAGATGGGTGTAGCCCAGTAATTTCAGCCAAATTCTTCAGGCTGCTGGCATCTTCTTGATCGGCAAGGGCGTCGAGCAAATTCATCATGCGCTCCACTACCTGGATGGCAGTTTTGCCAACCTCGCCAGTAGCTTTCGGAGTTTTAATGGGTTTGCTGGTGTTCATAGACCTCATTGTAGCGATTTCGAATGAAATTGCATATTATGAAATCTGATTTTATAGAGCTAATTCAGTAAATTAGGGTGCTGCAGCAGTGTTTTGGGGTTGCTTTAGGGTTGCTTTAGGGTTGTCCTACGGCTGTCTTAGGGCCTTAGCGCACTCATTAACGAGATCAGGGCCGCGATAAATTAAGCCACTATAGAGTTGGACTAGGCTCGCACCAGCCATGATCTTCTCACGGGCATCGGCGCCCGATAGGATGCCGCCTACACCAATGATGGGTAATTGGTTGCCCAATCTTGCTTTGAGTGCCTTGATCACGACATTTGAGGCATGACGCACTGGCGCTCCCGATAGGCCTCCAGATTCAGTTCCAAATGCCATTCCCTGTACTGCATCTCGAGAGATAGTTGTATTGGTAGCAATAACAGCATCGATTCCAAACTCCATGAGGAGGTCAGCAATCAGATTGATATCGCCATGATCTAAGTCTGGGGCAATCTTCAGAAAGAGTGGCTTACGTACACCATAGCGATCACTTAAACGTTTTCTGGCTGCATCAAGACTACCCAATAATTCACGGAGCATTGCTTCGCCCTGGAGGGCGCGCAGATTCTGAGTGTTAGGAGAAGAGATGTTGACGGTGATGTAAGTCGCAATTTCATAAACGGCTTCCATTGCTAGAACATAGTCACGTGATGCTTCTTCGATAGGGGTGCTAGCATTCTTACCAATATTCAAACCCAGTACGCCACCGCTTTGCCAAAACTGGGAGCGGCGTACGCGTGCTACGCAAGCATCAACACCATCATTGTTAAAGCCCATGCGATTAATAATGGCCTGAGCTTCGGGTAAACGAAACATCCGTGGTTTAGGGTTGCCAGGTTGTGGTTTTGGTGTAACTGTACCAATCTCTAAAAACCCAAAACCCAATGCAGCGAGTGCATCGATGTGTTTGCCATCTTTGTCTAATCCTGCAGCCAGCCCAACCGGATTTGGAAACTCAATACCGCAGAGTGATTGCGGATCGTTCATCGGCTTATTTACTAAACGTTCTAAAAAGCCCCAACGTTGAGCACGATCTAAATTGCTGAGGGTGAGGTTATGGGCTTTTTCTGGGTCTATACAAAAAAGCCAAGGGCGAAGAAGAGAGTAACGATCGATCATGGGTAGATATTATGACTCAGACAAGGATTGCCAATGGTCATCAATCAAACCTTCTAAAGGTTGATATTTAATCTTGTATGACATCTTGTCACTTTCCTTGATGTAGTACCCAAGGTAAAGGTAAGGCAGGTCTAAGACGCGAGCTTGTTCAATCTGCCACAAAATACTGTAAGCGCCATAACTCGCAGTAGGCTCAGAGGTGTCATAAAAGGTATATACCGATGAGATACCCTGTTCCAGTATGTCAATCATGCTCACCATACGCAAACGTCCGGGGTGTGGGTCATGTGCACCATCCCGAAACTCGACAATGCGGGAGTTGACGCGACTTTGTAATAGAAACTGCATGTACTGATCTTGGTCATCACTATCCATGTCGCCGCCTGCGTGGCGCTCAGTTTGATAGCGTTGATAGAGTTGGTAGTGCTCTTCTTGGTAGCCAAGATTCAGAACGGAAGCCTCAAGGCCCGCATGTTTTTTCTGGGCGCGACGTTGGCTACGCGAAGGTGTAAATTGATTTACTAAAATACGCGTGGCAACGCAGGCTTTGCATTCATCGCAATAGGGTCGATAGGTATATAAACCACTACGCCTAAAGCCTGCATTGAGTAAATCACTATAGACATCTGCATTAATTAAATGCGATGGAGTGGCTACCTGAGAACGTGCCGTTTTATTGGGGAGATAGCTACAGTCATACGGAGCAGTTGCATAAAACTGCAGCGTAGTCAGGGGAAGTTCTTTGAGCTGGGTCATAGCCAGTAATGCAGGATAGTTTTATCAAAAGTCCAATGTTGCTTAATCTTAGTTTGATTTATGGATATTTGCAGTTGCTCTAAAAAGACCTGTCTGGATATTGGAGCAGCACCCAATGAGAGGAGGTGGGCCGTTTCTTGTTGGCAGTCGATCATCTGGACGTCGTTATCTAGACACCAGGCGCTGAGGGCTGCTAATGCGATTTTAGAGGCATTGGTCTTGCGGCTAAACATGGACTCACCAAATACCATGCCGCCAAAGGAAACACAGTAAAGCCCCCCAGTAAGCTGGCCTTCCTCTATAACGGCAATGCTATGGGCATTACCTTGTTCGTGAAGAGCTGTGTAAGCATTAATAATCTCATGGGTAATCCAAGTGCCGTCTTGGTCTTTACGGCTACTCGTAGCGCATGAACGTATGACAGCACCAAAATCGTCATCCACCACTATTTGTGACTGGGCGTTTTGACAAAATGAGCGAATGATTTTTCGTAATGAGTCGCTGCACTTAAACTCATTAGGCTTTAATACCATTCGGGGGTCAGGTGACCACCAGAGAATGGGTTGATTGTCGAAGTACCAAGGAAAGATACCTTGTTGGTACGCGCGCGCGAGTTGTCCTGGGTAGATATTTTCGCTAACAGCAATTAAGCCAGGCACACTAGGATCGGGATCTGCCTCTGTGAGGGGATTTGGAAAAGGATCGTGCGGCCCTAGCCAAGCAATCTGACCCATGTCGACTCAAATTCGTTCAGATGGCAAAACATCGCGGCTGCGCACATGAAACTCTTTTCCTGTATCCAAGATGCCAGCAGCGCGATCAGCAAAGAACCACTCGAGCGTTTGCTTAACAGTGGGGAAGGCTAAGTCAGCCCAAGGAATTTCATGTTCATGAAAGAGTGCTACCTCTAAGCTTTCTTCGCCAGCGGAGAATTCTGGTGTTGTCATCGTCGCTAGATAAAACAGGTGCACTTGTTCTGCATGCGGCACATTTAACAATGAATAGAGGGGGCCAATTTCTACAACAGCGCCTGCCTCTTCAAGAGTTTCACGTGCGGCACCATGACTAGTGCTTTCACCCAACTCCATAAATCCGGCAGGGAGTGTCCAAAAGCCATGACGTGGTTCAATCGCTCGACGACATAAAAGAATCTGTTTGCCATACACCGGAATGCTACCCACGACATTACGAGGATTTTGATAATGAATACTGCCGCAGGATTCGCAGACATGACGTTCACGAGAATCATCCGCTGGAATTTTGATCGTCAATACGGCGGCGCAGTTAGGGCAATACTTCATGCTGACTTTCTAAAAATGGGCTTTGATAGCGCCGCGGAGGGCATTACTAAGGATAATCTCTTCCGCCATTGAAACATCATTAATAGTCAGGTTAGCTTCACGGGCATTCAGGGAAGGGTCTGCAAGCAGGGCGGCTCGCATGACTCCAGGTAAAAGACCTGCTGAAACAGGTGGCGTTAGCCACTCAGAGCTGCCTTGGGGTTTAACAAAAATGCTAGTCCTGCCACCTTCAGTCACAAAGCCTTGCTCATTCACAAAAAGTGCATCAAAACCACCTAGCTGAACCGCTTTTTGCCAAGCTTCATCGTATAAAGTGCGATTGCTGATTTTGTGACGTAATAAAGCATCCCCAGAAAACATCGTTACATCACCAGGAAGAATATCTTTAGCCCAAAATATTTTGACAGGCTCATTTGTCTGGTGAATCACAGCGCTAGCAACGGATAGCTCTCCGTTAGGAGAGAGATCAAGTCTTAATCGATAGGATAGAGATGTATCTAATGATGCGCAGGTCTTCAAGGTTAGCTTCTCTGCATGCTCAGCATCAAAAGCAATTCTTAAAGCGCGGGCAGAAGCTTGCATACGCTGCAGATGTTCTCGCAGTCGCAGCGGCTCACCTTTAGAGATCGCAATGGTTTCAAATAAACCGGTAGCACTCGGAAGATCCATGAGAAAGGCCGCCTTAATTCGGCACTCTTGCCATTCTTGGGTTGCATCAGAATCGTTGGTAATACCGGCACCAATACCTAACGAGAAAGTAGATGCATGAGATTGATTGTCTTGTTCAATTTCCACAGTACGAATTGGAACGCTAAAGGCAAAGTTGCCATTAGGATCAAGCCAACCAAGGGCGCCACAATAGTAGCCGCGATCTACAGGCTCTAATTCTTGAATAATTTCCATGCTGCGTTTTTTGGGGGCACCCGTGACAGAGCCACATGGAAAGACTGCCGTAAAAATATCCAACAGGCCTATCTCTGGTTTGATTTGGCCTTGCACGGTAGATGTCATTTGTAAAACATCACCATGTCTGGCAACTTCGAATAGATTGGGAACGGTGACTGTTCCCGGTAGAGAGATGCGACTGAGATCATTTCGCAGCAGATCAACAATCATGACGTTCTCTGCTTGATTCTTTGGATCGTCGGATAGGGCACTCGCTTCTGCAGATAGGGCGCTAGCGGTACCTTTCATTGGCATCGCTTTTAATGTATTGCCATTACGAGCAATAAAAAGTTCTGGCGATTGCGACAATAAAAAGTGGCCATCATGTTCTATGTAGGCACCAAATCGACCGGGCTGTCGATCTCTTAAGCGACTATAGAGACTTAGTGGAGCGCCATACGTCTTGCCGGTAATGCGATAGGTGTGATTGATCTGATAGCTATCGCCACTGCGAATATATTCTTGTATTGCTTCAATATCAGTAGAAAATTGCTCCTCATCCAGAGAGGCCTGCACATCCAACACCCCAGCACCTGTATCGGAACGATCAAGTAAGGCTAGCTTACTGGAGATGTAGTGATCTATATCTTGCTTAGAAAGTGTTTTGAAGTCCGCAAAAGACCAGGCCTCGATGAGGGGGTGAGGGCTACCTGAGTAATTTACACGTGCTGGCAGTTTGTGAATCAATCTGCCTAGTTCGTAAGCAAAGGCCGAGACGACATATTCACCTCTGGCTAAAGCGGTAGATATTTCTGTGAAGCAATTTTTTACCGCCGCTAAATCTTCTTCTGGATTGCCGCTAGGTAGTACGCGCCAATAATGAAGCGCGTTTTCATAGAGGCGGCTAGTGGGCGAGGCCGCGGTGCTTTGCGCATCATCGAGCAAAATCATCGCGGCTAACCCAGTAAGTTCTGTTTATTTCAGAATCGTAGCAGATTCAATGGTGACGGTCTTGCTTGGAACATCGGCCATTCTGCCCATGCGTGGAGCAGGCGCAACCATCGTTGGTATCTTGCGAATGGCATCAATGGTTTGTGTGCCAGAGATCACTTTGCCAAACACTGTATAGCCGTTACCCATGGCATTAGGGTAGTCCAAGCCTGCATTGTCTTTAACGTTAATAAAGAATTGTGCAGTAGCGGAATCTGGGTCGGATGTGCGAGCCATTGCAATCGTATAGGCATTATTCTTTAAGCCATTCTGCGCTTCAGAAACTACTGGAGCATCTGTTGGTTTCTGATTAAGGTCAGCAGTAAAGCCACCACCCTGAATCATGAAGCCATCGATTACACGATGAAAGATCGTACCGTTATAAAAACCGCTCTTCACATAATTTAAAAAGTTAGCAGTTGTCTTTGGTGCCTTAACGTCATCTAGTTCCACCACAAAGTTACCCATGGTCGTTTTGAACTCTACCTTTGGGCCTGCAAAAGCTTGACTAGAAAAGCAAAAAAAACAAGAGAAGGCAACAACAAGGGCAACTAATAGCTTACGCATAAGAACTCCTTAAATAAAAAATAGCTTGTGTCTGATTGTATTGCTCAATAACGCGGGAGGGGTAAATGGGCCTTTAGTCCAGTCCATTAGGAACATTGCCGGCATAGGCATAAGAAGCCTCTGCAAACATGCCAGGTCTAGCGAGGTAATCCAAGGTCCAGTCAATGGTGTCGACGCCCCAAAAGCAATGTTGGTTCACTATGATGGCGGGCACTCCAAATGCGCCATCAGCTTTAGCTTGATTGGTATTGGCAATCAGCTTAGCCTTCACTTCAGGACTTGCTGGTTTGGGCGTATCCGCAGACAAGCCTAGGTAAGTACAAAATTCTGGCCAGGATAGATTGGGATCTTTGCCTTCCACCCAAACGTAATCAAAAGCGCGCTCAACCATTTGCCAATCTGCATTCTGTTCAACTAGGAGCCGTTGTGCAGCAACTGTCATAAAGGGATGATGTTCAGGAAAGCGAAAAGGGATGCCGAGTTTTTCAGCTTGCCAAACGCAAAACTGATAGGTATGAGGGCGTTTCGCAGCCACTTCACCTGGACCTTTGTTTTCGGAGGCGCGGAGTAGGCCGCCCAGCAGGATGGGAACAGGCGTGATATCTAGCTTGCCTTCAAGGCGTTGTCGTTGCTTGACATAAAGATAGGCAAAGGGAGAAACAATATCGTAATAAAAGGTGGCCGCAATCTTTTTGCTCATATTGCCTTACCCTTTATTTGCTTCATTATTTTTTCTGATGCTCATCATCAAGCTTTTTCAAGAAAGCCAACTTCTCTTTAATTTGTGACTCAAGCCCTCGTTCTACCGGCTCATACCAATGCTGCTCTTTCATACCATCTGGTAGATAGGATTCACCAGCAGCATAGCCATGAGGCTCATCATGGGCATAGCGATACGCTTTGCCATGACCAAGCTCTTTCATTAATTTTGTTGGGGCGTTGCGCAGATGGTTGGGTACAGGCTTGGATTGATCATTGGCTACATAGGCGCGGGCTTCATTAAATGCGTTGTAACTTGCATTACTCTTAGAGGCGACAGCAAGATAAACCACTGTTTGTCCCAGTGCCAGCTCACCCTCAGGGGAGCCCAGTCTCTCAAAAGTCTGCGCCGCATCGTTCGCTAACTGCATCGCCCTTGGATCAGCTAGACCAATATCTTCCCAAGCCATTCGAATGATGCGTCTGGCTAGATAGCGTGGGTCTGCGCCACCATCAAGCATGCGGCAAAACCAATACAAGGCAGCATCAGGATTGGAGCCGCGTACCGATTTATGTAGGGCAGAGATTTGATCGTAGAAATGATCGCCGCCCTTATCAAAGCGCCGTGCTTGAGCACTTAGCGCATTTTCAATAAATTGCTGATCAACCACTTTAATTTCAGCATTTGGTGTGAGGGCTGCGTTGCGTACTTGTTCTACTAAGTTGAGAAGGCGCCGAGCATCACCATCTGCATTGGCGATGAGCGTATCAATCGCAGTAGATTCAAATTGCACATCCGGCAATGCATATTGGTGCGCGCGATCAAAGAGCGACTTTAGTTCTTCAGGGGTCAGCGACTTCAGCACATAAACCTGGGCACGCGATAAGAGTGCGGAGTTCACCTCAAATGAAGGGTTCTCGGTGGTAGCGCCAATAAAGGTGAAGAGACCTGATTCCACATGGGGCAGCAGGGCATCCTGCTGGCTTTTATTAAAGCGGTGAATCTCATCCACAAACAAAATGGTTTGCTTGCCATACTGATCCATATTCTGCTGGGCTTGTTCAATGGCTTCGCGGATCTCTTTCACGCCAGCCAGAACAGCCGAGATCGCAATGAACTCACGATCAAATGCCCTGGCTGAGAGACGTGCCAGCGTAGTTTTACCAACGCCTGGAGGGCCCCACAAAATCATCGAGTGCGGTTTGCCAGAAGCAAAAGCAAGATTAAGTGGTTTACCGTTGGCTAATAAATGGGTTTGCCCAATGACTTCTTCAATCGTTTTTGGACGCAAGGCTTCCGCTAAGGGTGGCGGTGGCGCATTTTCAAAAAGATTGCTCATTGCATCAGGCTTGAATAAAGAGAATGACTAAAGATGCCCATGTTAAACATCCAGCAGCAATATAGGTTAAGCGATTGCGCATCGTCATGAATGCTAAGCGGGTAGCCTCATCAGCAAAATAGTATTGATAGGTATTCTGATCAATATTGCGCTGAATAATCAAAGTAGACGCTAAGATAAGCAAGCCAACCGGAATGTAAATATGAAGGGCTACCCAAGCAACCAGTGCGGGAATAACACCCCAAATCCAAGCATTGCGGTCTTCCCAGCGGTCACCAGCAGGCGCTTTACCCAAGAGGTGCAAATTAGCGCCCCAGTGCAACGCACCCATGAATGAAGTGATTACAGCGCCATAGCCTGCTAAAGACTCAGCGCTTAAATAATTGATTGGCGTTGGCGCTAGCTGAACCATGAGGGCTAAACCAATAAATGGAATAAGACCGGCGTAGCCGAGCTTGCGAACTAAAGGTGGGATGGGATTCACGATAAAGTTTTCTAAGTTGATGAGATATGAATCAAGTTATTTGTCGTAGGTGTAAACGCCGCGGCCAGTTTTGCGACCGAGATATCCAGCAGCAACCATTTCACGAAGTAGTGGGCAAGGGCGGTATTTAGAGTCGCTGAAGTTTTCAAAATAGACTTCCATGACTGCTAAGCAAGTGTCCAGGCCAATTAAGTCGGCTAAAGCTAAAGGCCCAATCGGTTGGTTGCAACCTAGCTTCATACCAGCGTCTATGTCTTCTGGGCTAGCTAGTCCTTCAGATAAAACAAAGAACGCTTCGTTAATCATCGGCAGCAAAATGCGGTTCACTACAAAGCCTGGTGAGTTCTTCACGGTAATGGGCTCTTTGCCAACGCGTTTAGCCATCTCAATAATGGCAGCATGCGTTGTATCACTAGTTTGCAGACCACGAATCACTTCCACCAAGGCCATCAGGGGAGGTGGATTAAAGAAGTGCATACCAATAAAGCGTGCAGGATTGGAATCCAGCGCTGCAAGTTTAGTAATCGACAGTGAAGATGTATTAGTTGCAATGATGGTGTCTTTATCAACAATCTCATCGACTTGCTTCAGAATCTTTTCTTTAATTGCTTGGTTCTCAGTCGCAGCCTCAATAACCAATCCCAAACCTTTGAAATCAGCATAAGAGGTGCTGCCTTTAATACGTTTAAGCGCAGCTTCTTTTGCTTCAACAGTCAGCGTTTCTTTTTTGACAAGGCGATCTAAGCTTTTGCTAATTTGTTCGAGGCCACGCTGTACAGCAGCTTCGTTAATGTCAACCATGACTACATCAAGGCCTGCAACAGCACAAACTTGCGCAATTCCGTTGCCCATAGTGCCTGCACCAATGACGCCTACTGATTGAATACTCATCTTATTTCCTCTTTTGATACTGGGTTAAACCAAATAACTGCTCTCGTGCCTTGTCATCATGCAAAGGCTTACGTAATGCTGTTAATACTTCGCAACCACGCTTAACTGCTGGTCGCGCACCAATCTTTTCAAACCACTTTTTGAAATGCGGATACTCGTTGATATCAATCCCTTGATTTTTCCAGTTACGAGTCCATGGATAAATCGCAATATCGGCAATCGAATAGGATTTGCCTGCAATATAAGGATTATCTTTCAGTTGACTATCCAATACTCCATAGATGCGTTTGGCTTCATTGGTGTAACGGTTGATGGCGTATTCAATTTTCTCAGGTGCGTAGAGGCGGAAGTGGTGGTTTTGTCCAAGCATGGGACCTAAGCCGCCCATTTGGAACATCAGCCATTGCAGTACTTCGTACTTGCCGCGGGTATCTTTAGGCAAGAATTTGCCAGTCTTGCCGGCTAGATAGAGGAGGATAGCGCCCGATTCAAAAAGGCTGATTGGTTTGCCGTCTGGTCCGTTTGGATCAACGATTGCTGGAATCTTGTTATTAGGGCTAATTTTTAAAAAGGCTTTGGCGAATTGATCTCCAGCGCCAATATCAATTGGGTGCGCGATCCAATCTTTTCCTAAACGATAGCCACACTCTTCGAGCATGATATGAATCTTATGACCATTTGGGGTAGGCCAGCTGTAGACATCAATTACGTTATTGGATTTAGGGTTTGCCATATTGGCCTCTATAAAGTTTGTAAACGCTCTAATGCATTTGTGAGAGTCTGCTCTTGCTTTGCAAAACAAAAACGAATGACGCCAGACTCGGTGGGTTGATCATAAAAAGCTGAAACTGGAATGGCGGCTACCCCAATTTCAGTAGTAAGCCATTTACAAAAATCAGCTTCACTCAATTTTGCTTGAGGGATATTTAATAAAGAGTAGTCGACACATTGAAAATACGTCCCAGGTGTTGGCAGCAATTTAAATTTTGTCTTGCTTAATCCGGATCTAAAAAAATCTCGCTTAGCCTGATAAAAGGCTGGCAGATTTAAATAATGATCCGCGTTGGAAAGATAGGATGCCAGGCCGTATTGCATGGGCGTATTAACTGTAAAGACATTGAACTGGTGAACTTTACGAAACTCTTTGGTCATTGCGGGTGGGGCTGCAACGTAGCCTACTTTCCAGCCAGTCACGTGATAAGTCTTACCAAAGCTAGAAACTACAAAGCTCCTGGCTGCAAGCTCTGGGTGGGAGGCAACGCTATGATGCTTTGCGCCGTCATAGACCATATGTTCATAGACTTCATCACTCAAAATCAATGCAGATGTATTGCGCACTAAATCTGCAAGGCGATCTAGATCCTTCTCACTCCAAACCATCCCGGTAGGATTATGCGGAGTGTTGATAATGATTAATCGGGTCTTAGAATTTATTGCTTTGGCTAATGCATCCCAAGGAATTTCATAATAAGCCACTTGCCCAGATTCATTGCGAACAACTTGCAAAGAGATGGCAATCGTTTTACCGCCAGCTAATTCAATAGAAGGTCGATAGCTGTCATAAGCTGGTTCGATGATGATGACTTCATCACCTGGGCTAACGCAAGCGAGTATGGCCGTCAGAATTCCTTGTGTGCCACCAGCGGTGATAGTGATTTCACTATCGGCATCGTAGTGATGGCTGTATAGGTTTTCAATCTTCTGGCTAACACCATTACGCAATTCCGCAATACCAATCATTGGCGGGTATTGATTGCGATCTGCCAGCATGGCAGTATTTACTTCTTCAATCAGTTTTCGATCGCACGGAAAATCTGGAAAACCTTGCCCAAGATTAATCGCTTGATGCTCGGCAGCAAGCGCAGACATGACCGTAAAGATCGTCGTGCCAACTTGGGGTAAGCGGCTTGGAAAAGAGGGGGTTTCTAGCGGGTTCATGACGGTAGAGGGTGGCTGTCTGTCTTTTAAAGCGGATATATCCGGTAGTCGCTAGAATGGTAAAAATACATTAACAAATTGTGCCATGCTGATCGTTCTTTCACCTGCTAAATCCTTGGATTACAAGACCCCTACCAAGGTCAAGGCACCAACCTTGCCTGAGTTTGTCTCAGAATCTGCCAAGCTGATTGCCGATCTCAAGAAGTTAGCCCCGCAAGATGTTGCCAAATTAATGGGTTTATCTGACCAATTGGCGACCCTGAACGTTGGTCGTTACCGAGATTGGTCCAAGAAATTCACCGAGGAGAACAGCAAGCCGGCAATTTATGCTTTTGACGGAGATGTTTACGATGGGTTTGACGTCAAAACCTTGGATACAAAGTCTGTTCAGTTTGCCCAGGACCATATTCGGATTCTGTCTGGTCTCTATGGAGCGCTCAAGCCCTTGGATTTAATGCAGCCCTACCGCCTGGAGATGGGGACTTCATTCAAAAATGCCAGGGGTAAAGATCTCTATGCGTTTTGGGGGAGCCGCGTAACCGATTCCATTAAGAAGGTTCTAGAAAAGCAAAAGAAGCCTGTGCTGCTAAATTTGGCATCAGAAGAGTATTTCAAGGTGCTCCAGCCCAAAGAGTTAGATTGCCAAGTGATCTCCCCGGTGTTTCAGGATGCCAAGGATGGCAAGTACAAGATTATTTCTTTTTATGCCAAGCGTGCTCGCGGCTTAATGGCGCGTTACGTGGTTGAAAACCGCATTACTGATCCAGTAGATTTAAAAGGTTTTAACTTAGGCGGATATAAGTACTATGCTGCAGAATCTAAAGTGGACAAGCCAGTATTTAGAAGGGCAGAAAGAAAATAATGGCCGTACATCGCACTAAAACTTCACAACGCAATTCTCCTGAGGTGGAGAAGTTGGTGGCTGACGCTATTTCTTTGGCCGCATCCGGAAGTCAAGTCGAAGATCGTTTTTGGGAAGAGCGCCTGAATGTTCGCCTAATGCGCTTACTCAAAAGTCAAAATCAAAATGTGATTGATGCTGCTCTGGATCAAACCTTCCGCATCAATACCGTGGCATTTGAGGTGCTGGCAGATATTGCAGAAACCTTGGCAGAGTCATTAAAGCTTGAGCATGAAGGGCAGGAGTGGGATGTGTTGTTATTGGCAATGCCGATTGTTGCTCACACGCGCTACCAAATCCCATCGGGCCCACTACCAGCAAATATTATTGAATCCACCGCGCAAGCTTTGCACGCCGCAATTGCTTCAACAGACACTCGCATAGCGATTGTTCCTTGGCTCTACAGTATTGATCAAATGCCGCATTCGCATTGCCAAACGCGTATTCTGACTGAAGCTTTAGCAACTGCTGCAATCTCTGGAAAAGACGTCAAGCTTGAGTTACGCGATATGTCAGAAACCATTGCTGTCTTAGCTGATCCGCGTTTCATTATTGCTGCCCTAAGCGCGCCAGCTGGCTCCCCGATATTCCGTTGGCAAGCAGAGCCACCGGCTCGTCAAGAGCGTGGCGTCAGTTTGATTGGTTGGCAAAATGCAATGCAAGAACCAATTGCCTCGCTCATGCCTGGTTGTGAGTTTGAATTGTTATTGCCAGAGGCTTATTTCACCAACTGCCGCTTGGCAGATAAACATGTGCGACCTTTAAGTATTCGTGCAGCGGTGAATTTCTTAGAGAGCACTCTCGGAATAATGCCCGCTGGCTTATCGTGTGTCGTTGGCGCCTTTGGTGAGGAGCAGGCTGATGAATACCGCATTTCATTTAGTGCCAAAGGCTCATCAGAAGTCATGTACGGCGTAATCTGGCCCTTGTATGACCGCGAGAGTGTAGCGGGCGATGCCTTAAATGACTTATCCGATGATGAGAGTCCGATTAAAAAGATTTGCGATGCTTTGCATGATGCCGGAGTGGAGGATGTCTTCCGTCACGCGATGTTATTTGATCCAGAGCTCTGCGATGACTGTGGTGCGCCGCTATTTCCAGATCGTTCTGGAGAAGCTGTACATGCTGAGATGCCTGATGATGCGCCATCACAGCAGCCTTTGTTTCACTAGAGAAAATAATGAAATAATAAAGAAACGATGAAGAAAAACTAAGTAATAAAAAAGCCGCAACTAAGCGGCTTTTTTATTTGATGCAATCTCAGAAATTAATTCTGGACAAATGGTTCTGCGCCTGCAAACAAATGTGGCAACTTGCCGGACTTCATTTCTGCTGTTTGGCAGAAATCAGCAAGACGTACACCTGCTTTGATGTTGAATAGCATTGCTTTATTGCCCAACACTACAAGGTCGTAACCAGAGTTCGTATTTTTATAACGCAAGCTGCCTGGCAATGAAGTTTGGCGCTCTAAATCATAAGACTTAGATTCCCAAGTTAAGCGAACATTTTCAGTAGAGCCGGTAGTTTTGAACTGCTTGCTTTCCTGACAGGTCCATGTAACTACTTCTTCATTAGCGCTAACATTTGCGGTGCCCAAAAGGCTTGCAAGTGCCAAGCTAATAGCGAGAAGGTTTTTCTTCATCTGTGTTGTCCTTATGAGAGCAAGTGCTTAACGCCAGCTTGCTCTTCGAGTAATTCATTCAATGTGTGTGTCATGCGCTCACGTGAGAATGCATCGATCTCTAAACCTTCGATCATTTTGTATTCGCCGTTTTCGCAAACCACTGGGAAGCCATAAATAACTTCAGCAGGAATCTCGTACTCACCTTTAGAAGGGATGCCCATCGTTACCCACTTGCCGTTAGTGCCAAGAACCCAGTCATGAATATGATCAATTGCTGCATTCGCTGCAGAAGCTGCAGAAGAAAGGCCGCGAGCTTCAATGATGGCTGCACCACGCTTACCAACAGTAGGAATGAATACATCTTTGTTCCATGCTGCATCGTTGATAGAGTCTTTTACTGACTTGCCATCGATTGTTGCGAAGCGATAGTCAGGGTACATAGTTGGGCTGTGGTTACCCCATACAACCAATTTCTCAATATCAGCAACAGGCTTGTTTAACTTGCTAGCCAATTGTGAGAGAGCGCGGTTGTGATCGAGACGCAACATTGCTGTGAAGTTCTTCGCAGGAATATCTGGAGCAGATTTCATCGCGATGTAAGCATTGGTGTTTGCTGGGTTACCAACAACCAATACTTTTACAGTCTTCTTAGCAACTGCATTCAATGCTTTGCCTTGAGCTGTGAAAATTTGTGCATTAGCGGAGAGTAAATCTTTACGCTCCATGCCAGGACCACGTGGGCGTGCACCAACCAAAAGGGCAACGTCGATGTCTTTAAATGCAGTCATTGGATCGGAGTGCGCTGTCATGCCAGCCAACAATGGGAATGCACAGTCTTCCAATTCCATCATCACGCCAGTTAAGGCCTTTTGCGCTTTTTCATCTGGAATTTCAAGTAATTGCAGGATTACGGGCTGATCTTTGCCCAAAAGGTCGCCATTGGCGATACGGAATAAAAGGGAATATCCGATTTGACCGGCTGCACCGGTTACGGCGACACGCATTGGGGCTTTTGCCATTACTAATAACTCCAGAAGAAGGTTAAGAGGGTTAAGAAGGTAAATTAATGAAAACTTTTCTATTATCCATTCAAGTGTAGGGACTTTAGCTTTACACTGTCAATGATGTCTTATATAAGACTAGAATTATCAAGAATTTTATCTAATTGACGCGGTCTGGAGTTAATTTGTCTGATGTGACTTTGCCTGTTGCCTCATTTAGCCCTCTGTATGAACAGATTAAGGCGATGATTTTGGCTAGTTTGCAAGCCTCGGAATGGCTTCCGGGGGAGGCTATTCCTAGTGAAATGGAGCTTGCAGCCCGTTATGCCGTCAGCCAAGGCACGGTCCGTAAGGCTATCGATGAGCTTGCTGCCCAAAACCTCCTAGTTCGTCGCCAGGGTAAGGGCACTTTTGTTGCCACCCATCAAGAGGACGACTGGCAATACCGTTTTTTACGATTAGCCCCGGATTCTGGTGAGAAATTCCACCTTACTAATCAATTTTTGACCTGCGAAACGACTAAAGCTACCCCTTATGTGGCCGAACTGCTTAAATTAAAGGCAGGTGACCCCATTATTCATATTGATCGTATTCAGAGTTTTGCGGGCAAACCTATTGTTTTTGAAGAGATTTTTCTGCCGGGTACCCGTTTTAAGGGCTTGGATCTTGAGGCGCTCAATGATTGGCATGGCCCTATGTATGCCTTTTATGAGGGGCAATACGCTACCCACATGGTGCGTGCAGAGGAAAAAATTAAGGCTGTTGCTGCTGATGAGGCTTTGGCCAAACACCTCCATCTAAAAGATGGGGCACCACTACTTTCTGTAGAGCGGGTGGCATTTACCTACGGGAATAAACCAGTAGAAATTCGGCACGCTAGGTATGACACTTTAGAGCAGCATTACGAGAACAAATTGAACTAACTTTAATAAACGCTAAATCAGTAAAAACCAGTAATTCACCCCTTTAAACGCTAAAAAATCCCCACCACCCCTAAGGTTTCCAATAGAATATGTTGCGATACAACAAAACCACACTGAACCTCCACCTAAAGATAGAGATTACCCATGGTTGATTCACAGCAAAACGTAAAAAAAGATAGACCGGTTTATAAAAATATTGGTCTTGCGCAATTGATTAAGTACCGCCTTCCTTGGGCCGGTAAAGTTTCAATTCTTCATCGTATTAGCGGAGCAGCACTGTTTTTAATGTTGCCTTTCTTGCTATATCTCTTGGATCAAAGTCTTGCTTCAGAAGTGAGCTATCAAAAGTTCCAGGCAATCACTGGTCACGTTCTAGTGAAAATTATTTGCCTTGGTTTGATCTGGTCCTTCTTGCACCATTTCTGCGCCGGTATTCGCTATCTCCTCTTGGATTTAGAGATCGGCGTTGAAAAGGTTGATGCAAACCGCTCAGCGATTTTTGTATTTTTCTTGGGTCTCGCTTTGACTGCGGTTGTTGGTCTCAAATTATTCGGCTTGTACTAAGCGCACATCATTTAAGGAAATTTCATGCCTATTTATCAAATTGGACCAAAGCGCTTAGTTGTAGGCGCGCACTACGGACTTAAAGAATGGATCATCCAACGCGTTACTGCGATTGTGATGGTGGTATTCACAGTTGTTTTGTTAGTTGACTATTGCGTTACCGGTAGCGCAACTTATGAAGGTTGGGCTGCTTTGTTTAGCAACCAATTCATGAAGTTATTGACGCTATTGGCATTCATTAGCTTGTTCTATCACGCATGGATTGGTATCCGTGACATCTGGATGGACTACATCAAGCCTGTCAGCATTCGTTTGACACTTCAAGTGTTGACCGTTCTGTATCTCGTAGCCTGTGCGGCCTATGCCGTTCAAATTTTGTGGAAAGTGTAATTCGATGACTGCGATTAAAAAATCATTGCCACGCCGCCGTTTTGATGCGGTGATTATTGGAGCAGGTGGTTCAGGTATGCGTGCATCATTGCAGTTGGCTGAAGCCGGCTTGAATGTTGCTGTGCTGACTAAAGTTTTCCCAACACGTTCACATACTGTTGCTGCACAAGGTGGTATCGGTGCTTCATTGGGCAATATGAGTGAAGACAATTGGCACTATCACTTTTACGACACCATTAAAGGTTCCGACTGGTTAGGTGACCAGGACGTGATCGAATTTATGTGCCGCGAAGCTCCAAAAGTTGTTTATGAGCTAGAGCACTTTGGTATGCCGTTTGACCGCAACCCAGATGGCACCATTTATCAGCGTCCATTTGGTGGCCACACTGCAAACTACGGTGAGAAGCCAGTACAACGTGCTTGTGCTGCTGCTGACCGTACTGGTCATGCAATGTTGCACACTTTGTATCAGCGCAACGTACGCGCAAAGACTAATTTCTTTGTTGAGTGGTTAGCCCTCGACTTAATTCGTGATGATACTGGTGACGTTGTTGGTGTTACCGCTCTCGAAATGGAAACAGGTCAGGTTTACATCTTGGAAGCCAAGATTGTGATGTTGGCTACTGGTGGTGCAGGCCGTATTTGGGATGCATCAACAAACGCATTTATTAATACCGGTGACGGTATGGGCTTAGCTGCTCGCGCAGGCATTCCATTGGAAGATATGGAATTCTGGCAATTCCACCCAACTGGCGTAGCTGGTGCGGGTGTGTTGTTGACAGAAGGTTGCCGCGGTGAAGGCGGTATCTTGCGCAATAAAGATGGTGAGCGTTTCATGGAACGTTATGCGCCAACACTAAAAGATTTGGCTCCACGCGATTTCGTATCTCGCTCAATGGACCAAGAGATTAAAGAAGGGCGCGGTTGTGGTCCTAACGGTGACTATGTTGTGCTCGATTTGACACACATTGGCGCCGACACCATCATGAAGCGTTTGCCTTCTGTTTATGAGATCGGCATTAACTTTGCTAACGTTGACGTTACTAAAGAGCCAATCCCAGTTGTGCCAACCATTCACTATCAGATGGGCGGTATTCCTACCAACATCAATGGTCAAGTAGTTGTACCCGCAAATGGTATTAATAATGAAATCGTGAATGGCTTGTATGCCATCGGCGAGTGCTCATGCGTATCAGTGCATGGTGCAAACCGTTTGGGCACTAACTCATTGCTCGACCTCTTAGTATTCGGTCGTGCAGCTGGTAATCATATTGTTGGTCTTGACCTTAAGAATCGCGAATTCAAACCATTGCCTGCCAATGCTGGTGAGCAAACATTGGAGCGTATTGCGAAGTTGGATAACTCTACTTCTGGTGAATACGCACAAGACGTTGCTAACGACATTCGTAAGTGCATGCAGAAATACGCTGGTGTATTCCGCAATCAAGAGTTGATGGACGAAGGTGTTCGTCAAATGGCTAAATTGACAGAGCGCGCTAAGCACTTATGGGTTAAAGACAAATCCGAAATTTTCAATACAGCCCGTATTGAAGCTTTGGAAGTGGCTAACTTGGTTGAGACTGCAAACGCAACCATGATTTCTGCAGCGGCTCGTAAAGAAAGTCGTGGCGCTCATTCACATGATGACCATCCTCATCGTGATGATGAGAACTGGATGAAGCATACCCTTTGGTATAGCGAGGGCAATAAGCTTGCTTACAAGCCGGTTATTTTGAAGCCTTTAACAGTTGACTCCTTCCCACCTAAAGAACGTACTTTCTAAGCGAAGAGAAATAGAAAATGAGTGATATCCGTATATTCGAAATTTACCGCTACGATCCAGATGTCGATGCAGCTCCACGCATGGAACGTTATGAGTTAGAACTCACTGGTGAGCGTATGTTGTTGGACGCTTTGATTTCCTTGAAGAAGCAAGACGAAACGATTTCTTATCGTCGTTCATGCCGTGAAGGTGTGTGCGGTTCAGATGCAATGAACATCAACGGTAAAAACGGTTTGGCTTGTTTGACCAATATGTTGACTTTGCCTAAGGTCATCACATTGCGCCCATTACCTGGCTTGCCAGTTGTGCGTGATTTGATCGTCGACATGACTTTGTTCTTCAAACAATATTTGTCTATCAAGCCTTACTTGGTAAACGACAATCCACCTCCTGAAAAAGAGCGTCTCCAGAGCCCTGAAGAGCGTGAAGAGTTGAATGGTTTGTATGAGTGCATCTTGTGCGCCTCATGCTCCACTTCATGCCCATCTTTCTGGTGGAATCCAGACAAGTTTGTTGGCCCAGCTGGTTTGTTACAGGCCTATCGCTTTATTGCCGATAGCCGTGACGAAGAAACTTCTCAGCGCTTGGATAACTTAGAAGATCCGTACCGCTTGTTCCGTTGCCACACCATCATGAATTGCGTGGACGTATGTCCTAAGCACTTGAATCCAACGAAGGCTATTGGCAAGATCAAGGAGTTGATGGTTCGTAGGGCAGTATGACCCTCGGCAATGCAGAGTTATATCGTTTAAAGAGTGATGCTCGCAGGGGCTTGCTAGAGAATGATTTAATTCTGCAGCGTTTCTTTGAGCGTTATGGCTCTCAGTTAAGCGCAGAAGATGGAAATGTTTTAAGCCAGTTATTAGCTTTAGATGACAACGACCTAATGGATTTGTTGATAGGTCGCAAAGATTCTGTGGAAAGTCTGGAGAAAGAGATGCAAACAGACTCTTTCAAGATAGTCTTACAAAGGCTGAGAGAGAAGTAATTCAGTCTTTTGGTGCAGTAAAGAAATAGATGCATGAATGAATAGTGTATTAATCATAATTTTGAATGACTAAGGATTAGAAATGATTGAATCGGACATCAAAGCAAAACTCTCGTTTTCGGATGGCACACCAGATATTGATCTGCCAATTTACAAGGGGACAGTAGGTCCTGATGTAATTGACATTCGCAAGCTCTATGGTCAGACCGGTAAGTTCACTTACGATTCAGGCTTCCTTTCTACTGCGTCATGCAATAGCAAAATCACTTATATCGATGGCGATAAAGGCGAGCTGCTCTATCGCGGTTATCCAATTGAAGATTTGGCAAACAACTGCGACTTCTTGGAAGTTTGCTACCTTTTGATCAATGGCGAATTGCCAAACGCGAAAGAGAAAAAAGACTTTGACGAAATGGTTATGCATCACACCATGGTCCATGAGCAAATGCAATTCTTCTTGCGCGGCTTCCGTCGTGATGCACATCCAATGTCTGTATTGACTGGCTTGGTTGGTGCAATGGCTGCCTTCTACCATGATGAGATTGATTACAGCGATCCGCATGCTCGTGAAGTTGCACAAATTCGTTTGATCGCAAAGATGCCTACATTAGTAGCGATGGCTTACAAGTATTCCGTAGGACAGCCATTTATCTACCCAGATAACTCTTTGTCATACACAGCAAACTTTATGCGCATGATGTTTGCAACACCATGTGAAGAGTACAAAGTAAACCCAGTATTGGTTCGTGCTTTGGATCGCATCTTCACATTGCATGCAGACCATGAGCAAAATGCCTCTACCTCTACAGTCCGTTTGTGCGGCTCTTCTGGCACAAATCCATTTGCTGCTATCTCTGCTGGTATTGCTTGCCTCTGGGGCCCTGCACACGGTGGCGCAAACGAAGCTTGTTTACAGATGTTGAATGAAATTCAAGCTCAAGGTGGTGTAGATAAGATTCATGAATTCATCGCCCAAGTAAAAGACAAGAACTCTAGCGTTCGCTTGATGGGCTTCGGTCACCGCGTTTACAAAAACTTTGACCCACGCGCTAAATTGATGCGTGAGACTTGCTATGAAGTGTTGAATGAACTTGGTCTCCAAGATGACCCATTGTTCAAGTTGGCGATGACTCTCGAGAAGATTGCTTTGGAAGACGACTACTTCGTAAGTCGCAAGCTCTATCCAAACGTAGACTTCTACTCAGGTATCGTTCAACGCGCTTTAGGCATCCCAACAGAAATGTTTACTTGTATTTTTGCTTTGGCAAGAACAGTAGGTTGGATCGCTCAGTGGGAAGAAATGATTACTGATCCTGAGTACAAGATTGGCCGTCCACGTCAGTTGTATGTTGGCGAAACAGCGCGCAAGGTTCCAAACATCACAGTTCGTAAATAAGGTAACCAAGGTCTCTCATGTCTCGTACGCTTTATGACAAATTGTGGGATGACCACGTTGTTTACTCAGAAGAAGATGGCACAGCTACGATCTATATTGATCGTCAGCTGTTGCACGAAGTAACTAGTCCGCAGGCCTTCGAAGGTTTAAATTTGGCTGGCCGCCCAGTTTGGCGTATCTCTGCCAATTTGGCCGTCTCAGATCACAACGTACCAACGACTGATCGTTCGGAAGGCATTACTGATCCAATCTCCAAGTTGCAAGTGGACACTTTGGATCAAAACTGCGATGCCTTTGGTATCACTCAATACAAGATGAACGATACCCGCCAAGGGATTGTTCACGTTATTGGACCAGAGCAGGGCGCAACGTTGCCTGGCATGACTGTGGTTTGCGGTGATTCTCATACTAGTACCCATGGCGCTTTTGGTGCCTTGGCGTTTGGTATTGGCACCTCTGAAGTGGAGCACGTATTAGCTACGCAAACTTTGCTCATGAAAAAGAGCAAGAACATGTTGGTAAAGGTTGATGGCCGTTTACAGCCTGGTTCAACTGCGAAAGATATCGTGCTTGCTGTGATCGGCAAGATTGGTACTGCGGGCGGCACTGGTTACACCATTGAGTTTGCTGGCGAAGCCATTCGCAACCTTTCGATGGAGGGTCGCATGACCCTTTGTAATATGGCGATTGAAGCTGGCGCACGTGCTGGTTTAGTTGCTGTAGATGAAACCACGATTGAATACATTCAAGGTCGTCCATACGCTCCTAAGGGTCCTGCGATGTTGCAAGCTTTGCAATATTGGAGAACTTTGCATTCGGATGCTGATGCGAAATTTGATGCTGTAGTTGAATTGCGTGCAGAAGAGATTGCTCCACAAGTGACGTGGGGAACTTCTCCTGAGATGGTGCTTGCAATTAGCGAGCGTGTTCCTGATCCAGAAAAAGAACGTGATCCTAACAAGCGCTCAGCAATGGAGCGTGCTTTGGAGTACATGAACCTCGTACCCAATACGCCATTGAGCAGTATCTCTGTAGATAAAGTATTTATTGGCTCATGCACTAACAGTCGCATTGAAGATATGCGTGCTGCCGCTAAGGTGGTAGATCGCTTAGGTAAAAAAGTTGCTGCTAATGTGAAGTTGGCATTGGTTGTGCCTGGTTCTGGTTTGGTAAAAGCCCAAGCAGAACGTGAAGGCTTGGATCGTATTTTCAAGGCTGCTGGCTTTGAATGGCGCGAGCCAGGTTGCTCCATGTGCTTAGCCATGAATGCAGACCGCCTTGAGCCAGGTGAGCGTTGTGCCTCAACATCGAATCGTAATTTCGAGGGTCGCCAAGGTAATGGTGGTCGTACGCATTTGGTAAGTCCGGCAATGGCTGCTGCTGCAGCGATCGAAGGCCACTTTGTTGATGTACGTAAGATTTCATAAGGAAACGAATCAATGAAATTTTCTTCACTCTCTTTAATTTCTAGGCTAGCAATTGTTGGCCTCGTTGGAGTCATTATTTCTGCATGTAGCAGCACCATGGAAGGTGTTGGTAAGGATTTGCAGAACATGGGAACTTCCATGGGCGGATCTAATACACAACAAAATAATCAATCTCAAACCAAGGGTAAAGACGTTGTCGTTACTCCTGTGAAGTAAATCAATAGAGCAAATAGAGTAAAAGTCGAATCATGGAAAAATTTACGGTATACAAAGGTTTAGTTGCTCCGCTTAATCGCGAGAACGTGGATACCGATGCCATTATTCCGAAACAATTTCTAAAATCGATTAAGAAGACTGGTTTTGGTCAAAACCTATTTGATGAGTGGCGCTACTTAGATCATGGTGAGCCTGGTCAAGATTGCAGTAATCGCCCCATCAACCCTGACTTTGTTCTCAATCAACCGCGCTATAAAGGTGCCGGCATTCTCTTGGCTCGTAAGAACTTTGGATGTGGCAGCTCACGTGAGCATGCTCCATGGGCATTGGATCAATTTGGCTTTAGAGCAGTGATTGCACCCAGTTTTGCAGACATCTTCTATAACAACTGCTTCAAAAACGGTGTTTTGCCGATTGTTTTGACTGAAATGCAGGTGGATCATCTTTTTAACGATACCCAAGCGTTTAACGGTTATCAACTCACTATCGATCTCGAGGCTCAGCAGGTAATTGCCCCTGATGGCACAGCCTACAGCTTTGAAGTAGCCCCTTTTAGAAAATATTGCCTACTCAATGGCTTAGACGATATTGGCTTAACTCTGCAACATGCAGATAAAATCAAGGCTTATGAAGCCGAGCGCATTCTGAAGATGCCTTGGCTTGCGACACAATTGCCGTAATTTCGTTGATTTAAAGGCCTTTCATGAAAATTGCAGTTCTCCCGGGCGATGGTATCGGCCCGGAAATCGTTGCTCAAGCCGTTCGAGTGCTCCAAGCGCTTGGCCCAAAGTTTGATTTAGAAGAAGCTCCGGTTGGGGGTGCTGCCTATGACGTTGCTGGCCATCCTTTGCCACCAGCCACTTTAGAGCTGGCTAAAAAAGCAGATGCTATTTTGTTTGGCGCAGTCGGTGACTGGAAATACGACACACTTGCGCGCGAACTTCGCCCTGAGCAAGCCATCCTGGGTTTACGTAAACACCTCGAGTTGTTTGCGAACTTCAGGCCCGCTATTTGTTATCCGGAATTGACTGCTGCATCGAGTCTTAAACCAGAAATTATTGGCGGTTTGGACATTTTGATTGTGCGTGAACTCAATGGCGACATCTACTTTGGTCAGCCACGCGGTATTCGTACTTCAGAGTTGCCACTATTCAAAGGTGCACGTGAAGGTTTCGACACCATGCATTACAGCGAGCCAGAAGTAGAGCGCATTGGTCACGTTGCTTTTGAGGCGGCACGTAAGCGCGGCAAGAAAGTTTGCAGCGTAGATAAAGCAAACGTATTGGAAACTTCACAACTTTGGCGTGAAGTAATGATTCGTATTTCTAAAGAATATCCAGATGTTGAGTTGTCCCATATGTATGTAGACAACGCGGCAATGCAATTGGTTAAAGCGCCTAAAGCGTTTGACGTGGTGGTGACTGGCAATCTCTTTGGCGATATCTTGTCTGATGAGGCGGCTATGTTAACTGGCTCTATTGGTATGTTGCCATCAGCCTCTTTGGATAAGAACAACAAGGGCTTATACGAGCCAAGCCACGGTTCAGCGCCTGATATCGCTGGTAAAGGCATCGCCAATCCATTGGCAACGATTTTGTCTGCTGCAATGATGTTGCGCTATTCCTTAGGAATGCCTGCTGAGGCGGACCGTATTGAAAAGGCGGTTCAGAAAGTATTGGCGCAAGGATTACGTACGGCCGACATTTATACCGAAGGCACAAAAAAAGTATCAACGGTTGAAATGGGCGATGCTGTAGTTGCAGCGCTTGCGTAAGACATTAAATAGAAATAAGTAGAAACAAAACAAGAAACAAAGCAAGAAACAAAATAAACACATTTACTAGATAGTTAAAGATCATGGCAAATTCACAAACACCTTTGGTTGGTTTAGTTGGCTGGCGCGGTATGGTTGGTAGCGTTCTTATGGAACGTATGCTCGCTGAGAAAGATTTTGATCTGATCGAGCCAGTATTCTTTAGTACCAGCCAGGCGGGTGGCGAAGTGCCGCTCCTCAATGGTAAAAAAGTAACGAAGAGCGAAAGCACTTTGCAAGATGCAAATGACATCAAAGCATTGTCACGTTGCGACATTATCTTGACTTGCCAAGGCGGTGATTACACCAATGACATCTTCCCTAAGCTGCGTGCAGCAGGGTGGAATGGTCACTGGATTGATGCAGCTAGTGCGTTACGCATGAAAGATGATGCGGTATTGGTATTAGATCCTGTTAATCGCCCGGTAATTGATAAAGCTTTGGCTGCTGGCGGTAAGAATTGGATCGGCGCTAATTGTACTGTGAGTTTGATGATGATGGCTATGGGTGGCTTGGTAAAGGCTGACATGGTTGAGTGGATCAGTGCGATGACTTACCAAGCGGCTTCTGGTGCTGGTGCTCAAAACATGCGCGAATTGCTCCTACAAATGGGCGCATTGCGTGACAGCGTAGCCACTGAATTAGCTGACCCATCTTCATGGATTTTGGATATTGACCGCAAAGTAACTGAGACATTGCGCTCTGCTGATTTTCCGAAAAAGAATTTCCGCAACACTGCACTAGCGGGTAGCTTGATTCCTTGGATCGACGTGCCTGTTGAGAATGGTCAAACTAAAGAAGAGTGGAAGGGTGGCGCTGAGTTCAATAAGATCTTAGGTCGTCCTGCTTTCCGTACGCCTGGAAGCATTCCAATTGATGGCTTGTGCGTGCGCGTTGGTGCTATGCGTTGCCATTCACAAGGTTTGACTGTCAAGCTCAAAAAAGATATTCCGCTCAAAGAGATCGAAGCTATCTTGGCTGCAGATAATCAATGGGTCAAAGTGGTTCCAAATGATCGCGAGACTACGGAGCGTGATTTGTCTCCAGCTGCTATCAGCGGAACATTGACTGTTCCTATTGGTCGTTTACACAAGATGGCGATGGGCCCAGAGTACTTAGGCGCTTTCACTGTTGGCGATCAACTCTTGTGGGGTGCTGCTGAGCCATTGCGCCGCATGTTGCGCATCTTGCTTGAGAAGTAATTTAGCCTTTATGTTTCGTATTAGCCAGCTGGGCTTAAAGCTTCTTTGCGTTGTACTGCTTGGCTGGTCTTCATTTGCTAGCGCCATTTCTTTGGGCGCTCCACAACTGCAATCGCGTCCCGGTGAGCCACTGCGTGTTGAGATCCCCATTCGGGTTGGGACTGACGAGCAGGGTGCTTTATCTAGTCTTAATGTGGCGATGCCGAATAAGGCAGCTTACGAGCGCTTAGGAATTTCTCAAAAGATTCTTGAACTCAACCCACAGGCAATGGTTTACCGCAATCGCCAAGAGAAACTCATGGTGTTGGTGGAGACAGTGAACTCTGTGCCGATGACCGACGATCCATTCTTGGATGTATTGGTAAACCTCAATTGGTCTAGTGGCAGTCTTACCAAAACATTCACATTGCTACTGGGTGATGTTCAGAAGGTCACAGTAAAGCCCGGACAAACATTGTCTGAAATTGCGGCCATCATGACCCCTCAATTGGATGGCGCCACTCTTGATCAAACCATGATGGCTTTATACAAAGCCAATCCTGATGCATTTGCCAGTGGCAGTATCAATCGTTTGGCTGCTGGTGCTGAGTTGTCTAAGCCAAGCCAAGCGCTATTACGCTCAATCAGTCCCGCAGAGGCAAGCCAGTTTGTTGCGGATGCTAATGAGCAATGGCGCCAAGAGCATGCAGAAAAGGACGGAGCCTCAGGCACATCCAAGTCTACAAATTCCAAAACAACTGAAGCATCACCTAAAGATCGCTTAAAGATTGGCTCAAGTGCTGACGGCAATGAACAAGAGCGTCGTTATACAGAAGAGTTAGTTGCCCAAGAGAAGATGTTGGAGCAAACCAAGGCTCGTGTTGCTGAATTGGAAAAGAATATTGCTGACCTGCAAAAGCTCTTAGACAAATCTAAAGAGAAAAAGGCGGTAGACAATAACTTTGGCCTAGGTGGCTTCGGACCAGCAATACTGGCTGTGACCCTAATTGGATTAACGGGTTTATTGCTCTGGGGTTTAGCTCGCAACGCGCGTCGCTCAGAAGTGCCGACATTCCAGACTACACACGATCATGCTGCTAAAGGGCTTGATAAAACTGAAAAGCCAGTTGCTGGAGCCCCATTTGAAATGCCGGCACGTGCAAAGGCGCTCTTTGATGGGATTGATCTTGATCTCTCCAAGCCCGCAAATGAAGCGCCGGCAGCAACCATTCCTGTAGCAACTACCCCTGTAGCCAATCATTTGGCTGATACCTTGCGTGTCAAACTAAATCTTGCGCGTGCCTACATCACAATTGAAGACTTCTCTGCAGCAAAAAAATCTTTGGATGAAGTGCTTCGCATCAGCAATTCGGTAGATCCAGCAATTACGATTGAAGCGCAAGGCTTGTTGGTAGAGATCTCGCACCGTAACGCCTGATCATGCGTATAGCCCTTGGCCTTCAATATGACGGCAGCTCTTATTCTGGCTGGCAAACGCAGGTCAATCACAACACAGTACAAGACGAGCTAGAAAAAGCGATATCTGCTTTTGTTGGTGAACAATCTTCTGCACAGCATCCTATTCATACGAATACCGCAGGCAGGACCGATACGGGGGTTCACGCCTTAGGGCAAGTAGTCCACTTTGATACCAATGTAGAGCGTGAAGACTTTTCATGGGTAAGGGGGGTGAACTCATTCTTGCCGTCATCGATTGTGGTGAATTGGGCTAAGCCCGTTTCCGATGAGTTCAGTGCACGTTTCTCTGCTTATGAGCGTGAATACATTTATGCCTTACAGGCAGGACCATGTCGTTCGCCGATGTCGCATTCTCGTGCTGGTTACTTAATGCTGCCGCCAAATCATTGGCTTGATGTTGAGGCAATGAAGAAGTCGGCCGAATGTTTAATTGGTGAGCATGATTTCAGTTCTTTCCGTTCATCGGAGTGTCAAAGTAAAACGCCGATTAAAACGCTTTACTCCATTGAGATTATTTCCGAGCAACCCTGGGTGTACTTTCGGATTCGGGGTAACGCCTTTTTGCATCACATGATTCGTAATGTGGTCGGTTGTTTTTTGCAAATTGGTCAGGGTAGACAAAAGCCCGAGTGGATGGCTGAAGTCTTGGGTGCTAAGAATAGGCAAATCGCTGCCCCTACCTTTATGGCGGATGGCTTGTATTTGGCCAAAATCACCTATCCAGAGGAATTTGCCATTCCCCAGCCTTGGCTGGAAAACTCCTGGCTGCCAGCTCAGGTCATTGGATAGCACAAGAAATAAAGGGCCTCAGGCCTTATCATTCATTTATGGGCTTACTGACATATTCTCCGGGTCGAACTAGGGTCAAAATCTGCGGATTAAAGACCTCAGCAGATATTGATTCTGCAGTTTCTGCAGGGGTGGATGCGGTTGGCTTTGTCTTTTACCCGCCAAGCGTGCGTGCTGTCAGCCCCAATATCGCTGCCCAGCTCATTTCTAGACTCCCAGCAGGGGTAGATGCCGTTGGCCTCGTCGTCAATGCCACAGATGAGCAATTTGCTGCTATTCGGGCTGCTGCCTCGATCACCTTATGGCAGTTTCATGGGGATGAGACCCCAGAGCGCTGTGCCCAGCTTGCTGCAGGCGAGCCTTGGATGAAGGCTGCCCGTGTAGGAGCCGCCTTCGCATTTGATGATTTTTCCCTACAATATGGGGATGCAAACGCTTTTCTGCTGGATGCCCTCGTTGAGGGATATGGTGGCGGAGGCGTTCCTTTTGATTGGCAAGGAATTCCACAGACATGGGTAAGCGAAAACGCGCCTCGGGTCGTTTTGAGTGGTGGATTGAACACGCACAACGTGGGCGAGGCCATAGCACGCCTACATCCTTGCGCGGTTGACGTCAGCAGTGGCGTAGAAAGCAGCAGGGGTGTTAAAGATCCTGCGCTCATGACTGAGTTTATAAAAGCAGTGCGCGCAGCAGATGCCAAAGCATCATCCCAATAATTTGCTGTAGATAAATCAAAAGAGGTAGCTATGTACGACAAGCCAGATGCACGAGGACACTTTGGTCCCTATGGTGGCGTGTTTGTTTCTGAGACATTGATGTTCGCATTAGATGAACTCAAAGAAGCATATGCAAAATATCAGAACGATCCAGAATTCATTGAAGAGTTTCATTACGAGCTCAAACACTTTGTAGGTAGACCATCTCCGGTTTATCACGCGAAGCGTTGGAGTGAAATGCTCGGTGGTGCGCAGATCTATCTCAAGCGTGAAGATTTAAATCACACTGGCGCACACAAGATCAATAACGTGATTGGCCAAGCCATGCTCGCTAAGCGCATGGGTAAGCCTCGCATCATTGCTGAGACAGGCGCTGGTCAACACGGTGTTGCTACTGCTACCATCTGTGCTCGCTTTGGCCTTGATTGCACGGTATACCAAGGCTCTGTTGACGTAGCTCGTCAAGCCCAAAACGTGTTCCGCATGAAGTTGTTGGGAGCCAAAGTGGTTCCAGTCGAGTCAGGCACTAAAACTTTGAAAGATGCACTCAATGAAGCAATGCGTGATTGGGTGACTAACGTCGATAACACTTTCTACATCATTGGTACTGTTGCAGGTCCTCATCCTTATCCAATGATGGTGCGAGATTTCCAAAGCGTAATTGGCGAAGAGTGCAAAGTGCAAATGCCAGAAATGACTGGTCGTCAACCGGATTATGTTTTAGCTTGCGTTGGTGGTGGTTCAAATGCAATGGGCATTTTCTATCCTTATATCGATTTCCCAGAAGTGAAGCTCATTGGTGTTGAAGCAGCAGGGCATGGTTTAGGAAGCGGCTTACATTCGGCAGCCCTTTGCGTTGGATCGCCTGGGGTATTGCACGGCAACCGTACTTATTTATTACAAGACAAGAATGGCCAGATCTCTGAGACGCATTCTGTTTCTGCTGGCATGGACTATCCAGGCGTTGGCCCTGAGCATGCTTGGTTAAAAGATTCTGGTCGCGCAGATTATGTTGCGATTACTGATGAAGAAGCGCTAAAAGCATTCCACGACTGCTGTCAGATTGAAGGCATCATTCCAGCACTGGAGTCCTCACACGCCATTGCCTATGCCTGCAAGCTTGCTAAGACCTTGCCAAAAGACAAGACCATCTTGGTTAACCTCTCAGGTCGTGGTGACAAGGACATGCATACCGTTGCGCAGGCAACGGGCTCAGAAGGCTGAGTAAAAAAATAAAACGAAAATAAGAATAAGAAAACAAAAATAGAAAAACCAATTAGCTATGTCAAAAATTACTGCGCTCTTCAAAGAGCTTAAAGCAACCGGTAAAAAAGGATTAATTCCTTTTATTACTGCAGGTGATCCAGATCCTAAGCAAACTGTTGAATTGATGCATGCATTAGTGCGTGGTGGTTCAAGCGTGATCGAATTGGGTGTGCCATTCTCCGATCCAATGGCCGACGGCCCTGTGATTCAAAGATCATCTGAACGCGCTTTAACGCACGGGGTAACTTTGCATTCTTGCTTAGAGATGGTGAAAGAATTTCGCAAGGAGGATGCCAACACGCCAGTTGTTCTGATGGGGTATGCAAATCCGGTTGAGCAAATGGGAGCAGAGCGTTTTGCAACCGAAGCAAAAGCCGCTGGTGTTGATGGTGTTCTTATTGTGGATTACCCACCAGAAGAGTGTGTAGATTTTGCTGCTCGCATGCGTGTTGCAGGCATTGATCCAATTTTCTTGTTGGCACCTACCTCATCACATGATCGTATTAAAGAGGCCGCCAAAATAGCTTCTGGTTATATCTATTATGTTTCGATGCGCGGTGTTACAGGAGCATCCAACCTCAATACCCAAGACGTGGCCAGCATCATCCCAAAAATCCGTGAAGAAACCGATATTCCGATTGCTGTGGGCTTTGGAATCAGCGATGCTGCTAGCGCTAAGGCCGTGTCTGCCAGTGCTGATGCTGTGGTGATTGGTAGCCGCATTATTCGTCTTTTGGAGGATGCGCCCCCTGGTCAGGCAGTACAATCACTGGAAACCTTCATTCGTGAGATTCGCGACGCATTGGATAGTTAAAACTAATGAGCTGGATAGATAAATTACTCCCACCCCAAATTCAACATACTGACCCTGCAAATCGCAAGTCAGTACCGGAGGGATTGTGGGTTAAGTGTCCAAGTTGTGAAACGGTGCTCTATAGCACTGACATTGAAGCGAATTTATCAGTATGTCCAAAATGCAGTCATCACATGCGTATTGGAGCGCGTCTGCGTTTAGATAGTTTGCTTGATGAAAAAGGTCGCTATGAAATTGGTGCAGATATCTATCCAACGGATCCACTGAAATTTAAAGACTCCAAAAAATATCCAGATCGGATCAAAGAAGCGAATGATGCTTCTGGTGAATCTGAAGCCTTGATTGTGATGGGTGGCAAGATTGAAGCCATTCCGGTAGTAGCTGCTTGTTTTGAATTTCAATACATGGGGGGCTCAATGGGCTCTGTAGTCGGTGAGCGTTTTGCTCGCGGCGTACAGGAAGCAATCAATAAGAAGTGCGCATTTATTTGCGTAACTGCCACTGGCGGTGCGCGTATGCAAGAGAGTTTGTTGTCTCTCTTTCAGATGGCTAAGACCAACTCGATGTTGACCTTGTTGGCCAAAAAAGGCTTGCCTTACATCAGCGTGCTTACTGACCCAACGATGGGTGGTATCTCTGCAAGCTTTGCCTTCATGGGTGATGTGGTGATGGCTGAACCAAAAGCCTTGATTGGTTTTGCTGGTCCACGCGTGATTGAGCAAACTGTTCGTGAAAAATTGCCAGAGGGATTCCAGCGTTCGGAGTTCTTGATGCAAAAGGGTGGTATCGACATGATTGTCGATCGTCGCCAGATGCGCGGTGAAATTGCCCGTTTGTTGGCGTTGCTGCAAAAGCTTCCTGAGCCTGCGATCGCGGGTAGCGCAGCCGTTTAAGCGCTTGAGCTCAGTACACCAAGCCCCCATTTTATTTTCTAGCCTAGAGGCTTGGCTTAGTCACCTCGAAACTGCTCACCCTGTTGGTATCGACATGGGGCTTGAGCGCATTAATCGTGTGAAGGCTGCACTCAATCTTCATTTCGATTGTCCGGTGATTACTGTCGCCGGTACAAACGGCAAAGGATCTACCTGCGCTTTCTTGGAAAGTATTCTCTTAGCCTCAGGCTATCGCGTCGGCTGTCACACATCTCCACACCTTCTTAAATTTAATGAGCGTGCTCGCATCAATGGTGAAGATGTTAATGACAACATCTTGCTTGAGCATTTTGCTGCTGTAGAAAATGCTCGTGTGAGTCTTATTGATGCACCAACCCTGACGTATTTTGAGTTCACCACTTTAGCCATCATGCATCTATTTGCTAAATCGAATTTAGATGCGGTTGTATTAGAGGTTGGTATGGGTGGCCGTCTTGATGCGGTCAATATAGTGGATGCAGATTGCGCCATCGTCACTAGTATCGATATTGATCATGCGGATTTTTTGGGAGGTACGCGCGAAGCCATTGGTCTAGAGAAAGCGGGCATTTTCCGTCCTGGACATATTGCGGTATGCGGTGATCCTATGCCGCCGCAATCACTCATTGACCATGCTGAGAAGCTGGGCTGTGATCTCTGGTTGCAGGGACGCGATTACAACTTCCAGGGTGACAAACAACAATGGGGTTGGGCAGGGCGTAAAAAACGCTTTAGCGGGCTTGGTTACCCAGCGCTTCGTGGCGCAAATCAGATTCTGAATGCCTCTGCTGTCATCGCCGCCTTAATGGCATTGCACCAGCGCCTGCCAGTTAGCGCCCAGGATATTCGCAATGGCTTTGCCTTGGTAGAGTTGCCAGGCCGTTTCCAGGTCTTACCAGGGCAGCCTACCGTTGTCTTAGATGTTGCCCACAACCCCCATGCTGCTGCTACCTTAGCTCAGGGGCTCGATAAGATGGGTTATCACCCTTACACCTATGCCATTTTTGGGGCTATGGCTGACAAGGATATAGAGGGCGTCATTAAACCCCTTCTGAATATCGTAGATTTCTGGTTTTGCACGGATTTGCCTACCCCTAGGGCTGCTTCTGCGCAGTTCCTTGCTCAGAAGCTTGAAAGCATGGGCGTTAAGCCAAAAAACGGGGCAGATGGCGGGATCGAAATCTTCGAAAACCCTGCTTTAGCGTATCAAAAAGCGCTTTCTCAGGCTGGTGAGGGTGATAGAATTGTCACCTTCGGATCCTTCTATACCGTTGCAGGCGTAATGACTTACCGAAACAACCAGGCCCACTGATCCATGATTCGTTTACCAAGCTTTTTTAAGCGAAAAACCCAGTCTGATGATCTTGAACTCGGTTCAAGGGGCGGTCGCACCGCCAAAAGAACGGCACCACGCAGTTTTCAGCGCGCAGCAGAAGCTGAAGAACTTGCCCTAACCGAAGATCCAGAACAACAAAGAGCGCGCCATCGTCTTATTGGTGCAGCCGTTTTAGTCCTCATTGCAGTCGTTGGTCTACCCCGAATTTTGGATAGCAAGCCAAAGTCAGCGCCAAACGATATTGCCGTCAATATTGTGACCAGCTTGCCTATCCCAGGAACAGAAACAAAGCCTGAAGAGAGGCCAAAGGCTGAGGTCGTGGCAGATTCAGCAAAAGAGGCCCCTAAAGCTGCAGTAACTCCTGAGGTAAAGACCGAATCAAAGCCAGAAGTGAAAGCTGAAGCCAAGGTGGAAAATAAGCCAACAGCTCCAGCAGCAAACAAGTCTGGCGCATTGGGCTTGGCGGCAGGTGAGGAGGTGGTTGCTGCAAGCACTCCTAAAGCAGATCCTAAGGTAGACACTAAGTCTAAGGCGGATGATGCCGTCAAACCTGCTGCATCAAACGGCTCAGGCAAATACGTTATTCAGATCGGCGCCTTTGCATCGGAAGAGCGCGCCAAGGGTTGGATCGCCAAACTAAAAGATCAAAAGATTCCTAACTATGTCTTAAATAAGACAGGCAGTGACGGCACAAAGTTGTATGTGCTACGTGCAGGACCATATACCGATAAAGATGCTGCAGAAGCGGCGGAAAAGAAAATTAAGGCGATGGGTCTTTCACCAAGACTCGTCGAATCCGGTAAGCAGTAATGGAATATTTATCCACCCTCAAGCTAACATCGGTGGATTACTTCACCCTAGTTGTGCTCTTGGTATCCGCCTTAGTAGGCATCTCACGCGGTTTATTTAAAGAGGTGCTTGCCTTAGCTTCTTGGTTTGCCGCAGCCTGGGTTGCATATCACTACAGTAATTACCTCTCAACAGAATGGTTGTCGACTTTTCATCTGGATGAGCTTCTTAGTCTGGGTGTTAGCTTCCTAATCCTCTTTGTCCTTACTCTGATAGTTTGCGGTTTATTTGGCGGGGTGGTGCAAAAAATTATTCTATCGGTTGGTCTGAGTTTGACTGACCGTTTTTTGGGTTTGATATTTGGTGTGATTCGTGGCGGCTTAATCGTAGTGGTACTTGCTACCTTAGCTGCACTCACACCTATTCCGCAAAGTATGGCTTGGAAGAATGCAATCACCAGGCCAGCAATTGATATGGCAACCGGTTTAATTAAAGGTTGGCTTCCTGCCGACTGGGCAAAGCAATTGGGTGATGCTATGCCTAAAGTTACCCCTACCATTACTCCTAAATTAACAATAGGAATCTAGAGATATGTGCGGCGTCGTCGGAACTGTTTCTCACTCACCAGTAAATCAACTTCTCTATGATGCTTTGTTGCTTTTGCAACATCGCGGTCAAGATGCTGCAGGTATTGCAACGATGAACGGTAATTCGTTCACGATGCATAAAGCCAACGGCTTAGTTAGAGACGTCTTTAGAACTCGCAATATGCGCAGCTTAGTAGGCAGCGCTGGTATCGGCCAAGTGCGTTACCCAACTGCTGGCTCTGCCAGCAGCGAAGAAGAGGCACAGCCGTTTTATGTAAGCGCACCATACGGCATCATCTTGGCTCATAACGGTAATCTGACCAATGCACCAAGTTTGCGTGTGGAGATGGCTTATCGTGATCGTCGTCACATCAACACCAGTTCAGACACCGAAGTATTGCTCAACGTTTTAGCTGACGAACTTCAAAAAGAAACGAATAGCGCGGCTCTAGATGAGGGCGCAATGTTTAATGCTGTGACTGGGGTTACTAATCGCGTTAAAGGTTCATATGCGGTTGTTTCTTTAATAGCAGGTTATGGTTTATTGGCTTTCCGTGATCAATACGGTATTCGTCCTCTGTGTATTGGCCGTATCGATACTCCTCAGGGTCCTGAGTGGATGATTGCATCAGAGTCCGTAGCGCTAGAGGGATTAGGCTTTACATTCGTACGTGACGTTAATCCAGGTGAAGCAACCTATATTGACTTGGATGGCAATTTTTATTCACGTCAGTGCGTGCCCAATGCAGTATTAACACCTTGTATTTTTGAATACGTTTACATGGCAAGACCAGACTCCACCATTGATGGCGTCACTGTCTACAACGTTCGCATGCGTATGGGTGATTACTTGGCTGAGAAGATTCGCAAAGAGACTGATGTCTCCGAGATCGATGTAGTCATGCCAATCCCAGACTCAAGCCGTCCAGCGGCAATGCAGGTGGCTAAGAACTTAGGTGTAGATTACCGCGAAGGCTTCTTTAAGAACCGATACATTGGCCGTACCTTCATCATGCCAGGACAGGCTGTTCGCAAGAAATCTGTTCGTCAGAAATTGAATGCGATGCGTATTGAGTTCAAAGATAAGACTGTCTTGATTGTGGATGACTCTATTGTTCGTGGAACCACTTCATTTGAGATCGTGCAGATGGCTCGTGAATCAGGCGCCAAGAAAGTAATCTTTGCATCTGCTGCGCCGCCTGTACGCTTCCCGAACGTTTACGGTATTGATATGCCAACTCGTAGCGAATTGGTTGCCTATGGCCGTACTGATGAAGAAATCAACAAGATGATTGGTGCCGATCAGTTGATTTATCAAAGTATTGAAGATATGAAGCAGGCGGTAAGGGATGTTAATCCTGATATTAAGAATTTTGAGGCCTCTTGCTTTGATGGCTTCTATGTAACTGGTGACATCACTGAGTCCTATTTAGACGCTTTGGAAGCTGCCAGAAATACCTCAGACGCTAAGGCGGATCGTCAGAAGGATTCCAGTGACTTTGCCCGCTCACAGCTCCATCTGCATTTGGCTACCGAAGACTAAAAAGCGACAGGAATTTGCCTCAATCGAGGCAAATCCCCATTTCGGTGTCAAAATAGCAGTATGAAGAGTAAAACCACACGCAAAAAACCCGATTTTTCTAAGCTAGCGCTCGAGACCTTGGCTGTCCGCGCTGGTACTCGTCGTACAGCAGAATACCAAGAGCACTCAGAGGCGATGTTCCTGACCTCTAGCTTCTGCTTTGATAGCGCAGAGTTGGCTGCCGATGGTTTTGCACATGCTGATCAAGGCTTCATCTATTCTCGCTTTACCAATCCTACAGTCAGCATGTTCCAAGACCGCTTGGCGGCCCTAGAGGGTGGTGAGGCATGTATTGCTACAGCATCAGGCATGTCAGCCATTTTGACAATGACGATGGCTCATCTACAAGCAGGTGACCATGTTGTTTGTTCGCGCTCCGTATTCGGTGCAACGATTCAGTTGTTTACGAATATCCTGGGTCGCTTCGGCATTACAACAACTTATGCTGATTTGGCAGATATCAAGTCATGGCAGGCTGCTATCCAACCAAATACCAAACTCTTTTATTTAGAGACGCCTTCCAATCCATTGACTGAGATTGCGGACATTAAAGCAATCTCCAAGATTGCTAAGAAGGCGGGCGCATTGTTTGCTGTTGATAACTGCTTCTGCACACCAGCATTGCAAAAACCATTGGCCCTTGGTGCTGATGTCGTCATTCATTCGGCAACCAAGTACTTGGATGGGCAGGGTCGCATGGTAGGTGGTGCAATTGTGGGTAGCAAAGACTTCATCATGGGAAAGGTATTCCCATACGTACGTACTGCTGGGCCAACGCTATCTGCATTTAATGCTTGGGTTTTCCTCAAGGGCTTGGAGACTTTGGAGCTTCGTATGAAGCAACAAAGCCAGAATGCACTCGCCTTAGCGCAATGGCTAGAGAAGCAGCCTGGTGTTGAGCGCGTTTACCATCCTGGCCTCAAATCACACCCTCAACATGCTTTGGCAATGCGTCAGCAAAAAGAGGGCGGAGCAATTTTGTCCTTCACCTTGAAGGGTGGTAAGAAAGCTGCATTCAAGCTCATTAATCAAACTAAGCTTTGCTCGATTACTGCAAACTTGGGTGATACTCGTACGACCATTACGCATCCAGCTACAACAACGCATTGCCGAGTAACCTCAGAGGCCCGCAAAGCCGCAGGTATCTCTGATGGCTTGGTGCGTATTGCGGTTGGTCTTGAAAATATCAATGACTTAAAGAGCGACCTCGTTGGTGGACTCAAAAAGTAATCAAGTTCATCAGGATAGGTCTATGAGTTTTGCGGATGCCACCCAGTTCTGGAATGAGCGCTTCGATAAAGAAGAGTTCATCTTTGGAAAAGAACCCAATGAGTATCTAGTTGAAAAAGCGAAGCAATACTTAAAGCCAAAAAATAAGGTCTTATGTATTGCTGATGGCGAAGGACGCAATGGTGTCTGGCTTGCTAAGCAAGGTATGCAAGTGGTTGGTTTTGATGCATCAGATATTGCGCTTACTAAGGCAAAGCAGTTTGCCAAAGACAATCAAGTAGAGGTTGATTACTCTTTCTCTGATACTGATAGCTATGCTTGGCATGAGAATACTTATGACGCAGTGATTGGCATCTTCATACAGTTCGCTGATCCAGCAATGCGCGCCAGAATCTTCCAGCAAGCATATAAAGCGACTAAGCCAGGCGGACTCTTTATCCTTCAGGGCTATACCCCTAAGCAGCTCGAATACAAAACTGGTGGTCCAAGCCTAATAGAGCATCTGTACACAGAAGAGTTGATTAGAGATCTTGCTAAAGAATTTGAGATCTTAGAACTCGTTAGCTACGAGAAAGAACTCTCTGAAGGTCCAAGACATACTGGTATGTCAGCAATACTGGGCTTGGTTTGCAGAAAATGAGTAGTTTCGTATGAAGACTATCGAAATAAAAAGTGCATGGCAGGGCAATAGCGATTGCAATGCGTGCTCTATTCGCAGCTCTGCGCTTTTTGCCGAATTAAATGAGGACGATTTTTCTAAAATCCATTCGCCGATTGATGATTTAAGGTATGAGGCTAATTCAGGTATATACACGCAGGGGGATTCTGCAGAACATTTGTATACCTTACGCGAAGGCTATATCAAGTTGTTGCATATCAATTCCGACGGCTCAAATAGAATAGTGCGACTAGTTATGCCTGGTGATTTGTTTGGTATGGAGGCTTTGTTAGGTGAGACTTATACGCATTCTGCTGCAGCACTATCCAATATCCACCTGTGCCGCATTCCAAAAGCGATTATTTCCAGCTTGGGTGAAGAGTCCCCACGCTTACATCGTCAAATTGTAAAAAAATGGGGTGAAGCCCTGACTCAGTCGGAGTCATGGTTTTCTGAAATTAATACCGGAAGAATTGAAGTGCGTTTAGCGAGATTTTTCTTGCGTGTGGCTAAGATCTCTGGGGATATGGCAGTTGCGCCACTCTTTAAGAGGGAGGATATGGGCTTGATGATGGACGTGAAGTTTGAAACTATCAGTAGGGCGCTTGCTTCTATGGCGGAACAGGGCTTAATTTCCAATATCGGAAAGTTAAGCATTCAAATTCCGAGCATAAAAAAACTTGAAAGCTTTTCTCAAGCGGGCTCTTAAAATTTAAATCAATGAAAAAGACCGCCATAGCGGTCTTTTTTGTTTTCTAATCTAACTTAGCTGAGAATAAATTCAGATTCTGAATTAAGCCTTCTTAGCGTAAGCAGAACACCAGCCTTTGCCAGAAACTTGCTTACCAGCAAACAATGAGCAACCGCCAGCAGCCGCATCCGCTTTGCCTTGGAACAATGCACAGTTGCTGCATTGTTGTCCGGCGGCATACTTAGCGTATTTGGCCTTATCGACAGTTGTTGCATTCGCCTTGTAGCCCAAAGCAGCGGCTTGCGGATCAGTTTCTGCAACCATTGCTTGAGCTTGAACTTTACCGTTCAATGCCAAAGTGCAAGCACCAGCAGCAGACAAAATCATAAATTGACGACGACTATTTTTCATAAAGACTCCAGTGTTCGGATGAATAAAAAGCTTAAATAACTAGCTATAAGGGATATTAAAGGGGATAACACCATCAACAATAGGGGTTTCTCAGTATTAAGTTTAGCAACTCTTGGGCTCACACTGTAGGAATATGCATAAATGCGTATATAAGCATTTAAATCAATGGTTTTACTCAAATTAATAAAAAAGAGGGGTTTTATGAAAAAGCTTTTTTCACTCGGCCTGATGTTGTTTTCAGGTATAGCCGCCGCACAAACCGCTGCGCCTGCCAGCCCAGAATTACTGCAGATTATTGATAAGTCCACTAACTTCGTTGTCAAAACCTCAAAGGGGCCGATTGAAATTACCCGCGTAATGACACCTTGTGCCAAAAATAAAGGATGGTTGCAGCCATTAATTCCAATCAAGGGTGTTGTGCCAGTTGATGAAATTGATGTTCTCAACGCCTTGAACGACAAAGATTCGCTTGTAGTTGATATGCGTGTAATTGATGACCGCGTCAAAGGAACTATTCCTGGCTCTATTGGCATTCCTTACACTGAAGTTGCAATGCGCATGGATGAATTGGGTTGCAAAAAGCCTGCAGCAGGATCAACTAAATGGGACTGCTCCAAAGCTAAGAAGGTTTATGCATTCTGTAATGGTCCAGTTTGTCCACAAAGCCCAATGGCAATGGCCGCTATGACTCGTGATGGTTTTCCTGCAACTAAGATCTACTACTATCGCGGTGGCATGTTGGACTGGGATGCGCTTGGCTTGACAACGGTAAAGGGTGAGTTTTAAGTCTTCCTTATTCCTTGATATTAAAAAGGGAGCCCAGGCTCCCTTTGTTTTTGTGAGGATAAAGACGAAGGTTATTTAACGCCTTTACCTATAAGTACACCGTCAACAACTGAGCCATACAGGTTTACGCCATCATCAGCATGGAATCTTTTGCGAGTTTTTTCAATATCCCCATCAATTATGCGTGGGTCTTGGGGGCGTTCATGCATATTTATAAAAGCAGCAACATCCCAGGACTCCACGTCGGTTAAGGTTTCGCCTCGACCTAAAGGCATATTGTGTTGTATGAATCCAGCCGCAGTATTGATGCGATGCATGCCTGCTCCCCAGTTATAAGAATTCTTACCCCAGAGTGGAGGGAAAACATAGGTTGCCCCAACCTTTTGTCCTTCACCGTTTGAACCATGGCAGATTTGACATTGCTTTTCATAAACTACTTTTCCACGAGCAATGTCATAACCACCTTTAGGGGGAGGAGGTTCGTCGAAGCCTCGCCCTGGGAGTGCTTTGCCAACAGGTGCACCAGTCGATAGCCAATATGAATAAGCCGTTAGGGCTAAGATAACTTCGCTATCAGCTGGCGGCGGAGTTCCGTTCATACTGAACGTGAAGCATCCTTGAAGTCTCTCGGCATAGGTATTCACTTTATTATTTTTCTTGCGGTAGGCTGGATACATAGGATACGCAGCCCACATTGGAGAAGAATTTGCAAGACGCCCTCTATCAATATGACAATTCACGCAATTCATCTCATTGCCAACGTATTGGGGTGCCAGTGCTTTTGTATTTACAAAGATAGCCTCTCCGCGCCGAACTAATTCGCCAAAGGCATTATTTTGTAATTCAGAGTCTGTTGGTGGTGTGAAGTATTGTGTTTTGCCAACCTTGTGGGTATTTGAGGGAATTTGGGATTGGTCCTCTAGTTTTGATTTATCCACTGCAAACGTAGTTGGCGAGCTAAGGAGTAGGCATAAGACTACTAAACTGCTAATTGAGATTTTCATAGATATATTTTTATTCATGCGATGTCTTTAAATTACCTAAGTCTGTGCTGGGATTCATCAAAAGGTTCTGTTGCATCGCCTAAATTTCCAAAGTACTCCGAAACTGCTTTTATTTGTGCATCAGTAAGGCTGGCGGCTATATGTTGCATTAACCCATTGGGATCGTTGCTTCTCGTAGGCGGCGCTCCCTTTTTATTGGCAGCAGTAGGTTTTTCTGCCTTCCACGCCTTAAGTTGATTTTCTAGGTACAAAGGGGATTGACCGGCTAATGGTGGAAAAGAATCACCAACACCAACGCCATCTGGCCCATGACATAAAGTACATTCAGGAATATTTTTACTCCATTCGCCACGCAGGGCAATCCAGGCGCCAGTACCGGGAACGGGCAGTCCAGCTTGTTTGGTGTTTACGTTAACTTTTGGCCGCTTAGAGTAGGCGTTAGCCACTGCAATAATTTCCTCGTTTGTTAGTGCGGAAGAAATACCTTGCATCAGAGGATTTTTTCGACTGCCTGACTTAAAGTCGTAAAGTTGCTTTTCAATATATGCCGCAGGTAATCCTGCGAGCCGCGGAAATCCCGCTGATGGCATGCCTTTGCCATCTGGGGCATGGCAACTAATACAGGGCATCGCAGCAGGATTTGCTCCACCATGAACCATGATCGCTTCGCCGTCTAAGGCAAACGAAAGAGTTGGCATGATCATGCATAAGTACGCGATGTACTTTGAGGTGCGTATAAATAGTGTAGATGTCATGTTCATTATCAAAATCAGAAAGACTCAATTGGTGGAATAGCGCGACCTATGTTGGGAATAAATCATCATTCCCAAGGATTTCAACGGACCTTGTAATTGTGCATGAGTTTATTTTCAATTTAGTATCTTGAGCCCTAAAAACAAACTAGATTTGATCTATGTCAAGTTGCCGATATGGGTTTACCCCATACTGAGTGGGTAAAGAGCAATTGGACTCATTGCGATCAAGATACTCAGGGCTATATGATGCGATTCTTTAAGACCATTATTTTTTGTGTTGCATTTAGCCATAGTTTTTTCTCCTTCGCAGTGGACAATTCGAGCTCAACAGAGTCTTCCATAAAGCGGGGTGAATATTTATCGCACCTTGGCGACTGTGTTGCATGTCATACCGAAAAGGGTGGCAAATTAATGGCCGGTGGCTTGGAGCTAAAAACACCTTTCGGAGCATTGTATTCAACAAACATTACGCCTGATAAAAAGACTGGAATTGGTGGGTATAGTTTTGAACAATTCGATAGGGTTATGAGAAGGGGTGTTACCGCTGACGGCCATAATTTATACCCCGCTATGCCGTACCCATCCTATTCAAGAATGTCTGTCGAGGATATGCAGTCACTCTATCAGTATCTAATGCATGGTGTATTGCCCGTAGAAAAAGTGAATATCCAAAGTCAGATGAAATGGCCATACAACATGCGTTGGGGCCTAAGCTTTTGGAACATTCTCTTTGGCGGCAGCAAGCCTTATCAGCCAGAGGCAAGTCAAACCCAACAATGGAATCGTGGCGCATATATTGTTCAAGGCATGGGTCATTGTGGATCGTGTCATACCCCTAGAGGCCTTTTGTTCCAAGAAAAGGCAATGAGTCAAGCCGGATCACATGGTAAGTATTTTTTGACTGGATCTACGGTTGATAGTTGGCATGCAGTGAATCTCCGTAATTTATGGACGCCATCAGAAATTGTAGCGTTCCTGAAAACTGGTAGAAATCAACATGCAACCGCATATGGAACAATGACTGAAGTCATTGGTTTAAGCACACAACATTTCACTGATGAAGATCTTACTGCAATTGCTGTATATCTTAAATCACTGAGTCTAGATGAGAGCAATCAGGCCCAGCCAATAATAGCTTTGGAAAAATCGCAGCTATATAAGTCTAAAAATGGTTTGGCTTATGTGCAATTTTGTTCCACCTGTCATCGCAATGACGGGAATGGGGTTTCAAAGATATTTCCTCCTTTGGCTGGTAACAAATCAATTCTTTCTGACGATCCAACTTCAGTAATTCACGTTGTTTTGAGCGGTTGGAAATCGGCGGCTACAAAAACAAACCATCGCATCGTTGGTATGCCCGAATATGGCTCACTCGGAGATGAGGAGTTGGCGCGAATTATTACCTTCATACGTTCTTCATGGGGGAATTCTGCATCTGAGGTTTCAGTTAATCAGGTTAAGGCAGTTCGGGCACAGCTAAATTTAACTTCACAAGATGGCTCTAAATTTGTAACGCCTCGATTTTCAAATATGCTAGAAAAATCAAACTCAGGGCAGCTAGTCTACGGTATGCGACTAATAGCAGAGACGGGCACTTTGCTTCCTGATCACGTTGGCAACAGCCTTAACTGCAGTAGCTGCCATACCAATGCTGGAACTGTAGCGAATGCATCCCCATTTATTGGTGTAGCGGCACAGTTTCCTGCTTATGCCCCACGTGCAGGGAAAATCATTGATCTTGAGGATCGAATTAATGGATGCTTTAAACGATCGATGAACGGTAAGGCGTTAGAAAAGGATTCGGTTGAAATGAAGGCAATGGTCGCCTACATGAAGTGGGTTAACGGGCCTTATAAAAAGGATGAGCAGATTCCAGGTAGAGGCATTGGGAAAATTGATAAAACGCTAATTCCAAATATTGAAAATGGCAAGGTTGTTTACCAAGCTCAATGTGCTGTTTGCCATGGGTCTAATGGAGAAGGCGTAAAACAATCTGATGGTCGGTATGTGTTTCCAATGGTGTGGGGTGATGAGTCCTTCAATTTAGGCGCTGGAATGGCGCGTACCTTTACTGCTGCGGCATTTATCAAGCAAAACATGCCGATGGGTCACAACACCAAATTTCCTTTAGGGCAGGGAGGTAGTTTAGGTGATCAGGAGGCTCTTGATGTTGCTGAGTACTTTGCTCATATGGCTCGCCCAGACTTTATTGGTAAGGATAAGGACTGGCCTAATGGCGGCAAGCCCAAAGATGCGCGCTATTAATTGGTGGCATCCATCTGTAATTGAGGGCCATTTATTGAAATCTTGATTGCAGATGTCCAAACCATATAGATCTGAATCTACTATTTATTGATGTGGATCAAATTTGCCCCCTGTTATCAGTCCTAGCGGGCTTGACATACCAATTCTAAGTAAATAATATATAACTTAATATATTATTAAAACCTTAAATGAGGTGGCTAAAAATGGTTAACAAAGTAGAGCGGGCTATACCGGCCCCTTATATGAATCCTTTATTGGCGGGAATCCTTCTCGGAATGGTTTTGTTGGCCACTTTTGTTGTTACAGGTCATGGGCTAGGAGCTACAGGCTTTACAACGCGCTTAACAGCCTGGTTTGGAATGTATATTGCTCCAGTTGCAACAAATGCAAACGATTACCTGGGTGGGATGGTTGAAGATGGCAAGCCACTAAATGCATGGATTACTTGGCAAGTCATTGGCGTAGCTCTTGGAGCGTTTATTTCTGCATTTTTTGCGCACAGAATTCAATTCAAGATGGACGGAGCAAAGTTTTTAGGTGGATCTAAGCGTCCATGGACAGCCCTTTGTGGGGGTGTGCTTGCAGGTTTTGGTGCAAGGATTGCGGCTGGCTGTACTAGTGGACTTGGTTTATCCGGTGCGGCGGTTCTGAGTTTGGCCGGCTTTACTTTCCTGGGAACATTCTTTGCGGTAGGTTTATTGACAAGCCGCTTCTTGAGAGAGGAGAAATAAGATGAGTGAAATTCTCTCTGGGCTTCTATTGGGTGGTGCTTTTGGCTATGTCTTGGAACGCGCCGGATTCGGCAATCCTAATAAGTTGACTGGCCAGTTTCGATTAACCGATTGGTCTGTATTTAAGGTGATGTTCACCGCGATTGTGTTTGCTGCTGTTGGCCTCTTAGTTTTGGAGCAGGTGGGCTTTGTAGATGCTGGTAATTTATTTATACCACCTGCATTTTTAGGCGCCGCTGCTCTTGGTGGAGCATTTGTTGGCGCAGGTTTTGCAATTGGTGGATATTGCCCTGGAACCTCAGTTGTCGGTTTGATGTCTGGACGGATTGATGCGGCCATATTTTTGCTCGGCTTATTGTTAGGGACCGTATTGTTTGCTGGTATCTATCCAAGTATTGAGTTCATGACGACTATGGGTGAATACGTAAAAGCGGATGCACTGTCTGATGCTTTCCACATATCGGTTTTATCAATTGATGTTGGTATGGTTATTGCGGCAGTCGGAGTATTTATCTTGGGTTCTTGGATGGAGAAGAGGTCCAGGGGTCCCGTTAGTTCCCAGGTTTAATTATTTAAAAGGAAAGTTATGTCCAAAAAATCAACAGTAGCTGCGTTAGCAATGGCTTTAGCTGGATTGGCGGCTGCACCATTGGCACATTCAGCAGATGCTCCTGCTAATCCATCAGGCGCAGAGCAGAAGAACCCCTGCAGTCCTAAAAAAGAGTCGGCAAATCCTTGTGGCCCTGCAAAGAAAAAAGCAGCTAACCCATGCGGCCCTGCAAATCCATGCGGCCCTAAAAAGCGTAAAGCTGCAGAGTAACTAAATAAATGCTTACTCAATCTAATCTTTGGTTGGCCGCGCAAGCGCTAGCAAATATTCAGATGCGATATGCCGAAACCGGGCGCACCTTGAATGAAGCTGCTTTATGTGGAGCCAAGGATTATATTGAGTGGCAGCACTATCCAAGTAATGATCTTGTGGATAAGCATAGTGGTTATGAGTTCTACTACCATGCGCATTCTGCAGATGAAATGCCCAATGGTGAGCATGGCCATTTTCATGTAATTAAGCGTGATGCAAAAAGCTTTCATCACCTCATTGGCATTTCTTTAGACCAGAAGGGTTTGCCAGTTCGCTTATTTACTACTAACCAGTGGGTCACCGGTGAAGAGATGGCGAATTCGGACGTTGTCATCAAATTCGCTAAAGAATTTCAAGTGACCATAAAAGGTCGCATGGCTCCAGTAAGCAATTGGATCAGCGCTTTGATTCAGTTATTTGCTGCAGAGATTGAAGGGTTGCTTTTGGAGCGAGATCAAAAGATTGCGCGACTAGCTGCAGAGAAGGGCAATCGTGAGCTGGTATTGAACTCAAAAAAGTATCATGTATTAACGGAATGCAAGATTGATTTGATGGGCCGTCTTTCAGACAATTTGTTAGCTGTAAATTCATAAGGGAGTAGAGATGAAAAAAATTCAATTGCTTTTAGCATTTGCCCTAACCGGCTTGGTGAGCCTAGTTCAGGCAATTACTTTGCCTGGTCCTGTAGTCAGTGCCGATTGGTTATCCAATAATCTATCTGATGTTCAGGTAATTGAAGTTAGAACAGATTTAGCAAGCTACCTCAGAAACCCTGAATTTGATACCGACAAAAAGACTGGAAAGAAGTTCCTGGTAGAAGTTGGCGGCCATATTACTAATTCCACTCTCTTGGATTTTAAGAGGGTGCGTGTAGAGCGTCTGGTTGATGGAAAAAAGATTAAGTTTCTGATTCCTGAAAAAGCAGATTTTGAGAAGTTGGTTCAATCTTTAGGCATCAACTCTGATAAGCCAATTGTGCTCGTGCCTATTGGGCAGGATATGTCAGATATCGACGAGGCATTAAGAACCTATTGGTCATTCAAGGTGTATGGCGAAGATCAAGTAGCTGTATTAGATGGCGGAATTGCTGGTTGGCTTGGTGAGGGGCGTGAATACGTAACTACTAATGCTCAAAAGGCAACTGGTAATTGGTCTGCAAAAGCATATCGCAAAGAATTAATCGCCAGTTCAGATGATGTAGCTGCTGCGTCCAAAGCAGGTAAGCCGCAATTATTGGATGCGCGTCAGCCTGCCCAATACTTGGGCCTTTCAAAACGTCCGGATGTATTAACCTTCGGCCATATTGCTGGTTCAAAGGAGCTGGCCCCTGAGTTATTGGCAAAGCCAAGCAATGGCGCACTGTATTTCTGGCAAAAGAATACCTACGATGCATTGATGGCAGCTAATGGTTTAAGTATTAAAGTGCCAACAATTGCCTATTGCAATACCGGCCACTTAGCGGCTGGTGGTTGGTTTGTTATGTCAGAGCTCGTAGGCAATAAATCTACTAAGTTATACGATGGCTCTTTGTATCTTTGGACGCTTGAAGGTCGCCCATTGGTCGGTGTTCCACTGAACTAAGAGCGCCCATCATGCCAGTACTTAAGGACAGTATCAATCTAGAGAGGATGCAGTCATCAGCAGACGATGCTTGTCGCTTGATGAAAGTACTCTCAAATAGAGATCGTATGTTGTTGTTATGCCAGATAAGTCAGGGAGAGCTGTGCGTTGGTGAGCTCGAGGAGTGTCTAGATATTCATCAGCCTACCTTATCTCAGCAACTCACCGTTCTTAGAAATGAAGAGCTGGTCCAAACCAGAAGAGATGGTAAGCAAATCTATTATTCACTTTCTAATCGGATTGCTTTGGAAGTGATGAATGTGCTTTATCAAAATTACTGCAGTAAATAACCAAAAGGGGTCTTAATATGAAATGCAATGTCGGTGGTGTTGATCGTATGTTACGTATGGTGGTTGGCTTAGTGTTAATTGGCCTAGCCGTAACCGGAACTGTTGGTGTATGGGGTTGGATTGGTGTTGTACCTCTCGCAACAGGCCTATTTAGATTTTGCCCAGCGTACCCACTCCTAGGAATCAATACTTGCGGTACTGATTCTTCATGTGGTGGCGGCGGTTGCTGTAAATAAGTTGACTATATAAAAAAGGGCAACTGAGGTTGCCCTTTTTTATACCCAAATTTAATTACCGCCACAGTAGTCCTATGAGTAATAGAAGGGAATACAGATGTATCGCCACTAAATTGTTCAAAATAAGTTTCTTCATTGCATCTTTTCGAACCATTACCCCTGATATTTGATTGGCGCAAAATATAAATACTGGAAGTGCAGACAAGGTAATCAACGTTTGAATTGGAATCCCATAAAAATAAATTCCAATTATTTGAAGGGTATAAGCTGCAATTGATATGCCTGTATACCAGGCACGCAATTCATGGGGGCTACTCTTTGCAGCAAGAGTTAACTTTTGCGCAAGCCGATCTGCCTCAATATCTGGGATCTGATTTATTAGTAGGATATTGGAGGCCATTAATCCATATGCGAGTCCAATCGGGATTATTTGGTATGTAATATTGGTTGTTTGCATAAAGGCGAATCCGATAACCACAAGCGACCATGCAATAGCTATAGATAACTCGCCGAGAACCCCCCTAGACATCAGCTGCAGTGGTGGTGCGGAGTATGTCCATGCGGCGGTCACTCCAATGAACCCCAGCGGTATCAAGAGCCATGTAGTTTGCGAGCAAATATATAAGCCAATGAAGACGCTAAGTGTGATTAGCGCAAAACCAAGCTGATATATTTCGCTTGGCTTTATTAAATGGTTTTGTATAAAGCGGCTGCCGCCAGTAAACGGTGAAATTCGATTGCGATTATTTTCATCGCTACCATTGAGGTGATCAAAGTAATCATTTATTAAATTCGCTCCAGCATGTATGCAGAGGGCTAAAGTCACAGCAAGCAGGTTGATTGCCATAGACTCTTTTCTAGAGCTTGGAATCGAAAGCCCAATAAGGCAGCCTAAAAGGGTAATTGTGAGAAATGCGGGCCGAGTTGCTAGAAATAACTTGAGGACCATACTCATGGCGATGTAGAGCTATGCAGATTAGTGACCAACAAATCGCCTAGGATCATTGATTGGTCGTAACGGCATGATGTGAATTTGATTGCCATCTAATTCAATATGCATTTGACTGCCAACTTCCATATTTAGTCTTTTCACTTCAGATGCCGATGCCACCCATTCAATTTTATGTGCGCTATTTTGAATTTGTAGTTGGATCACCGCAATTTGACCCAAGACACTAATCTCTGCGGCAATGGCAGGTGTGCTGGTCGGGGTTGGTGCGTTATGGACACTTAAACCATCTTGCGGAATCACCCAAGCCACTTGCGCATTTGGAGGAATTTTGCCTTTATCGGCCACGGCAAAGGTTTTATCGCAGCCATCCCAAGTGAGATTGCCTGCATTAAATATTCCATGAAATAAATTGCTGATGCCAACCAACTCGGCTACACGGGAGTTTCTGGGTCTTTGAAAGACTACTTGGGGCGCAGCCGTTTGCAAGCTGATGCCGTTATCAATCACTGTAATACGGTCGGCAAGCAAGTCGGCTTCACGCAAATCATGTGTAACTAACACAATCGGAATGTTTAAATCCTTGCGTAAATCGGCAAGAGTTTTATATAGACCTTGTCGCGTTGGCGCATCGACAGCGGAAAATGGCTCGTCTAACAACAAGATCTTTGGCTGTCGTGCCAATGCGCGAGCGAGGGCTACGCGTTGTTGTTGTCCGCCTGAGAGTTGGTGTGGAAAACGATGGGCAAGTTCAGCAACTCCCATACGACCAAGCCAGTCCTGAGCAATGGCTTTACGTTCAACCACCTTATGCGCAGAATTCTGCAAAGGGATGAGGACATTCTCAATCGCCGATAGATGCGGAAAGAGGGCGTATTGCTGAAATAGAAATCCGCAAGAACGTTGTGCGGGTGACAGGTTCTGCATTACTCCTACAAGTTCATTAGCCTCAAACCAGGTTTCACCATCACATTCAATTTTGCCAATCGTAGCTTGGCTAAGGCCGGCAATAGTTCTTAGAGTGCTAGTTTTGCCGCTACCAGATGGCCCCACAAGAGCATGTAATTGACCGGCCGCACATTCCAGGGTGATCTGAAGAGGGTTAGGAAGGGCTTGGCTTATTTTGAGTTTAAGCATCAGACCCTCCGTTGGCGCTGTTGGGGGACGCTTTTGCCAAAAACACCATATGAAAGGGCAATTGCAATCAGGGATATGCCGAGTAGCAATAAGGCCAGTGCGCCCGCGCCTGAGGTATCAAAACTTTGCACTTTGTCGTAGATCGCAATCGATGCCGTTTTGGTTTCGCCGGGGATCGCACCACCAACCATAAGGATGACTCCAAACTCGCCCAAGGTATGCGCAAACGTCAGTACAGCAGCGCTAGTGATGCCGCGCCACGCCAAAGGTAATTCAATCAGACGAAATATTTGCCAATTGGATAGACCGCTGACTTGTGCAGCCTCAATAATCTCTGGGTTGATAGCTTCAAATGCGCGCTGAATCGGCTGTATTGCAAAAGGCAGGCTAACGATAAGGGAGGCAATGAGGATTCCGGTAAAGGAAAACACCAGTGGAATGCCTAAAAAAGTCTTGCCGCCTAAGCCAACTAAAAGGTAATAGCCCAAAACCGTGGGGGGCAAAACGAGTGGCAGGGCTAGGGCAGCTTCTACCCAGGGTTTGCTTCTATTTAGGCCTAAGAGGCTATGGGCAACCCAAACTCCAAATGGAAGGATGAGGACCAGAGTCCAAAGCGCTAGCTTAAGCGAGAGAAGGATTGCATCCGTATCCATAGCTTGATTGTATTGCTAAGCAATATAGGGTATCTCACTATACCGATTTACCTGCTTAAAGGGTCAAATATATGCGTATACATGCATATATTAAAAGGCTGATGGAATTGAAAGCAAGGGTTCAAAAGGCGACAAAAAACTTATCTCCAAAACAGATGGAGAAGGTCTTTGCACATGTGGCTGCTTATTTCAATGTACTTTCTGAGCCGGCACGTTTACGCATCATGTATGCGGTCTGTAGCGGTGAAAAATCCGTCTCTGAGGTTGTGGAGATGTGTGGCACGAGTCAGGCCAATGTATCCAGACATTTATTAGCGCTTCATAAAGCTGGAATTTTAATGAGGCGAAAAGAGGGCATTATGGTTTATTACTCGATTGCGGATAGCGCAACCGTAGAGATGTGTCAGACAGTCTGTGCAAAGATTGCCGAAGGCATTCACTAAAAGTAGTTAATAAGTTTTGCAGTAAATCACTTTTCAAGTAGAGGTCAAATGACTAAGAAGCAAATTGAATTAAGTGCCGAGGATATCTCGGCGGTTGAGAAGCCGGCCAATAGAGCTCGCTTGGTGAAAGCGCCAGAGCACTTTATCTCTCAAGAGTTAATTGCTGATATCAATTCCAATGGTCTGGATGAAACGCGCCGTGGCTTCTTGCGTAAAGGGTTTTTATCGGCTATAGGTGGTGCGGCTGCTGGCTTGGCTGCCCCAATGGCTTTTGCTGCTGGAGAAGGTGATCCTGCCATTCTGGAGAAGCAAGAATGGCAGACCACTCTAGGTAAAAACGTTGCCACCATGCCATATGGCGTGCCATCAATTTATGAATCAAATCTCATTCGCCGTGAATCACCTGGATTAACGCGTGTATCTGCAGCATCTGTTGCATTTACTCCGTTGCAGGGTTTGTTTGGAACTATTACTCCAAATGGTTTGCACTTTGAGCGCCATCACCAGGGTTGGTACAACCTGAATCCTGAAACCCATCGCCTCATGGTGAACGGTTTGGTGAAGAACGCTCGCGTCTTTACGATGAATGATTTAATGAGATTGCCTTCAGTTTCTCGTACCCATTTCATTGAGTGCGGTGCTAATACTGGATTGGAGTGGGGTAACGTTGCGGTGCCAACCGTGCAATATACCCACGGCATGCTATCTTGCTGCGAATTCACAGGTGTACCTCTTAAGGTATTGCTTGAAGAATGCGGCGCAGATTTGAAAAAAGGCAAGTTCATGCTTGCCGAAGGTGGTGATGGTTCTGGTATGACTCGCACCATCAATTTAGAAAGCTGCTTGGACGATACGATTGTTGCTTGGAGTATGAATGGTGAGATGTTGCGTCCAGAAAATGGATTCCCATTGCGCCTAGTAGTTCCAGGCGTCCAGGGTGTTAGCTGGGTGAAGTGGTTGCGCCGTCTAGAAGTTGGCGATATGCCTTGGAACGCCAAGGACGAGGCGGTTCACTACATTGAACTCATGCCAGATGGCATGCATCGTCAATATGCATCCATTCAAGAGTGTAAATCTGTAATTACTACCCCTTCTGGCGGTCAGCAATTGCTAGACAAAGGTTTTTATAACGTGAGCGGCATGGCTTGGTCAGGTCGCGGCAAGATTAGGCGTGTAGACGTCTCATTTGATGGCGGCAATAACTGGCGTCAAGCGCGCCTGGAGACTCCGGTGCTCACTAAGTCAATTACCCGTTTCAATATCGATTGGGTGTGGGATGGTTCACCGGCAATACTGCAGTCAAGAGCGGTAGATGACACTGGCTACATTCAGCCTTCTATTAAGGTATTGCGTGATCTGCGCGGCAACCGCTCCATTTATCACAACAATGCAATTCAGTCCTGGAAATTGGATTCAAATGGTGAGGTGAGCAATGTACAAGTTGGATAAATTATTTGCTCGCTTGACTGTTGCTGGCTTGGCAGTCTTATCAATTCAATGTGCTTATGCGCAAAATACCCAGGGGTCTGTAAAGTTCCCTGGTATTGGTCGTAATGCCACGCCCGCCGAAGTCATGGCTTGGGATATCGATGTGCGTCCAGACTTTAAAGGCCTACCAAAAGGATCTGGCTCGGTAGAGCAGGGCCAAGCGATTTGGGAATCTAAATGCGCTAGTTGTCACGGTGTCTTTGGCGAGTCGAATGAGATCTTTACACCGATCGCTGGGGGAACAACTACTGATGACGTAAAGACCGGAAGAGTTGCTTCTTTGGCTGATCGTAAGCAGCCTCAGCGAACTACTTTGATGAAGGTGTCAACTGTATCAACATTGTGGGACTATATTTATCGTGCCATGCCTTGGAATGCGCCGAGATCACTTACCCCGGACAATACTTATGCGCTGGTGGCATATATTCTCAGCTTGGGTGAAATTGTTCCTGATGATTTTGTATTGAGTAATACCAATATTGCCGATGTACAGAAGAAGATGCCTAATCGCAATGGTATGACGCGCAATCATGGCTTTTGGAGTGTGAACGGTAAACCAGATGTGAATGGTTCGGCTTGCATGACTAATTGCGTGAAGTTTGTACAAATTGGTTCTACGCTTCCAGACTTCGCCAGAAATGCCCATGGCAATATTGCAGAGCAAAATCGCTTGTATGGGCCATATCGTGGCTCAGACTCAACCAAGCCGCCGCTTGCTAAGTTGCCTGGAACAACTGGCGAGGGATTGGCCCATGCGTCTGATACTCATGCCGCCTCTAATAAGGGACCTGCCGCGCTATTTAAGAATGAGAACTGTTCAGCATGTCACGCACCAAATGCCAAATTGGTTGGCCCATCCATTGCTGATATTGCAGCCAAATATCAGGGGCAGAGCGGTGCTTTGGATAAATTGATGGCTAAAGTTAAAAATGGTGGCTCTGGCGTATGGGGCTCAATTCCAATGCCGCCACAGTCGCAGTTATCTGATGAGGATCGCAAGGCCTTGGTTACCTGGGTGCTTTCTGGTGGTAAATAAATAAGGTGTATCGGTACTAACCAGCATGCTTTATTAGTTAGCAGGTAATATATTCACAGTAAATGATTATTAAAGGAGTTTTTATGAATCAGCAGCGACGCAGTTTATTGAAATATTCAGCGGTTTTCGGCTTAATGGCCTCTGCGGGTCTCATTAGTGTGGCCCAAGCGCAAGAGTGGAATAAGGCAGCATTTGAAGGCAAGAGCCTTGATGATGTATTTAAGATTCTAGGTGCAGGCAGTCCAGATAAGTCTGGCGCAGTTACTTTGAATGCCCCCGATATCGCAGAAAATGGTGCGGTAGTTCCGGTTGGTATTGTTACAACTCTCAAAGCAGAGCAAATGGCAATCTTGGTTGAGAAAAACCCAAGCGCCTTGGCTGCGCAGTTCTATATTCCTGCAGGTACTGAGCCTTTTGTTACTACTCGTATCAAGATGGGTCAAACCTCTAATGTGTATGCCTTGGTAAAGGCTGATGGCAAATGGAGTATGGCTGTTAAAGAAGTGAAAGTGACTTTAGGTGGTTGCGGCGGTTAATCAACCCCAATCCGAATAAAAACCATTAATTAATTACTAGATTACAAGAGGAATATATGTCTGATCCAATGCGCGTAAGAGCAGCCGAAAACGGCGGAATTGTGGATGTAAAAATTTTGATGAAGCATGATATGGAATCTGGTCAGCGCAAAGATGCTGCTGGTAAAGTCATTCCTGCCTGGCACATCACTACCATCAATGTCAAAGCAAACGGTAAAGATGTTTTGAATGGTCAGTTTGGCCCAGCAGTTTCTAAGGATCCATTCTTGAACTTCAAATACAAGGGCGCCAAAGGCGACAAGATTGTTGTGAGTTGGATGGATAATAAAGGCGACAAACGTACTGATGAAGCTACTGCTTCTTAATATCAATACGAAAATATATCTAAAAGGGTTACCTATGAAGACACGCATCTATTGTGGACTCTTGGCGGCGGGTTTTTTTGTCCTCCTACAGGGCTGTACCAGTCCCGGAAAAAATGAAGATAAACCTGTCGTTGGCGGTAGCGCAGCAACTCAAGAGATTGAAAAATATCGTGCGATGCTTGCTGATGGTAACCCTTCTGATTTATATGAGGCATCTGGTGAGGATATTTGGAAAAAGCCAATGGGGCCCAAAAATGCCTCACTTGAAAAGTGTGATTTGGGTATGGGGCCTGGTGTTGTTAAGGGTGCCTATACTCAATTACCAAAATACTTTAAAGACACAAACAAAGTTCAAGACCTTGAGTCACGCTTAATTACTTGTATGAGCAAAATGCAAGGTTATGACGCTAACGACATCATTAAGGCTGGTTTTGGCAAAGGTAAGCGTAAAGATATTGAGGCTGTAGTTGCTTACGTTGTTGCTGAATCAAAAGGTATGCCAATTAATGTTGTTGTTAAGCACCCTAAAGAAAAGCAAGCCTTTGAGATGGGTAAACAATCCTTCTTCTACCAAGGTGGCCCAATGGACTTCTCATGCGCCTCATGTCATGGCTCGGACGGTAAGCGTATTCGCTTGCAGGATCTGCCTAACATCACGACACAAAAAGGTGCGGCAGCAGGTTGGGGTTCATGGCCGGCTTACAGGGTTTCAAGCGGAACTTTTTGGACTATGCAACAGCGTTTAAATGACTGCTATCGTCAGCAGCGTTTCCCTGAGCCAATATATACCTCTGAAGATACCATTGCGGTTTCAATGTATATGGCTGTGACAGCCAAAGGTGGCACTATGACTGCACCAGGACTGAAGCGTTAATCGCTGGAGATAAATAATATGAAAAATAAATTATCCTTATTGGCGTTAGCGCTATTTATATCCGCCGGTGTTGCTCATGCTGCAACGCCTTTTGAAAGTATGATGTCCTCTAGTTTTGAGGCAAAAGGTCAAGCTGGTCTCGATCGTTTGGTGCAGGATTCTGCGCAGAAGTTTTGTTCTAACCCGGCCAACTTGGATGGTGGTGGCGATCCAAAGGTGAGGGAGAAGATTCAGAGCGAAAACATGGCTTCCATTAAGCAGCCATCTGACGGCAAGTACATTGGTAACTGGAAAAATGGGGAAAAGATTGCTCAAAGTGGTCGCGGAGCCACTTGGTCAGATAAAGCAGGTTCAGAAATAGGTGGTGGCTGCTACAACTGTCACCAGATCGACCCTAAAGAAATCTCCTATGGAAATATCGGCCCATCTTTAACTGGTTATGGAAAGTTGCGCGGTTACTCACAAGAAGTAGTTACCTATACCTGGAATCGTATCAATAATTCCAAGGCATACAACGCATGTAGCAATATGCCTCGGTTTGCACACTTCAAGCTCTTAAATGAGCAACAGATTCAGGATGTCATGGCATTGCTGCTGGATCCTGCTTCACCAGTTAATCAATAAAGTATAAAAACAGGCCGACAGGCCTGTTTTCACAAAAGGAATGTTATGTCTTTAAGTCGTCGCGATTTTCTACAGGCTTTAGCTATTGCATCTGCAGGTGGAATGAGTTTGCAATCAAACTTTGTTAACGCCCAAACTACTGCGCAAAAGTTTTATGACTTACCTAAATTTGGTAACGTCCACTTTTTGCATTTCACAGACTGCCATGCTCAGCTTTTACCAATTTATTTCCGTGAGCCCAATGTAAATCTTGGAATTGGTGCGCAGGAAGGTAAGACACCGCACTTGGTTGGTGAATATTTCTTAAAAGCGAATGGTATTGCACCGGGAACTCGTGATGCTCATGCGTTTACCTATTTAGATTATGTTGCTGCTGCACAGAACTACGGCAAGATGGGTGGTTTTGCTCATATGGCCACACTGATCAAGCAGATGAAAGTCAGTCGTCCTGGCGCCTTATTGCTTGATGGCGGAGACACATGGCAAGGCTCTGGCACTGCGCTTTGGACTAATGGTCAGGATATGGTTGATGCCGCCCTTGCCTTGGGTGTAGATGTCATGACGCCACATTGGGAGATGACGCTTGGTGAAAAGCGCGTTATGGAAATCGTTAATGGTGATTTCAAAGGCAAGGTTTCATTTGTAGCGCAAAACATTAAAACAGCAGATTTCGGCGACTCAGTATTTAATCCCTATGTCATGAAAGTCCAGAATGGCATTCAGGTTGCCATCATTGGACAAGCATTCCCGTATACGCCCATTGCAAATCCCCGCTACTTCACTCCTGATTGGACCTTTGGTATTCAGGAAGAGAATATGCAAAAGACTATTGATGAGGTTAGATCAAAAGGCGCAAAGGTAGTGGTGCTTCTATCTCACAACGGCATGGATGTAGATTTGAAAATGGCCTCCCGCGTACGCGGACTAGATGCTATTTTGGGTGGGCACACCCATGATGGTGTGCCTATTCCAGTTAAGGTAAAAAATGCTGGTGGTGTAACTCTCGTTACTAATGCAGGATCCAATAGCAAGTTCCTTGGCGTGCTCGATTTTGACGTGAAGGGCGGTAAGCCGGTAGATTTCCGCTACAAGCTATTCCCTATCTTCTCCAATATGATTCCGGCAGACTCAACAATGAACAAGTTGATTGCTAAAGTAAGGGCACCGTATGAGGCTAAGCTGAATGAGAAGTTAGCAACTACTGAAGGTCTCTTATATCGTCGAGGTAACTTCAACGGGAGTTTCGATCAGCTCATCTTGGATGGATTAATGGCGCAGAAGAATGCAGAGATTGCTTTCTCACCAGGCTTCCGCTGGGGAACAAGCTTATTACCTGGTCAAGCAATTACTCGCGAGAACTTGTTGGATCAAACCGCGATCACCTATCCATACACAACCGTTACTAATATGAGTGGCGAAACCATTAAAACCATTCTTGAGGATGTGGCTGATAACTTGTTTAATCCAGATCCGTATTACCAGCAGGGTGGTGACATGGTCCGGGTTGGTGGAATGCAATACACCATTGATCCAGCCCAAACCGCAGGTAAGCGAATTACAGACATGCGTTTGAATGGTAAGCCGATTGAGGCTAGCAAGACCTACAAGGTTGCTGGCTGGGCTCCAGTAAGTGAAGAGGCAAAGAACGCTGGTGGCGAAGCAATCTGGGATGTGATGGAGCGACACTTGCGCGACGTCAAGATCGTTAAAGCAGTTAAGCTGAATGAGCCAATTATTAAAGGCGTTTCCAATAATCCTGGCATGGCCCCAATTTAATTGACTATAAAACTACACGAGATTTAAGCATGAAAAAACTACTTTCCATCATTACTGCTTTAGCGCTGACATTGGGATTTTGCTCTGTCGTTTCAGCTCAATCTTCCGGCCCCACTAAAGTGGTCTATCACATTGATGATGCAGAAACTCAGGGTCTAAAAGGCCTGCGCAACATTCGCAATCATTTGGATACCTCTCCCAATACCATCATCATCGTTGTGACCCATGCCAATGGCGTTGACATGTTGATGGAGGGCGCCAAGGATAAGAAAAATAATGTGGAGTATGCGCCATTAGTTGGAGCCCTTAAATCTCGTGGTGTGAAGTTTGAAGTGTGTGAAATCACGCTGAAGAATCGCAACCTGAAGAAGGACCAATTTATTCTGGATGCAGATTTCACGCCATCAGGTGTCGTACGTGTAGCGGATCTGCAATATAAAGACGGCTTTGCATACATTAAGCCTTAAGCAGCATCATGAATTGTTTTAAAAGTCTTCTTAGGGTCCTTTTGGGATCCTTTGTATTTTGTGGCCTAGTCTTTGGGGAGGGTAGGCCTGCCGATGCCGTTCAGTTAAAACCCATTCAGGTGGCGCCACATACGTATTTTGTTCAAGGCTTTCCAGAAATGGGAAGTAGCGCTAACCAGAATTTCATATCCAATGCTGGTTTTGTTGTAACTCCTGCTGGCGTAGTGGTTGTTGATGCTCTAGGCTCACCTGTTCTTGCGCAAAAGCTAATTGCAGAAATTAAAAAAATTACTCCGCAAAAAGTGGTTGCACTCATCGTGAGTCACTACCATGCAGATCATGTGTATGGTTTGCAAGAATTTAAAAAAATTGGTGCAAAGATTTATGCACAAGGAGAAGGGCGAAACTATCTTTCTTCAGAAACTGCAAAGCAACGTTTGATCGCATCTAGGATCGACTTTGCTCCTTGGGTAAACGCCAATACGAGGTTGATTGCTGCCGATGAGTGGATTGATCAAAAAGCAAAGCTGACGATTGGTGGCATTGATTTTTTTATAAGCAGAGTGGGGCCTGCTCATGCTCCTGAAGACCTCATGGTGTATGTGCCCTCTGAGAAGGTACTGTTTGCTGGTGACTTAGTTTTCAGGGGGCGCATTCCATTCGTGGGGAATGCGGATAGCAAGGGTTGGTTAATTGCGCTTGATGAGATTGAGAAACTGAATCCCAATATTGTGATTCCTGGGCATGGAAATTATTCGGTTAAGCCTGCTGAGGATATCGCCTTCACAAGGGATTATCTGAAATATTTGCGCGAATCGATGTCCAAAGCGGCCATCAACATGGATCCCTTTGAGGATGCTTACAAGCAGGCCGATTGGTCGGAATACGAAGGAATGCCTTTATTTAGGGCGGCTAATCGCATGAATGCCTATAACGTCTACCTGTCCATCCAGGCTGAATAAGAGAGTCTCGAGCGCAAATTCATCCATTGGGCCTTAAAATAAGGAATTAATGCTAAATCCTTGATTTGTAATGAAAATGACTTTTCCTCAGACGCTTTCTGTAATCCTATTGGGCGCCCTCATTAGTGCACCAGTGATTGCTGCTCCGGATTTGGCAAATGGTAAGGCCATTGATCAGCAAAAGTGCTATGCCTGCCATGCTAAGAAAAGTGGCTTTGGAAATGGCGACATGATCTACACCCGCTCGGATAGCAAGGTGAAGTCGCTGGCTGACTTGAAAAAGATGGCTGGCCTATGCAATACCGAACTGCGGCTTGATCTGTTCCCGGAGGATGAAGCGGACGTTACTGCTTTTCTCAATAAGCAGTTTTACAAATTTAAACCTTAATTTTTCAAGATACAGTCGCTATGGATGTTGTTGATATCAGCTCTTTAAGTAAGTCAGTTCTTTGGGCAACCTTTGCTATTACCTTTTTTCTTGGTGCAGTCATGCAAAAGACAGGTTTTTGTAGCATGGGTGCTGTATCTGACGTTTTCATTATGTCTAGCTGGGATCGCTTAAAGCAGTGGTTCTTGGCAATTGGCGTTGCCATAATTGGATTCACATTCATGTCTTATTTTGGATTGATTGATCCTCTCAAGAGCATGTATACCGGCAGTAAATTTTTATGGTTATCTACCATTGTAGGAAGCATCCTTTTTGGCACTGGAATGGTTTTAGCTTCCGGTTGCGGTAGTAAAACATTGATCCGTATCGGCGGCGGGAATTTGAAGTCTATCGTTGTGTTTATGGTGCTCGGTTTAACGGCCTATATGACAATGCGTGGGTTTTTGGGTGTAATCCGTATTAATACTCTGGATACATTCTTTATTGCTTTTAATACACCGCAGGACTTGCCTAGTCTTTTAAGCTCTCCCCTTGGTATTGCGCGCCCGAATCTTCATTTGGCTCTTGGCTTAATCATTGGTGCTGCATTTATTACCTATGCCCTGGTAAGCAAAGCATTTTGGACGGCTGAAAATCTCTTTGCGGGTGTTGCTGTAGGGCTGGCCATCTGTGCAGTGTGGTGGGTAACTGGAAACCTCGGTTATGTAGCTGAAGATCCAAATACTCTAGAAGAAGTGTTTTTAGTTACGAATTCAGGTCGCATGGAGAGCTTATCGTTTGTTGCTCCGTATGCCTATTCTTTGGATTGGTTAATGATGTACAGCGATACCTCTAAGGTTTTAACTGTCGGCATCATGGCTGTTTTGGGAATGATTCTGGGATCTGCGGTTATATCAATTGCAACAAATTCATTCCGCTGGGAATCTTTCCGCAATACTGAAGATACTGCCAATCATTTAGTTGGCGCTGCTTTGATGGGCTTTGGTGGCGTCACTGCATTGGGTTGTACAGTAGGGCAAGGCTTAAGTGGTATTTCTACGTTAGCACTTGGTTCGCTCATCGCTTTGCCTGGGTTTATCTTTGGTGCTTATTTGGGGCTACGGTACCTGCAGGTTCGTCTTGCCCCTAATCCTTGCAGTTAATTTTATAGATCGATAGATTACACAATGCAAATTGACTGGTTCTCGTTCACACCCATTCCTTCATTGTTGGGCGGAATGATTCTTGGCGTTGCTGCAGCCTTATATGTTTTATTGCATGGACGTATTTTGGGTATCAGCGGAATTATTTCCGGATTACTGCATCCAAAATTAACCGATACAGCGTGGCGCCTGACTTTAGTTATGGGCTTAGTCTCAGCCCCATTCATGGCGGCTTTGTTTTTTGGAATATTCCCCGTTGTGGAAATCGAGTCTGACTGGATTGTTATTGTGATTGCTGGTCTTTTGGTGGGCTTTGGCGCCCAGTATGGATCAGGTTGCACAAGTGGTCATGGTATCTGTGGGCTGTCGCGTTTATCGCCGCGCTCACTGGTCGCCACGCTTTCGTTTATGGGTGCAGGATTCCTGACTGTTTTTGTTCTTCGCCATTTAATTGGGCTCTAAGATGAAAAAACATTTTGGCCTTTTTAGTCAATACGCTATTGGCGTACTTTTTGGTTGGGGTTTAATCATCTCGGGCATGAGCAATCCTCAGAAGATATTAGGGTTTTTGGATTTGGCCGGATCTTGGGATCCATCATTGATGTTTGTGATGTTGGGTGCGGTGATAGTAGGGCTTGGCGGCTTTTATTTAGTTGGTAAAAGAACAGAAGCATTTTTTGGTGGTGCCTTACATATCCCAACCCGTAAGGACATTACAAAACCCCTGATTGTTGGTAGCCTGATCTTTGGAGCGGGCTGGGGGATCGCTGGTTTTTGCCCTGGTCCAGCTTTAGTTGCTTTGGGTGCTGGACATCTCAAAGCCCTGGTTTTTGTTGTCGCCATGCTGGTTGGCATGGAGATCTGCGAGCGCTTCTTTACTGCCCATAGAAATACGCCAAAAGCCTAACTCCAACCCTTAACTCAACCCACAACTCAACCCTGATTTAAAATCATTCCTATTACAAAATTATTGAATGTAGAGGGTTTTATGAGTCTTCCTATTTCTTGCCACACCGACCAGTTCGGTACCCTTGGTCAAATTGAGCCAGGTCACTTAGCCGAGATCGCTGCCCAAGGCTATAAAAGCGTGATTAATAATCGTCCTGATGGCGAAGGCGGTCCAGATCAACCTACTAACGCAAGCATTCAAGCGGAAGCAGAAAAATTGGGATTGAACTACGCCTACTTACCAGTCGTGCCTAGCGCTATGACTGTTGAGCAAGTGAGGGAGATGGCTCGACTCTTAAAAACGATGCCCGGTCCTATCTTGGCTTTCTGTCGCTCTGGTGCCCGCTCAACAAACCTGTATCAACTTGCTTTGCAAGTTGCTTAAATTAAGCAGGCACTCTTCCAACTATGCGCATCGCCATTCCGGAAGAAAGAAAGCCTGTTCATGAAATGATCATGCCCATTCGTTGGGGTGATATGGATGCGTATGGCCATGTGAACAATACTGTGTACTTTCGGTATATGGAGCAAGCGCGCTGTGAGTGGATTACGGCTATGGGTTATGAAGTTGCGCCCGGTCGTGAGTCGATGTTGATGCTCAATGGCTTCTGCAATTTCTATCAACAACTTACCTTTCCGGGTGATTTAATTCTTAAGACTTCTATTGGCTCCATTGGAAGAACAAGTTTAGATGTCTATACCAGCATGGCGCTAACCACATCGCCTGAAGTAGAGGCGGCTATGGGTGGCGCCACCATGGTGTGGGTAGATCTCACTACCAATAAATCAGCTCCTTGGCCTGAGCATATTTTGCAAAAGTTGCGCTAGTCCATCGTGCAACCCAGCAATCCACACATCTTAAGATCCGAACAATTTCTATCAGAGCTAGATAGCTTTGATGTAGTCATTGATGTCAGATCCCCAGCAGAGTTCGCTTTAGATCATATTCCAGGGTCTGTGAATTACCCGGTACTAAGCAATGATGAGCGTGTAACCATTGGCACGCTGTACAAGCAAGAGTCGCCATTTGCTGCTAAGAAACTCGGTGCTGCATTGGTTTCGCGCAATATTGCCAACCATCTTGAAAATCATTTATTGGAAATGCCGCGTGAATGGCGTCCATTGATTTATTGCTGGCGTGGTGGTGAGCGTAGCGGCGCCTTTACACACATCCTTAATCGTATTGGCTGGAAAGCTAAGCAACTTGAGGGCGGCTATCAAGGTTTTCGTCGCACTGTCATTGATGGCTTGGATAAATCTGCAGGTCAATTTTCTTTTCAAGTCATTTGCGGGATGACGGGTAGCGGCAAAACCAGAGTGCTCCAAGAGATAGGTGCCTTAGGCGCTCAAATCCTTGATCTCGAGGGCTTGGCTGTGCATCGCGGTTCCGTATTGGGCAACGAGCCCAATGAAGATCAGCCTTCTCAAAAAGGCTTTGAGACTGCCTTGTGGAATGCGCTACGCTCACTTGATCCCACCAAGCCGGTGTTTGTGGAATCCGAGAGCAAGAAAGTAGGGGGCTTACATGTGCCCGATGCCTTAATGGAAACGATTCGTAATGGCGCCTGCGTTGAGTTGCGCTCGAGCGCGAAGACAAGAGTTTCTTGGTTGATACGTGAATACCATCACTTCCTGACTGATACCGATAACTTCAAACAAAAGCTGGCTTTGCTTACTACCCATTATGGAAAAGTACAGATTGCCAAATGGAATGAAGCTATTGATGCAGGTAATTTTCCGGAGCTGGTGGAGGAGTTGCTCGTAAAGCATTACGACCCCTCATACCAATCATCAATTGTGCGTAATTTTCCGCAATACAAGATTGAGAATTTTGTACAGCTAGAGAATGATAGTGATGAGGCCTTCACCAAAGCGGCAAAGGCCATCGTCACAAAACTAGGTTCTTAGCTAACTAGCTAAACGCCTGAATGCCAGTTTGAGCGCGGCCTAGAATGAGGGCGTGAATATCGTGAGTACCTTCATAGGTATTTACAACCTCTAAGTTCAGCATGTGACGAACAACGCCATACTCATCAGAGATGCCATTACCACCGTGCATATCACGTGCCATACGAGCGATATCCAAAGACTTGCCGCAAGAGTTGCGTTTCATGATGGAAGTAATTTCTGGAGCAGCAATACCTTCATCTTTCATGCGGCCTAAACGTAGGCAGCCCTGAAGACCGAGAGTGATTTCAGTTTGCATGTCAGCCAATTTCTTTTGAATCAGCTGATTGGCAGCCAGTGGCTTGCCAAATTGCTTGCGGTCCATGGTGTACTGGCGAGCGGCATACCAACACCACTCAGCTGCGCCTAGTGCGCCCCAGGCAATGCCGTAGCGTGCAGAATTTAGGCAGGTGAAGGGGCCTTTGAGGCCTTCAACTTCAGGGAATTCATTTTCAGCCGGGACGAATACTTCATCCATGACAATTTCGCCAGTGATGGAAGCGCGTAAACCCATCTTGCCACTGATCTTAGGAGCGCTTAAGCCCTTCATACCTTTTTCAAGGATGTAGCCACGAATGATGCCTTCATCATTTTTTGCCCATACTACAAATACATCAGCAATCGGAGAGTTCGAGATCCACATCTTTGAGCCGGTTAATGAAAATCCGCCTGGAACTTTCTTGGCGCGAGTAATCATGCCGCCTGCATCTGAGCCATAGTTTGGTTCAGTTAAACCAAAACAACCAATCCATTCTCCGCTAGCTAATTTAGGCAGGTACTTTTGCTTTTGCGCTTCGCTACCAAATTCATTAATAGGAACCATCACTAAGGAGGATTGCACACTCATCATTGAACGGTAGCCAGAATCAACACGTTCAATTTCACGAGCAATTAAACCGTAAGAGACATAGTTCAAATTCGCTCCGCCGTATTGTTCTGGGATCGTAATGCCCAAGAGGCCAAGCTCTCCCATTTCGCGGAAGATGGCAGGGTCGGTTGTTTCATTGCGATAAGCATCATGAATGCGCGGCATAAGGCGTCCTTGAGCATATTCGGCTGCTGCATCGCGGACCATACGCTCTTCTTCAGTAAGCTGGGTATCCAGTAATAGAGGGTCTGCCCAGTTAAAACTTGCCTTACTTTTGCTCATTGCTTTGTCATCCTATATTGGTTTTATCTTCACGTTTGGCCTGCTCCCTGCGAATTTTCAGGAATGCAGATATTCTTGTTTCTATTATCCATTTTTCTGCGCTTATGGACTTGCCTAGACGCCACCACCGTTATTACGACCTCATTCTGACCGCCTTTGTGGTTGTTTTGTTGTGCTCGAACTTTATCGGCGCTGGTAAGGCTGCTGTAGTTGATTTGCCGTACTTTGGCAGCGTGCCATTTGGCGGAGGAATCCTCTTTTTCCCTATCGCCTATTTCTTTGGCGACATTCTCACTGAGGTCTATGGTTATGCCTATGATCGCAGAGCGGTTTGGGCTGGTTTTGCGGCTCTTGCGTTTGCGGCCATCATGGCACAGATTGTTATCGCCTTGCCGGTTGCTCCCGGCGATTACATGGCGAATTATCAACATGGACTTGAAACTGTTTTTGGAAACTCTTGGCGCATTGCTTTGGCCTCTATGTTCTCTTTTTGGTGCGGCAGTCTCGTCAATAGCTACGTGTTAGCCAAAATGAAAGTTTGGACTCAGGGGCGTTTTCTCTGGATGAGAACCATTGGTTCAACTGCAGTAGGGGAGATGGTGGATTCCTCATTCTTCTATGTGCTGGCCTTCTACGGCATTTGGCCAACCCATGAAGTGATCCAGGTAGCACTCGCCCAATATGTGCTCAAGACCTCCTGGGAGGTTCTGGCAACCCCGATGACCTATTGGGTCGTTAACTTCCTTAAGCGCAAGGAAAATGAGGATTTTTACGATATTCATACGAATTTCACCCCATTTAGGGTCAAAGTCTAAGCAAGACCACGGGCTTCCTGCCAACAAAGACCTCTAAGCCGTTAAAATAACGGTCTTTGCCCCCAAAGTCGGGGGTAACTATTGAATTGAATTTCAGAAAGCTAGAAAACATCCGTGCTGTCAGCATCTAATATCACTATGCAGTTTGGGGCAAAGCCTCTGTTTGAAAACATTTCCGTTAAGTTTGGCGGCGGTAATCGTTATGGCCTCATTGGTGCAAACGGTTGCGGTAAATCCACCTTCATGAAGATTTTGGGTGGCGAGCTCGAGCCAACCAGCGGTAATGTGAGTTTGGATCCTGGCATTCGTTTAGGTAAGTTACGTCAAGATCAATTTGCCTACGAAGATGCACGTGTACTCGACGTAGTCATGATGGGTCATGAAGAGATGTGGAAGGCTGCTGCCGAGCGCGACGCGATCTACGCTAATCCAGACGCAACTGATGAAGATTACATGAAGGCCGCTGAGCTCGAAGGTAAGTACGCGGAATACGGCGGCTATACCGCAGAGGCTAAAGCTGGTGAGTTGTTATTAGGTATTGGTATTCCTATCGAGCAACACAACGGTCCGATGAGCAACGTTGCACCAGGCTGGAAATTGCGAGTATTGCTTGCACAAGCACTGTTCTCTGATCCAGATGTATTGCTGCTGGATGAGCCAACCAATAACTTGGACATTCACTCCATTCATTGGCTTGAAGACGTCCTTAATCAAATTAAGAGTACCATCGTCATCATCTCCCATGACCGTCACTTCCTCAATGAAGTCTGTACGCACATGGCCGACATGGACTATGGGACTCTAAAGGTCTACCCAGGTAACTACGACTCTTACATGCTTGCTTCTGTGCAGGCAAGAACACAACAGCTCAGCAATAACGTAAAAGCTAAAGAAAAAATTGCTGAATTAGCAGCTTTCGTAGCGCGCTTCTCTGCAAATGCTTCTAAAGCACGTCAAGCGACTTCACGTCAGAGGCAGTTAGAGAAAATTGAGATTGTTGAAGTCAAACCTTCTTCACGTCAAAACCCGTTTATTCGTTTTGATACCGAGAAAAAATTACACAATATGGCGGTAGAGTGCAATGCACTTACCAAGGCCTATGACCGCGTCATCTTCAAGAATTTCAAGCTTGGCGTTCGCGCTGGCGAGAAGATTGCCATCATTGGTCAAAATGGCGCCGGCAAGACAACACTTCTCAAAACTATCTTGAGCAAACGCTTTGACGGAATTGCGGCTGACAGTGGTGATGTGAAGTGGGCTGAAAATGCCAACGTTGGTGTGATGCCTCAAGACAACACGGAGATGTTCGCTAAAGACGAATTGCTCATGGATTGGATGAATTGGTGGCGTAATACTGGTGACGATGACCAAGTGATTCGTGGCACATTAGGTCGTCTCTTGTTCTCTGGTGACGACATCGGCAAGTCCGTCAAAGTCCTTTCCGGTGGTGAAAAGGGCCGCATGATTTGGGGCAAACTCATGCTCCAAAAATATAACGTACTAGCAATGGATGAGCCAACCAACCACATGGATATGGAATCTATCGAGAGTTTGCAAATTGCGCTTGAGAAATTCGATGGCACGCTCATATTTGTTTCTCATGACCGTGAGTTCGTATCTGCTCTAGCAAATCGCATCCTAGAGGTGAAGATGGATGGCACGGTGGTGGATTACTCTGGAACTTATGAAGAGTATCTACGCAGCCAGGAATTGGCTGGTTAACCTGCTAGCTAAAGATTAGCAAAAAGTAAGCCCATAAATAAGCCCTTAAGTGGGCTTATTTTCTTTGGCCTGTCGTTGAAAGCGAGTCGCAGTACCTTCCGCACGAATTCGTTGCCAGACTGAATCTTTTTCTTCCTGAGAAAAGAACACCCAATTACTCACTTCACCAAGAGTGCGACCACAGCCCTGGCAGATTTCATCGTAAAGAGTAGTGCATACACCAATACAAGGCGAGTCAGAGTCCGCATCCCCAGTGGAGAGGGAGTGCGAGCCATCTTGTACTGGCGGTTTGGTGTCTTCAGAATTCATGGCTGTACTTTAGACGATTTCAGAGGACTGTGCTCGGCAAGCTCATCGACATAAGCGCCAATACCTTGATGCTCGCGATTCAAGAAGTGCTGTACTGCCTTTGCAAACTGAGGGTCCGCAATGAAATGCGCAGATTGAATCGTGGTTGGTAAGAAGCCACGTGCCATCTTATGTTCGCCTTGCGCGCCACCTTCAAAGGTTTGAATCTGATTAGTAATGCAATATTCAATCGCTTGATAGTAGGCTGTCTCAAAATGCAAGCAGGGCACATGCTCAATGGCGCCCCAATATCTGCCGTATGCTTTCGAGTCTTTAGGATCGACTACCAGCATAGATGCAGCAATAGGATTGCCACCGCGCTCCGCAATAATTAAGTGCAAATTCTCTGGCATACGCTGAGCCCATAGTTTAAAGAATGTCTCGCTTAAATAGGGATTAGAGCGATGTTCTAGATAAGTATTTTCATAACAGCGATAAAAGAATTCCCAATCAGCATTGGTTGATGCATTTCCAGATACGTGCCTAAAGCTAATTAATTCACGCGCAACCTGCTCACGTTCGCGCCGAATATTTTTGCGACGTTTCATCGTCAGAACAGCTAGAAATTGTTCAAAATTCTCAAAGCCTTGGTTATGCCAATGAAATTGCACCGAATCTCGCAACATAAAACCCTGGTTCTTTAGTTCCTTTACTTCCCCAGCATAGGGAAATAAGACATGGGCTGAAGACAGATTATTTTGTAAAACTACAGTTTTTAGACCCTCAATGAGGTGTTGTGCAGCTAAGCCGGCATCAATATCTCCAGCACTCAGAATTCGAGAGCCCTGAACGGGGGTGAATGGAACGGCGCAAAGGGCTTTCGGAAAGTATTGCATTCCTTGTTGCTCATAAGCTTGCGCCCATGACCAATCAAACACAAACTCTCCATAAGAGTGTTGCTTTAAATATAGAGGCATTGCGCCAATGAGTTTGCTACCTTCCTTCAGTAATAAGTGAGCAACTTGCCAACCAGTATTGCCTCCAACACAACCAGTTTCTTCTAGCGCACTGAGAAATTCATGACGAAGGAATGGTCCTGCATCTGCAGGAAGCAGGGCGTTCCAGTCGTTACAGGGGATATCGCTTAAGCGATCTAGGATTTCTAAATGAAATGAATCGGGCTGAGCCACGATTAGCGCTGAATAAGTTCTATTTTGTAGCCGTCAGGATCGGTAACAAACGCGATGATGGTGTCACCGCCAGCAACTGGGCCAGCCTCACGGGTAACATTACCGCCAGCTGCCTTAATAGCCGCGCAAGCTGCGTAAGCGTCGGGCACTTCGATTGCAATATGTCCGTAGGCTGTGCCCATTTCATAGCTATGAACACCATGGTTATAGGTAAGCTCAATCTCAGATTGACCATCGCCATTGCCTTTACCAAAGCCCACAAAAGCAAGCGAGTACTTTTGCTCAGGACGCTCTGTAGTGCGCAGTAAATTCATACCCAATACTTTGGTGTAGAAACCAATCGAGTGATTCAAGTCGCCGACGCGAAGCATAGTGTGTAGGATCATCATGGCTTAAATATAACGCTATTTATTTAATTGTGTTGAGATGAAAAACCCCGGTATCTAGCCGGGGTTTGTTGTGTTGCATTGCTTTACATAGACGCATAGTTTGGACCGCCGCCACCTTCTGGCGTAACCCAGACAATGTTCTGGGTTGGGTCTTTAATGTCGCAGGTTTTGCAATGAACGCAGTTCTGCGAATTAATTTGCAAGCGGGCTTTGCCGTCGGTTTCGACAAACTCATAGACACCAGCGGGGCAGTAGCGTTGCTCAGGGCCTGCATAGGTTTCAAGGTTCACGCCTACAGGAACCGAATCATTCTTCAGAGTTAAATGAATGGGTTGATTCTCGGCATGGTTTGTATTTGAGATAAACACAGACGAGAGGCGATCAAACGTAAGCTTGCCATCAGGCTTTGGATAATCAATCGTCTTATGTTTTGCTGCTGGCTCGAGGCATTCATGATCTGCATGCTTTAAATGCACAGTCCATGGCATATTGCCGCCCAAAAGCTTTTGCTCCAATCCAACCATCAAGGTGCCAACATAGAGCCCCTTGGACATCCATGGTTTGAAGTTACGGGCTTGATTGAGTTCGGTATGTAACCAGCTGTTTTGGAATGCAGTAGGGTATGCAGACAAAACATCTTTAGAACGATTTTCATTGATTGCTGCAACTGCCGCTTCGGCAGCAAGCATGCCGGTCTTAATTGCGGCATGACTACCTTTGATGCGTGATGCATTCAAATAGCCAGCATCACAACCAATCAGTGCACCACCTGGAAATACAGTTTTAGGAAGACTATTTAATCCGCCGGCAGTCAGTGCACGTGCACCATAAGCGATGCGTTTTCCGCCTTCAAATGTTTCACGAATCTTCGGATGCAATTTATAGCGTTGGAATTCTTCAAAAGGAGAGAGGTATGGATTCTTATAAGAAAGGCCTACCACCAAGCCAACTGCAACCTTGTTATCACCAAGGTGATAGAGGAAGGATCCACCATAGGTATCGCTCTCCAATGGCCAGCCAGCGGTATGCACTACCAGTCCAGGCTTGCTCTTGGAAGGCTCTACTTCCCATAGCTCTTTAATGCCAATGCCATAACTCTGCGGGTCAGCATCTTTGTCTAGTGCAAACTTAGCAATCAGTTGCTTGCCAAGATGGCCGCGTGAGCCTTCAGCGAAGAGAGTGTACTTGCCACGCAATTCCATACCAAGCTGGAACTGATCCGTTGGATTACCTTCTTTATCCAGACCCATTGATCCAGTAATGACTCCGCATACAGCACCATGCTCGTTATAAAGAATTTCTGCAGCAGGAAAGCCCGGGAAAATTTCAACACCGAGATTCTCGGCTTGTTGTCCGAGCCAGCGAGTGACGTTCGCGAGACTGACAATGTAGTTACCTTCATTTTTAAAGCAGTGCGGCAACATCCAATTTGGAACTTGATACGAGCTATCACTCGTTAAGAATAAAAACTGATCTTGCGTGACCTCTGTATCTAGTGGGGCACCTAATTCTTTCCAATCGGGGAATAGTTCGGTCAGTGCTTTCGGATCCATGACTGCGCCAGAAAGAATATGGGCGCCGATCTCAGAACCTTTTTCCAGCACACAGACGCTAATCTCTTTGCCGGATGCATTTGCTAATTGCTTTGCTTTGATAGCTGCCGACAAGCCAGCAGGCCCACCCCCGACAATGACAAGGTCATAGTCCATAGAGTCTCTAGGTCCAAATTGCGCTACCAGCTCTGCAGCATTCATTCAAATTCTCCGAAATATCTCAAAAATAGGGCATTTAAGCCCTAATAGTTTAGTTCTAACTGATAAAAACCGATTTAGTGCCAAGACCGCCTAGTTTAGGGAGTCTGAAGCGTTATGATTGCTTTTTTACTCATTTTGGCAATATTAGGACAAATGTTATGAACAAAACTTACCCATCGGCGGTTGATGCCCTACGGGATATCTTAAAAGACGGACAAAAGTTGGCTGTTGGCGGTTTTGGACTTTGTGGCATTCCTGAGGCTTTAATTCAAGCAGTTAAGGATTTAGGCGCTCAGAACCTGACAGCAATTGCTAATAACGCTGGTGTAGATGGCTTTGGTTTGGGGTTATTGCTCAATTCACGCCAAGTTAAAAAAATGGTTGCCTCATATGTAGGTGAGAACAAAGAATTTGAGCGTCAGTACTTAGCAGGTGAGTTGGAGTTGGAATTTACTCCGCAAGGAACCTTGGCCGAAAAATTGCGCGCTGGTGGTTGCGGCATTCCTGCTTTCTATACCAAAACCGGTGTTGGTACTTTGGTTGCTGAAGGTAAAGAGGAAAAAGAATTTGATGGCGAGAAATACATCATGGAGCGTTCAATCGTTTCTGATATCTCTTTAGTAAAAGCTTGGAAGGCAGATAAGTCTGGTAACTTGGTCTATCGCTATACAGCGCGTAACTTCAATCCAGTTGTAGCAATGGCTGGCAAGATTACTGTTGCTGAAGTTGAGGAGATCGTAGAGAACGGACAGTTGCATCCTGATCAGATTCACACACCTGGTATCTATGTGCACCGCTTGGTACTGCATAAGACGCCAGAAAAGCGCATCGAGCAGCGCACTATGACTGCAAAAGCGTAATCCCCCGAACACTAAAGCAATAGAACAGCAATAGAACAAAATACTTAGGAAGATTGAAATGCCTTGGACTAGAGATGAGATGGCAGCACGCGCTGCTAAAGAATTAAAAGACGGTTACTACGTGAACCTTGGTATTGGTATGCCAACCCTAGTTGCAAACCATGTACCTAAAGATATGGAGGTATGGCTTCAATCTGAAAATGGTTTATTAGGTATCGGACCATTTCCAACGGAAGAAACTATTGATGCGGATTTAATCAATGCCGGTAAGCAAACTATTACGACTTTGCCTGGCTCATCTATTTTCTCTTCTGCTGACTCATTTGGAATGATTCGTGGCGGCAAAATTAATATTGCGATTTTGGGTGCCATGCAGGTAAGCGAGCATGGTGACTTGGCCAACTGGATGATTCCAGGAAAAATGGTTAAAGGCATGGGCGGTGCGATGGACTTAGTGGCTGGCGTGAAGCACGTTGTTGTTCTGATGGAGCACGTTGCTAAGAAAAAAGACGGCACTGAAGAGCTCAAAATTTTGCCGAAGTGCACATTGCCATTGACTGGTGTGGGTGTAATTAGCCAGATCATTACCGATCTGTGTGTTTTGGATATCACCCCTAAAGGTTTGAAGTTAACTGAACTGGCTCCGGGCGTGACCAAAGAAGAGGTTATTGCTAAGACAGGAGCCCCTGTCGACACAACGGGTTTCTGAGCAATTTATTCAGATGAATGAAATAATGGGATCACTATGTCAGGATCCCATTTTTCTCATTCAAAACCCTCTGCGCCAAAGATGAGCACCGGTATCGATCCTTCGCTCCACGCCCATAAAAAGGGTGATGCAAAACACACCCATAGCAAGCAAGTCTCAAATCAAAATCTGTTGTTGATTGCTTTAATCCTCACCCTAGGATTTTCAGGGGTTGAGGGTGCCGCCGCGTATTTTGCTAATTCTCTAGCGCTGATCTCGGATGCTGGTCATATGGTGACCGATGCTGCAGCTTTGGGCCTGGCTTTGTTGGCGCAAATTATTTCTCGTCGTCCACCATCTCCGAAACATTCTTTTGGTTTTGGACGTGCGGAAGCTCTAGCCGCGTTTGTCAATAGTATTGCGATGCTTGCCTTAGTTTTATGGATTGTGATTGAAGCTGTAAGTCGTTTCGCCAATCCCCATAAGGTCGATGGCTTAACTGTGACTGTTGTGGCAACAATCGGCCTTCTGATGAATATCGTAGTGGCATGGGTGCTTTCTCGCGACAAGAAGAGTGTAAATACCCGTGCAGCGCTCGTCCATGTGATGGGTGATCTCTTGGGGTCCGTAGCCGCGCTGATTGCCGGTATTGTTATTCAGCTTACCGGCTGGATGCCGATTGACGCGATTCTCTCTATTCTGGTCTCACTCCTAATTCTGAAATCAACGATCTCTATTCTTCATGAGTCCTATCACTTCCTAATGGAAGGGGTGCCTCTTCATATTGACTACTTGCAAGTGGGTACTGATTTAAGAAATATTCCTGGCGTGCTCGCAGTCCATGATTTGCATGTCTGGGAAATGACGCCTAGCTTTCCTGCATTGATTGGGCATATAGAGATCGCTAATATGCAAGAGTGGCCCGCAATCATGGCTCGTATTAATGCAATGCTTCTAGATAAGCATGGTATCGATCACGTGACTCTGCAGCCAGAAGAGGTGGGCGATGATCACGATCATGAGCATGGCCATGCAAGCCATGAGGTGCATAACGAAGCTCAGGCGGCAAATGTATTTCATGATGGAGAAACTTTTTATGTAGAGTGCTCCAGTGGCGATGAGAAATACCGCATGGCTTATCACGTTTGGGGAAATCCAGGTAATAAAGTATTGCTATGCGTTCATGGCTTAACAAGACGCGGCAGTGACTTTAAGACGCTCGCGCAGGCCATGTGCAAAGACTATTACGTTGTGTGCCCAGATGTCGTTGGTAGAGGCGACTCTGATCGCTTATCTAATCCAATGATGTATGCCGTACCTCAGTACGTTACAGACATTGCTACGCTCGTTAAAAAGCTCGGCGTTACTCAGGTTGACTGGTTTGGTACATCTATGGGCGGCCTCATTGGTATGGTGTATGCCGCTATACCGAACTCCCCTATACGTCGCATGTTGATTAATGATGTGGGTCCGAAGATTGAGCCAGAGGCAATCAAGCGTTTGGGTTCTTATGTTGGTCAGCCATTTGCCTTTGCAAGTCGCACTGATGCACTTAATCGCTTAAATGAAATCTGCGCTAGTTTTGGCGAACACACTCCGCAGGAATGGGAAATCTATAACGGCCCGATATTGGTTCAAAAAGAGGGCAAATGGATCATGCATTACGACCCAGATATCTCAGTGCCATTCGCATCAGTAAATCCCATCATGGCCAAGGCTGGTGAGATGGCGATGTGGCATGCTTTTAAACAAATTCACATTCCGATGTTGATTGTTCGTGGCGGAGTTTCTGACTTACTATCCGCAGCTACTGTTGCAGAAATGTGTAAAGTCAATCCTTATGCGCGCAGCATTGAGATTCCAAATGTGGGTCATGCGCCTGCATTCGTGAAGCCCGAGCAGATTGCTTTAGCAAAAGAGTTCTTTAGTTAATTACTCCCCAATCACTTTAGTTGCCGATGGCAAACAACCCTAGCAATTTAGATAAAGCACCAATCTTTGATGATGCTTGGTACGGCGAGCCGGCGGAAGTACATGCTGCTGGCGTATTGCAAATATTGCAAACCCTCAATCTTGATGAAGCAAGCTTAACTGCTGCAAGCAATATTGCTCGGACACACGGCAAAGAGGCGCTCATCAAGCTCATTGGCGAGGAGCCTGCGAAGTTACTGATTGGCTATCGAGGCTTGCGTCAAGCACAGGCAAAGTTAGTGCGTGATGATGGTGGCTTAAGTGTTACGGGTCAAGAAGAGATGTTGCGCAAAATGCTTTTGGCGTTTGGTGATGATCTTCGAGTAGTTCTAATCTATCTTGCCTCCCGCTTGCAAACCCTCCGCTGGATCACACAAGAAAAGATAGACATGCCTGCTGCTTGGGCGCAAGAGATACTCAATATCGATGCCTCATTGGCTAATCGCCTAGGTATCTGGCAAATGAAGTGGGAGATGGAGGACTTAGCATTTCGAGCTTTGTCACCAGTGACTTATCGCGAGATTGCCAAAATGCTGGATGCAAAACGCATTGAGCGCCAATCTTTCATTGATCAAATTGTCTTGCAGCTAAAAGAAGAATTAAAAGCGGCGCAAATTGATGGCGAAGTGCTTGGTAGGCCAAAACATATCTATAGCATCTGGAAAAAGATGGAGGGTAAATCTTTGGACTTTGCTAATCTGTATGACGTCAGAGCATTTCGGGTATTGGTAGACGATGTTAAATCTTGTTATGCCGTATTAGGTATCGTGCATAACGTTTGGCAGCCAGTGCCCAGGGAGTTTGATGATTACATTGCGCGTCCTAAACCGAACGGATATCAATCCCTCCATACAGTGGTGATGAATGAGGATGGCACTGCGTTTGAGATCCAGGTGCGCACACAAGAAATGCATCAGCAGGCTGAGTATGGTTTGGCTGCGCACTGGCGCTATAAAGAAGGTGCATACGCAGGCATGGCAACGCCACCCAATCCTGCAAAAACCAATAAGCCCAGCGTCAATCATCAGCAAGGCACACATAGTGCTGAAGTTGCCTATGAGCGGCAGATTGCTTGGGCCCGTCAGCTAATCTCCTGGAAAGAAGATGCTTGGGAGCAGCTAAAGCATCACGAGATTGATGATCATATTTATGTGCTCACTCCATTGGGAAAGGTGATCTCTTTGGAGAAGGGTTCAACGCCAATAGATTTTGCTTATGCGGTGCATACCAACTTAGGTCATCGCTGTAGAGGTGCTCGAGTCGATGGCGCTATGGTGCCGCTAGAGACCGCATTAAAAAATGGTCAAACTATTGAGATCATTGCGGTTAAACATGGTGGCCCTTCACGAGACTGGATTAGTCCTGATAAAAACTACGTACGCTCACAAAGAGCGCGTCAACGAGTACGCGCTTGGTTTAATGCGCTGGATGATGAAGAGGCTGGCCAATCTACTAAGTCTGTAGAAAATAAACTTGAGGTCAACCCCGAGAGCAAGATTGCTCCAGTGATACCCGAAATTGTTTTGCGTAATAGCACCCACAAACCGGGAAGAGGTGGAGATGTCTTGGTTGTTGGGGTGGATTCACTGCTCACGCAGTTGGCGCGTTGCTGCCGACCAGTTCCTCCGGATGCGATTGCAGGTTTTGTGACGCAAGGCAGGGGTGTCTCGATTCATCGTCGCTCCTGCAAAACCTTTAGGGGTTTATTGGAAAGGGCGCCTGAGCGTGTAATTCAGACGGCTTGGACTGCTTCTGCGGCGGATCCTGTAGCGCAACAAGAGCAAAAACGGGTATTCCCCGCGGATTTGGTGGTAGCTGGTTTAGATCGCCCCGAGTTAATGCGGGAGCTCTTTGAGATTCTCACCAGGCAGGGTGTCCACGTCATTGATCTACGTAAATCCGCCAAAAAAGGTCTTGCTCAGATCCTTTTAACGATTGAGGTCAAGGATTCCGAGGTGCTTCGACTGGTTCAAAACAGCTTAGAAGAGGTCAAAGGGGTCACCCAAGTGCGTCGCCGGTGATAAACTCTATGGCTGTATAGGCTCGTAGCTCAGCTGGTTAGAGCACCACCTTGACATGGTGGGGGTCGTTGGTTCGAGTCCAATCGAGCCTACCAACGAATAAGACCCAAAAAGGAGCTCCATCAGGAGATCCAAAGAGGCGCGGATGCCCAAAAGCTACCGCGCTTTCTTTTTGGGAAAGATGTCAGTAATGAAGTTCAGTAAATAAGATGGGGTCATCATGCTTGTAGTTACTCTGCCCGATGGATCAAAACGAGAGTTTGAGGCACCAGTTCGCGTAGCGGATGTGGCTCAAAGTATCGGCAGTGGTCTTGCAAAAGCTGCTTTAGGTGGCATCGTAGATGGCAAGATGGTGGATACCGGCTTTGTGATTAATAAAGACAGTCAATTAGCCATCATCACTGACAAGAGTCCGGAAGCGCTCGAGATTGTGCGTCACTCTACTGCGCACTTATTGGCATACGCCGTTAAAGAATTATTTCCTGAAGCGCAAGTCACAATTGGTCCAGTGATCGAGAATGGTTTTTACTATGACTTCTCCTATCACCGTCCATTCACTCCGGATGACTTAGTTGCTTTAGAAAAGAAAATGACTGAGCTCGCTAAAAAAGATGAGCCAGTAACCCGCACTGTAATGCCGCGCGATGAAGCTGTTGAGTTTTTCAAGAAACAAGGCGAAAACTACAAAGCGGAATTGATTGCGAGCATTCCGCAGGGTGAAGATGTTTCCTTATATGCCGAAGGCAAGTTCACCGACTTATGTCGCGGTCCCCACGTACCTTCTACAGGTAAGCTCAAGGTATTCAAGCTCATGAAGCTTGCTGGTGCTTACTGGCGTGGCGATAGCAAGAATGAGATGTTGCAGCGTATTTACGGTACCGCTTGGTTGCGCAAAGAAGACCAAGACGCATATCTGCATATGCTTGAAGAATCTGAGAAGCGCGATCACCGCCGTCTCGGCAAGCAACTCGATTTATTCCATTTCCAAGAAGAAGCGCCGGGTTTAATTTTCTGGCATCCAAAAGGTTGGTCAATTTGGCAAGAGGTTGAGCAATACATGCGTCGCGTGTATCAGCAAGAAGGCTACCAAGAAGTTAAAGCTCCACAGATTTTGGATCGCGGTCTTTGGGAAAAATCTGGCCACTGGGAAAACTACAAAGAAAACATGTTCACGACTGAGTCGGAAAATCGTGCTTACGCATTAAAGCCGATGAACTGTCCTGGTCACGTACAAATTTATAACTCAGGGTTGCATAGCTATCGTGAGTTGCCATTGCGCTTTGGTGAATTTGGTCAGTGCCATCGCAATGAACCATCTGGTGCATTACATGGTTTGATGCGTGTGCGTGGTTTCACACAAGATGATGGTCATATTTTCTGTACAGAAGATCAAATTCAGTCTGAGGTTGCAGCATTCGACAAAGCAGTGCGGGCTGTGTATCAAGATTTTGGCTTTACCGAAGTAGCTGTAAAGCTCGCTTTACGTCCCGCTAAGCGCGTTGGTGACGACGCAATTTGGGATAAAGCGGAAGAAGCCCTGCGTGGCGCTCTGAAGGCTTCTGGCCAAGAATGGGAAGAATTGCCAGGCGAGGGTGCTTTTTATGGCCCCAAGATTGAATATCACCTCAAAGACTCCATTGGACGTACTTGGCAATGTGGCACGATCCAGGTCGATTTCTCCATGCCAGCCCGTTTAGGTGCTGAATATGTTGCTGAAGACAATAGTCGTAAGACTCCAGTCATGCTCCATAGGGCAATTGTGGGCTCTTTAGAGCGTTTTATCGGCATTTTGATCGAAAATCACGCTGGAAACATGCCAGTTTGGCTTGCTCCGACCCAGGCTGTAGTCCTCAATATCTCCGGAAATTCTGCTGCATATGCACAACAAGTGCAGCAATTGCTGAAAAAACAAGGGTTTAGAGTCGAATCGGATTTGCGGAACGAGAAAATTACGTATAAAATACGCGAGCACGCATTACAGAAGATCCCATTTTTGCTAGTTGTAGGGGATAAAGAATCTGAAAGTAATACGGTGGCCGTTCGTGCCCGTGGCGGAGTGGATTTAGGTGTAATGCCTCTTGATGCCTTCGTTGCCCGACTCCAGCAGGATATATCCCAGAAAGTCGGACCCGAGCCTAGCTAGGGTTAGAACAGTCTTTATTGTTTTTTTATAGGAATTAAGAAGATCGCTACTGAAAAATTGCAGCGCATTAACCGGGAAATTACTGCTCCTGAAGTGCGTTTGATTGGACTTGATGGGGAACCCATCGGTGTAGTTAAGTTGAGTGAAGCCTTGGCTTTGGCAGAAGAGAAAGAAACCGATTTGGTTGAAATTGCTCCGACGGCTGTGCCACCTGTAGTTCGCATCATGGACTTCGGCAAATTCAAATACCAAGAAGCTAAGCGGATGCATGAAGCTAAGCTGAAGCAAAAGGTAATTCAGGTGAAGGAAGTTAAATTCCGCCCTGGTACTGATGATGGTGACTACGGTGTGAAGCTACGCAATCTAATCCGCTTTTTAGAAGATGGCGATAAGACAAAGATTACGCTGCGGTTTCGGGGCCGTGAAATGGCCCACCAAGAAATCGGAGTGAGAATGTTGGAACGTTTGAAGTTGGACCTCGTTGAGTACGGCCAAGTTGAGCAGTTTCCAAAGATGGAAGGCCGCCAGATGGTGATGGTATTGGCCCCCATTCGTAAGGCTAAGTAACTAGGTTCTACCTGGTTCTTATGTAGGGAGGCGCTGAAAGGCGTCGGTAGTTTGAAGTGCTTCTGGGTACAGGAAGAGTAACCGTCGGTTACCACCTATGTTGCACAAGTAATTGAAGGGGTGCTTTATGCCCAAGATGAAGAGCAAGAGTAGCGCTAAAAAGCGCTTCACGGTTCGCGCAGGCGGAACGATTAAACGAGGTCAGGCTTTCAAACGCCACATCCTCACCAAGAAGACCACAAAGAATAAGCGTCACCTCCGTGGTTCCACAGAAGTTGCGAAAGCTGACGTTAAGTCAATTCGCTCCATGCTTCCATACGCTTAACCTCAGACTAGATTAGGAGAATTAAATGCCAAGAGTCAAACGTGGGGTTACAGCAAGAGCCCGTCATAAGAAAATCACCGATGCCGCTACAGGTTATCGTGGCCGTCGTAAGAACGTATTCCGTATTGCTAAGCAAGCGGTTATGCGTGCTGGTCAATATGCATATCGTGACCGTCGTAATAAGAAACGTGTATTCCGTGCTTTGTGGATTGCTCGTATCAACGCGGCAGTTCGTCAGCATGACATGACCTATAGCGTATTCATGAATGGTATGAAGAAAGCTGCGATCGAACTCGACCGCAAAGTACTTTCTGATATGGCCATTGCTGACAAAGCGGCTTTCGCTGCTTTGGTTACTCGGATCAAATCCGTAGTAAACGCTGCAGCTTAATCTTAGTTTTCTAAACTAAGCTGCAATGGTTTCTCTCGACCACATTGTCGAGGATGCTAAACGCGATTTCCTTGGAGCTGCCGATGCGGCAGCTCTAGAGGACGCGAAAGCCAAGTATCTCGGTAAGTCAGGTGTTCTCACTGAGCGTTTAAAAGCGCTGGGTGGAATGTCGCCTGAGGAGCGCAAGAGTGCTGGCGCCCAAATTAATCAAATCAAAACCCAAGTAGAAGCTGCATTACAGGAGCGTCGCCAAGCTTTGGCTGATGCTGTGTTGATGCAACGTCTTGCGGCGGAGTCTATTGATGTTTCCTTGCCTGGCCGTGGCCAAGCAGTAGGTAGCTTGCATCCTGTGATGCGCACCTGGGAGCGCGTTGAAGAGATCTTCCGTTCGATTGGTTTTGATGTAGCAGATGGCCCTGAGATTGAAACCGATTGGTTTAATTTCACCGCCTTAAATAGCCCTGAGAATCATCCTGCTCGTTCCATGCAGGACACTTTTTATATCGACGGCAAAGATTCCAATGAGAAGCCTTTGTTATTGCGTACGCATACCAGCCCAATTCAGGTTCGTTATGCGAGCGAGCACGTTAAGAAATATGCCAACGCCGATGTAATGCCACCTATCAAAGTGATTGCACCAGGCAGGACCTATCGTGTTGATAGTGATGCAACGCATTCACCCATGTTCCATCAGGTCGAAGGCTTGTGGATTGCTGAGAGTGTTTCATTTGCAGATCTCAAAGGCGTCTATACAGACTTCTTAAGAACCTTCTTTGAAACGAATGCATTACAAGTTCGTTTCCGCCCATCCTATTTCCCGTTTACAGAACCTTCTGCTGAAATTGATATGGCTTTCGGTAGCGGCAAGCTTGCCGGCCGTTGGTTGGAAATCTCCGGGGCAGGGCAGGTTCATCCAAACGTTCTCCGCAATATGGGTATCGACCCAGAGCGCTATACCGGATTTGCCTTTGGATCTGGTTTAGAGCGTTTAACTATGTTGCGTTACGGCGTAGATGACTTACGCCTTTTCTTTGAAAATGATCTTCGTTTCTTAGCGCAGTTCCCTGCATAACAAATCAATATTACAAATTTATATAGAGCGCTATGCAATTTTCCGAATCTTGGCTTCGTCAGTATGTAAACCCATCACTCGATAGTGATGCGCTTGGTCATGCAATGACAATGGCCGGTTTAGAGGTTGAAGAGCAACACTCAGTTGCGCCCGCATTTACGAAAATTGTTATCGCTCAAATATTATCGGCCGAGCAACATCCTGATGCTGATCGCTTACGTGTTTGCAAAGTAGATGCTGGCACAGGCCAAGAATTGCAAATCGTTTGCGGCGCGCCCAATGCACGTGCTGGCATCAAGATTCCATGCGCTATGGTTGGCGCTGAATTGCCACCTGCTGAAGCTGGTGGCAAGCCCTTCATGATTAAGGTGGGTAAACTGCGTGGCGTAGAAAGCCAAGGCATGTTGTGCTCAGGTCGCGAACTTGGTTTAGGTGATGATCATGAGGGCATCTTAGAGTTGCCTGCAGATGCACCAGTTGGAAAAGATATTCGTGAATACCTAGATTTGGATGATCAAATCTTTGTTATTAAGTTAACTCCGAATAAAGCAGATTGCCTGTCATTGATGGGTATGGCAAGAGAGGTTTCGGCGATTACTGGTGCTGCACTCTGTGCTCCAAAGTGGACTCCACCAGTGGTAAGTATTCAAGATCAGCGCAAAGTGACTGTTGAGAGCAAGGAACTTTGCGGTCGCTTTGCCGGTCGTGTAATTCGTGGTGTAAATCCACAAGCCAAAACGCCTGAATGGATCGTGCAGCGTTTAACTCGTGCAGGCCAAAGAAGTATTTCTGCATTGGTAGATCTTTCTAACTATGTCATGTTAGAAATGGGTCAACCTACTCACGTATTTGATATTGATAAGCTGAATGGTGATATCACTGTACGCTGGGCTAAGCCAGGTGAAACGCTTGAGCTATTGAATGGTCAAACAGTGGCTTTGCAGGGCCCAGACTCTGCAGGCAAGATGCAAGATGCAGGTGTAGTTGCTGACCAAGCTGGTCCTGTTGCATTGGCCGGCATCATGGGTGGTAATCACTGTGCCGTATCTGACGACACCAAGAATATCTATGTTGAAGCAGCTTATTGGCTGCCTTCAGCCATCCAAGGGCGTGCCCGTCGCTTTAATTTCAGTACGGATGCAGCGCATCGCTTTGAGCGTGGCGTTGATCCGCAAAATACCGTTAATTGCTTAGAGTATCTTAGCGCCTTAATTATTGAGGTTTGTGGTGGCCAAGCGGGCCCGGTAGATGATCAAGTATTAAATGTTCCAGAGCGTAAGCAAGTCAAGATGCGCTTGGCCAGAGCAGAAAAGGTTATAGGTATTCCACTTACAAGTGAAGTGGTTGCTGATGTATTTAAACGCCTTGGTTTTGAATTCAAACAAGAGAGCGAAACATTTATCGTTACGCCTCCAAGCTATCGTTTTGATATTGAAATCGAGGAAGATTTGATTGAAGAAGTTGCACGTATGTACGGCTTTGAAAATATTCCAGATCAACCTCCAGTAGCCTCATTGAAAATGAGCGCTAAAGCGGAAGCAAAGCGTGGTGTTCATTTATTACGCCAACGTTTAGCTTTGCAAGGCTATCAAGAGGCAGTGAACTTTGGCTTTACCGATCTTGAAAGTGAAAAGCGTTTAACTGGCGCCACTGAAAAAGACGTCATTGCAGTGCTAAACCCGATTGCCAGTCAATATGGTGTGATGCGCAGCACTCTATGGGGTGGTTTGCTAAATAACCTCAAGGCTAATTTAAACCGTGGAGCAGGGCGTGTCCGTTTGTTCGAGACTGGCCGTGTATTCAAGCGTGATACCGCTGTACAAGAAGAAGCAGGCAAAGTAGCTGGCTTTCATCAACCGCAAAAAATTGGCGGCCTTGCTTACGGCCCCTTCGTGCCTGAGCAATGGGCTAATGCAACACGTGCGGTAGATTTCTTTGATGTGAAGGGTGATCTAGAGCGCGTTTTGGATCCTCTCCATTTTCTAACGGAAGCTGCACAGCATCCCGCATTGCATCCAGGCCGCTGTGCTCAGGTTTTATTAAAAGCTGGCAAGAATACTATTTCCATCGGTTGGATCGGCGAATTGCATCCTGGTTTGCAGCAAGCCTATGAGTTGCCACAAGCACCAGTTCTATTTGAGTTAGATTTAGATCCGATTCGTGAGCTTGGTTTGCCTGTGCCTGAAGAGTTAAGCAAATTCCCTGCGGTACAACGCGATTTGGCTTTGGTGGTGAAGCAAAGTGTTTCTGCACAATCTTTATTAGATGCAATGGCTGCTAGCAAACAAAACTTTGTGCGCAATATTGAACTCTTTGATGAGTTCAAGCCCAAAGCAGGTTCGAGCAGCATGGCGGATGATGAGAAAAGTTTAGCTTTCCGCGTCACCCTGTTAAACCCTAATGAAACATTGCAAGATCCCCAAATTGATGCAGTAATGGCTGCTTTATTGGGCGCCGTTGAGAAAAAGTGCGCAGCCCGTTTGCGCTAGGTTTAATATTAGGTATAAATCGAATAATTAATTAGTTACCAAAGAGACAAGCAATGACTGAATTGATTTCTAACGACACCGTTACCAAAAATGAGCTATCTGAAGCTCTTTTTGATCAAGTGGGCTTAAATAAGCGCGAAGCAAAAGATATGATTGATGCCTTTTTTGATCGCATTGGTCAATCGCTTGAGTCTGGTGTTGAAGTCAAGATTTCAGGCTTTGGTAATTTTCAGTTGCGCAATAAATCGGCTCGTCCTGGCCGAAATCCAAAGACAGGTCAAATGATTCCGATTGCAGCTAGACGCGTAGTTACTTTTCACGCAAGTCAAAAGCTTAAAGATGTAGTGGAGTCACATGCTCGAGAAAACCGAGTTTGATGCTAGCTCAGCACTGCTGAGCTCTCAACTTCCCCCCATACCAGCTAAACGCTATTTCACTATTGGTGAAGTAGCGGATCTTTGCGGTGTTCGTTCACATGTCCTGCGTTATTGGGAGCAAGAGTTTTCTCAGCTCAGCCCCCAGAAGCGTCGTGGTAATCGTCGCTATTACCAACATCATGAGGTTGTCTTAATTCGCAAGATTCGCTCACTTCTATATGAAGAGGGCTTTACGATCAGCGGCGCTCGAAATCGCCTTGAAGAAGCGCGTGGTGACCTGCGTCTTCGTGAAGAATTGCAAGCCGTTCTGCAGATTCTCTCTAAATAGTTACTGCTACAATTTTGTCTTTCGTCGGGGCGTAGCGCAGCCTGGTAGCGTACATGCATGGGGTGCATGTGGTCGGAGGTTCAAATCCTCTCGCCCCGACCATTCATTTTCAATTTCACTCCATAAAAGCAATACTTCCATGACAAGTACAGATAAATCCATCGAATATTTCGGTCTCAAGATTCCATTTTTAGCCCACTTAGGTGTGGTTCCTGAATATGCAAAAGATGGTAAATCACGCATTAGCCTAGAAATAAGGCCGGAGTACGAGAACAGCTTTGGTATTGCTCATGGGGGCGTCATCATGACTCTGTTGGATTTTGCGATGGGGGCAGCCGCCAGAAGCACCACAGACGTTCCTTTAGGGGCTATGACAATCGATATGACTGTCAGCTTCCTGCGCCCGAGTATTGGCAAAATAGCGGTGGAAGGCGCCATTCTGAAGTCGGGCAAAACAATTAACTATTGTGAAGCGATTGTTTTGAATGAGGCAGGGGAGATAACTGCTAAATCTAGCGGTACATTTATGCTCAGAAAATCAAGCGCACTTTAATTAAGCATAATATTTATAAAGATTATGTCTTTTATTAAACTTAATTGAAATAACACCAATAAATATAGGTAATTAATTCGAATAATATATATTGCTTACCAGATTAGTTTATATATAATCCAATGCTAATACGGATTTTATATATTCCGTGTACATAAACCATTATTCGGAGAGTGAAAACAATATGCCTTCTTATAAAGAGCTTTTAGCCCAACGCGAGCAGTTGGATAAACAGATTAAAGAAGCAATCGCGCTAGAAAAAGCTGATGGCATTGCCAAAGCGAAGCTAATTATCGAGCAATACAACCTTAGCGCTGCTGATTTGTTTAGTCGTAAAGCGGGAGTTAAGAGTGCTGGCGGCAAGGTTGCCCCCAAATACCGCAATCCATCTACAGGCGAAACCTGGACTGGTCGCGGCAAGGCGCCAAAGTGGATTGAGGGCAGAGATCGTAGCAGCTATTTGATCTAAGCACTTGTTTTACTTAAGCTTTAATATAAAAGGCCGCTATTAGCGGCCTTTATTGTTACATCTTCTTAATCCTTGAATTGATCTCTAAGCACATTTTCTAGCCAGAGCCTCAATAAAGAGGGGTTCCAAGAGCTCGTGCCTGGCGCCCTGGACCCAGGATCCCTCTGCCTCAGGATTGGTAGCGGGGTAGCCAATAATGAGTGGATTAAGGTCAATTAGACCGTTTTCAAGCTCCTTTTTGATGCTTTCACTCAGAGGGTGCTTCCCGCCAGAATTCTCATCCGCCAATGCAACAACACCGGGATGAAGTTTGATGAAGCCTTCATCTACTAGAATAGGTATACGCTGTGTGTCCTTGTTTTTACTCAAATAATGTATTAAATGAACTTGCTCAACAGGCGGAATAAGAGCATCCAAAAAGATGAGATCAGGGGCGATTGAGACTGCTTTCATTAAGCCCTCTAGGCTATCCACTGCCATTTCCATGTCTACCTTAAGTTGCCAATCGGCAATGGATTCCATTAATTCTTGGCCATTTTCTGACCTTCTAAATATGCCCATAGCTACACAGTTTTGGGTGGTCTTTTGCCGCATAGCTCTTTTTCTGCGTTGCAATTGTTGCTCTAATGAGCTTGCCAATATCCGACGGTGTCCTCCCCGAGTCTTCCAGGCAATTAATTCACCCAATTCCACCATTTTCTGAACGGTGCCCAAGGAAACTTGTAAAACCTTGGCGCTTTGGCGGGTGCTGAGATATTCCGTTTCGGGGGTAATTGATTTCATATTTCCCTTAATTTCATTTAATTGTTTGAAGATTTAGAGAATAAAAATCAAAATCATTTGAATCTGTCGGGAAACCTTTAAAGCGAGGTAGGAAAGTTCTTATTAATTGCTCTAAATAGGGAGATACCCCCAAAACCCCTTAAATCAGGGAAAGCCCTTTATGTATCAATGGTCATTCGTGTTAAATTACTGTCGTAGTACCGGTATTTGCACAGATCAATTCGTGAAGCGGTATAGCCGTATAGCGGATGGTTTTAACCACAGTTTTTAATCGGGAAACCCGATGAAAGGTGAGCATCATGATGCAGGATCAAAGAGATAATTCCTATCTCTTCGGCGGAAACGCCCCATACGTAGAAGAACTCTACGAATCCTACTTGCACGATCCAGCTTCCGTAGCTGATCATTGGCGAGATTATTTCGATAACGTGAAACAGATTCCAGCAGTCGACGGTTCATCTCGAACTGACATTGCACACGGACCGATTGTTGCTTCATTTGCTGAACGCGCTAAGCAAGGTCCTATCAGAACGATTTCTGATTCGGCTGACTCAGAAATGGGCCGTAAACGCGTTGCCGTTCAGCAGTTAATTGCCGCGTATCGTAACGTTGGCAATCGCTGGGCTGACTTAGATCCATTAAAGCGGACAGAGCGCCAGGACATTCCTGAGTTAGATCCCGCTTTCTATGGTTTCACTGATGGCGATATGGATATCGTCTTCAATACAAGTAATACATTCTTCGGTAAGAATGAAATGTCCTTGCGCGACTTGCTGCAAGCATTGCGCGAAACATATTGCGGCACGATTGGTGTCGAGTTTATGTTTATTGCCGATCAAAAGATTAAGAAGTGGTGGCAAGAGAAGTTGGAGTCCATTCGCTCAACTCCGCAATTTAATGTGGACGAGAAGCGTCAGATTTTGGACCGTATTACCGCTGCTGAAGGTCTAGAGCGTTACCTCCAGGCTAAGTATGTAGGTCAAAAGCGCTTTTCCTTAGAGGGTGGCGAGAGCTTTATTGCTTGTATGGACGAGTTGATTCGTGATGCAGGTAATAAAGGCGTTCAAGAGATCGTTATTGGTATGGCCCACCGTGGTCGTCTCAACGTATTGGTAAACACCTTGGGCAAAATGCCTAAAGACTTGTTTGCTGAGTTTGAGCACAAAGGCCCAGAAACATTGCCTGCGGGTGACGTGAAGTATCACCAAGGTTTCTCAAGCGATATTTCTACACCTGGCGGTCCAGTTCACTTGTCATTGGCATTTAACCCATCCCATCTAGAAATCGTAAACCCAGTAGTTGAAGGTTCTGCACGAGCTCGTATGGAGCGTCGCGGCGACATGTTGGGCGAGCAAGTAATGCCAGTTTTGGTTCATGGCGATGCTGCGATTGCAGGTCAGGGCGTAATGCAAGAGACTTTGGCGATGTCTGAGGTCCGTGGTTATTCCACCGGCGGTACAGTCCACATCGTGATTAACAACCAAATTGGTTTCACAACTTCTGATCCACGTGACTTGCGTTCTAGCTTGTATTGCACGGACATCATGAAGATTGTGGATGCTCCTGTATTGCACGTGAACGGCGATGATCCTGAAGCGGTAGTTTTAGCTACAAAGTTAGCTCTCGAATTCCGCATGAAGTTTCATAAGGATGTTGCGATTGACATCATTTGCTTCCGTAAGCTTGGCCACAATGAGCAAGATACGCCTGCAATGACTCAGCCTTTGATGTACAAAATCATTGCTGCGCATCCTGGAACGCGTAAGGTTTATGCTGACAGATTAGAAGCGCAAGGCGCATTGCCTGCTGGTACTGGTGACCTGATGGTTAAAGAGTATCGCGCTGCAATGGATGAGGGTAAGCAGACATCTGATCCAGTATTGAGCAACTTCAAAGGTAAGTTTGCGGTGGATTGGTCTCCATTCTTGAATAAGAAGTGGACTGATGAAGCGGATACAGCGATTCCACTGACTGAATGGAAGCGTTTAGCAGAAAAGATTTCTACTATTCCAGAGGGTTTCAAAGCGCATCCATTGGTTGCTAAGGTTTATAACGACCGCGCAGCAATGGGACGTGGTGAGGCAAATATTGACTGGGGTATGGGTGAGCACATGGCTTTCGCATCCTTAGTTGCCAGTGGGTACCCAGTTCGCTTGTCTGGTGAAGACAGTGGACGCGGCACCTTTACCCACCGTCACGCGGTATTGCATGAGCAAAACCGTGAGAAGTGGGATACCGGTACTTACATCGCACTTCAGCATGTCACTAAGGATCAGGCGCCGTTTGTGGTGATTGACTCGATTCTTTCTGAAGAAGCTGTACTTGGTTTTGAATACGGCTATGCCGCTGCAGAACCAAATACCTTAACGATTTGGGAGGCCCAGTTCGGTGACTTCGCTAACGGCGCACAGGTTGTTATTGACCAGTTCATCGCTTCTGGCGAGGTGAAGTGGGGTCGTGCCAATGGTTTAGTAATGATGTTGCCGCACGGTTATGAAGGTCAAGGCCCAGAGCATTCTTCTGCACGTCTTGAGCGCTTTATGCAGTTATGCGCTGATACCAATATGCAGGTGATTCAGCCGACTACCGCAGCTCAAATCTTCCACGTATTGCGTCGTCAGATGATTCGTCAGTTCCGTAAGCCGCTGATCTTGATGACACCAAAATCATTGCTGCGCAATAAAGAAGCTGCATCACCTTTATCTGAATTTACAAAAGGTGGTTTCCAAACTGTCATTGGTGAGCGTGATGAGTCTATCGACGCTAAACAAGTCACTCGTTTGGTAATGTGTTCTGGCAAGGTCTATTACGACTTGGTTAAGCAACGTGCCGAGAAGAAGATTGGCGATGTTGCCATTATTCGCTTGGAGCAGCTGTATCCATTCCCGCACAAAGCAGTGACTACTGAAATGAAGAAATATCCAAAGTTGGAAGATGTGGTGTGGTGTCAGGATGAGCCACAAAACCAAGGTGCATGGTTCTTTGTACAGCACAACATCTTGGAAAACATGTCTGATGGCATGAAGTTGGGCTATGCAGGCCGTCCTGCATCAGCATCACCAGCTTGTGGTTATGCCCATCTCCACCAAGAACAGCAGAAGTCATTACTGAATGCGGCATTTGCCAAACTCAAAGGTTACGTGATCACGAAATAATCGTTTTCATCACTAAATAAACACACATACATATAAACAGGATTAATCATGGCTATTTTCGAAGTTAAAGTTCCACAACTCTCCGAGTCAGTTGCAGAAGCAACTTTGTTGCAATGGAAAAAGAAGGTTGGCGACGCTGTAGGTCAAGACGAAATCTTGATCGAAATCGAAACAGATAAAGTGGTTCTCGAAGTTCCGGCACCATCCGCTGGTGTTTTGACAGAAATCGTTGTTGCTGACGGCGGCACTGTTATTGCTGAGCAGTTGATTGCAAAGATCGACAGCACTGCTGTTGCAGCCGCAGCTCCTGCGGCTGCCGCACCGGCACCAGCTGCCGCTCCTGCAGCCGCAGCCCCAGCAAAAGCTGCAGCTCCTGCTGCTAAAGCTGGCGCAGCCGCAGCTCCATCAGCAGCAAAAATTCTGGCTGAGAAGGGTGTCGATGCTGGTCAAGTTGCTGGTTCTGGGCGCGATGGTCGTATCACTAAAGGTGATGCATTAAATGCCTCAGCTGGCGGTGCTAAGTCTGCTGCATTGCCAAGCGCTCCAATTCCAACTGGCGATCGCCCGGAAGAGCGCGTTCCAATGAGCCGCTTGCGTGCTCGTATTGCTGAGCGTTTGCTCGAGTCTCAAGCAAACAACGCTATTTTGACTACATTTAATGAAGTCAACATGGGTCCAGTGATTGCTTTGCGTAACAAGTACAAAGATCAATTTGAAAAGACTCATGGCGTGAAGTTGGGCTTCATGTCTTTCTTCGTAAAAGCAGCTACACACGCTTTGAAGAAATTCCCACTCTTGAACGCTTCTGTTGATGGCAATGACATCGTTTACCACGGTTACTTTGATATCGGTATCGCTGTGAGCTCACCACGTGGCTTGGTAGTTCCAATTCTGCGTGACGTTGACCAAATGAATTTGGCTGACATCGAGAAGAAGATTGCTGAGTTTGGTACTAAGGCTCGTGAAGGCAAGTTGTCTATTGAAGAGTTGACTGGCGGTACATTCTCCATCTCTAACGGTGGCGTATTCGGCTCCATGCTCTCTACTCCGATCATTAACCCACCGCAATCTGCGATCTTGGGTATCCACGCTACTAAAGACCGTGCTGTAGTTGAAAACGGTCAAGTAGTTGTTCGCCCAATTAACTACCTCGCTTTGTCGTACGATCACCGCATCATTGACGGCCGTGAGGCTGTGCTTGGTTTAGTTGCAATGAAGGATGCGTTGGAAGATCCTTCACGTCTTCTCCTTGATTTGTAAGAAGGGAAGATCATGAGCCAAGTTTTTGACGTAGTAGTTATTGGTGGTGGCCCCGGTGGCTATATCGCCGCAATTCGTGCAGCGCAACTCGGTTTCAAAGTTGCCTGTGCTGAATCGCAATCCTATGATGACCCAAAGGGTGAGCCACGTTTAGGCGGCACTTGCTTGAACGTTGGTTGTATTCCTTCTAAGGCCTTGTTGGCTTCTTCTGAAGAATTTGAGAAGATTAATCATCACGCTGCTGATCACGGAATTAAAGTAGGTGCAGTTAGCATCGACTCTAAGAAGATGATCGCTCGTAAAGATGACATCGTTACCAAAATGACCGGTGGTATTCAGTACTTGTTCCGTAAGAACAAAATCACTTTGTTAAAAGGCCATGCTTCATTTGAAGGCAAGGGCGCTGATGGTTATCAAATCAAAATTGATGGCAAAGATAAAACTACAGTTATAGGCAAGAATGTAATCATTGCAACTGGTTCTAAGGCACGTCATCTTCCAGGTATCACTGTAGACAACGTATTGATCTGCGATAACGAAGGTGCCTTGAAGTTTGATTCTGCGCCTAAGAAATTAGGCGTAATCGGTGCAGGCGTCATTGGCTTGGAGTTGGGTTCTGTATGGCGTCGTCTCGGTGCCGAAGTGACTGTACTCGAAGCAATGCCTTCATTCTTAGGCGCTTGTGATATCAGTATCGCTAAAGAAGCGCAAAAGTTGTTTGCTAAGCAAGGCTTGAGCATTAACACTGGCGTCAAAATTGGCGATGTGAAAGCTGACAAGAAGGGTGTAGTGGTTAATTACACCGACAGCGCTGGTAAAGCTGCTAAGTTGGAATGTGATCGCTTAATTGTTTCTGTTGGTCGCGTACCAAACACCGATAAATTAGGTTTAGACAAGATTGGCCTCAAGGTGGATGAGCGTGGCTTCATTCCTATTGATGATCACACTTGCGCAACTGCAGCACCTGGCGTTTACGCTGTTGGTGACGTAGTGCGTGGACCAATGTTGGCACATAAAGCAGAAGACGAAGGTGTCTTGGTTGCTGAAGTGATTGCCGGCCAAAAACCACATATCGATTACAACTGCATTCCTTGGGTTATCTACACTGATCCTGAGATTGCATGGGTTGGTAAAACTGAACAAGCGCTCAAAGAAGCTGGCGTTGCTTACAAAGCAGGTCAGTTCCCATTTGCCGCTAACGGCCGTGCCTTAGGTATGGGTCGTGCTGATGGTTTCATCAAAGTATTGGCTGATGCTAAGACTGATGAGATTCTTGGTGTTCATATTATTGGTGCCAATGCTTCTGATTTAATTGCTGAAGCAGCGGTTGCAATGGAATTCAAAGCAGCAGCAGAAGATATTGCTCGTATCTGTCATGCACATCCAAGTTTGTCCGAAGTGATGCGTGAAGCAGCATTGGCGACAGATTCACGTGCATTAAATATGTAATTGAAAACCATTGAGTTTTACCAACAAGAGTTAAAGGCGCGCGGGTATCAAAGCGATCCCGCGCAGCTTCGTGCTGTTGAGCGTCTGCAGGAATGTGAAGATCAATGGATTGCTTACAAAGAAATCCGCAGCAATACCCTAAAGAAGAAAATATTTAAACCAACACTTCCCCGTGGTTTGTACCTGTGGGGCGGTGTGGGTCGTGGCAAATCTTTCTTGATGGACTGCTTTTATGCAGCTTCACCGCTAGAGAAAAAGATCCGCATTCATTTTCATGAGTTTATGCGGGAAGTGCATCGCGAATTGCATGAGCTATCAGGTCTATCTGATCCGCTTGATGAGTTAGCAAAGCGCATCTCTAATCGCTATCGCCTGATTTGCTTTGACGAGTTTCACATCAATGACATTGCCGATGCGATGATTTTGTATCGTTTGCTTGATGCACTCTTTGCTGATCGAGTGCAATTTGTTATGACTTCAAACTATCGTCCAGACCAGCTTTATCCCAATGGTCTGCACCGCGATAGATTGATACCAGCGATTAAGTTGCTAGAAGAAAAGTTAGACGTACTGAATGTGGATGCGGGCAATGATTACCGCCGTGTACAAATGGCACAAGTTGAAGCGTATCTCACTCCAGTCAATGCGGAAACTCAAGCTACGCTTGGGCAGATGTTCCAGACCTTGATTGGTAATCAAAAAGAAGCACGCAATCCCGTCCTTAATATTGAGTCGCGAGAATTACGTCCCTTGCATATGGCTGATGGAGTGGTGTGGTTTGACTTTAAAACACTGTGCTGTGGCCCACGCTCGCAAAACGATTACCTGGAGATTGCCAACCAGTTTCATACGGTGATTCTGTCTGGGGTGCCTTATATGCCACCCAGAATGACCAATGAGGCTCGTCGCTTTATATGGTTAATTGACGTCCTGTACGACCATAAAATCAAACTCATCATCTCCGCTGAGGTTCCAGCCCCGGATTTGTATACCGAGGGCCAAATTACCGCCGAATTCTCGCGAACCGTGTCCCGTTTGATCGAGATGCAGTCGCGTGACTACCTAGATGCGCCGCGCCGGGTAATTGACACCAGCTTGACCTAAAATAGGGTCATGAGTAGCTTTTCACCCCTAAATGCCGACTTGCATTGCCATTCAGTGATTTCTGATGGCACTTTGACGCCTGAAGAATTAGCGGAACGTGCTAAATCTAATGGTGTACATTTGTGGGCACTGACTGATCATGATGAATTGGGTGGTCAGAAGCGCGCTAAGGAAGCGGCTAGCGCATTAAAGATCGATTACCTTGCTGGTGTAGAGATCTCGGTTACTTGGATGGGTGAAACTATTCATATCGTTGGACTTGGGATTGATGCTGAGCATGCTGGAATTATTGAAGGCTTGCGTTCTACTCGAGAAGGTCGCGGCAATCGTGCACAGCTGATGGCTGAGCAATTATCTAAGGCGGGTATTGAAGGTGCTTATGAAGGCGCACTTCACTTCGCCGGTAATCATGATTTGATTTCTAGAACACACTTCGCGCGCTTTTTGGTGGAGCAGGGTGTATGCCGCAATACCGAGCATGTCTTTAAAAATTATTTAATTGAAGGTAAGCCAGGATATGTGCCTCATCAGTGGGCCAGCCTAGATAATGCTGTTCAATGGATTAAAGCAGCGGGTGGCGTGGCGGTGATTGCGCATCCCGGCCGTTACAGCAGGCTCAATGCCATGCAAATGGATGAACTCTATAAGCACTTTAAAGATCTTGGTGGTCTTGCAATTGAGGTCATTACCGGCAGCCATAGTCCGGATCAATATAAAACTTTTGCAAAGATTGCCCAGCAGTACGGATTTTTAGCTTCTCGCGGCTCAGACTTTCATGATCCGAATGAGAGTCATATTGATTTGGGTAAGCTCCCACACTTACCAGACCATCTTACGCCAGTATGGTCTGTCTTCCATTAAGAATTTAAGCTCTTTACCAATTAACCACTAAGAAAAAGAAAACAGATGTTTGCTGAACGCGTTCTCTCAGGCATGCGACCAACTGGTAGTTTGCACCTAGGCCATTACCACGGTGTACTAAAAAATTGGGTGCGCTTGCAATCCGAATACCCGTGCTTCTTTTTTGTAGCAGATTGGCATGCTCTTACAACCCATTACGAAACACCCGATGTGATTGAGCAATCTGTTTGGGATATGGTGATTGATTGGTTAGCTACAGGCGTAGATCCAAATCAAGCTACCTTGTTTATTCAAAGCAAGGTGCCTGAGCACGCTGAGCTATTCCTACTGCTCTCCATGGGAACCCCATTGGGCTGGCTTGAGCGGGTGCCTACCTATAAAGATCAAATTGAGAAGCTCAAGGAAAAGGATCTCCAAACATACGGCTTCTTAGGTTATCCATTATTACAAGCTGCAGATATTTTGATTTATCGTGCGCAGTTTGTACCCGTTGGTGAAGACCAGGTTCCTCACGTAGAAATGACCCGTGAGGTAGCGCGTCGCTTTAACTATTTGTATGGTCGTGAGCCAGGCTTTGAGGAAAAGGCTTTAGAGGCAGTTAAAAAGCTCGGCAGCAAGCGTGCCAAGATGTATGCTGAATTACGCGTTGCTTTTCAGGAGCGTGGTGATGACGAGGCTTTAGAGCAAGCCAAGGCTTTGCTGCAAGAAGCGCAAAGTCTATCAATGGCTGATCGCGAAAGACTCTTTGGTTTCTTGGAAGGTGCACGCAAAATTATCTTGCCTGAACCACAGGCATTGCTTACAACAGCATCACGTATGCCAGGTATTGATGGGCAGAAGATGTCCAAGTCTTATGGTAATACGATTAGCATTCGCGAAAACCCAGAAGACGTAATCAAAAAGATCCGCACGATGCCTACCGATCCTGCACGTGTTCGTAGAACGGATGCGGGTGATCCAGCGCGTTGCCCAGTATGGCAATTGCATACTGTTTACTCCAATGACGAGACCAAGCAGTGGGTGGATAAGGGTTGTAAATCTGCTGGCATTGGTTGTCTCGAATGCAAGCAGCCAGTGATTGATGCTATTTTGGCTGAGCAGCAACCGATGTTTGAGCGTGCTCAGAAATATCTGGATGATCCAAGTCTATTGCGCTCCATCATTGCAGATGGTTGCGACAAGGCACGTAAGGTTGCTCAAGAAACAATGCGCGAGGTTCGTGAGGCAATGGGCCTTGCTTACGATTAAGGTTTGATCTTGCCAGATGCGCACGATGTCATCCTGAATGCCTCTCCATGGGTGAGGCGTTTTGCTCCGCTCATTCCTAAGGGTGGGTCGGTTCTTGATTTGGCTTGTGGATCTGGACGCCATTCCGAGCACATTGCCGGCCTGGGTCATGAAGTCTTGGCGGTCGATCAAGATATCTCAGCGATAGAGTCTAATCACCATCCTTTGGTCACCCCTAAGCGACTTGATCTTGAGGGGGCTGATTGGCCCCTCAAGGATGCCAATTTTTGTGCAATCGTAGTCACCAACTACCTCTATCGTCCGCACCTCGATCAATTGCCCAAAATGCTACAAATGGGCGGTATTTTGATCTATGAAACTTTCACTATAGGGAATGGTGATTTTGGTAAGCCATCCAACCCTAATTTCCTTCTAAATCCAGGGGAATTACTCGCTTTTGCCGCTCGCCATGGGCTTAAAGTGCTGGCTTATGAGGATATTTATGTGGATCAGCCCAAACCAGCTATGGTTCAGCGCCTGTGCGCTGTAAAAGGTGAGCTAAAACAGCGCATTCCGTTACAATTTCAGGGTTAAGACAGCAAAAATTCGGTGCATATTCGGTGACAAATTCAGCTCATTCCAAAGGCAGTAAAAAGACCATCGCTGGCAGCATGCCGGCTATTGTTACTCCGATGTTCGAGGATGGGAGTTTGGATTTCGCTAGCTTGCGTTCTTTATTGGATTGGCATGTAGCAGAAGGCACTGATGGGATTGTGATTGTCGGGACTAGCGGCGAGTCCCCAACGGTTTCCGTTGAAGAGCATTGCGAACTAATTCGTGTGACAGTTGAGCAGATCGCTGGACGCATCCCGGTGATTGCTGGTACTGGTGGCAACTCAACAATCGAAGCGATTGAGTTAACTAAATTTGCAAAACAGGTTGGTGCAGATGCCAGCTTGCAAGTGGTGCCGTATTACAACAAGCCTACACAAGAAGGCATGTTTGCGCATTTTAAAAAGATTGCCGAGTCCGTAGACCTTCCGGTAATTTTGTATAACGTTCCAGGTAGGACGGTTGCCGATTTAGCTGGTGATACCGTAGTTCGTTTGGCAGGTGTGCCCGGCATTATCGGAATTAAAGAAGCAACCGGCAGCCTAGAGCGTGGCACCTTATTGATCAATGACCTGAAGCGTGCTGGTCATGAAGATTTTTCCGTATTTTCTGGTGACGATCTCACTGCTGCCATGTTGATGTTGATGGGTGGCAAAGGGAATATTTCAGTAACCGCCAATATTGCTCCGCGTTTGATGCATGAGCTTTGCGTAGCTGCGATGTCTGATGATGTTAAGCGAACCCGTGAAATTCAGTATCAATTAATTGCAGTTCATAAAGCCATGTTTACAGAGGCTAATCCAATTCCAGTTAAATGGGCTCTTCATGAGATGGGTAAGATTACCGCAGGCATTCGTTTGCCATTAACACCTTTAAGTAATTCATTGCGCGAGCCTTTGAAGGCGGCGTTAAAACAGGCCAATTTATTATGATGAATTTGTTCCAAATATTTCGTCGATTCCTATCGATCTTGGCTTTTATTTTTATTGCTTCTGCAGCATTGACTGCTTGTAAGTCTGTTACTAGTAGCGATACTGTTGACTACAAGAGCTCCGGCGCTGTTCGTGGTCCTAATTTGTCCTACCCTCCAGATCTCATCACGGCTCAGGCTGATCGCCGCTACATCGTGCAGGACGGCACCGCCACGATGTCTGAATACAATACTGCTGTAAAAAAGTCATCTCAGATGCGCAGTAATGTAATGACAGGTATTCCGGGTATGCGTATCGCCAAAGATGGCGAACGTCGCTGGTTGGTAGTTGAAAAGCCAGCCCCAGAACTCTATCCGCAAGTGAAAGATTTTTGGCAAGAGAATGGTTTCTTGTTGGTTGTTGACTCTCCATCCACCGGCATCATGGAAACCGATTGGGCGGAAAATCGTGCAAGGATTGCTCAGGATTGGATTCGTTCCACGATTGGCGGAGCCATTGATTCAATTTACGATACTGGTGAGCGCGATAAATATAAGACCCGTTTAGAGGTTTCTAAGCCTGGCGAGACTGAGATTTATATTACTCAACGCGGCGCAATCGAAAAATGCGTTAGCGATACTACCGGTGCATGTATTTCCACTATTTGGACTGGCCGTCCAAACGATCCAGAATTAGAGGCTGCATTCTTGGCGCGCTTGATGGAGCGCTTAGGTATGACCCAGGAGCAAGCTAAAGCAATGGTAGCTGCACCGCTTGGTCCTAAAACACCTAAGGCAAAGTTTGTTCAGGAGGGTAATAACCAAGGCTACATTGAGTTAAGTGCTGGTTTTGATCGTTCATGGCGTGATGTTGGTTTAGCGCTAGATCGCTCAAACTTTACTGTTGAAGATCGTAATCGCTCTACTGGTGTTTATTATGTTCGCTACGTTAACCCAAAAGACTTGGGTGATACCAAAGGATTCTTCTCCAATCTCTTTAGCAGTAAAGATGAGTCTGGTATGAAGGCTAAGAAATATCAGGTGGTAGTGAAGAGTACTGGAGATAATTCTGCAAACGTTTATGTGCAGAGTGCGGAAGGTAAACCAGAAAATACGCCGGCTGGTTTCCAGTTATTGACCCTGCTAACGGATCAGCTGACAAAGTAATTCATCGTATTCAATTTTTAACAGCCAATAAAAAAGCCGCTTTTCAGCGGCTTTTTTTCTTCATGAAGAAGATTACTTCTTAGCGTCAGCAGCAGGAGCAGCTGGAGCAGCAGCAGGAGCTTCAGCAGCTGGAGCAGCTGGAGCAGCAGCAGGAGCTTCAACAGGCTTTGCTTCTTCTTTTTTACCGCAAGCGGCCAAGGCGATTGCTAACATAGCAGCGAAAACGAGTGACTTCTTCATTTGTAAATTCCTTTAAAAAATTAACAACAATTACCGGTAATTGTTTTCTGGATTCACCGAGGGATTATCCCTAAGTAGTTTCCAGCATTTATTATATCCATGTCGAAATTCAGCGTCCAAAAACAAGCCATCCAGCTAAATAGGCTTCATAAAGGCTAGATTTATCAAGGTTTTGTAGTTTGGTGGTTTGGAGGCCCTTTTTGGCCGAGAGGGTTTGCCAGGCCTTAAGAATAGCGGGCAGTTGCTCCTTGCTCACATCATCCCCATTGCAATAAACCTGCTTTCCTAGGCTCAAAATGCGCGTTTGTGGGTGTGGCTGCAGCTGGCTGGAGGCTAGCGTTCTGTGGAATTCCTGAGGCTTAAGAGGGTTTTGAGGGGCATCAAATAGAGCCGCTTGTTTAGGCTCCGATAAGTAGGCGGTAATGCCTGGCAAAAAACTATCGATTTGATCTAACTTTAATTCCTTGAGCTTTGAGCTAAGTTGTTGAATGAGCTCTTCCGGGAGCTGTTCGGGAAGTCGGGTTGCCGCTTGTTTTGGATCCGCAAATTTATTCTCCAATGCAGGGATATCCTCTAGGGATTCGGCAAGCCGCCACAAACCTTCTTGTAGCAATTCCTTAAAGCTGGGTGAGCGAAAACCTACAGACCAAGTCTGGCAGCCCGGATCAAGGGCAATGCCATCATGAGCCACATGAGGTGGTAAGTACAACATGTCACCAGGCTCTAGAACCCATTCTTGCTCGACCTTAAAGTTCTGCAGAATTTTTAACGGGAGCTTTGGATTGAGACTCAAATCCTTTTGCTCTGAAATGCGCCACTGCCTCCTGCCTGACATTTGAATTAAAAATACATCATATGAGTCGAAGTGGGGGCCAACGCCACCACCAACTCCGGCAATGCTGATCATTAAATCGTCTAAGCGGGCATCTGGAATAAAGCGAAACCATGAGAGGATTTTTGCAGCAGCAGGGTGATGCGCTTCCATGCCCTGTAAAAGCAAAGTCCAATTGGGTTTATCAATCGAGGGAATTGCTTTTTTGGAGAATGGCCCCTGGTCAAAACTCCAGGGCATAGATTTCACTAGGCGCGATTCGACCTCGTCATGCAGGGCAAATTGAATTAACTCATTTGATGGAATTGGGCTATCGAGCGATTCTCCATGGTGAGCCGAGAGGTCGAATGCCGGTATCGCCCCACGTACCAAGAGGGGCTTTTTATGCCAATAGCGCATCATGAACTGCTCGGGGCTAATCCCACCAAATAGGGCCCAGGGCTTACTCAAGGGGAGTTTTGCGGGGGCTTGGGGCGGATCGTAGGGTTTGCTCAAGTAAAATGAGGTCATAAAGTGAAAGTTAAAAGCTTTTTAGAAACTGATTAGAAACGAATGTTCGACAAATTCCGCATGAAGATTGAAAAAAATACCATCGTATCCCTTCGTTATAAGTTAACCGATGCGCAAAATAATGTCATCGAAGAACCAGATTCTCCGATGGTATACCTGCACGGCGGCTATGAAGGCACTTTTCCAAAAATTGAGACGCTGTTGGATGGTCAGGATATTGGCTATGAAGCCACGATTCAGCTCGAGCCAAATGAAGCTTTTGGTGAGTATGACCCAGAGCTTTTGAAGATTGAGCCGCGCACCCGTTTTCCTGAGCCACTCGAAGTGGGTATGCAGTTTGAAGGGGTTCCTGATGCTGAAGAAGATACCAGCGCGGATGATGCGGATGACGAGCCTTTGATCTACACCGTAACTGATGTTGCAGACAATCAAGTGGTATTGGATGGTAATCATCCTTTGGCAGGTATGGCCCTGCGTTTTTGGGTTCAGGTAGAAGACGTACGCGCTGCTACAGATGACGAAATTGAAAACCGTCACCCTGAAGGTGGTGAGAGTTTTTCATTTGGGATGCCGAATGATGACGGCGATGATAATGACGATGAAGAATTTCCGGGTGGTGCATTAGGTGGTGGCAGCACAGGCCCGCGTACCTTGCATTGATTCATATCGCTACTGGAAAAAAAGGAATAGCTTGCTATTCCTTTTTCTTTGGGTGCCTAGCTATTCACTATGCACTTTTGTATTCACTTTATTCCCTAAGCCATTCTTTAATGGCATCCAGATCGCGCTTGGTATCGCTTGAGCCATCTGCGTCAGCCCCAGCGGGTGTATTGCTTAGCTTGGCAAGCGCCTTCTCTAGAGCTGCAATTTTGGCTTCTTGCTCGATAGTGGCATCAATCAATCCCTTCAGTGCCATCGATACGGGATCATCTACATTCGGTGTAACGCCGTATGCAGAAAAGTAATCTTTTGTTTTGCTATCTGGGCTTTGTGGTAAGTCTGGATGCAAGATTCGCGCAGGTATACCCACTGCAGTAGCGCCAGCAGGAATTTCTTTGAGCACCACTGCATTCGAGCCAACGCGAGCACCGTCGCCCACGGTAAATCCACCAAGCACTTTTGCACCTGCGCTGATCACAACGCCTTTGCCAAGCGTAGGATGACGCTTCATGCCTTTGTAAAGTGATGTACCGCCTAAAGTAACGCCTTGATAGATGGTGCAATCATCACCAATTTCTGTAGTCTCGCCGATCACAATGCCAAGCCCGTGATCCAAAAATACTCGACGACCAATCTTTGCGCCGGGATGAATTTCTATGCCAGTGAAAAAACGTGCAAACATCGACAGCACGCGAGCAATCCACTTCAGTCCAATATTCCATAAAAAATGTGAGATGCGATGCAGCCAAACTGCATGCAAACCTTGGTAGCAAGTAATGACCTCGAGACGATTCCGGGCTGCTGGGTCTCTGGCAATAATAGAGTCGACTTGGTCGAAGAGGGAATTAGACATGGCTTGATTTTAACGGGATGTGCTTATTTTCTCAGGAGCATCTGTTTGGCGATGCCACGTAATAGATCAATCTCTTCCTTATGAAGGCGGCTTCGGGCAAATAGCGCTTGGATGCGAGGCATCAGCTTCTTAGGATTAGCTGGGTCTAAATAGCCAATAGCCTCGAGTCCTTCGCGCCAATGCTCCAGCATGGCAGCGACTGCAGCGGGATCGGCAAAATCCGCCGTTTCTTGACGCATTCCAAGAGAATTCCCACCTTCGCGCTTGCTCAGCAGTGATTCTCTGAGGGTGTAGGCGCAGACCATGATGGCCTGAGCTAGATTAAGCGAGGGATAAGCGGGATTGGCGTCTAGCCAGACTCGATGGGTGCATAAAGCCAGGTGATTGTTATCTAAGCCAGTTCTCTCTGGGCCAAATAGCAGTGCGACCTCATTTCCTCCTAAGGCGGAATCAGCAATTAACCTTCTGGCACTCTCCCAATCCATGGCAGGAGGTCCAAATTCTCGATCACGGCTAGTTAGACCCAAAACTAGCGAACACCCCTCAACCACAGAGCCCAAAGAATCACTTTCTGAGGATCCTTCTAAGATATCTGCTGCGCCGCTAGCCAGGGCTATAGCTTCTGGGTTGGCGGCAACACCCTTAATCTTGGGGTTGATTAGGCGAAGATCGCTAAAGCCCATGGTTTTGAGGGCGCGAGCAGCCGAACCCACGTTACCGGGGTGACTGGTTTCCACTAAAACCCAGCGAAGTAATGCGGAGGTATCAAGGTTCATTGATGCGCTTTTAGGCCGTTAAAAGGGGGTGATGTAGGGGGTATTGGACGCTAATCGTTTAGAATCAATCTGTTAGCTTCGTATTGTCGTGCAATTTAGCCTAGTTGTCGGCATTACAAGGAGCTTGTTCTTATTTAATTTGTCCATCAATACTATGCATCCCATGTTAAATGTGGCCGTAAAGGCCGCCCGTCGCGCTGGAACAGTCATCAATCGCGCTTCCTTAAATTTGGAGCGCTTACAAGTTGACCGTAAGCAACATAACGATTTTGTAACCGAGGTGGACAAAGCCGCAGAAGCGGCCATCATTGAAACGCTCAGCGAAGCCTATCCAACCCATGGATTTTTGGCTGAAGAAACTGGTGAGCGCAACGCGGATGCAGAAAACGTCTGGATCATTGATCCATTAGATGGCACAACCAATTTCATACATGGCTTTCCACAATACGCGGTATCGATTGCATTAGCCGTAAATGGAGTAACTCAGCAAGCCGTGGTCTATGACCCAACCCGTGATGAGTTATTTACTGCTACTCGTGGCGCAGGTGCGTACTTAGATCGCCGGCGTTTACGCGTTGCTTCGCAAGATCGCTTAGCGAATGCATTGTTAGGTACGGGCTTTCCGTATCGCGAAGATCAAGACCTCGATAAATATTTAAAAATCTTTGGCGAGATGTCACGTCAATGTGCTGGCCTACGTCGTCCTGGTGCTGCATCTTTGGATTTAGCGTATGTGGCAGCTGGTCGTTACGATGGTTTCTTTGAGAGCGATCTCAAGCCATGGGATATGGCTGCAGGTGCATTGCTTATCACCGAAGCTGGTGGTCTGATTGGCAACTACCGCGGGGAAGAGGGCTTTCTAAAAAGCGGCGAAGTGATGGCAGCTAATCCGCGCATCTTTGCGCAGATGGTGCAGTCACTTTCTAAATACTCGGCTTCTTAATTCAGTAGAAAGATTGATCTAATTATTTAATTGAATGATTATTTAATTAGATCGATAAATTTTGCGCCAGTGCTATCGATGAGCAGGGCGCTAGCTCGAGGGCGGCCGCTCTCTGGGTGATCCAGATCCCAGTCGGATAAAACCCAGCGCTGCCAATGCTGCTCACCCAAAGACTCTTCATGGTGAGCTGGCAAGTGGGTATGCCCGTGGATTAATCTGTTTCCAGATTGTTCTTTCAATACAGCAGCACAGGCTTTGCGCGTGACATCCATTTTGAGTTGATGTGAAGCAGTGCGTTGCTGCGATTGGTATTGGCTATGACTATTGGTTCTTAGATGTTGCGCAACACCTTTGCGCCAATTGAGCGGCAGGGTTAAGAAGATTTTTTGAACCCATGGTTTTCTAACCCAACTGCGAAAAACTTGGTAGCCAAGGTCTGCAGTACATAAAGCATCGCCGTGGGCGAGTACCCATTTTCCTGAAGCGATCTCCACGGTAGTTGGATCTGCTAGGAGCGTCATCCCAGTTTTTTTAAGAAAACTTTTGCCGATTAAAAAATCTCGATTGCCATGCACGTAGTAAGTTTTGACTTTGGCCGACAAATTGGCGATTGCACGCTGTACTTCTTGCTGAAAAGGTGAAGATGCGGATGCATCATCACCAATCCAGTATTCAAATAAGTCACCCAGAATAAATACCGCCTCAACTTTTGGTGCTTCTTTTTCACAAAAGTCAAAAAAGCGTTGCGCCGTCAAGGGCATTGACGGTGTGAGGTGTAAATCGGATATGAGCAGTGCGCTCGCGTATTGCGGAATCATTCCTCGAGAACTGTTGCCTTCTCAATAACAACATCTTCCGCTGGAACGTCTTGATGAAAACCGGAGCTACCAGTCTTTACCTTTCGAATGGTATCAACGACATCCATGCCATCGGTTACTTTGCCAAAAACTGCATAACCCCAGCCTTGAGCATTTGGCGCTGTGTGGTTTAAGAAATCATTGTCATTCACGTTAATAAAGAATTGAGCTGTAGCAGAATGTGGATCACTAGTGCGTGCCATGGCAACGGTATAGCGATCGTTCTTGAGGCCATTATTGGCTTCGTTTTCAATCTCTGTGCCTGTTGGCTTTTGTTTCATGCCCGCAGTCATACCACCGCCTTGAACCATAAAGTTATCAATGACGCGATGAAAGATCGTGCCGTCGTAATGACCGCTTTTTACATACTGCAAGAAGTTGGCAACGCTTTTAGGTGCCTTAGCTGCATCAAGAGTGAGGGTGATATCACCCTTATTGGTTTTTAAGAGTACTTTCGCCATTATTGGGTCTGCTTTCTGGAAGGTTGGTGGATGGATTATTACTTGGCAAAGAATCCGAAGTATTCAAAGTTGAACTTCCTGCCGGACTCACTGTGGGATTGAGGGTGCGACTCACGGGACGCTTAGCTGGCGGCTTCAATACATCTAACAATGCTTTTGCGCGGTTGGCGTACTGACGCTGATTCAGAGCCGCATTTTTAGCAGCATCTTCATAAGCTTGGGCACCAAGGCGAACGTAGATTTCACCCAAGTTAGCTGAAGCAATAGCGTAGCTAGGACGGAGTTTTAAAGCGAGCTCTAAATAATCTCTTGCCTCAATCCACTGACCTTGATTTGCTGCGATAGCCGCAAGATTGTTGTAGGGCTCAGGCAACTCTGGAAATTGTTGAGTAATTTCAATCAAAGTCTTTTTGGCTTGATCAAATTGGCGCATCTCTATTTGCAAACGTGCTTTTACAAATCGCAATTGCACATTGCGTGGCGTTTTCTTTAAATCAGAATTAATTTGCGTTACTGCATCTTGATATTTGCGCGCCTTAATGAGTTTTTCAACATCTGAAGGAACGGCATTTTTGGTAATTGGATCCGGCTCAATAATCAGAAAGGATAAAAACGGCACACCAACTGTTTCGGATAATTCTGGATTCAATGGGTCATAGCCCATGTCCGCAGAAAGTCTGGGGGGATCAGTCGGGCTGTAGCCCCCTAAATAGGGCTGTGGGGCTAGCTGGCCAGATTTCATTTCCTGGGCATTTAATGCCGTTATTTCAGCATCAGCGCGCTGCTGGGCAGGGGTGCTACAGCCTGTTATCAAAGCCAGGGCTGCCAAGGCGGCAAAAGTAGCAAAAGCTGGTGCTAAGGCGGTAATGAGGGCTGGACGCGGCGCTGGAGCTTTATGGGGCATAGGGGAAGGGGTGTGAAACGGGCTCATTCGATATACTCAGCGCTCAGTCTAACAAATTGGCGCTACTTGCCCCACCTTTATAGCTCTATGCTGCAAATCTATAACACCCTTAGCCGTTCAAAACAGGTCTTTAAGCCCATAGTTCCGGGCAAGGTGAAGATGTACGTCTGCGGCATGACGGTCTATGACTTTTGCCATATTGGCCATGCCAGAGTCATGATTGTCTTTGATATGGTGGTTCGTTGGCTCAGGGCTAGCGGTTATGAAGTCCTCTATGTACGCAATATTACGGATATTGATGACAAGATCATCAATCGCGCCATTGAAAATGGTGAGCCGATTTCTGCGTTAACTAATCGTTTTATCGATGCGATGCATGCCGACTCCGATGAGTTGGGTTTAATGCATCCCGATCAAGAACCGCGCGCTACCGATTACATCCAACAAATGCAGGGCATGATCGGCAAACTGATTGAAAACGAATTGGCTTATCAAGCGAATGACGGAGATGTTAATTTTGCTGTGCGCTTATTGCCACGTTACGGTCAACTTTCTGGAAAGACGCTAGATGAACTCAACGCTGGCGAGCGAGTTGCTATTGGTGATGGCAAACGTGATCCACTAGATTTCGTTTTATGGAAAAGCGCCAAGCCAGAAGAGCCCGCTGATACACGCTGGAAATCACCTTGGGGTGAAGGGCGCCCTGGATGGCATATCGAATGTTCAGCAATGTCCTGTGACTTACTGGGCGAACACTTTGACATTCATGGTGGCGGTGCTGACTTGCAGTTTCCGCATCACGAAAATGAAATTGCCCAAAGTGAAGGCGCCCTGTACGGCAAAGACCGCAAAGAGGACGATGCTCCTTTTGTAAATTATTGGATGCATAACGGCCACATTCGTGTGAATGAAGAAAAGATGTCTAAGTCGTTAGGCAATTTCTTCTTAATTCGAGATGTCCTGAAAAGCTTTGATCCTGAAGTATTGCGCTTCTTCATGTTGAAGGCGCATTACCGCAGTCCGATTAATTACAGCGATTCTCAGTTAGAAGAGGCGCGCTCAGGATTAGGACGCCTCTATACCGCTTTGTCTCAGGCGCCTAAGGCTGAATCATTAACCCTGGACCCCAATAACCCATGGGCTAAGCGCTTCGCCGATGCCATGAATGATGATTTCAATACGCCAGAAGCGATTGCGGTCTTATTTGACTTGGCAAGTGAAGTTAATCGCGCACAAGGTGACGAAAAGCAATTGCTTGCAAACGTCATGAAATCGCTTGGAAAAACATTGAATTTCTTGCAGCGGGATCCAACGGCATTTTTGCAAGCAGGATCTAAAGATCAGGGCGGTTTGAGTCCAGAGCAAATTGAAGAGCACATTGCGGCGCGTGTTGCTGCTAAACAAGCGAAAGACTTTGCAAAAGCAGACTCGATTCGTAAAGCATTGCTTGAGCAAGGCATCGTTTTGGAAGATAAACCCGGCGGCTTAACAGAATGGCGTAGGGCTTAATGACTGCAGTAAAAGTAGATAAAGCAGAAAAAGTAGAATCAATCCTGGAAGAGGTGGCCCCGGAATACTGGGAGCAAGCTTGTAAAGAATTGATGAAGCAAGATCGCATTCTGAAAAAACTGATTCCTAAATATGGCTCAGGATTTTTAGTTACTCGTGGCGATCCATTTAATACTTTGGCAAGAGCAATTGTTGGGCAACAGATTTCAGTGGCGGCAGCGCAGTCGGTTTGGAATAGAGTGGTTGCTGCTAGCAAAAAGAAAGTCACCCCTAAAAATATCCTGGCACTCTCCGTTGAAGAATTGCGTGCCGCTGGTTTGTCTGGGCGTAAGGTCGAATACATCCGCGATTTAGCTGATCATTTTGATTCTGGCCGTCTTCATGCCAATCAGTGGAAAGATATGGATGATGAGAGTGTAATTAAAGAATTAAGCTCAATTCGGGGGATTGGCCGCTGGACGGCGGAGATGTTCCTCATTTTCAACATGATTCGCCCCGATATTCTGCCTCTGGATGACGTAGGTCTCATTAAGGCTATCTCCCTCAATTACTTCAGTGGAGAGCCTGTCAGCCGCCATGAAGCCCGTGAGGTGGCTGCTAATTGGGCCCCATGGCGTACGGTTGCCACCTGGTATATGTGGAGAAGTATCGACCCGATCCCGGTTGAATATTAAAATCAGACTATGAAAACGACTTTCCTGGATTTTGAGCAGCAAATCGCCGAATTAGAGTCAAAGATTGAAGAGTTGCGTTTTGTGCAAGATGAGTCATCGGTAGACATCTCCGATGAGATCAAAACGCTGGCTGAAAAAAGTCAGCAGCTTACAAAAGACGTTTACGCCAATCTCACCCCTTGGCAAGTATCTCAAGTAGCGCGTCATCCGCAGCGTCCTTATACGCTAGATTACGTTGGTGCTTTATTTACAGACTTTCATGAGTTGCATGGTGATCGAACGTTTGCAGATGATCAATCGATCATCGGTGGCTTGGCTCGTTTTGAAAACCAACCTTGCATAGTCATTGGCCATCAAAAAGGTCGCGACACCAAAGAGCGTGCCCTACGAAACTTCGGCATGAGTCGTCCTGAGGGTTATCGCAAAGCAATGCGTCTCATGCGCCTTGCAGAAAAGTTTGGCATTCCTGTTTTCACATTCGTTGATACGCCTGGTGCATTTCCGGGCATTGATGCAGAAGAGCGCAATCAGTCTGAAGCGATTGGCCGCAATTTGTATGTTCAAGCTGAACTCGAAGTTCCCATCATCGCGACCATCATTGGTGAAGGTGGTTCCGGGGGTGCATTGGCTATCGCGATGGGTGATGTAGTGTTGATGTTGCAAAACTCTACTTACTCAGTGATCTCGCCTGAAGGCTGTGCCTCCATCCTCTGGAAGACGGCTGATAAGGCTCCAGAGGCGGCTGAGCAGCTTGGCTTAACGGCACAGCGCTTAAAAGCATTGGGTTTAATTGACAAGATTGTTGCCGAACCTATTGGCGGCGCACATCGTGATTACGACAATATGATGAGCAATATGCGCAAAGCACTTGCTGAATCCTTAAAAACTTTTGATGGCATGAAAGTGGATGCATTGCTTGAGCGTCGTCATGAGCGTTTGATGAGTTATGGCAAGTTCAAGGAAATCACAGCAAAGTCCTAAGCCAGGAAAACGAATTGCGGTTGCCCTCAGTGGTGGCCTCGATTCGGTTGTATTGCTCGACACAGTTTGCAAAGCGCAGGCTAAAAACCATAATCAAGTCTATGCCTTTCATATTCATCATGGCTTACAAAAGCCAGCAGATGATTGGTTGATCTTCTGCGAAAAGCTCGCAAAGCAGTACAAAATTCATTTTGATTTCAGGCTTCTTCATCTCAACGCTGCAGAAGTAAAAGGCAACATTGAGGCGAGAGCAAGAGCAGGGCGCTACGAAGCGCTTGCTGATCTTTGCGAAGAATATGGCATCGAAGATTTACTCTTGGCGCATCACCAAAATGATCAAGCTGAAACGGTTCTTCTGCAACTCCTTAGGGGCTCTGGCGTAGCGGGCTTATCAGGCATGCCCCTCAGCAGGCAGCTAGAGCTCAATGATCACAACATTACACTTTGGCGACCACTCTTAAATCAAAGCAGACAAGAGCTTGAGGCTTACGCCAGTGAGCAGAAGCTCAAATGGATTGAAGACCCCAGCAATAAAGACACAAAATATCGTCGTAATGCTGTTCGTAAGAAAATCATTCCCGCTCTAGAAAATATTCAACCCGAAGCATTAGCAAATATGGCGCGGAGTGCTGAGCTGCTTGGAGAGGCGCAAGCCTTGCTAAATCGCTTGGCTCAACAAGATAGCAAAAGTATTCTCAACAAAGGTCAATTGAAAGTGGCGTCGCTACTTGCTTTGGCTAATGATGACTTACCTGCGGCAAATAATGTTTTGCGTTATTGGCTCCAAACACAGCAGTTAGCGATGCCATCTCAAGAGCGCTTACAAGCTTGGTGGCGTGATCTTGCGAAAGTCAAAGCTGATGCCAATCTGGAATGGCTTCATGATGAGAGAAAGATTTACCTTTGGCGTGGCATGCTCCAAGTTGCCAATGCGGAAGCGGGACGCTGGATTCTCAAAACATTGCCAGCCAATTCCAAGCAATTGGGGCTTCCGGCGGATTGGGTAAAAACTGCCCAAGACAATAATCAAATTACCCTCAGAGAGCGTATTGGCTCCGAGAAGATTCAGATTAAGCCTAAGACCCCTCGTAAAACACTCAAAAACCTCTACCAAGAGGCCGATGTGCCTCCCTGGGAGCGTCAGGCACCCTTACTCTATATTGGCGATGCACTGATCGCTGTAGCGGGGATTGGGCTTAGTTACCCACATATCACATCCACGGGAAGGCGAATACTCCCGGAATGGGTGCAAAACCCTGTAAAATAAGCCCTTTTTATACCCTCAAGGATTCATTTCCTTGTTACAGACAGTTAAATAGACGGTTTTTATGGCTCTTATCGTTCATAAATATGGCGGCACCTCAATGGGCTCAACAGAGCGCATTGCCAATGTTGCTAAACGCGTAGCCAAATGGATGCGCGCTGGCCACCAAGTGGTGGTTGTGCCTTCAGCTATGTCAGGCGAGACAAATCGCCTGCTAGGTCTTGCAAAAGAAATTAACCCAGATGCAAGCCCACGCGAATTAGATCAAATCGCCTCAACCGGTGAGCAAGTGAGTTCTGGCTTGTTGGCTTTGGCATTGATGCGCGAAGGTATCGATGCAGTGAGTTACGCCGGTTGGCAAGTAACGGTGCATACCGATTCATCATTTACTAAAGCGCGTATCAAGAGTATTGAGAGCGAAAAGATTCTGAAAGATCTTAATGCTGGACGTGCAGTAGTGGTTACTGGCTTCCAAGGCGTTGATCCGAACGGCAACATCACCACATTAGGTCGTGGCGGTTCTGATACATCAGCAGTGGCGATGGCTGCAGCCTTAAAGGCAGACGAGTGCTTAATCTACACCGATGTTGATGGTGTTTACACAACCGACCCACGCGTCTGCGAAGATGCTCGTCGCTTAGACAAAATTACTTTTGAAGAGATGCTAGAAATGGCAAGCTTAGGTTCAAAGGTATTGCAGATTCGTTCAGTCGAGTTTGCAGGTAAGTACAAAGTTAAAACCCGGGTTCTGTCTTCTTTGACAGACCCATTGATGCCTTTAGCTGATGAGATGAGCTCAGGCACCTTGATTACATTTGAAGAGGACAGCACTATGGAAGCCGCAGTTATTTCCGGCATCGCCTTTGCGCGTGATGAAGCGAAGATTACCGTTCTTGGAGTTCCTGATCGCCCAGGTATTGCATATCAAATTCTGGGGCCGATTGCGGATGCCAATATTGATGTGGACATCATCATTCAGAACCAGTCTGTAGAAGGTAAAACAGATTTTACTTTTACAGTGCCGCGCTCTGATTATCAAAAAGCATTGGACTTGCTAAAGAACACTGTACAAGCACATATCGAGGCAAAAGAAATCTCTGGTGATCCAAAGGTTTCTAAGGTTTCAGTAGTGGGCGTAGGCATGCGTTCACACGTTGGTATCGCCAGCAAGATGTTCCGCACCTTGTCAGAAGAGGGCATCAATATCTTGATGATCTCCACTAGCGAAATCAAGATCTCAGTAGTGATTGATGAGAAATACATGGAATTGGCTGTACGTGCCCTACACAAGGCATTCGAGCTGGACCAGAAGTAAGTAAAAGAGTAATAAACCCCTCAGAAGCGGTTATCCGTTAAACTGTGGGGCGTTGTAATAGTAAGAAGTACGGAGACGTGGCCGAGCTGGTCGAAGGCACTCCCCTGCTAAGGGAGCATCGGGGCTAAAACTCTGATCGGAGGTTCGAATCCTCTCGTCTCCGCCAGCACTTTTGGCATTTTTTCCTCTTTTTACTATATGCAACATAGACTTAGCCCCTTAACCGGGGCTTTTTCTTTATTACTCCCGCTTACCAGTACGCTTACCACCCAAATAATATGTGGTTGCAGATATGTGGCCAATACCATTTAAGCCAATAATCGCTTGTTGCATCTTGGCAGCATGGTTAATTAATTGAATGCACTAGATTTAAATATAAAAACCAAGATCGTGTCTTATCCAATTTATGAAACTTCATGTACTGAGTGATTTGCATCTAGAGTTTGCTGACTTTACCCCCGGATCAAATGCAGCAGATGTGATTATTCTGGCGGGTGATATCGGCCTTCGCGCGGAAGGTGTAACTTGGGCCAGGAAATCTTTTTCGGATCAAGAAATTATTTATGTGGCTGGCAACCATGAGTTCTATGGTTCTCAGCGTTCTCATGTCATTGAGGACATCCAAAATACATGCGCAGAAAACGGCATTCATTTCCTTGATGACTATGGGGTTGAGCTATATGATTCGCAGTTAAATACTCCCGTTCGTTTTTTAGGGGCTACTTTATGGACAGACTTTTTATTATTTGGCGAAGATCTTAAATCTAAATGCTTATCGTATGGCGAGCTTTACTTAAATGACTTCAGAAGAATCCGTGACGGAGGTAGAAATTTTTCCCCGAAAAAGTCTATCCAATTGCATGAAAAGTCACTGGCTTGGCTGCAAAAAGAGTTAGAGAGTCCCTTTAGTGGCAAGACGGTAGTGGTTACTCATCATCTACCCTCAATGAGTTCAGTAGCGGAGCGATATAAACCGGATCTACTATCCACCTGTTTTGCCTCCGAGTTAGCCCATCTCTTTGGAAAGATGTCTTTATGGATTCATGGGCATACGCATGACTCCTGTGATTATCAAATGCATGGCACTAGGGTGGTTTGTAATCCTCGCGGTTATGTGCGATCTAATCATGCTGAGAACCCAGCATTTAATCCATCTTTAATAATTGAAATCTAGTTACCCACCATACGCTTCATAATGAGAGCTTAGTTTTTGGCTAAAGTCTTGATTAATTCAGGGCTGCAAATATCATCGATACGCCTAAAGGCTAGAGAGATTTCTTCGATTTGATCTGCAGCAATTCCAAGGCTTTCAAAGTGAGTTTTCCATTGCCTAGTTACTCGCCATACACGATCGATAATGTCGCTTGCTTGCTGCGCGGAAAGGCCAAAGCGCTCTTTGGCACCATAGGCATTATCTAGTGTGGCCAATTTACCTTGTGGTCCAACACCTAGATGTTGATAACGCTCACTTGCAATGACTGCATGAGGCATCACGTCATAGAGTGGGCTCAGGCTCCAACCTTTAAGTGCATGGCTCCATAAGAATGCATGATTGCGTAGATGATCATCATCGTTACTAACAAAAATATTAAAGATCATGCGTGCATATAGTTCTTCAATATCAGCTTTGACTGTTTGAACCACGCAATATCTGCGGATGGTATCCGCAATATCCATATAGCTTTTTGTGTTGGATTCTGATTCGTGACAGGCAACTAAGGTGAGGGCGCTAACGACATGATGACGAATTTCTAGTGACCGAGCAAAAGCAGTCCAAGAGCGATCAAAGCGTTTGACCATCAACACTTTTTTCTTGCCAACTTGTTCTAATTGCGTTTGCGCTACATTAAGACCGGCTAACTGCGCAAGTTTGAGTGTGGCGTATTCAATGCTTGGTACATCTAAAGCGCCATCTGCGTTACCTGGGAACTTGGCCATCCATAAAATGTTGTCATCATCACGCACGCTTGCCTTAGGACGCATGCCCCCAAGACCGCTACCTACAATCAAAATTCTCGATAACGCTTCTGATACAGGTAAGCCAGCCTCAATCTTTTGTGCACCTTCCAGTACGTAAGATAGATTGTGAATACTTTCATGAGCAGGGCGCTCCTCTTGATCTAAAGAAGACCGAATGTCTAAAGCCCCAACACGATCACTGCCCGCTTCGAGTAGATAGGTTGATTCTGGCAGGCTATTGGCTGGAACCTTAAGCCTAGCTTCAATCACTCTTCTTCCCCAAGAATCAGGAGCAGCATCCCGAATTCCACCAAAAGCCTCTAAGCCGTTAGGTGGAATGAGGCGTTTACCTTTGATCTCACTTTTACTCTTAAGACTAAGGGCGACTGGATCTACTTCTTGTGCGTTGCTCCTATCTAAGTAACGCAAGCCATAAGCAAATGAAGAGGCAATAAGTCTTGAGCCTTCTTCATCTACTTGCAGTTGTCCTGCTGGTACAAATTGCCCATCAAGATTGGCAAAGACAAAAAGATCCTTAGTGGTATTGGCCATCAGAAATCAAGCGCTTTCATTTCCGCTGCACTTAAATCACGCACGCGTTGTGGACGTGAGCGACGCTCTAAAGCAATGATCGCAGGATCATCTCCGCTTAAGAGTTGCAACAAGTTCATGCCTGGAGCGATTGCATCTAAGTAACGCAGGAGCGCGCCAACGGCTACACCAGGATCACCCTTTTCAATGCGCTGTGCAGTGGCGCGAGATAGGCCGGCACGGACTGCTGCTTCACCTTGGCGAACACGACGCGCAAGACGCAAAGAAACAAGGCATTGCGCTATTTCAGCGGATTGGCCAAGTTGCTTTGATGTTAGGGTCAGCTCTTGATCTACGCGCATAGTTGCCTCATGCATTTTGTTAGGTATGAGGCTTTAATATACCTGTTTATACGCCATAGATCAATAAATATGACTCATAAAAGAGTCTTTAAGTGTTTTAATGACTTATTTATAAGTCTTTTAATGGTTTAGAGTAGAAAATGTAGGCTTGTAATTCCGCCAAAGGGACGCCTCTTTACTGGACAGATTTTCCATGCATTTTTCTATAAAGCCCTCCCAGTCGCTCATCAAGCAAACCCGTTTTTCCAGCTGATCTTGCCTTCTATAGGCCGCCTCCGCCTTATTCTGAATCGTGTGCGCCAAAGCTAACTCGACAGTCTCATTTGAGTATTCAGTAGTCTCGGCAGCCCAGTCACGAAATGTAGATCTAAAGCCATGCGGCACAAAGTCTGCGTACTTAGGCATCTTTCTCATCATTGCAAGTAGGGCCATATTAGATAGAGCGCGCTCCTTATGCAAAGAGCTAGGGAATAAATAGGAGTTCACTCTGATTGTCTTCAAATGCTTGAGGGTTTCTATAGCCCTGGTATTTAGCGGTAGTGGAAGCCTCCCGAGCACAGGCGTTTGTCAAGAGATCTAACTTATGAAAATTCAATACCTATTTGTATTGCTCGGTGCTAGCTTATTGGTGGCATGCGGTGGTGGTGGTGGAGGAAGTAGCTCCTCTAGTTCAGCGCCATCCCCAGCACCAGCACCATCCGCTCCAACCGTAAACCAAAATGCAACTGCTGCAACTTCTGCGGTTATCTTGGTTGGAATGTAATCTTGAAATATGAGTTAAAGAAAAAGCCCCTGACGGGGCTTTTTCTTTGCTTAATTACTGATTGCGCCAACGGCCTGCATATAGCCTTGGATATATTGTGGTGGCACAAAGAGTTCAGTCTTCACTCCATTCTTGGCGGAAAGGGTGATGATGAAACCTTTCTTCATTTTTTCTTTGAGGAATGCTTCAGTAATTTGAATAGAGACTACCTCTCTAAAGATGCAGCCTCTATCGCCGCAAGCACCAGCTTCTCTACCTATAACTTTAAATGTAGTGGCAGGGGTGTTTTCTAAGATCGCGGAATCGTAATAACGCCACTGCGAGAAATAGGTTAGTTGTGCATTGAGCTCATATGTCTTAGCTCCTTGCTTGGTTTGCTCGGCTCTTAAGCTAAACATTTCATAGGTATTGGCTTCATCCATCGTATTGATAGGAGGGCCTTGATAAGTCTTGCCACCCGTTGCTGAATTCGGCGTGATGATCGTCGAGTGGTAAACATCATTAATTTCCCAGCCGCTAATCTTTCTGTCATTCATATTGCAGGCAAGAAGGCCGGCACTAACTGTTAGTAATAAAACAACTCGATAAATGTTTCGTTGCATATAAAGCCCCCTAAGTTCCCCAAATAATACTATTTCTAGTTAAAGCCCAGTTTTACTGACTTACAGCCTTTGTCAGTAAAGGCCTTAGGCCAAGCCCCCAGTCAATTTTCCTCATTAGGGTATCTCACTAGACAATTAATATACTTCACAAGTTCACAACTTCAGATGTTGTGTTATAGTGCTAGAACTGGGAGATGGAATGAAGAGACAAATACCGAAAACACATCAAGCCTTGGAGTGGGTAGGGAAGGGCATGACCGCTGCTCAGGCAGCAAGAAAAATGCAAATTTCAGAATCCAGTGTGTATGCCGCCCTCAGAAAGACGAAGGCGAAAGAAGTAGGTTGTTGTCCAACGTGTGGTCACAAAATAAGGAACTAAGATGAAAAAGACTCTATTAGCAGCCGTAACAATCTCTGTTGCTGCATTCGCGTACGCGAATACATCTCCGTCAGATTCTTCTGAGTTAGTAAATCAGCAGTGCAAGATTTCTGCTGAAGCAGTATCTACGTTGAAAGGCTTGCGTTATGGCAACACTTCAATTCGTAAAGATGTATCTACATTAATCAACGCTAGCCTAAAGACTCCAGAGAATCGCGATCTTGCACAAAAGACTCTAAATATGATGGTTGACGATAAGTCGGCTGATGTTAGAAGCCTAGAAGGTAAGTACTGCTCTTAAGGAGTTCAGTCGAACTGAAGCAAATTGGCGCATAACGCAGAATGTCCTGACTGTGGGAATGTGCGGGCATTGTTTAATCAGTGCCCGCATTGTGGTTCTGACAATTTGCCAATATTGAGTTCAGACACGATTGAGCTCAATATTAAGCAGGATGGCCCTTATGTTGATGAGGCGTTAGAGCGTTTAACTGACTATTTACGAAAATCCCTAGAAGTAGGCATTAAGGCGATTGTCTTGATTCATGGCTATGGATCAAGCGGTGAGGGTGGTCGGATTAAATGGGCAATTCATGATGCGCTAGAAAACAACCGCTATTCCGATCGGGTAGATGAATACCACTTTGGCGAAGATGTCGCCTTTGGAAGCGAAGCCTATCAAGCTCTGCTTAGGCGCCGTCCTGGTCTAAAACGTTACCTTAAGCGCTTCAAAGAAGGCAATGCAGGAATGACTGTTCTATTGTTGGGAAGTCAGGTTAGAAGTGCTTAGAATAGGGTTATATCTGCAATTCATGTATTACCCATTAGGAATTTCTCTATGACCGCTAAGAAAATAGACCACTCTGAATTACATGATGACAAGCAAACAGGCTCAGAAAGCTTAATTGCTGAATTCAAATCTTTAATGGTTGATGCTGAGGCTTTAATCAAGGCTACCGAAGATCATCCCGGCGCTGCAATCAGTTCCATTCGTAATAAGGCTCTTGAAACGCTGGCAGGGGCTAAAGAAAGTATTTCTAGTGTCGAAGGTAAGCTGCTGGATAAAGCAAAGCTAGCTGCGGAAGGTGCGGATGACTTTGTTCATCGAAATCCTTGGGAAGCTGTTGGCGTTGCAGCAGGCTTAGGCTTGCTTATTGGTTTATTTATTGGACGCCGTTAAATCTCTATGTCTCAAGAAAACTTACTTTCTTCTATTAAGGGTCTTGCTTCAACTGGAGCATCGATAGCCCAAACGCGCTTAGAGCTGTTATCTCTGGATGTTCAAATTGCCAGAAGCAAATTCATTAGCTTGCTAGTAATGATTGTGAGCGCTTTATTCTTTTTATTTTTCGGCCTGGTAATGTTGGCACTATCCATTGTGATTTACAGTTGGGAAACTAATCGAATGATGGCCTTGGGTTTATTAACTGGGGCCTTTCTATTCGTTGGAATTATCTTGGCTCTGCTGATTAACCAGTCATTACGAAAGATGCCAAGATTGTTTGAGGCGTCAATTACTGAGTTGGCCAAAGATCGCGAAGCGCTTTCAAAATGAGCGAGCATTTAAAGGCATTAGAGGATCGCCAGCACGAGCTAAAACTTCAGGCGCACCGAGAGCGCAAGGAGTTCGCTGAACACTTTGAGGCTTGGGAGAAGCCACTCTCTTGGGCCGATAAAGGGGTTGATGCTGTCAACTTCTTGAGGAGTAATCCGATCCTATGGACTAGCGCCTTTGCAGCGCTAGCGCATTACAAACCTAAATTAGCGAGCAAGGCACTTGCAGTGGGTTGGGGAGCTATGAAGGTCATTAAGAGCGCTAAAAAGCTAATTTAGCTCTTTAATACAGACTGATGGCGAATACCATTCTGACTTAAAAGCACATTGCCATTTAAGAAGGTAATTTCTAGCAAAGTAATTGCGCCACTGACTTTAAAGCCAGCATTGCGAATTAACTTATCAGCAGCAACCAATGTTCCGCCGGTAGCTAGAACATCATCAAGCAGCAATACTCTGGCATCTTTAGGTAGAGTGGATTGCTGTATTTCTAAAGCATCATTGCCATACTCAAGCCCATAAGCTTCACGATGACTTGCCAGTGGAAGTTTGTTCGGCTTTCTGGCCAAAGCTAATCCTTTGTGCGCATGGTGGGCTAAAGCGGAGCCAAAGATAAAGCCCCGTGATTCAATGCCTAGAATGTGGGTGTAATCAAATTGCTTGGCAATCTCATCTAGCTGGCGAATAGCCTCTTTAAAGGCTGCTGGGTTGGCTAGTAAAGGGGATATGTCCCTAAAGAGAACGCCGGGCTTTGGAAAATCAGGAACTCCGGGTAGATAATCTAATAAATTCATTACAAGCCAATATGAAAACAGAACTTCTCATTATTACCGCATTAGAGTCTGAGCTCAAGCGTGAATCTCTCCCGAGCGGCGTAGAGATTGTGTACTCCGGCATTGGCAAAATTAATGCTGCCATGACTAGTATCAAAGCAGTACACCAATACTCGCCAAAACGAATCTTGAACTTTGGTACCGCAGGGAAAATCAAATCAGAATTACAGGGCTTATTGGAGATAGGTAAAGTCATTCAACGCGATATGGTCGCTGAGCCACTAGCGCCGCGCGGCAGCACTCCATTTTGTACTCGACCGCAGGAATATCTCTCTACGGGAAAATTTCTCTGTGGCACGGGCGATAGTTTTGTGACTGCTCACGATTCTTGGTTGCATAGCCAGGGTGTAGATGTGGTGGATATGGAGTTATTTGCAATTGCTGCAATCGCACATGTGCACGGTATACCTTGGCAGTCCTTTAAATACATCACCGATGAAGCCAATGAGAGTTCTGGTAAGGACTGGCAGGCAAAAGTGCATCACGGCCAAGACCTTTTCCTAGAAAAAATTAGGGATATATTACGTAATTAGTTTTGGTGGCATTATGGTATTTATTCATTACCGTCTTTAGCTAGCACCGGTCTGCTAAAGCAATCCAAAGGGGTAATTAGTGCGTATTGCAACTGCACCTGCTAGTGAGTCTTGGAGCGATAAGCGCTGGCTTTGGCTGTTGAGCCCAAGCATCCCATTTGCATTTACTCTTTCCATTTTGGCGTTCGCATTCACCGGGCAATGGCTCTGCTTACTCTTCGCGCCATTCATTATTCATGTGGCCATTCCGATTCTTGATCTGACCTTTGGTGAAGACTTTAGTAATCCACCGGAATCCGCTGTCGAGAACTTAAACAAAGATTTCTTCTATCGCATTTTGGTTTGGCTCTATGTGCCGTTTCAGTTAATCGGCACAGTCTATGGGGCATGGTTAGCAGCAACACAATCTTTAGACTGGTATGCCTATATTGCACTAGTGCTTACCGTTGGGTCTACCAATGGTATTGGTATTGGGACCGCTCATGAGTTAGGGCACAAACAAGAATCCCTGGATCGCTGGCTTTCAAAGATTGCACTGGCTCCCAGCATGTATGGCCATTTTTTTGTCGAACATAATCGCGGCCATCACAAACGCGTTGCTACCCCAGAAGATCCTGCTAGCGCACGTATGGGCGAAGGTTTCTGGGCTTTTCTGCCTCGTACCGTAATGGGTAGCCTTATTTCCGCTTGGGATCTCGAACGTCAACGTCTAAAACGAAAAGGTAAGGGTGTTTGGAGTATCCAGAATGAAAATCTCCAAGCATGGACGCTCAGCATTCTTTTGTATGGTGCCCTAATCCTTTGGCTTGGATGGTCCGCCCTCATTTTTCTTGTCCTCCAAGGTGTTTACGCGGCCTCGATGTTAGAGGTGGTGAACTATGTGGAGCATTACGGTCTGCTGCGTCAAAAAGAGGATAGTGAGTATGTGCGCTGTGCTCCCGAGCATTCTTGGAATAGTAATCACATAGTAGGTAATATTCTCCTATATCACCTTCAACGCCATTCAGATCACCATGCTCATCCAACCAGACGTTATCAGGCGCTACGTCATTTTGGAGAAGCTCCTCAATTACCCGGTGGATACGCATCTATGATTACTATCGCTTACCTTCCGCCACTCTGGTTTGCCTTAATGGATAAGCGGGTAGTGCGGCATTACGCTGGTGATATGAGCAAGATAAATATGCAACCCTCGGCAAGCTCAAGGCTTATAAAGCGGTGGAGAATTCAATGATGCAGTCTCAGGCCTTTGATTACATTGTTATAGGTGGTGGGTCTGCTGGCAGCGTAATGGCTGGACGACTGAGTGAAGATGCTGACACTAGCGTCGCATTGCTAGAGGCTGGAGGTAAGGGCGATAGTTGGGTAGTAAAAACTCCTGCTGCTGCTGTTGCGATGTTGCCTACATCAATCAATAACTACGCTTTTCAAACAGTGCCTCAGAAGGGCTTGAATGGCCGACGTGGCTATCAACCGAGAGGCAAATGCCTGGGTGGTTCTTCGGCGATTAATGCCATGATTTACACCAGAGGCCACCGATCCGATTACGACCGCTGGGCTGCGTTAGGTAACGCGGGATGGTCCTATGATGATCTACTGCCATACTTTAAGAAAAGTGAAGGCAACACCACTTTTAAGAATCAATTTCACGGAAATGATGGCCCCTTATCCGTATCGAACCTTCAGTCACGCAATCCTTTCCAGCAGCTGTATCTGAATGCGGCTAAAGAGGCGGGCTTTCCGATTACTGAAGACTTTAATGGTGCCGAACAAGAGGGTTTAGGAATTTACCAAGTCACCCATAAAAATGGTGAACGCTGGAGTGCGGCGCGTGGCTATTTACATCCGCATATGGGTAATCGATCAAACTTGAATATACAAACTGGCGTTCAAGTTGAGCGTATTTTGTTTGAAGGAAAACGTGCAGTAGGTGTGAGCTATACCCAAGGAGGTAAACAGCACATCATTCGCGCCAATAAAGAAGTTATTCTGTGTGCAGGCGCTTTCCATTCACCACAACTGCTCATGGTTTCAGGAATTGGTCCCAAAGATCAATTGAGTCAATTTGGAATACCGCTAGTTCATGAACTCCCTGGAGTAGGGCAAAACTTACAAGACCATCCTGACTTTATTTTTGGATATTCGGCGGATAGTCTTGATTTAATCGGGATTTCTTTAGGCGGTACGGTTAAGTTAACTGGTGAAATCATGAAGTACATCCGTTCGCGTGAAGGGATGATAGCTACCAATTTTGCAGAGGCAGGCGGCTTCCTTAAAACAGATCCTAACCTTGAGGCGCCCGACGTCCAGTTGCATTTTGTAGTTAGTCTAGTTGAGGATCATGCCCGTAAGCTGCATATGGCGCATGGCTATTCCTGCCACGTGTGCGTATTAAGGCCAAAGAGCCGTGGGCAGATAACGCTAGCTAGTAACAGTATGAAAGATGCGCCCTTAATTGATCCTGCATTCTTGGCTGAAGAAGAGGATTTGCAAACTCTAGTTAACGGTTATAAGCTGACCAAACGACTAATGGATGCACCTACATTCACGAAGATCCGTAAGAAAGATGTCTTCACTCCAAATGTAAAAACGGATGATGATATTCGAAAGATTATTCGGGAGAGGGCAGATACCGTCTACCACCCAGTGGGAACTTGCAAAATGGGGAATGATCCCATGGCTGTGGTGGATTCCAAGCTGAAAGTTCATGGCATTGAAGGACTCAGGGTTGTCGATGGATCGATCATGCCAACCCTTATTGGCGGTAATACCAATGCTCCTATCATTGCTATCGCTGAAAAAGCAGTAGATCTGATCCGAGCAGATCGCTAATCTAAACCTTCAAAATTAGGCACACGCTTTTCTAAGAAAGAGCTTAGAGCTTCTTTGGCGGCTGGGCCATGGAGCCTATCAATGAAGAGCTTACCTTCAATATCAATTTGATTGAGTACTGCAGTCTTTAGGGCACCATCTTTTAATAAAGACTTAGTACGTAAAACAGACCCCAAGGAGAGGGCGGTTAGTTTCTTGGCCTGCTGTTCTGCATAAGGCAGGGCAGATAGCTCTGTAATCACTTTGTTTACAAATCCAATTTGCTGAGCATCGTCAGCACTGATGGGCTCACCGAAAAGTAAAATCTCTGACGCTCTTTGATGGCCAACGAGGCGTGGAAGTAATAAAGAGATAGCTCCCTCTGGAACCAGGCCCAAGGAGACAAATGGAAAGATAAAGCGCGCATCCTTTTGTGCATAAACCAAGTCACAATGAAATAGTAATGTTGCCCCTATGCCTACTGCAACCCCATCAACCGCCGCGATTAACGGCTTAGTTAATCCTGCCAGCGCTTTCAATAGGTTGATGGGAGGGGCATCTTCATGGGTAATAGGGGATTTCATGAAATCGGCAATATCATTTCCGGCAGAAAAGGCATTACCAGCGCCAGAAATTAATATCACCTTCACTTGGGGGTTTTGATCCCCATCTGAAAGTATCTGAGTGAGCTCCCGATACATTGCATTGGTAAATGCATTCTTCTTCTCAGGGCGGTTAAGTACTACCTTAAGAATGCCGTCCGCTAGATGATGATTAATCATAAGATCTATACAGTACCTTAGAGCAGATTTGCTTTGGTTTGATCATATTCGGCCTTCAAGCGAGCAACAAATTGCGCCGTAGGTGTAATCGCCTTCACAGCACCAATGCCTTGACCACAACCCCAGATATCTTTCCAGGCTTTCTGAGCTGCACCACCAAAGTTCATCTTGCTTGGATCGCTCTCGGGCAGATTATCGGGATCCAATCCAGCATTGCGGATGGATGGCGCCAAATAATTTCCGGATACACCGGTAAAAAGATTGCTCAAGACAATATCATCAGAATTGCAATCAACCACCGCTTGCTTGTAAGCATCGCTTGCGCGTGCTTCTTCAGTGGCAATGAACGCAGAGCCAATATAGGCATAGTCTGCACCCATAGCTTGAGCGGCTAAAACAGCGCCACCAGTAGCTATGGAGCCACTCAATACCAAAGGCCCCTTAAACCATTCTCGAATTTCCTGAATCAATGCAAAGGGACTTTTAATACCAGCATGCCCACCAGCGCCAGCTGCAACCGCAATCAAGCCATCAGCACCTTTTTCAATTGCTTTTTTGGCAAAGGTATTATTAATGATGTCATGCAATACGATGCCGCCATAACTATGTGCGGCTGTATTAATTTCTTCACGAGCACCTAGAGAGGTGATGATGATGGGCACTTTGTATTTAACGCACAGCGCCATATCATGCTCAAGACGATCATTGCTCTTATGCACAATTTGATTAATGGCAAATGGTGCTGCTGGCTTATCGGGATGCTCTTGGTTATATGCCTCTAATGCGGTAGTAATTTCAATCAACCATTCTTCTAGTTGCTCGGCTGGTCTAGCATTGAGTGCTGGCATGGAACCAATCACACCTGATTTGCACTGGGCAATCACCAATTTTGGATTGCTAATAATAAAAAGAGGGGCAGCGATGACAGGTAAGTTACCACCCGCCAAATGTTTACGTAGAACTTCTGGAAGGGGTTGATTGCTCATATATATTTTCAGTAGTGACGTAGATTACTGCTCGGCTTTGTACCAAACTTGGGTACGACCTAATAGCGGGACGCCAATATAGCCACGGACATCCATTTTCTTGCCATCTTCAGTGGTAACTTTGACGCGATAGATTTCACCTTCTTCAGGGTCTAAGATTCTGCCATCAGTCCAAACGCCCGGTTTATCACGCTTTAGATCGGTCATGATTTTCATGCCAAGGATAGGCTTATCCTTGCGATCATCTTTACATAGCGTGCAATATACCAAAGGCTTTTCATTCGACTTAGGGAATGTTTTGATGATGGTGCCTTCCAGTTTGCCGTTCACTTCATCAATCTTAATTAAAGACGAGGGCTCATTGGTTTTGTCATCAATCGTTTTCCAAACCCCAATAGCTGGGTCCGTGGCTTGAGCATATGCATTACTAGCAATTAGACCAAGTACGCAGGCCGATACGAGGAATTGTGTTTTTAGCATTCGATTGTCTCCCAATATTGATTGATGTTGATTGACGCTGATTAGCAACGTTCAAATATTCCAGCAGCACCCATACCAGTACCAACACACATAGTCACCATCGCATGCTTCAGATTGCGTCTCTGTAAAGCATGAATAGCAGTAGCTGCACGGATTGCACCAGTTGCACCTAGAGGATGTCCTAGGGCAATAGCACTACCCAATGGGTTGACCTTGCTTGGATCTAAGCCCAGATCTCGCATAACCGCTAAAGACTGTGCAGCAAAGGCCTCGTTCAATTCGATCCAATCCATATCCTGTAAATTGAGTCCTGCTAGTTTGAGAGCTGCTGGAATCGCCTCTTTAGGACCAATACCCATGATTTCAGGGGGAACACCTTTAACGGCAAAGCTGACAAAGCGTGCCAATGGTGTGAGGCCAAAAGTCTTGATTGCCTTTTCACTCGCCAAGATCAGTGCACCAACACCATCAGAAGTTTGTGAACTATTGCCAGCGGTAACACTACCTCTTGCGGCAAAGGGCGACTTCAATTTAGCCAAGCCTTCGAGTGAGGTATCAACCCTCGGACCTTCATCCTTCAAAAACTCACGCCATTGAACATCTACTTGACCTTTAGCAAGATCCATTGCGCGATGGGCTACTTTGACCGGAAAGATTTCAGAATTAAATTCACCGGCAGTTTGTGCGGCCATGGCTTTCTGGTGAGAGTGAAACGCAAAAGCGTCTTGATCTTCGCGGCTAATCTTCCATTGCTGCGCAACCTTCTCGGCAGTTAAGCCCATGCCATAGGCAATACCAATATTTTCATCGCCCATAAAGATCTCAGGTGACATGGAGGGTGAGTTTCCACCCATAGGTACCATACTCATGGACTCAACACCACCTGCAATCATGACATCCGCTTCGCCAACTCGAATGCGGTCAGCTGCCATGGCAATCGCATTTAAACCGGATGAGCAGAAGCGGTTAACTGTGATGCCACCAACGGTATTGGGTAATCCACCAAGGAGTAATCCTATGCGCGCCACATTCAAACCCTGTTGGGCTTCCGGCATAGCACACCCAATAATGGCATCCTCAATGGCTTTGGGATCCAGGGTAGGGACTTGCGTCAAGATGTGTTGCAGGGCATTACCAAGCAAGTCATCGGGCCGCGTATTTTTTAATGCGCCTCGACCAGACCTGCCAACAGCACTGCGAGTAGCGGCAACGATATATGCGTCTTGAATATTTTTCATAGTGATATCTCAGTCAATTAGTTTCTAACAGGCTTGCCAGTTTGGAGAATGCCCATAATTCGCTCCATGGACTTGGGGTGACCAATGAGCTCTACAAAAGCTTGACGCTCAAGTTTGAGGAGCCAATCTTCTGTGACTAGCGTTCCCGCGTCGACATCACCACCAGTAATAATCTCGATAATTTTTTGTGCAATATGGGCATCGTGCTCAGAGATAAACCCGCCGTCCCGCATATTGACTACTTGACCCATTACTGTGGATGCTACAGATCGACCACCAACCGGTATTAAGGTTTGAATAGGCGGCCTATATCCGGAGTAGCGCATTGCCTTCACTTGATTTTGTGCTTGCGCCAGTAATTCATAGACGTTAGCAACAATAATGTCACCTTTTTGTAAGTAAGCCATCTTCATTGCCTCTTGGGCAGATGAAGAAACCTTGGCCATCGCAGCATTCTCAAAAGCAGCTTTGGTGAAATCCAAATAATTGGTATTGCCGGCAAGTGCAACACCTTGAGCAGCCCGAATAGCTGCTTCTTTAAGACCTCCGCCAGCAGGTAATAGACCAACACCAACTTCTACTAGGCCGATGTAGCTTTCCATTGCGGCAACTCTGCGAGCTGATTGAAGAACGAGTTCACAACCACCTCCTAAAGCGATGCCAGAGACTGCTGCTACAACAGGTACTTGGGAGTATTTGATTTTCATCATCGTGTCTTGAAACTCTTTGACGAATGGCTCAACTCCAGCGGGGCCGCCTTTCATAACCATCGGCATAGCAGCTTCCAAATTAGCACCTGCAGAGAAGGGTCCGCCAGGAGTACCAAGCTTTAAGGATGTTGGCTGCCAGATTACTAATCCCGCGTAGTTTGCTTCTGCGATCTCAACAGCTTTTTGCAGTCCACTTAATACGTCTGGGCTGAAGGTATTCATCTTCGAGCGGAAAGATGCAATTAAGACCTCAGGTTGATTGGCATCGACCCAAGCGCGGAAGTCCGTATTTTCAAAAATGGTAGTGCCGGCTGTCTTTGGATCAGGTGAACCATCCCCTAATAATGGCGCTCTGAATACTTGCTTCTGGTAAACCAGCAAGGAAGAGCGTGGAATGTATTTATTCTCAGATGCAGACCATGAGCCTTCAGGAGTATGGAAAGCTTGTTTATCGGCAACTGGCCCGCTAAAGAGCCAAGCAGGCAATGGTTCTTTGCTGAGTGTTTTGCCAGTATCAATATCTTCTTTTATCCAGTTGGCAACTTGCGTTACGCCTGCCGCCTGCCAGTCTTCAAAGGGTCCTAAATTCCAGCCATAGCCCCAACGCATTGCAAAATCAATTTCACGAGCAGATTGTGCAATCTCGCCCAGGTGAATAGCGCAGTAGTGGAAGATATCGCGATAGATAGACCATAGGAACTGAGCTTGAGGTTCATCGGTGTCACGCAACAACTCAAGACGCTCAGCAATTGGCTTTTTCAGAATGCGCTCAATCAGCGGTTCAATCGTTGCGGTAGAGGGCTTGTACTCACCAGTAGCCGCATCCAGCACGAGAACATTTTTGCCATCTTTGCGATAAAAGCCAGCTTTAGTTTTTTGACCTAGCGCACCTTTGGCAATGAGCTGGCTAACAACCTCTGGAGTTTTAAACAAAGCTGAGAAGGAATCTCCTTGTAAGGAGCTCTCCATTGTCTTAATCACGTGAGCCATGGTATCCAGACCAACAACATCGCTAGTTCTGAATGTTGCTGATTTAGCGCGTCCTAGCTTACTACCAGTAATCGCATCAACTTCATCAAAGCCGAGACCAAACTTTTGCGCTTCTGCAAACACAGCCAGAATAGAGAAGACACCTACGCGGTTACCGATAAAGTTTGGTGTATCTTTAGCTCGCACAACCCCTTTACCCATCGTTGAAGTCATAAAAGTTTCAAGAGCATCTAATACGGCAGGATCCGTATCTGCAGCTGGGATGAGCTCAAGCAAATGCATATATCTAGGGGGATTAAAGAAGTGCACACCGCAGAAGCGCTTCTTCAAATCCCCAGAGAATCCTTTAGCCAGTTCACCAATAGGCAGGCCTGAGGTATTGGTAGCAAAAAGAGCGTGTTCCGGAATATGTGGAGCAACTTTTTCATAAAGAGCGTGCTTCCAATCCAGACGTTCGGCGATTGCTTCAATGATGAGATCGCAACCTGCTAGAAGGCCTAAGTCATCCTCATAATTTGCAGGAGTGATTAGATTGGCCTCTGCAGATAAGCCTAGTGGAGCAGGTTTGAGTTTCTTGAGGTTCTCAATTGCTTTGAGGGCAATCGCATTCTTATTAGAGGGCTTACCTTCTTCAGAATTTGTCGGCAAATCAAACAACACTACAGGCAAGCCTACGTTAATACACTGCGCAGCAATCTGAGCGCCCATGACGCCAGCACCCAAGATGGCTACTTTTTTAATGATCTTGTTCTCACTCATATTCAGTCTCTCAGAAAAAATCAGCAGGCATTGACATTAAGGATTTAGAGCCAGCGCGTGCTTGCCTAATTAGCATGGCTGTCTCAGGAAGGAGTTTGTCAAAGTAGAAGCGGGCAGTTGCCAATTTCGCTTCATAAAAAGGATCTTTGCTAGCTTTATTGGCCAAGGCAATTTTTGCCATCCGAGCAAATAGATAGGAATAAATCAAGTGACCCACAACGCGCAAGTAAGGAACTGCTGCAGCTCCAACTTCCTCATGGTTCATCATGGCTTTCATGCCAATCTCTTTAGTGAGCTTTTCAACCTTAACAGCGATATCAGAGAGAGGATTAATAAATTCCTGCATTTCCTTACGAACACCTTCGTCTTCAATGAACTGTTCGATGATCTTGCCAAATTTAGTAAGTTTCTTGCCCATATCGCCAAGGACCTTACGGCCTAAAAGATCCAGTGATTGAATGGTGTTGGTGCCTTCATAAATCATATTGATACGAGCGTCACGCACGTATTGCTCCATGCCCCATTCAGCAATATAGCCATGTCCACCAAATACTTGCATGCCTTCATTGGTCGCTGTAAATGCGTTATCCGTCAAGAAGGCTTTAATAATTGGTGTGAGTAGGGCAACCATCTCACCAGTTTCTTTGCGAACTTTTTCATCTGGGTGATTGAGTTCTTTATCAATCATCAGGGCTACCCAGTAAGAGAAAGCTCTGCCAGCTTCAGCATAAGCACGCTGAGTCAAAAGCATGCGACGTACATCTGGATGAACGATGATGGGATCGGCCGCTTTCTCTGGAGCTTTGGCGCCAGTCAAGCTGCGCATCTGCAAACGCTCTTTGGCGTAAGCAGCAGAGTTTTGATATGCCACCTCAGTTAAGCCAAGACTTTGCATGCCCACACCCAAACGCGCCGCATTCATCATTACAAACATGGCATTCAGACCCTTGTGCGGTTCACCAACCAAGGTGCCAATAGCCCCATCAAAGTTCATCACGCATGTCGCATTGCCATGAATACCCATCTTGTGTTCGAGTGATCCACAAGAAACCGCATTTGCCCCACCAATGGAGCCATCAGCACCTACCTTAAACTTAGGCACAGCAAATAAGGAGATGCCTTTGCTGCCAACAGGAGAGTCCGGTAAACGTGCCAATACCAGGTGCACAATATTTTCTGCAAGATCATGATCGCCGCTAGAAATAAAGATCTTGGTTCCGTTAATGGAATAGGTGCCATCAGCTTGTGGTTCAGCCTTAGTCTTTAACAAACCAAGATCAGTACCGCAATGTGGCTCAGTTAAGCACATGGTTCCAGTCCACTGACCAGAAACCAATTTTTCTAAGTAGGTCTTTTTCTGTTCGTCTGTACCATGGGCATGCAGACACTCATAAGCGCCATGCGATAAACCTGGATACATCGTCCAAGATTGATTTGCAGAATTTAAGGTTTCATAAAGAACGGTATTCAGTAATTGCGGTAGACCTTGCCCTCCATATGCAGGATCGCAGGACAGGGCAGGCCAGCCGCCAGCAACATACTGCTCATAGGCTTGCTTAAAGCCAGTAGGGGTCGTAACTGACCCATCCTCATGTCGCGTACAACCTTCTTGATCGCCAATTTGATTCAAAGGGAAGGCGATTTCACTCGCAAACTTGCCGGCCTCTTCAATGATTTGATTCATGGTGTCTTTATCAACATCCTGATATGCCGGCAGAGCAGAAAACTCTTTGCCAGCATCCAGCATTTCATGAATCACAAATTGAATATCGCGGAGAGGTGGGTTGTATTGGGGCATTTTCTTTATCTTCTTTGATGGGATTTAAGAGTTGCTTATTAAGAATTATTTAGTTACTTGATTTGCTGCAAAAATTTCTTTGATTAGCTTGTTTGCAATAACTAGGCATTTTGGATTTTCTAGAAAACGAGAATCATGGTGAACGCCTAGTGCAATGCTGTAAAGCCTAAACAGTAGAGTTTGGGCATCCACTGATTTCTTTAGATGACCCTCTGCAATCGCCTCTTTAATTGCCCTAAGAAGGGCGGCGCGCCAAATTTCAACGCTGCGTAGTAGTTCATCACGAACAATGCCCGGACAGTCGTCAAATTCAGCAGCTCCAGAAATAAAGAAGCAGCTAGACGTATCGCCACCACTACTCATCTTGAGCCAAGAGCTAATCATTTGATTGAGCCTGGGCAAGCCCTTTGGCTTAAGGAGGGCGGGGGCAAATACAATTTCCTGAAATTTTTGATGATATGCACGAACGACCTCAACTTGGAGCTCTTCACGGGAGCCAAAATGAGCAAAGACTCCGCTTTTACTCATCTTTATAGATTCAGCTAGATTCCCAATGGTCAAGCCTTCCAAGCCGGATTTGCTAGAAATCTCCAGGGCTGCATCTAAGATTAGCATCTTAGTTGTCGACCCCTTAGTAGGCTCGTCAGACGTCTTCAAATTCGCCCTTACATGGTTCATGGGATTCCTGTAAACCTTGAAATGTTGTAAAAATAATACGATCGTTCGTTTATATTACATCAATACAAAATACTTGAAACTAGTTTCTAGGCCGTTTAAACAAAGAATCTTATCTATAGGGCTAATTAAATTGATGCACTGCAAAATAAATAAAGGGAAAACCCGAGATCCAAATTCAAATAAATGTAATTAACATTCATGAAGTTGTTTTAGCTCTACAAAAAAACCAAATACAGGAAGACATATGAAAACAGTTAAAATTAGCGCCTTGGCTTTAGCAATAATGGGTGTATTCGCAACAAGTGCAAATGCACAGTCTGCAAAAGCAAATGCATGGGAAGGCGCTTATGGGCAAGTATCCGTAGGCTACGGAATGTTTACTCCTAGCGTAGGCACTGGAACTGCAACATCAACATTATCACCAACAGCTCAGGCCTACGGTTATGGGCCTACATCTACAGTCAGTACATCTGCGGCTAGTACAAATAACGTAAATACAGCTACTGCAAATCTTGGCCTTGGTTATAACTTTGCTGTTAATAGTCAGTATGTAGTAGGTGTTGGCATTTCTTACTATCCTGGAGCTAGTTCTGGCGCCACTGGTGTGTTAGCAACAGGCGCTACTTCAGTTACAAGCTCTAAGGGTGCGCCCGCTATACCAGTTGCTGCAAATAACAATGCTGGTACTTTGTCATATAACATTAAGAATCTCTATAGCATCACTATTAACCCTGGTTATGTGATTGATAAAGACCGTTTAGCATATGCAAAAGTTGGCTACACCGGCGCTACTATCGGACTTTCTGGCGCTGGTATTCCTTACAACTCAGTAAATCTAACTGGATATACCTTGGGCTTAGGATACAAGCAGATGGTTACTGAATCCTTGTATATGCTTGGCGAGGTTAATTACGCCTCCTACGGTAATAAAACTGCTACAGCAACATCTGATAGCGGTACTGCCCTAAACCAGCCTGTAAAAGGAACCGGCCTCGATTTCTTGGTTGGTATTGGTTACCGCTTCTAATTGCAGCAAATGGTTTAGCCAAAGCCCTCTCATCGCAGAGGGCTTTTTCTTTGGATTTAATTTTTGTTGTGTTTAGAATGAGTCATACAGATTTAACAATCTGACTATAAGTAAAACAATATCGAGACTGGAAATGGCTTCATGGTTAATCCTTCAAAACCTTGGTTAAAACACTATCCTGAGGGCGTCCCTCATGAAGTGGATATCTCTGGCTATAACTCTTTGCTCGATATGTTTGAGGAGGCGTTTGAGCGTTATCCTAATCGTGACGCATGTGAGTACATGGATAAGTTTTTAACTTATAGAGATCTCGATCAGCATTCGAAACACTTTGCCTCATACTTGCAAAGCTTAGGTTTAGAACCTGGCTCTCGTGTTGCCATCATGTTACCTAACGTATTGCAATTTCAGATTGCGATGTTAGGCATTCTGCGTGCAGGCTTTGTGGTGGTAAACGTAAATCCACTGTATACCGCACGTGAACTAGAGCATCAACTCAAAGATAGCGGTGCCTCAGCTTTAATCATCTTAGAAAACTTTGCCCATGTTTATCAGCACATCTCTGCTGATGTGCCATTGAAAAAAACGATCGTTACTTCGCTTGGCGAAATGATTGGCGTTAAAGGCGCAGTGGTTAACTTTGTTGTACGAAAAGTTAAGAAACTAGTTCCAGCCTGGAATCTACCAGAACATATTACTTTCTTGGCCGCATTGCATGAGGGTAGTCGTCATCGTTGGAACAAGCCCGAAACTTCTTTGAATGACATTGCCTTCTTGCAGTACACGGGTGGCACTACCGGTTTATCTAAAGGCGCCATTCTGTCGCATAAAAATATTTTGTCTAATGTTATTCAGACTGAGTTGTGGCTTGAGCCAGGATTAAAGCGTAAAAAAGTCGATCAATTGGTTTTCTTGTGCGCACTCCCGATGTATCACATCTTTGCTTTAACAGCCTGTTCAGTCTTGGGTATGCGCAAAGGTGGCTTGTTGGTGTTGGTGCCTAATCCACGTGATTTCGATGGTTTCATCAAGCTATTAAAGAAGCATCCAAATATCAATATTTTCCCAGGCGTTAACACCTTATTTAATGCGCTGATGCATAAACCAGAATTTGCATCTGTGAAGTTCCCTAATATCCTAGCAACCATCGGTGGTGGCATGGCAATGCAAAAGGTAGTGGCTGATCATTGGCAGGAAATGACTGGCGCACCAATCGCTGAGGGCTATGGCCTTTCAGAAACCTCACCAGTTGCCTGCGTCAACTCTGCTTTGATCGACAGCTTTACTGGCTATATTGGTATGCCGGTACCAAGCACCGAAGTTGTGATCTTGGGGGATGATGGAATTGAAGTGCCATTTGGAACTCCCGGTGAGATTTGTATTCGTGGTCCGCAGGTCATGGCTGGTTATTGGAATAAGCCAGAAGAGACTAAGAATGTCATGACATCAGATGGATTCTTTAAGTCTGGCGATATCGGCATCATGAATTCTGACGGCCTTACTAAGATTGTTGATCGCAAAAAAGACATGGTCTTGGTTTCTGGATTTAATGTTTATCCAAACGAGGTTGAAGAGGTTCTGTCTCTCATTCCTGGTGTTTTGGAATGTGCTGTCATCGGTGTACCCGATGAAGATTCTGGTGAGGCTGTCAAAGCCTTTATTGTGAAGCAGGATCAATCCTTAACAGAGGAGGCTATCTTAGCGTTCTGCAAAGAAAATCTGACGAACTATAAGCGTCCAAAACATATTGTTTTCCGTACTGATTTGCCAAAGACTAACGTTGGAAAAATCCTCAGGCGTGAGTTAAGGGGTTTATGAAGCCAAAGGGGGCATCAGCCCCTTGGTCACCACTCTAAGGCTACTCATTTAAAATAGATTTTTAGCTTCTTATTAGTAAAAATACTATCGTGATACTTTGGCTTAAATCCTTGCTGTTCTACGTATTTGGTTTCACTTCTGTCACCATTTATGCTTCCGTAATTATTCTGGTAATCCCTTTTACCGTCACCCATACTCGCTACAACATCGGCGTAGCCTGGTGTCGTCTAATTCAGAGGGTCTTATTTCTGCTTTGCGGTATTCAATCGCAAATTAAGGGGTTGGAGAATATACCCAAGGACTCGACTAAACAATTAATTGTCTTAGGTAAGCATCAATCAGCTTGGGAAACCTTTGTTTATCCTGCGATATTTCCAAAGGAGCTCTGCTTTGTATTTAAAAGAGAGCTGCTATACGTTCCCTTTTTTGGTTGGGCATTAGCCTCATTAAAAATGATTCATATCAATCGTGGCGATAGAGAAAAATCGAGAGAAGCGGTATCTGCCCAAGGCAAGAAGGTCTTAAAAGAGGGCAGATGGATTGCTATATTCCCGGAGGGTACTCGTACACCGCGCGGTTCATTCAAACCTTACCGTAAGGGTGGTGTGCGACTTTCTATCAGCACACAAACCGACATTCTTCCGATTGCGCAAAATTCAGGCGCCATTTGGCCAAGGAAATCATTTCTGAAGCACCCCGGTTTAATCACACTTTCAATCGGGCCGGTTATATCCGTTCAAGGCAAAACAGAAGAGCAGTTACAACTAGAAGTAGAGGCTTGGATTGAGGGTGAGATGCGCAGATTGGATGCGCCTGCCTATGTTAATGAATAAAACAACTAACAGTATTCTTTAGTTGTTCTTTATCTTCTTGCGGATATACAAAGTCTTTGTAATACGTGCAACCACGTCTTCATCTTTATCCTTCACGTCTGCAACAAAGTCCTTGAGGACCTTATCGCCAGACGCTGCAGCGCTGATGATGTCATCAATTTGTTTTTGAGTAAGCTCAAATGAGGCATGCACAGTGCCTTTACCGGGCTTGAGAAATTCTATCTTGGCGGCTTGATCCCAAACAATATAGCCCTTACCAATATTCTGAGACACCATCATCATAAAGAATGGATCAGTCATTGCAAAGAGGCTGCCGCCAAAGTGAACCCCAACAATATTGCGGTTCAGTAAGCCATGCTTGAGTCGAACCTTGGCATGACGAAAGTCTTTAGAAATCTTCTCAACAGTAATACCAGCCCCCCAAAATGGGGGCCAAATATTCATCCCTTTGCGAAGAAGATTAGCGTTAATCACTAGAAAACTTATTTAGCAGAAGGGGTCTTGCCAACCATCTTGGCCGCTCTCAAGAAATCAAAGTCCACGCCTTGATCTGCCTGGGTGACGGTATCTAAGAATAGCTTCTTGTAACCACGCTCTGCAGTCGGTGAAGTGATTGGATTATCCTTCATGCGTTTTGCTAACTCTTCATCAGAAATCAAGAGGCTAATTTCACGATTCTTAACGCTCAAACGAATGCGATCACCATTTCGTACTTGGGCTAATGGACCGCCAATGGCTGACTCAGGAGTGACATGCAAGACTATCGTGCCAAAGGCAGTGCCACTCATACGTCCATCAGAAATGCGAACAATATCTTTCACACCAGCGCGCGCTAATTTCATTGGAATTGGGATATAGCCGGCTTCTGGCATGCCAGGAGCACCTTTAGGCCCAATGTTCTTCAATACCAAAATATCTTCGGCTGTAACGTCCAGCTCAGGACTGTCAATGCGATTGGCTAAATCTGCGGCATCTTCAAAGACTACAGCTCGACCTTCATGCTCCATGAGTTTTTCATTAGCGGCAGATTGCTTGATGATGGCGCCACCAGGAGCAAGATTGCCATGCAATACAGCAATGCTGCCACGTGGATAAATCGGTTTATCAAAAGGGCGCACCACATCTTGCTGAAAGCTCGGTGGAGCGGCGTCAATCTCTTCACCCAAAGTCCTGCCGGAAACCGTCATCGCATCTAGTTTTAAGAGTGGTTTGAGTTCGCGCAAGAGCGTTGCCATACCGCCGGCATCATGGAAGTTTTCCATGTAATGGTCGCCAGATGGTTTCAAATCCACCAGAACAGGGGTTTCATCACCCATCTTATCGAGCGCATCTAAATCTATCTCAAGACCCATGCGACCTGCAATAGCAGCTAAGTGAACAATGCCATTAGTTGATCCGCCAATGGCCAATAAAACACGCATCGCATTTTCAAATGCATCGGCAGTTAGGATCTTATCTATTGTCAATCCTTCTTTAGCCATCTTCACCGCGCAAGTACCAGTTTCTTCAGCAACGCGGATACGATCTGCAGTCACTGCAGGAGGAGTTGCACCACCTGGCACGGTCATGCCAAGTGCTTCGGAGATGCAAGCCATAGTACTGGCAGTACCCATTACAGAGCAGGTACCAACACTGGCTACAAGTTGATCATTGACTTCGTCTTTTTCGGCTTCATCAATTTCGCCAGCGCGGAATTTACCCCAGTAACGACGGCAGTCAGTACAAGCGCCCACACGTTCACTGCGATGTGAGCCGGTCAGCATTGAACCGGTAATGAGTTGAATGGCGGGTAGACCTGCAGAAGCAGCGCCCATCATTTGCGCTGGAACTGTCTTATCGCAACCGCCAATCATGACAACGGCATCCATTGGCTGAGCGCGTAACATTTCTTCGGTGTCCATGGACATCAAGTTACGCAAGTACATGCTAGTGGGCGCAGCAAAACTTTCATGAATGGAGATCGTTGGAAATTCCATTGGCAAGCCACCGGCCAACATGACGCCACGCTTTACTGCCTCTAATAATTGCGGCATATTGCCATGGCAGGGGTTATAAGCGCTGCCGGTATTAATAATGCCGATGACAGGCCGATCTAGTGCGCTATTGGTGTAGCCAGCACCTTTAATAAACGCTTTGCGTAAAAATAAAGAGAAGCCCTTGTCTCCATAGCTGGTTAAGCCTTTACGTAAACCGCTCTCTGCAGGATCTTTTGGTTTATTGCTCATGAATATGTCTCAAATTTCTTTTAAGTGTTCTTATGGCTTTATTGTAGCGACGGTATAGCGAATCTACAGAATCTACCTACAGGCCGCCACCCCAGCGGTACTGCCATGAGACCCCTAGTGCTGTGTAGTCCGTATTGGTATTGGAGTAAACACCTTTGCTACCGGTTAGGCGAATCGAATTGTGTTTATTGACGGGGTAGGAAAAGGTGCTTCCAAAGCGCCAATTTTCTTGCGAGCCAGCAATGGAGCTTCCGTTGACAAATTTTTGACCACCCGTGAAGTAGGTGGCGTCAGCAGAAATATAAGCGGTATTCTCAAAGTAATAAATCACATGGGCTTCTGAGGAGTACATAGGATTTTGGGAGAGCGTATTACTTCCCAGAAAGCTGGTATTGCTTGTATAGATAGTTGCCATGCCTGCTAATTCCAAACGCCATGGCCCGATAGCTTGGGATGCTCCGATAGCTGGTTGAATCAGCGAACGATTGGCGCCTACGTTAAGCATCTGTTCGCTGTTGTAATTACCCCATGGGATGGATGCAGCAAGACTGCTGCCAATAATGAGATCTTGTTTGTAGTTTTTAAATTCGTCTAGCGATAGTGCTGGTGCGCCATAAAGATTGGCGGAGATCTTTACAACGGGATCGGATAAGCCTTCCGCAGATGCATTGATATTCTGAGGTCCAATAAAGCCTGTTCCAGAGAGTTGAGCATAGGGGAGTAAGAGGCTAATCCGGCCCGACTGGCCAAAGACATCAATGATGCGGGTTAGGCTTACCGCTTCAGTAGTGAGCGTGTAAGAGCCACTTTTGGCTTGAGCAATCCCGCCGCTAACAAAATTAATCCCAATGGGCGCATTGGAATAAGCACGCGCTTCAATTTCTTGGGCTTGAGCCTGCTGACAAATGAATCCCAATAAGGATCCAAGTAAGCATAGCCAAAAAATTCTCATGCAATGCAAATAGGGTAATTACTTTTTTGAGCCGAATAAGATGGCAAGCGTTTCTTTATTGCCTAAGATGATATTGACGCCCGTATAGATTAAGTAAGGCCAGACAATTAACCAGTAGACAATGGACATTGCTAAGACTCGTAATGGATCGGAATCTCCAAATGCTGCCATAGAGGTAATAAATTCTTTTCCATGAAAATATCCTTCAAGGCCAGCCTCAAGATAGTTCAGGGCCACCACAACAGCGATGTAGATAATGGATTCAAAGATCAGCGAATTGACAATGCCATGATCCTTATCAACTTTGATAGGGTATGCCGCTTGGGCAATCAACATAAATTTAGCTGATATAGCTGCTTTCAATAGGGCAAAACCAAAGATCGCCAATGGAATCGGGCGCTCTTCAAGAGCGGTTGCTGCCATAAAGGCAATCGCGCAGAACCAAATGCCGAAGTAAAGCGTTAAAGCAAATGCTTTTTTGACCTCCTCCTTGAGTTTTTGTTTGAGGTTATGAGGGGTTTTGTTCATATTTGCTGAAGTGTTCATAGCGTCATTTTAATGGAATCTATTGTTGCTTATTATTGGTTTAATATCCCAATTTGAGGCCTCTCATTGAATATACTTCTTAAAATGTATAGGTCGAAAGCTTCTTGTTTGTTCTGCGGAGTTCTTCTGGGGATCTTATTTTGCCGAAATGCGCTCTCTCAGGACTCGCCAACCCCTCTGAATGATGGTCTTGGATTAAACCCAGCGCCTCTCAGTGTGGCGGTACCTCACTTTGGACAAATTGATTTTCATGCACTGGCAACCGGTATTGGAATGGCGCAAACCAACCCAGCTTTGGGCGACTTTAATTCCTTGTTTGATATATCAAATGCCCAGGTGATTGTCCAAAAAGGAAGCGGCCTGCTGCAGTTTTATGTGCAGGCTGGCTACTATTCAACCCCATCCCTTGGTACGACTTACCAGCGCGCTAGTCAGCAAACAAAAGATAGTTTTGGTTTGGCACCCCTGGCATCAGTCTCGATCGCACCGAATGATTCCTGGGTTTTTAGTGCGGGGAAAATTAATTCATTTGGGGGCTATGAAAATACCTTTACATATCAAAATATCAATATTGATAGAGGATTACTGTGGAATCAAACAAGTAACATAAGTAAAGGTTTTCAGGCCAGCTATAAGAGTGGCAATCTTGCTACAGCCATTACTTTGAATGATGGCTTTTATTCAAATCAGTTGAGCTGGATGGGGGCCTCTGCAAGTTACCAATTAAACCAAAATCATAATATCGGTCTAATTTGGGCTGGTTCAATAAAGGCGAGCTCAACCAATAGTTTTATTACGCCGGTGGCGCAAAATAATTCTCAAATAGTAAATGCTATTTATACCTACGCCTCTAGTCGCTGGTCTTTCACGCCTTATCTGCAATATACCTATGTGCCCATCAACCCATCTATCGGCATTCTTTCTGGCGCACAAACTTCAGGTGCTGCGGTTTTGGCGAATTATCGACTGACTGGTAACAAAGGAAATGGAATTACATTACCGACGCGCTTCGAATATATTAGTTCGGCTGGTAAGGGTAATGCGAGCTCACCAAACCTTTTGTATGGTGTTGGAAGTGCTGCTTGGTCTGCGACTATCACCCCTACATATCAATATGAACGCTTATTTATTCGAGGTGAGCTATCGTATGTTCAAGCAATCAATTCAGGCCTTGGCCAAGCTTTTGGCCAGTCGGGCAATGCAAAAAATCAAGCAAGAGTAATGGTGGAGGCTGGAATGCTGTACTAGTTACTGCATTTGCTTGGCTTTAAATTACTTATTTGGAAGCTTGCAGGAGTCTAGTAGTGCCGCCGAAAATGCTGAAGTAATGTTTCTGCGAAGATATTGTGGGTGATCATTAATCCATGCCACAAAGTAGTTATTGGATTTCTCTACGCTCCAACCAGGCTGGCATTGACTGGCAATACTCTGATTGGCATTCAAATATCTGCCAAGATATATTTCTTGCTGTTCGGTTGTAACCATCAGGTAGCCCGAAGCTGTATCTACATCCATCATAGGCTGCGCTTGCAATGTAGATGAAAGAAAGAAAAGTGTAACTAGTAAATAAGTCCTGTACATAACGCCTCTTTTAGAATGCAAACGGTAAGTCGTATTTCAGATTAACCCCAATCGTTTGTGAATTGGAGTTAATGTATTTATTTTCTTTTCGGTAGCCGATGGCTGCTTTAATGCCATTGCTAAATACATAGCCCAAAGCAATTTGCGCTTGATTATTTCTATCATTAAAGTAGTTATTAGATGGGATGATCTTATAGCCATTACTTACTCGAGACCAATTTGTGTCCCAAAGACTGGCAGAAAGACCTAAATTCCACTGTTTATAGCCGAACAAGAAGGATCCTGTGTAATAGCTTTTGTCGTAACCACTAATTCCTTCGGAATTTAGGGTGCGATTGTATTCAAAAAGCGGGGTGAGTTTGATTGATGACCCTAAATCAATTTTGTCCCACATTGCAGCGGCTACGTAACGCTGTTCATTGGCTAAATATTGACTAGATACCGGCTGGTTTGTATCGGTGTTGTAGAGGCTTTGGGTTGTTAGTTTGACGGCCGCCACTTGATAGCGAAATTTGGGCAAGTCTTTAATTTTTAGGCCATCTAAGGCTACGGCATAGTTATTAAATTTACCAGTGTTAGCAGGCCCACCAACGCTAAGGGGAGTGGGATCTTTTGAGGAGCCAAAGCTATCAGATAGGGCGCTTGTATCAACCATGAATGCAGATCCTGAAAGAGCATGGTTACCATAACGCCCGAAGTCCATTTTGTAGGAGCCGCCCAAGATCATCATGCCATCGACACCATACTCTTTGCGAATTAAGGTGCTCCCCCATAAGCCAGCGGAATACATTTTGGCCAAAGAATAGTTGATGCTTGCATGACCAGCTACTAAGGAGTAGTTATCGGCGTCGTAGCGTAAAGCAAGCTCTGCGATGAACGCGGAGCCTGAATCAATGAAATAGTTTTCAGTGGTATTGCTGCCGCTAGAGCTTGAATAACGAAAATTTCCTGATAGGTAAAAGTCTTCAGTGAAATAGGCGTTTCCCATAACATAGGCTCTGCCATAGCTATTCATGGGTTGGTTATTTAGGTTTTTCCCATCGTAGGTGTCTTCCGTAAATAAAGATACGCCCATTCGCCCCTGAATGATAGGGCGACTTAAGAGTTCATCCTTAATAATTTCTTCTTTAATGCTGGGTTTTGGGGTTCCGGCAGGCCCACCTTCTGCAGTCAGAGGGGTAGTGCTTGTAGTGCTGACTGAAACGCTAGCTTCTGGAGCAGGTTGAGCGTAAGAAACTCCAATAAGCAAAAATGAGGCGAGAAAAAAAGAAGGCCTTAATAGTGGGCCACAGAGTTTTTGGTGAGGCATTTAATAAATATGTCTGAAAAATCGCTTTCTTATGCAGTAAGGCTTATCTCCAAATCACCTTTCCTGTTGAGGTATCGTATATTGCGCCGACTATCTTTAACTTCCCATGACTTTCAAGGTTTGAAAGTATGGCGCTGTTAGCTCGAATATTGGCAATAGAATCATCTACATTGATCTCAGTGACTTCGTTGACAAATGTATAATTTTTGCCATTGTGTTCACCGGGTGCTTTCGACATCTGTACTGCCGGTTTAATTTTTTCAAGTAACCCCGTAAGATTGCCCATTTCCACTCCATCACACGCACCTTTTATTGCACCGCAATTGGTATGACCCAAAACTACAATGAGCGGGGCGCCTGCAACTTTTGCTCCATATTCAAGGCTTCCGAGTATGTCTTTATTAATTACGTTGCCAGCCACTCGGTTTGAAAAAATATCACCCGTGCTTTGATCGAAAATGATCTCGGGGCCACTGCGTGAATCCATACAGGCCACAATATTGGCCAATGGGTACTGGCCTAAGGCTGTTTGGGTAACTAATTTTTTAACATCACGCTGCAATGTTTTTCCTGATTGGTAGCGTACATTTCCAGCTTTTAGTATTTGAATAGCCTGTTCTGGGGATATTCCAGCCTGCACAGACCTGGTCATCGTGATGCCAGGTTGATAAGGGGTTATCTTGATCGGCGCATTAGATTCTTCCGCGGCAAAAGAAATACTAGATAAGCAAATACATAAGCCTGAAAGAATCACGGGTAAATACTTCATATAGGCATTCCTGATGGTGATGATTGCTATCTGTAAGTGTTGATTATAAAAGGCTAAATAATATAAATCCGATAAATCTATCGTAAGTATTTGTCGGATTTATATCAATTTCGACAGTTAAAATTAGTCAATATGTAAAGGTAAAAAATCACCTTTTTTGATTAAGTAGAGGAGAAGTCATGGCTGAATTCATTTTGAATGGCAAAAAAGTCAAGGTAGACGTAGAGTCAGATACCCCATTGTTGTGGGTATTACGTGAGCAGTTAGGTCTAACGGGTACCAAATATGGGTGTGGAATAGGCGCATGTGGTGCGTGTACGGTGTTGTTTGAAGGGCAAGCAATGAGAAGTTGCTCTTTGCCCGTAGCGGCTGCTGAGGGTAAGCGCGTTGAAACAATTGAAAGTCTCGAGAAAAATGGTCAACTTTCAAAAATTCAAAAGGCTTGGATAGATAACCAGGTGCCTCAATGCGGCTACTGTCAGTCTGGAATGGTGATGGCCACAACAGCATTGATTAGAAATAATCCTAAGCCAACGGACGCTGATATCGAATCCGCCATTTCAAATATTTGCCGTTGCGGTACTTTTCAACAGGTTCGCGCAGCTATTCACTCGGTAATGAAGGGTTAAGGGATCAATATGACAACAGCATTAAATACCTCACGTAGAAACTTCATCATTAGCTCGGCGGCTCTTGGGGCTGGATTGGCGATTGGTTTTGAGATCCCAGCCTTTGCAGGTACAGCTAAGAATCCTAGCGCACCGCTTGCTACACCAGAGATTGGTGCATGGGTAGTGGTTAAGCCAAATGATGATGTGATTGTTCGCATCGTTAAATCAGAAATGGGACAAGGGACTATCACTGGCTTGTGCCAGCTAGTCGCCGAAGAGCTCGAATGCGATTGGAAAAAGATTTCTTATGAGTACCCAACACCGGGTGAGAGCTTAAAGCGTAAACAGGTATGGGGAAGTTTTTCAACTGGTGGTAGTCGTGGTATTCGTCAATCCGAGCAATATGTTCGCAAGGGTGGGGCTGCTGCCCGCATGATGTTGATTCAAGCAGCTGCCGACCAATGGGGTGTTCCTACTGGCGAGTGCGTCGCATTAAACAGTGTGATTACTCATAAGCCATCAGGACGTAAGACAAGCTTTGGTAAAGTCTCACAAGCGGCCTCTTCGCTCCCTGTGCCAAACGAAATTACCCTAAAAGACCCGAAAGACTGGAAGATCATTGGCAAGCCAATTGCCCGTATTGATGACACGGTAGGCAAGGTTACGGGTAAGCAGATTTATGGCATTGACTTTAAGTTGCCGGGAATGTTGATTGCCACAATTAACGAATGCCCAGTATTTGGCGGCACCGTGAAAAGTTTTGATGCGACCAAAGCTATGCAAGTCAAAGGGGTTAAAAATGTGGTCCCTGTTGGCGGCACAGCTGTAGCAGTTATTGCCGATACTTTTTGGCATGCTAAGACCGCAATGGAGCAGGTGGATATTGTTTGGGACTTTGGCCCAAATGTTAAGGTGACTAGCGAGTCGATTAAAGGTGTCCTGGAGGAAGGTTTGGGCGCACCGTTTGCTTTTGTGCGCAATCAAAAGGGTGATGCTAAACAGGTAATCTCTACCGCATCCACTACTTTAGAGTCCACTTATTTTTACCCATTCTTGAACCATGCGACGCTTGAGCCAATGAATGCTACCGCTAAATGGACACCAGAAAAATGCGAGACCTGGATTCCTACGCAGAACGGTGAGAATTCAATGGCGGCCGTTATTAAGGCGTCAGGCTTAAAGGCCGATCAATGTGATGTTTACAAAATTAATATTGGCGGAGGCTTTGGTCGTCGCGGCTCTCACCAAGATTACGCTACACAAGCGGTATTGATTGCAAAACAGATGCCTGGAACACCAATTAAATTGATGTGGACTCGCGAAGAGGATATGACTCAAGGTCGATACCACCCCGTCATGATGGGTAAGCTCACTGGTGCATTCGATGAAAAGAAAAACCTTTTAGGCGTTCATATGCGACTCTCTGGCCAGTCCATTTTGGCGTCAACCAGCCCATCAACTTTGGATGCCAATAAAGGTTTGGATCCCGAAGTGTTCCAGGGATTGGATTCTGAGGGACAACATGCATTCACATATAACTTCCCTAATTTGCTCATTGATCATGCAATGCGTAACACCCACGTGCCACCAGGATTTTGGCGTGGCGTTAATGTGAATCAAAACGGCATCTTCGTTGAAACCTTTATGGATGAAATGGCTGATTACGTAGGCAAAGACCCGCTTGCCTTCCGTTTGCAGTATCTTTCAAATCATCCGCGGGCTGCAGCAGTTCTAAATGCGGTAGCAAAAGGGATTGGATGGGATAAGCCGGCTCCAGCTGGTGTACATCGCGGAATCGCACAGATGCATTCCTATGGTAGCTATGCCGCTGCAGCATGTGAGCTTTCTGTAAAGGATGGCAAGGAAGTTAAAATCCATCGCTTTGTAGCGGCAATTGATCCAGGATATGTCGTAAATCCTGCTCAGGTCGAGCGTCAAACCTCTGGCTCATTTGTGTTTGGTTTGTCAGCTCTATTTGAAGAGCAGATTACCATTAAGGATGGCCGAGTGGAGCAAAAGAATTTTAATGACTTTAACTCCTTGCGCTTAGCCCAAATGCCTAAGGTGGAGACTATTCTCATTCAAGGTGGCGGCAAAGAGTGGGGTGGTGTAGGGGAGCCTACGATTGCTGTCGCTGCCCCTGCCGTTCTGAATGCTTTCTACCGCGCAACTGGTAAGCGTATTCGTACTATCCCATTGAAAAATAGCGGTATTACTTTGGTTTAATGCGCTAAAGAAGTGCCCAGTATTTTTGATATCAATCCACCCAATGCATTATTGGGTGGATTTTTTACATCCTAGAAGGAGTGTTATGCCCACAGTCAGTCAATATAAAAAACTAGTCCTAAGTATTGGAGTGGTAGTTGGTGCTCTCTCTACATCAGCATTGGCATGGGGTCCAACTGGTCACCAGACTACTGGCTATATTGCTCAGTCGCTATTAACGCCTGAAGTACAGATTCGCTTAAATGAAATTATGCCTGCTGCTGATTTGGGGCAAGTAGCTACATGGATGGATGATGAGCGCTTAAATTTGAAGAAAACCATTCCGGATTCTGCTCAATGGCATTTTTATAATCTGCCAGTTTGTGACAACAAACCCAAGAAAGACCTTTGCAAAAATAATAATTGCGCAATTTACCGGATTGATGAGTATTCACAAGTCTTGGCTGATCCAAAAGCCAGCAAGGAAGACAAAATATTTGCTGTTCGCGTCATTGTTCATGTTGTGGGCGACCTACATCAACCCTTGCACGCTGGGGATAATGGCGACAGGGGTGGTAACCAGCTTAAGGTGGGTGAGCATACAAACCTTCATTCCACTTGGGATAAGGCCTATGTTCAAAAGATGGCTAGAGGCAAAACATCCAAGGAGTTTGCTCAGGAAATTAGAGACAGAAATGCCGATAAGATTGAGATTTGGCAGGCGGGTGACGCGCTAAATTGGGCGAATGAATCCAATCAAGCAGCAAGATCAGTAGCCTATGGCCAGCTTCCCAACTTTTCATGTGATGTTGTTTATCTACATGTCGACTCGCCATCAAAGTCATATGAATATAAAGCGCAGAAGGTGATCGAGCAGCGCCTTGCTATGGCTGGATCTAGAATTGCTTTTGTGCTCAACACTGCGCTAAAAAAACCAAAAACAGTGCAATCAACTGAAGCTAAGTAAAAAAGAGGTAAAGCTAATAAGAGGGAAAAGAAAAGGGCATCCGAAGATGCCCTTTTTTAATGTCTGAGGTTAATTTTGGAGTTAATTATTAATTTGCGTATTTCAAGAGCAAATAACCGCGAGTCCAGGTGAGGGTTTTGCCTGCAGCAGATGGCGGAATTACACCTTGGAATGTTGCAGATGAATTATTTGTAAACAAACCATTGCTGCCCCATAGGAATGTATTCATGTAGGTAGCTTGAGCGCAATTGGCCTGATCTCTTGTTTTCGAGCTATTTTCTGGCACAGCACATGTTGTTTGTAAAGTAGACTGGAACGTTGCAGGGTTAATTGCTGTCGGAGAGTCAAGATTAAGGAAATTTGCGGAGAAATAAAATCCATCAACTCCAACGAATGGCGCAGTGCTACGATTTACTGCAGATTTAAGAGTTGCCATAGTTGCTGTCGCCCCTAGATTATCGGTGCCATCATTATTTCTGGCAAGGGATGTCACCTGATTTATGATAGTGTTAAATTTAGTTGTGCAGGTGTTGAAAATATATCCAGCCGTATTATTGGCTAGCAAACTAAGGTTAGCAGGAAGTAATACTTGCCAATCCGATAGTCCAACGCTAGTTGTAATCCAGGTGCTTGATGGGTAGAGGGCTATGCCACTGGTTTCAGCACTGTTAGCTGGAGTGGCACCGCTGGTATAGCATTCTGCGCCACCGTTAAAGCTGCCGGTACCATATCCTTGGGCGCGAACATATTTGCGAGCATCATCCCCACCAAAGCCAAGAAAAGTTTTGCTATATACGCTAAATGTTTTCCCGTTGATTTTTACTGGATATGTATTGGTAGCGTCGCTTGTAGGCGTACCCGCAGCAAGTGGAAAAGCAATCTGCATTGATGAGCCTCCAACTTCAAAGTCGCCAACAGGGCTCTGCATGACTGTGGTTGATGCTGGGTTATTGAAAATATTGTTATACAGATCGTTTAAGTTAGTCCAGGTCCATACACCCTCTTCGCTGTTGCCGTTAATGGTTTTATACTCACCTGTATCAAAGCTCATGCTCACAGCATACGCTTTAATCTTTGCGTAAAAAGCGGTAATTTGTTCGGTTGTAAATGTCCCGCCATTGCGTTTATCTTCTGTGCGCATACCTGCGGTTGCGAAAAGTTCAGTCTTGATTTGGGGGCGTGCGATGCCATATTTTGTGAGGTCTGGATTTAAGGCATTTAGGAGTGGCTGAATAACGCATGGACCCACATCATTTTGACCGAGAAAAACAACCGTCTTAGCGCCGTCGCTATCAGTTTGGTCAACTCCTCCGTTGCATCCGTCTGGCCTAACTCCGCCAGGAAGTACATTTACCAATCTACCTGTCTTGCTATCATATTCTGTTAAGGTGATCATTCCTCCTTTGCTTGTGCCATTTCCCCCTAGGAAATCGTTAATCCCATCATCGCCATATTTAATCGGGCCATCCAGCAATGTAATTTCTGGGTACCCGCCATTTCCTGGGATAACTTTGTAAAGCGAAACGCGTGTTCCACTACTGCCGGCATCAAAAATAGCTGTGTATACCGGCCCTGTATTGGCAGCGGCTCCTGAAGAGCCCGAGCTTCCGCCGCATGCTACAAGTGCTGTAATTGAAGCGCTGACAATCGCGCCAATAAATAGTCTTTTCCAAGAGTGTTTAATAGGTTTCATATGATTTAAATGGTTTCGTATCTACGTTAAGGCTGCTAAAAAATTGCCATCCAATTTTAGAATAGTTGTCATATTTATATTCCGACAAATACTGACAATACGGCCCATTTATCAATTGAATGAAATTAAAAAAGCCACCCAGAGGTGGCTAGTTTTTATAAGTGGTACTTCTTTACTTATTATTTAAATTAACAGCATCTGTCCACATCTTCTGCATTACGGCAGGCGAAGGAGTTGGCTCCATGTGTCCGGCATTTAAGTGAAATGCCTGTGGATGTAGCATATATAGTGCGGCCAATTGATCCCATAGTCTTGATTGATTACCGTTGGTGAGATATTCCAAGCGCCAATAATTCTGATTTGACATTAAGGCTGCCTTGAGGGTGCCTGGTAGGCCATAACTATCGAGGCCATCAACCATCTGAATAGTAGGGCTGTAGGGCGGTTTTGCATCACGAGGTACATCAACCCAAACTGGATTTAACCCTTTCATCTGTTCGAAGGCTGTTTTACAACTTTCAATATCGTATTCACAGTTAAATGAGAGTCTGGGTTTATCACCGTATTTATCACTGATATAAGGGCGGCCTTGCATCACAATTGATGTTACGCGATCACGAATCGCTGGGCTGTATTCAACAAAGGAGGTGAATGCGCCAATAATTAAAATGGAGATTGATTTACAGCCTGCCAAGGATTTCGTAACTTCAGCAGTGTAATTGCGTTTAGCCTTCACATTTGGGGTTAATGGTTTAGAGAGCAAGTCATTTGAACGTTGCATTGCGGTTCGCATATCTTGTAACCATGGCCATTTTTTGGTGTCACGCGTACCTGGGTATGAGGCGCCAACAATTACAGGTGGAGATTGCTGTCCAGGCTCAGCTATAAAGCGAGAAAGGGCTGATGCACCTTGTGGCGCCAGTGTGTAGCCTTCAGAAAGAATCATTGCCCTTACATTGAGACTACCGGTAACCACTGGAATGGCCATCATGTCATCAATATCAAAGTCGGTATCAATGAGAACGCAAGCCTCTTCTGTAGGAGGCACCTTGTTGTTTGATGTAATTTGGGTTGAGGTGGTTTGTGTTGCACAAGCGCTAAGCGCCAACAAAACAAAGGTCGCAAACTGAATGCGCATTGATGAGAAAAATACAGCTTTGGACATTTTTTAGCCTTAAAAATAGGGTAAATAAAAGGTAATTGGCTAGATTCTATTTCATTCCCAGAGGAAAATACTTTGTTTTACATTTAGTAAGAATTTGTCGGATTTGATGGTCCAAACTAAGTTCTCAATAGCTCATAATTGTGGTCATATTAATTCATTGCATCAATAGGACCTCGCGTGAAAAAACTGGCTATTCATACATTTAACTTTCTAACGCTACTCTGCTTGTCTTTAGCCGTTTCAGCCCAATCATCAAATCCAGCAGCCCGTTGGTTTGATGCTCATAAAGAGAGACCTCAAATGGTGCGGCAGTTTTTGCAGCTAATGCCTAAAGGCGCTGATGTTCATACCCATTTATCCGGCGCTGTTTATGCGGAAACCTATTTAGACATTGCCAAAAAAGAAAACTATTGTCTTGATGATGACACTTATAAGATTTCCGCTTCCCCGTGTAAAGAGGGGTCCGGGGATTTTTCTGCGAAACAGTTAGCCAAAGTTGAGAGAGAGAAGGCGATTGATCGTTATTCCGCTCGAAATATTGAATTTGCCAATAGACCGGGCCACGATCATTTTTTTGAGAGCTTTGGATTATTTAAGGCCATATCCTCGAATAATGATTATCAAGCGATCATGATTGCAGAGGTGGCTAATCGTGCTGCCTCACAAAATATTCAGTTATTAGAGCTAATGATCTCAATACAGTCTAAAGGTATCAAGCGTTTAGGTGCCGATATGAAGTGGGGTGTTAACCAAAATTTTCAAGAAGGTCGTCAATGGATGTTGCAGAACGGTCTAGGGAATCTTGTGGAGGCCGGCAAAAAGGACTTAGACGATATCGAGGCTGCATCACGTAAGTTGATGAATTGCGGAACAGCAATGGCTCAAGGTGGTTGTGATGTGAAGGTGCGCTTTTTAGTTCAAACAACCAGGAATGGCGCCCCAAACCAAGTGTTTGCGCAGCTGACCTATGCGTTTGAATTGGCTAAGGCTGATCCAAGAGTCCTGGGAATCAATTTGGTTTCTCCCGAAGATACTCCCAATGCTTTGCGTGACTACAGCTTGCAGATGAGCATGATTCAATACTTGTCCGGAATTTCTCCACAAGTGAAGATTGCTTTGCATGCTGGAGAGCTTGCTTTTGGTGATGTTCCTCCGCAGAATTTACGCAATCATATTACTGATGCAGTAAAAATTGCTGGAGCAAGTCGCATTGGGCATGGCGTAGATATTGGTTATGAAGATGGCGCTATTGAGACTTTGAAATACATGAAGCAGAAAGGTGTGGCGGTTGAGATCTGCCTCACCAGTAACGATGTTATTTTGAACGTTAAGGGAAAGGATTCCCCACTCAAGGACTATATGGCGGCTGGAGTGCCCGTTATTCTGGCTTCAGATGATGAGGGTATTTCCCGAATTGATTTAACCAATGAATATGTTCGCGCAGCGGTAGAGCAGGGTTTGAGTTACGCTCAGTTAAAGCAGATTTCTCGCAATAGTTTGACCTGGAGTTTTTTGCCTGGTTCGAATTTGTGGGGGATCCCAGAGAAAGCTCAGCTAGTAGCTCCATGTCGGAGCGATACCCCTGGTAGCGAGAAAGTTTCAGGTGGATGCAGTCAATTCTTGGCAAGTAGCGAAAAGGCAGCTGCACAATGGCATCTTGAGGCTGCGCTGCAAGCTTTTGAGAAACTTCCAGAGTGGACCAGTAAATAAAAGATAGCTATATAAAGATGAATAGATTCTCGCTGGCCATACTTTGTTTTTTCCTGGGAATCATTCCCGCTCACGCGGGCGACGCAATGGGTTACAGGGGAGGGGTTTTATATTTCACCGATAACCCTGCTAAAACACAAGATGCTTATCGATATTTTGAGGATGGTGTTTTATATGTAGAAGGCGGTAGGGTTTTAGAGGCTGGAAACTATAAGGATTTAAGGTCTAAGTACGGCACCGCTAGAATCGTTGATTATTCAGGACGTCTAATCATTCCTGGTTTTATCGATACACATGTGCATTACCCGCAATCCGAGATGATGGCGGCATATGGGGATCAATTATTAGATTGGTTAAATAACTATACCTTTCCAACGGAGCGTCAATTTTCCGATCCTGCACACGCTTCTAAAATCGCCAAATTATTTCTTGATCAAGCTATTTCTAATGGCACCACTACAGCATTAGTTTTCGCAACGGTGAGCCCAGTATCGGTAGATGCATTCTTCGCGGAATCGGAAAAGCGTAATTTACGTATGATTTCCGGAAAAGTTTTAATGGATCGCAATGCGCCCGACTACTTGATAGACACGCCGAAATCGGGATATATGCAGAGTAAGGCGCTGATTGAGAAATGGCATAACAAGGGCAGGCTTTCGTATGCGGTAACGCCTCGTTTCGTACCTACCTCATCACCCGAGCAATTAGCGCTAGCCGGTAAATTAGCAAATGATTATCCGGGCGTTTATGTTCATACCCATGTTGCTGAAAACAAGGCTGAAGTAGCTTGGGTTCAGGAGCTTTTCCCGGAAAGAAGAAGCTATTTAGATGTTTATGATCATTATGGTTTGGTGACGAGCCATTCTATTTTTGCTCATGGTATATATCTAAATCAGCAGGATATGTCTGTGCTGTCAAACAAGGGCGGCTCCATCGCGTTTTGTCCAACCTCTAACTTATTTTTAGGCAGTGGATTATTTAATCTTGCCGCCGCAAATCGGGCCAATGTCAAAGTGGGTCTAGGAACCGATATTGGGGCAGGAACAAGCCTTTCCATTCTCGAGACTATGAACGAGGCCTATAAGGCTACACAGTTACGCAAAGCATTTGCGGACGACCCATCCTCAGTTAAGCCCCTAGATCCCATGCAGTCACTTTATTTGGCCACCTTGGGTGGCGCTAGGGCACTTTCTCTTGACGATAAAATTGGATGGTTTAAACCAGGAATGGAGGCCGATTTTTTGGTTTTGGGATCAGGTGTGACGCCTTTGCTCGATGCCCGTGTGAAAAACTCTGCCACCATAGCCGACAAAGTTTTTGCCTTTGAAATTATGGGGGATGATCGCTCTGTTGAGCATGTCTACATTATGGGTATTAAGGCAAAGTAAGGTGCCAGTAATCTAGATATAAAGGCTGGTCAATATCATGGGAAAATAGTTGTCTATATATGACTTCATGCCGCCCCCCATTTTCCAAGTATTTAGCCATCTTGGCTTTTGCTTTGCTTGGCCTCTTTTTTGATGCTTCTCATGCACTTCAATTATCGGGCGCGGTGTCTCTGGTTAATCCTACCCAATCCACCTCTTTTTTGGTGGACCCAAGTGGTCGCTTAACTCTTGATGAGATTAAATCAAGCAGTTATCAGCAGAAATTTAAGTTGATCAAGTCAACTGATGATCAAATTAACTTTGGCTTTTCGGAAAGTGCTTATTGGTTCAAGCTTTCTTTATCAAGATCTGCAGATGCACCGGAGAGTTGGATTTTAGAAATTCCCTACCTTGGTCTAGATCAAATTGATTTTTATGCACCCAAACGACTTGTTGTAGAAACTGGAAATTTTCGTCCTGTTGAATCCAGGCCATTCTTTAATCGATCGTATGCATTTCCACTTATTCTCAAGGAAGTGCCTCAAGACTATTACATCCGCGTGAGCTCTCAGTCGCCCATCTCCTTGCCTCTAGATCTATGGCAAAGCGACTCCTTTAGCAGGCATGCCCAATATGACACCTTGTTGCAGGCGCTTTACTATGGTGGAGTTGGTGCTTTGGCAATCTTTAACTTTTTGCTTTTCCTATACTTGCGAGATAAGACTTATTTACTTTACTCTTTGTTCGCAACTTTTATTGGTCTTGGAAATTTTTCTGGCAATGGTTATGGTCACTTATATTTGTGGCCTAGTAATCCTGCATGGAATCAGATATCTCAAGCTGCATTTTTGGGAATGGCGGCAACGATCGCCTGGCTTTTTACTCGAGAATTTTTAAATACCAAAAAATTCCTACCTAGGACAGATCGAGTTCTGTTGCTGGTATCGGTTCTGTTGGCTTTTTCCACTGGTGGGCTTATAGCTTCCTACTACTTTTCATTCCCCCCATCCATCTTTTTGCAGTTAATACCACTCTTAAGTCTGCCTGGTGCGGCGCTTACCATTTATGCCGCTATGCAAGTCTGGGCGATGGGGCAGCAGAGCGCAAAATACTTTTTATTTGCTTGGGGTGTTCTATCTCTTGGGACAATCATTGCCGCTTTGCGGATGTTCGATATGGTTCCCAGCAATGTTTACACCTCTTACGCTTTACAGATTTCATCCGCAATAGAAATGCTGCTGCTTTCTTTTGCTTTGGCTAATCGCATCCAGATTGAGCGTCAACTAAGGGAGCGGGCTCAGCTCGAGGCCTTGGATTCAAAGCAAACCATGGTGGATTCTTTAAAGGCATCAGAGGAGCGCTTAGAGCGTACAGTAGCCATTCGCACAAATGAAATCGAGCAAATGCTTGAGAATGAAAAAAGACTTAGAGAGCAGTATGTGCGTTTTGGATCAATGATCTCGCACGAGTTTAGAAATCCTCTTGGCATCATTGAGACCCAGCTTGCCTTGCTTGCCAGAGGAGGAGAGGTCAAGCTTGAAAAGCGAGTTTCTATTATTGGTTCTGCTACGCACCGATTGGCAATGCTTTTTGATCGATGGCTTCAGGGTGATCGCTTGGAAAATAAAATAGATTCCGCTTTACCGCAAATTATTCAGCTCAATTCATGGTTAGAGGAGCTTATAGAAAAATGTCGCATCTATCATTCTACGCATCAGCTTAAGTTTATAGAGTTCGAAAAAGAAGTAGTTTTAAAAGCTGATGAAAAGATGCTGCAGGTAGTGGTCTTGAATCTGATAGACAATGCTTGTAAGTATTCTCCAGTCGATTCAGTTGTGACCATTGGGATTCAACTTCTTCCTGGAAAAATAGGAATATCAGTCGCAGACCAAGGTGCTGGTATTCATCCTGAAGATCATATGGAAATATTTGAGGAGTTTGTACAGATAGAGCCGGCCCCTCATTCGAGAGGTGTTGGTCTTGGTCTTGCATTTGTTAAGAGAATTGTCGATCTTCATTCAGGTGGCATTGAGCTAATCAGTGAGCCAGGAAAAGGATCAGAATTTATTGTTTGGCTTCCCGAGGAATCAGTGGACTTTGTCCACATCGAACTATGAGGCTTTTAAGGTTTCAGTGAATGCTAGGCCTGCACCATAAACAGTTTGCAGCGGAAATTTAACCACGCCTGCATCTTCAATTTTTTTGCGAAGTCGGCGTAGCATTACCTCAAGTCGACGATTGTCGTAATCAAGGGGGTTAAACCCAAGACCTTTGATTATTTCATCTCTGGCTACTGTTGCGCCTGGCTTATTGATAAAGCATGAAAGCAGTGCAAACTCATTTTTAGTAAGCTCGATTTCTAAATTGTTAGGAGTTTTTATTTCCCAGCGAACCGAGTCAAGCATCCATTGTGATAAATCATTGTTAGAGGATTTAATGCGTCTTTCTAAGCGATGAATAATTGCAAGTAATTCATTCATTGGAAAGGGTTTTACAAGGTAATAGTCGGCATCAGCGTTTAGCCCGGCAATACGATCATGTGGCTGACCCTCACAGGTTAATACGATTGAGCCAACGTCATTAGGATTCTTATAGTGCTTAAGTGCCTCTAGTCCATCACCATCAGGCAAATTGCGATCGAGAATGATGATGTCAAATTCATTGCTCTGAATTGAGCTTTGGAATTCGGCGATACTCTCCGCACCTTGGGCCGCAAAACCCTCTAAATTCAAAAGCTCTACCAAGCCTTCTCGGAAATCAATTTCGTCTTCTACTACAAGGATTCGGGCAGTCATTTTTGGGTGCTTATAATTAGGGTGTGTGTCCTAGGGTTTGGCGTAGGATTAACAACATTCTATCAATGACTTATCACTGACACTAGCAAATCTTATCGGTTGGGCTGGTAAACAGCATTGATAACTTTACCTAGAGTCTTCGGGGGCGGGGCGCTAGTGAGGAATATTAAAACTCTTTTGTATAGCCAAGAGATATCAGTTTGGTTTGAATGAAGCCATTTTTAATTTCCATGTCGCGACCATATTGCAATGTAAATCTTCCCAGCTCTGTATAGGCGATTCCGCTTAAAAGAAAACGTTGGGTGTTGATGACATTGTTTTGATAGGCATTGTTTACGAGCGTAGCCCCGCCAGCTACATATAGGTAGGATGCCCCAACAGTATAGGTTTGATTAATTGCGTAGACTGGCCCCAATTGAACGGTAGTTAAGGGCTTTTGTGTGAGTGAAATATTGCCGGCTGATAGGCACGCTGCTGCGCACTGGCTATTGCCGCCAAAGAACATCGTATCAACAGCAATCATGCCATCAAGATTTTCTAAGATAGGCTTTTGAAAGCCTATCTGCAGATCGGATACATAGCGATTGCCGCCCATCGTTAAGGTTTGAGTGCTTGAATAATTCCCGGTAGGCAAAATGAGATAACCCGCAATCCCTAAGTAAGTGCGAGTTTCACGATTGGAATAGGGCCAAATAGCGCTTGCTAAACCAATATCACCAAAACCAGTTGTAGCTGGGTAATTGGATAGGGACCCCTGGGGTTTAATGGACCCATATGGAACTTGTATATAAGATATTCCTGGAAGATCCCCAATTGCATAGGACCTGATAAGCCTTACATTGGCATTGGGATTTTCAATTACCGGGCTTCCGTAAGGCGCGGATGTTACTGCGGAACCATTCTTGAAGTAGGTGTTGTTCTGCGTGCCATAGTAACCAATCTTGACGTAATTCTTATCTGGTAATGGTGCAACGATATCGTTTGGTAAGAGATCAATGCCCCAACCAATTCGAGGGGCGGTAGAAAGTAGGGCTAGAAAGAAAAGACCAAAAAAGCGCATTGAAGATCTGCAAAAAATGATACTGATTTGGTTGATAGCGCGAATTTACGCACCTCAATGTCAGATTATGTCGTTTTTTCTCTAATTGGTCGATCTCTTATGGTGATATTGCTCAGGCTTCACCTGATCTTTATTGCGCCTCTTTGTGGATGTATAAACAAAGAATGTCTTAGTCATAGCGTAATAATCTTTTGGAGATCGGCTTGAGCGAGAGGCTGTGTCTACCCTATTCTTAATCTACACCGCAAGTAGAGCAAGAGCTAGAGGTGGCCACTTCTGCTGGTGCTGGCTCTTGTGTGTAGCGTGCAATAAAAGCGTGTTTGCTGGTCAACGGAATTTTTAACCAAACAAAGTGACCTGAACCAGGTGCAACATCAATGGATTCACCATTCATATTCCACATTTCAGTCAACACCACATCTGTGTTTCCCTTGGGTTCAATGATCTCTAGCTTATCGCCAACAGAAAAGCGATTCTTGACATCGACTTTGACTCTACCTGTTGCCGTATCTACATCTAAGGTCTCTCCAACATATAAGCTGCGTCCAGATAAGGAGTGTCCGCGCATATAGAGTTGGTACTCTTTATCGTGATGGCGCTCATAAAAACCGTCTGTGTAGCCGCGATTGGCTAAGCCTTCTAATTGGCCTAACAAAGCCGTGTTAAATGGCTTGCCTTGAACAGCGTCATTAATCGCTGATCTATAAGCTTGAACTGTTCTGGAAACGTAATAGGGTGATTTGGTACGACCCTCAATCTTGAAGGAATCAACACCCATCTTGGTTAAGCGCTCAATATGCTCAACAGCGCGTAGATCCTTGGAGTTCATGATGTAAGTGCCATGCTCATCTTCTTCCATCGGCATTAAATCGTCTGGACGACGAGCTTCCTGAAGAAGAACCACATCACCACTAGTATTTTGTTGCCCTGGCTTGACCTTGTAGTCCCAACGGCAGGCATTAGTACAGGCGCCTTGATTGGAGTCACGATGAGACATATAACCAGACAGCAGACAGCGACCAGAATAGGCAATACAGAGGGCGCCATGTACAAATACCTCTAATTCCATCTCAGGGCAGTCTTGACGTACCTCTTCAATTTCATCAAAAGAAAGTTCGCGAGACAAAATCACGCGGCTAATTCCGACAGAACGCCAGAACTTGGCTGAAGCACCATTTACGGTATTAGCCTGAACTGACAAATGGATTGGCATATCTGGCCAAGCTTCCCGTGCCATCATGATTAGCCCTGGATCAGACATGATCAATGCATCGGGTTTCAATGCAATGACGGGGTCCATATCCTTAATGTAAGTGCGGGTCTTCCCACCATGCGGCAATAAATTAGAAACGAGATAAAACTTCTTACCCATTTCATGGGCGGTATCAATACCTTGCTTGAGTACTTCAATCTTGCCAAAGTCATTATTACGAACTCGCAGCGAGTAGCGAGGTTGTCCGGCATAAATTGCATCAGCGCCAAAATCAAAGGCGGTACGCAGCATATTAAGGCTACCAGCGGGGGCGAGAAGTTCAGGAATCTTAGTCATGAGTGACATTTTAAAGCGCATGCCAGCATTAATGTTTGTACGCACCTTGAAAAAGGGCGGGCCAATGGGGAAATAACGCCTTTAAGCGGGTTTTCCCCATTTTTGAGAATTTCAGGCGATGCTATATTTCCTATTAACTATAAATATACGGGTATTAGCCCAAAAGGAGACGGAGTGAAATTCCTATTTCAAGCACTAGCAGCGCTTATTTCTTTCATTTTTCTGGGCCAAGCTTATGCGTCTGGAAAAATAGAAATGAATGAATACATGATTCCAAGCGATACCCCTGGCATCTCCCTGTATGTCCGTAATAAGCACCCCGCAGGCATGAAAAAATTTACCCCCGAAAAAACGCTGCTGTACGTGCATGGTTCGACCTATCCGGCAGAAACTGCGTTTGATCTTACGCTTGGGGGTACCTCCTGGATGGAATACATTGCTGCTAGAGGCTATGACGTTTGGTTGGTAGACCTAAGGGGATACGGTAAATCAACCCGACCACCAGAAATGGATCAGCCTGCCGATCAAAATGCACCGATTGTAAGAACGGACGTTGCAGTCAGAGATGTATCTAGTGCTGTTGATTACATTCTGAAAAAACGCAACATCAATAAAACAAACTTGCTAGGCTGGTCATGGGGCACCACCATTATGGGCAAGTACACGAGCGAAAATAATCAAAAGGTGAATAAGCTGGTTCTATATGCCCCTCAGTGGTTAAGACAGGGTGGTGCACCATTAACGGATAAAGGTGGAGCGTTGGGCGCATATCGTGTGGCATCCGTTGCTGATGCTAAGAATCGTTGGCTTACTGGTGTTCCCGAAGAGGCAAAAGCTACTTTGATTCCAGAGGGTTGGTTTGAAAAGTGGGCTGAAGCAACATTTGAGACTGATACATGGGGTAAAACACAAAGCCCGAAAAAACTCAGAGCCCCGAACGGCACAGTACAAGATGCCAGGGAGTTTTGGACCGCAGGCATTCCGCTATACCAACCTAAGAATATTCGAGTTCCTGTAATGCTGGTGCACGCTGAATGGGATGCGGATCTACCTAGCTACATGATGTACGAATACTTTACTCAGTTACAAAATGCACCATACAAAATCATGCTGCAAATTAGTGAAGGTACTCATACCATCATTATGGAAAAGAACCGGATGCTGATGTTCACCGGCGTGCAGGAGTTCTTGGACAGTAACTTTAAGCCTGAAAAATAATACTTAAGGAATCATTTCTTTTATGAAAAGATAAAGCCCCTAGATTTTTCTAGGGGCTTTATTTGTTTGACTTCACCACTATGGGCTAGCGTCCTCTAAACATTAATACAAGGCTGATAAGCAAAGCGCAAGTCAATAAAGAGTATCCTCATAGAGTGGTGGAGAGCATTGAAGAAATGAACGGGGAGCCTTCCCTTTGACTTTTCACCCTAAATTGAAGGCGCTTACTATAAAAGCAAAACGAATTCAGAAAGAATGCAATGTCAAAACTAACATCCAAACCCATCCTAAAAAAAGCCAGCGGAATTTTGGCTCAAGAGTTTGCAATACCTAAAGATATTGCCTGGGCATGGGTGACTTTATTGCTCTCACAGGAAGAGCAGAAGCGCGATAGCGAAGAAAAGCGTTATAGCCGTATTGCAGAATTCGAAACTTGGATATTGGGGTTAGGGTTGCCAGTCGACCCTAAAAATCCTGAGAGCGGCGCAGTGAGTCCAGCATCGGTAAAAAATTCTGCCAGAAATGTCTTTGAGTGGCCCCATGAGTACATCTTTGAAGAACCGGCAGCACCAAACCATATGGATGCCAAGGTCACCTATAGCGATACGATCACCAAACCCATCTTAGATGCAGTGAAAGATGCAGGCGGGTCCGATGATAGAGCTGCGCTGATTGCCATCTTAGAGGCTTACGCAAAAGAAGGCAAAGAGCCTTTTGCTAATGTAACCCCAGAAGGTATTGAGTGGAAAGGCAGCGCTTGGAAGGATGGCGATAAATACAATCTCTTGACTATTAAGACCCTCAATAATCGCCTAGCCAATCTTCGCAAGAAGGGCTTGATCTAGGCCGCATCTTCACAATAGTTGATAAAGAAAAAGCCCCTAGATTTCTCTAGGGGCTTTACTTATTTGGCTCCTCGACCTGGGCTCGAACCAGGGACCTACGGATTAACAGTCCGGCGCTCTACCAACTGAGCTATCGAGGAATAAGCCGATATTATAGCAAGATGAAATCACTTCTCTCTACTTCTGTGAAGATCCCTAAAGTACTGACTATTGCTGGGTCCGACAGCGGCGGCGGGGCGGGGCTGCAGGCCGATCTCAAGGTCATCACGGCATTAGGTGGCTATGGCATGTCGGTTATTACTGCAATTACCGCCCAAAATACCTTGGGCGTAACACGTATTCAGGATGTAGATCTCGATGTGGTTGAGGCTCAGATTGATGCTGTTTTATTGGATATTGGGGCTGATATTGTCAAAATTGGCATGCTGGCTAGCCCTGAAATTGTCAAAACAGTTGCTAAATCTTTACGCAAGCACGGTGTTAAACGCATCGTGCTTGACCCAGTTATGCGTGCTACCTCTGGCGCAAGCTTGGGTGGTGACGATACTGCTCAGGCGATGATTTCAGAATTATTTCCCATGGCATTACTCATTACGCCTAACTTGGATGAAGCATCTTTATTGCTGGGTCGCGAAATCAGTGGTCCCAATGATTTCAAATTAGCCGCAGAAGAATTGCTCGAAATGGGGCCACAAGCCGTCCTGATTAAGGGTGGACATCTTGATAGTACGCATACGCAAATTACCGACTATTTAATGTGGCGCACGCTAGAAGATGGTTTAGAAGTAGTTCAAACCAAAGAGTTCAAACACTATCGAGTAAACACTGTAAATACTCACGGCACTGGATGTTCTTTAGCGTCTGCAATTGCTACGTACCTTGCCGATAGTCATGACTTGGCTCACGCTGTTGCTAAGGCGATTGCCTACGTAGAGGCTGGTTTGGAGGCGGGGCGCTTCTTAAGTATCGGCGAAGGCCCGGGCCCACTATGGCATATGCACGACTTTTATCCAACAGCACTATTGGATGAAAAAGAAAAGTATTAACTTTTCCCCCATTCCTTCCTACATTAGCTTATCGCATTAATTCTTGTAAGTGCTTTACTGCAGCCTTGGGATCCTTGGCTTGCGTAATGGCTCTGACTACTGCAACTGAACCCACACCACTTTTGGCTACCGCATGAATGCTGTCTTGATCAATGCCGCCGATAGCTACCAGAGGGTAGTGACTCATTAATTGAGCATATTTGTAGAGGCGACCTAAACCTTGCGGGGCCGTAGGCATCTTCTTTAGATTGGTCGGAAAGACGGCGCCCATTGCAATGTAGCTTGGACAAAAGCGATCTGCATAAGCAAGCTCTGCATATCCATGAGTACTTAAGCCCAACCTTAATCCAGCGGATCGTATTTCCTCAAGATTGGCTTCTTCTAAATCTTCTTGCCCTAGATGCACGCCATAAGCACCAGCATCAATTGCTTCTTGCCAATAGTCATTAATAAATAAAAGCGTTTTGCTATCTTTGGCGGCAGCAACAGACTCTTTAATCTGTTTTCTGATCTTGGATTTTTCGTCAGACTTAAAGCGTAGTTGCACTGTCGGTATTTCTGCTTCGACCATGCGCTTTACCCAATCAGCATCGGGCATGACGCCATATAAACCAAGGCGTTTAGGACATTCTTTAAAGGCGTTGGGATTCATATTGCGAGTCCAGGGCAGTAAATCAAAATGCTCTGGTCTGCTGGGCCATTTAAATGGATTAAAGCCGCCGTCTTGCAAAGTCATGCGTGACCAAGCTTTACCGAGAATTATTGCGTCAGACTCAATAAAGCCCATATCAATAGCTGCTAATGCACCGGCTAATTCGTAATGATCGACTGCCGCCTCATTATCAATTTGTGGTGGGGGCGTGTTTAAGCTAAAGGTTGGAATCGGAATGCATAAATCAGCATTGCGATGCGCCGCAACGATTTGGTCGGCTAGGTCACGAATCAGGCTCATGAGTTCAGTGTACTTAACTTGGTGAAATCAGGTAACTAAGATTGGTGCCAAAAAGGAGTGCCCACCAAAGGCGTGCTCGCTTGTGCCGACTCTTGGGGTTTCATGGCTCCAGATAAGTAAGCTGCACGTCCAGCATCTACTGACATTGCAAAGGCTTTGGCCATCACTACAGGATCATCCGCCAACGCTACTGCGGTATTCAGGAGTACGCCATCAAAACCCCATTCCATGACGGTGCAGGCGTGTGATGGCAGGCCTAGGCCAGCATCCACCAAGAGCGGTACCTTGAGGCGATCACGCAAGAGCTTCATGGCATAGGGATTTAATGGGCCTTGACCTGTACCAATGGGCGCAGCCCAAGGCATGACCGCTTGGCAACCCACATCAACTAATCGTTGGCACAAAATAAGATCTTCAGTGCAATACGGTAAGACCTTAAAGCCATCTTTAATTAAGGTCTCAGCAGTTTGTGCCAAACGCAAAACATCCGGTTGCAGTGTGTAGTCATCACCAATGAGCTCTAACTTGATCCAATCGGTTTCAAAAACTTCACGTGCCATTTGTGCAGTTGCAATCACTTCTTGTGGGCTATGACATCCAGCGGTATTGGGCAGAACAGGAACGGCCATCTTTTTGAGTAAATCCCAAAAGCCACTATGTACCTCAGTTGTTGAAGTGCCTTGGCGACGCAGGCTCACAGTAATCATCCCGGGATTGGATGCTTGGACTGCATTCTCTAATACTTGTGGAGAAGGGTAGCGTGAAGTGCCTAACAACAAACGGCTCGCAAAGCTTTCGCCATACAGAACTAATGTATCGGCCTTATTGAGATTACTTGGTAGGGGTGCGTTCATATCAACTTGATTCTTCTATTTATGGCATCAGCCGCCAGTAACTGGGGCGATCACTTCAATTTGGTCATTCTCGTTCAGGGCAAACTCAGTATGCTTAGTCTTAGGTACAAAATTGAGGTTTACCGCAACAGCATAAGGGGGCTTGGCATTAATCATGGCCAAGGCATCACTGACTACACTCTTACTTGGTAGCTCATATTCCACTTGATTGACGATTACACGCATACCGCCTCAATCGGATTGCTATCCTGAATCACGGTTAAACCCAATTCCAATGCGGTCTTGCTGCTTCCTTGTTCTAAAACTTGTAAAGCGCAATCCAGCACTGCTGGAGAAATCATAAAACCATGGCGATATAAACCATTGATCATGATCAAATCAGAAAGCCCTTTATTACTCTTTGTCCGAATTTCTGGCAGATTATTTTTTAAAGTAGGGCGACACTGTGTGGCCATCTCTAAGATGCGGGCTTCAGCAAAGCCGCTATGAACTGTATACACTGCGCTGAGCAGTTCCATGGCAGAGCGCACGCTCATCTCAGACAGATCGTCAGATTCAATCTCCGTTGCGCCCACAACATAAATATCATTCTCTTTTGGAGCGATATAGATTGGATACCGCGGATGTATTAAACGTGTAGGGCGACGAAGTTTTACTTCGGGGGCATACAGGCGAATCACTTCACCGCGCACGCCACGCAAGGTATTGGAAGTTTCGCCAGAAGACCATGAATCTTTGGCTCCAGTGCCACGACAATCAATCACGGCCTTATATGAAGATTGTTTGCGTAGTTCCTCGGGTTCTACCTCAGCATGCCAGTGACAATTGACCTTCACTAACTCAAGCTCATTAGCAAGGGCGTCTAATAATTGGCGATTATCCAATTGCCCTTCGTTAGGTAAATATATGCCTTGGTTAAAGCGATCAGCAACACCGGGCTCCAGTTCTCGCAATGAATCGTTATTTAACTTTAAGGGAGCGCTTAATTCCGAATTAGAGCGGCAGTTTTTCTCTAAGTGAGCAGTAAATCTTTCGGCATCGCTCGCATCTTGTCGGTGCCACAAAATGAGCGTGCCATCTTGTTGAAAGTAAACCGAGTTGGATAACCCAGAAATAAGCTCTTTCCAGCGAGGCAGGCTATATAAACCCATGCGCACAACAGAATCTTCGGTAATGGCAGATTCGGCTAATGGCGCCAACATGGCCGCGGCAATACGTGCAGCAGCATGAGCGCCATCACGTCCGCCCTTATCAAATAAATCAACCTGCGCACCACCTTTAGCAAGCGCAAGCGCTAGCAGACGGCCCATTAGGCCGCCACCAACAATGGCGTACTTGCTATTGGAGAAGCGTGCGCTAGACATCTTTATCTTTTTACCGTTTATCTCTCACGGCTCATTGATAAATTTCACTACCGCGCTTACGGAACTCCGCAGACATTTCTTCCATACCCTTAGAGGCATCGGTCACTTCAGTAATTGGAATTACCTTGGCTTTAGGATTGCCATCAGCATCCAAAGTCGCAGCGTAGTCACGCACTTCTTGCGTAATCTTCATTGAGCAGAACTTCGGGCCGCACATAGAGCAGAAGTGCGCAATCTTGGCGCCTTCAGCAGGCAAAGTGGCATCGTGATATTCACGTGCACGCTCTGGATCTAAGCCTAAATTGAATTGGTCTTCCCAGCGGAATTCAAAGCGAGCCTTAGAGAGGGCATTATCACGTACTTGAGCACCAGGCAAACCTTTGGCCAAGTCAGCGCCATGTGCGGCAATCTTGTAGGTAATGATGCCTTCACGAACATCTTCTTTATCCGGCAAACCTAAATGCTCCTTAGGTGTGACATAGCAAAGCATTGCAGTGCCGTACCAGCCAATTTGCGCTGCGCCAATGCCGCTGGTGATGTGATCGTAGCCAGGAGCAATATCAGTAATCAATGGTCCAAGGGTATAGAACGGAGCTTCTAAGCAATGCTTGAGCTCTTCGGTCATGTTCTCTTCAATGCGCTGCATTGGAACATGGCCAGGACCCTCGATCATGACTTGCACATCATGCTTCCAAGCTTTGGCAGTTAATTCACCAAGGGTATGGAGTTCGCCAAACTGTGCAGCATCATTAGAGTCGGCAATACAACCAGGACGTAAGCCATCACCCAAGCTAAATGACACGTCATAGGCCTTCATGATTTCGCAAATCTCATCAAACTTTGTATAGAGGAAGTTCTCTTTGTGATGAGCCAAACACCATTTAGCCATGATCGAACCGCCACGAGAAACAATGCCAGTAATGCGATCAGCGGTTAACGGCACATAGCGCAGCAATACACCCGCATGAATCGTGAAGTAATCCACGCCTTGCTCAGCTTGCTCAATCAATGTGTCGCGGAACATTTCCCATGTGAGGTCTTCTGCGATACCACCAGTTTTATCTAAAGCCTGATAGATCGGAACGGTACCAATAGGCACTGGTGAGTTACGAATAATCCATTCACGTGTTTCATGAATATGTTTACCAGTAGAGAGATCCATGATGGTATCTGCGCCCCAACGAATGGACCACACCATCTTTTCTACTTCTTCATTGATAGAGGAGGTAACCGCAGAGTTGCCTAAGTTGCCGTTAATCTTTACGCGGAAGTTACGGCCAATAATCATTGGCTCTAATTCAGGGTGATTGATATTGGCCGGAATAATTGCGCGGCCAGCAGCAATCTCAGAGCGCACAAACTCGCCGGTAATGATCTCTGGCAGATTGGCACCATAGCCTTTGCCAGGATGCTGCTTCAATAATTGTTTATAAGCTGGATCTTTGCGCAATTGCTCAAGGCCCATAGACTCACGCAAAGCGATGTATTCCATTTCAGGCGTGATGATTCCCTTGCGGGCGTAATGCATTTGGCTGACGTTATGACCAGACTTCGCTACGCGCGGTGCGCTGATATGTGAAAAACGCAAATTTTGTGTAGCTTCATCTTGAGAGCGAGCAACACCATACTCAGAGCTAGGGCCTGATAGTTGAACGGTGTCATTGCGTTCAGCAATCCATGTATCACGCAGTCTTGGCAAACCTTTTTCAAGATTGATCACCACATCAGGATCGCTGTATGGGCCTGAAGTGTCGTAGACAGGTACCGGTGGGTTGGCCATCATTTCTTCGCCAACGCGAGTAGGCAATTGCTCAATCATGCGGATTGGCGCTTTGATATCAGGCCTAGATCCTTGGAGATACGTTTTGGTTGAGGCGGGATAGGCAAACTTTTGCCCAAAGTCGCGCTCCAAGCTTTTTAAACTTGGAATCTCGTGTTTTGCGTTTTTAGTTGAAGTCTTGCCTGTACTCATGTCCATCTCCTAGCTGTTTTAGATGGACGAAACCGGGTGTCGGTCTGATGTAACTCCCCACGCCAGCATTACCTGGATCGGGTTCTAGGGTCTTTCTCAGCGCCTTCAAGCTCAATACGCTTTGAAGGGCACCCCTGTTTCATCCTTAGTAAGGATTTAACCACGAATTGGGTTATTGGGGTATGACGCCAGTCAAGCAGGGCTTGGACGGCCCATTAAGGTAACTGCCTACCTATTGCGGCGCAATATGAAGTCTGCGGTCACAAATGCGGCATCTGAGGTGAACTCATCGGCCAGAATTCGGGCTGCAGCCTCTGGAAGCGAGATTTCAATAAATCCGCTGACTTCACCATCATGATTTGTGGGTACAAAGTTGTCAGCTAGCTCTAAATCATAGATATAGAGCTGTTCATCATGAAAGCCCCGACCAATGGATGGACGGCGCATATGAATACGTCCTACGGGCTCAATTTGATCGGCAATTTGTTCTGGCACGCCAGCTTCTTCCCAAAGTTCGCGACGTGCGCTAACCCAAGGAGTTTCATCGGCAGTAATGCCGCCCGCTGCTAAGTTATCTAATTTGCCTGGATCGGTTGGTTTAGTTTCACTGCGTCTGCCTAGCCAAATGGTATTGCCTTGCGTATAACCGTTGATATGTGTGGCCATGCTGCGAAAGCCAAATGTACGAAATGCTGCACGTTCCATCCGAAAGTATTTATGGCCATTCTGATCAAGCCATGCAAAGTCTTCATTACGCCAGCCAGGAATAAATCCACCCAATCTCATGCGATTAGCCAATTGATAAAGACTATTGGATAAATCCCTTGGCTTTGTTAATTGAATAGAGAGTTTGTCGTGACCCATCGAAATCAGTGGAATGGCCTCCTTTTGTAATGACTCTTGCAGATAGGGAGTGAATTCCGGATTCAGGTGACCAATAAGTTGTTCGCCGGCTGGGCCGCGAGATAAATATATTGGCAAGAAATCCGCAGGTGCAGAACGCGCCGTGTTTTGGAGCATTTCCTCAAGGGCGGCTAGCGTGCTGGTTGAAAGACTGGTCATGGCCTTAAGTGTAAGGGAACTTCAAGGCTTGCGCCTTGATTCATGGATTCGCCTAGCACATAAATTGATATGCACCAGTCAAAATATTTATAAGTAATTACACAAAACAGGGAAATCAATTCTGCACACAAATTAGGCAAGCTAGGTCAGCCTATACAAATCTGTGACTTACGAAAACTTTTGAGGATTTATCCACAAGGCCTGTGGATAACTATCAGTAAATTCTGGTCCCGCCGACAGGAATCGAACCTGTATCCCACGCTTAGGAGGCATGTGCACTATCCATTGTGCTACGGCGAGTCTGAATTAAAGCTAAAAGTATGTTAAGTGAATTCTAATAAATTACCAGCCACATAGCGCCCATACTTGGTTGGTAACGGCCACCATCATATCGGGTGCAAAGTACATTGAAAAAATAAATAACAAGGCGAACAAAACAAATCCATAGGAAATAATTTTCCAGAAGGCCGGCCTTGTCTTGAACATTGTCTTATGGATTGACTTAGGCATTAACCACTCGTTGAATCGAATGTTCTTTGACAGGAAGGTTCACCAAGAAAGCAAAGACACCCAATCCAATGGCAATTTCCCAAACAATTAAATACGATCCAGTTTGATCAAATAAGTATCCACCCAGGAAGGCGCCACAGAAGCTACCCAATTGATGCGAGAAAAAGATCAGGCCAGAGAGCATCGTTAAATACTTCACACCAAAAATTTGCGCCACGATACCATTGGTCAGCGGAATAGTGGAGAGCCACAAGAATCCCATGATGGCAGCAAAGATGTATGTGCTCATCGGTGATGGTGGTAGCAATAAAAATGCGGCGATCGCAATAGAGCGTCCAATATAGATTGCAGACAATAAGTAACGTTTAGGAAAGCGCTGACCCAAGATGCCTGAGCTATAGGTGCCAAAGATATTAAATAGACCAATTAAGGCTAGGGCGGTTGTAGCTACAACTGGTGCCCCAACAGCCGGATAGCTAGCTGAAAGGTCCTTTAGGTATGGCGCCAAATGCACAGCAATAAAGACCACCTGAAAGCCGCAAACAAAATAACCTAGGGTCAGATAGCGAAAGCTTGGATTGCTGACAGCTTCTTTTAAAGCCTGCTTGATGGTTTGATCACCCAGCTTGTGGTTATGGGTGAAATTCTTCTCGCGCAACATAAACGCCGTTGGAATCATGAGGCTGGCCATCAATGCCAACATGAGCAGCGCATCTTGCGTGCCAAGCATACTGAGCAAACCTTGTTCAGCTGGAATCATGAGGAACTGACCAAAGGATCCTGCTGCTGCAGTAATGCCCATTGCCCAAACCCGTTTTTCTGCAGATACATTGCGACCTAAGATTCCATAGACCACGCTATAGGTTGTTGCTGTTTGCGCTAGACCAATGAGCAAGCCACCAGCCAACGTGAAGTTCATCACATCGGTAGATACCGCCATACCAGCCAATCCCAAGGCATACAAAACCCCGCCTGCAACCATGATCTTGAATGCACCGTAACGATCAGCCAGAGCGCCAGTAATCGGTTGTACTGCACCCCAAATCAGATTTTGCAAGGCAATAGTTAGCGCAAAAGTCTCACGTCCCCAACCATTCGCTGAGGTAATGGGGAGGTTAAATAGCCCAAAGCCATGCCGAATGCCCATGGATAAGGTCACCATGAGTCCGCCATAGATAAGGACCTCCTTCATGGAGAGTCCTACCTTGGATGTATGGTCAGTCATGGGCTTAAATAATTCCCTTGGTTCGCAAGACCTCAATCGCTTGATCGTCGAGCTTAAGACGCTCGTGCAGGATCTCTTGCGTATGCTGACCTAGAGTTGGTGGCGCCATTCTCACTTCGGTGGGCGTCTTAGATAAGCGCATCGGACTGGCAACCAATTTCATGGTGCCAACAGTCGGGTGTGGAACATCAATCTGCACGCCGCGATGAATGACTTGTTCGTTTTCAAATACTTCTTTGAAGTTATTGATTGGGCCACAAGGAACATTGGCTTTTTCTAGCAATGCAATCCATTCGCCTTTCGTTTTTTTGCGCGTCATCTTCTCTAAAAGAGGAATGAGCTGCTTGCGATGTTCAACGCGTAAGGGGTTAGAAACATACAGCGGGTCATCTGCTAGCTGTGCTTCACCACCAGCGGTAACAAAATGCCTGAATTGACCGTCATTGCCGGCACCAACAATCATCCAGCCATCCGATGTGGGGAAGGTTTGATAGGGAACAATGATCGGTGAGGCGTTGCCCCAGCGCTTGGGCACTTCACCTGAGGTGAGATAGGCGCTCGATACATTGGCCATTACCGCTACTTGGGTATCTAATAAGGACATATCGATGTATTGGCCTTCGCCCGTATGGTCGCGGTGGACGATGGCGGCCAAGATGGCTGTGCTTGCGTACATGCCAGTAAAGATGTCGGCAATAGCCACACCCGATTTTTGTGGGCTAGCACCTTCAAAGTCATGCGCTTCACCTGTGACGCTCATAAAGCCACCCATGCCTTGAATAATGAAGTCATAGCCAGGGCGATGAGCGTAAGGTCCGGTTTGTCCAAACCCAGTAATGGAGCAATAGACTAAATCGGGCTTGATCTGCTTCAGGCTTTCATAATCGAGCCCGTATTTGGCTAAGTCTCCTACTTTGTAGTTCTCTATCACTACATCAGACTCTGCAGCCAATTTGCGGATGAGCTCCTGACCTTCAGGTTTGGCTATATCAACAGTAATGGAGCGTTTATTGCGATTAATGCAAATAAAATAGGCAGATTCATCGGTTTCCTTGCCATTTGCATCTTTGGCAAAAGGAGGTCCCCAGTGGCGGGTGTCGTCTCCAACCCCAGGTCTCTCGACTTTAATAACATCCGCACCCAAATCTGCCAGATTTTGAGCGCACCAAGGACCAGCCAAGACTCGGCTAAGGTCTAAAACGCGAATATGACTTAAGGCTCCCATCCCCTAATTTTGGCATGGATGACAGGGAAATTCCCGAAAAATTCAGCCTAGATCCCAGACATGACTACAATTTGCGCGCATGGCTACCCGTAAAACTTCCGAATACAGCGAATCGTCGATTCAGGTCCTAAAAGGACTGGAACCAGTCCGTCAACGGCCTGGAATGTACACCCGCACTGACAATCCACTTCATATCATCCAGGAGGTGCTTGATAACGCTTCGGATGAGGCGTTAGGCGGGTTTGGCAAGCAAATCATCGTTACCATGCATACCGATGGCAGCGTGAGCGTAGAAGATGATGGTCGAGGCATCCCTGTGGGAATGCACCCTACCGAGAAGTTACCGGTAGTCGAGATTGTGTTTACCCAGTTGCATGCTGGCGGTAAGTTTGAAAAAGGCACTGGTGGTGCATATGCATTCTCGGGTGGTTTGCACGGTGTTGGTGTTTCGGTAACCAATGCCTTATCCAAAAGATTAGAAGTAACCGTTTGGCGTGAGGGCCAAATGTCGACCCTGACATTTGCAGATGGCAAAGTCATTGAGAAGCTTAAATCCATTGCTTCTTCAAGGGAAGATAAGTCACACGGTACACGTGTGCGCGCATGGCCAGATGGTAGGTACTTTGATAGCTCAGTGATTCCAATGCCTGAGCTCATTCGCTTATTGCGCTCTAAGGCAGTTTTATTGCCTGGCGTAAAAGTTACTTTGATTCAAGAAAAGACAGGCGATACCCAGACTTGGCAATACGCACAAGGCTTGCGCGGTTATTTGAATGAAGCAATAGCGCAAGCAGGTCATGGTGCAGAAGTCATTCCCCCATTTGAAGGCGAGCAATACGCAACCGGTACTGGCGATGACGATTCATTTGCTGAAGGTGAGGGCGCGGCTTGGGTGGTTTGCTGGACTGAAGATGGCGCACCAGTGCGCGAGAGTTATGTAAATTTAATTCCGACTCCTGCCGGCGGTACTCATGAAAGTGGTTTGCGCGAAGGTCTCTTTAATGCTGTCAAAGGTTTTATTGAGATGCATGCATTGCAACCTAAGGGCGTGAAACTCATGCCTGAAGACGTATTTGCTCGCGCCTCATTTATTTTGTCTGCCAAAGTATTGGATCCGCAATTCCAGGGTCAGATTAAAGAGCGCCTCAATTCACGTGATGCAGTGCGTCTCGTTTCCGGTTATGTGAAATCTGCTCTAGAGCTTTGGCTCAATCAACACGTTGACTATGGCCGTAAGCTGGCCGACCTTGTTATTAAGCAGGCGCAAGCGAGAACCCGCGCCGGTCAAAAGGTGGAGAAAAAGAAATCCTCCGGCGTAGCTGTGCTCCCGGGCAAGCTGACAGATTGTGAGAGCCAGGATATCGGTATGAATGAAATCTTCCTCGTTGAGGGTGATTCTGCGGGTGGTTCGGCCAAAATGGGTCGCAATAAGGAATATCAAGCCATCTTGCCATTACGCGGCAAGGTTCTAAACACTTGGGAAGCTGAACGAGATCGCTTGTTTGCTAACAATGAAGTGCATGACATCGCAGTGGCAATTGGTGTAGATCCTCACGGTGCGAATGACACCCCTGATCTATCAAACCTACGCTACGGCAAGGTTTGCATTCTTTCTGATGCGGACGTTGATGGCGCGCATATTCAGGTATTACTCTTAACTCTGTTCTACAAGCATTTCCCAAAACTCATTGAGTTAGGTCATGTGCATATCTCACGTCCACCGCTATTTAGGGTTGATGCTCCGGCGCGTGGCAAAAAGCCAGCACAAAAAATTTACGCCTTAGATGCTAATGAGCTACAAGCCATTGAAGATAAGTTACGTAAAGATGGTGTGAAAGAAACTGCCTGGCAGATCTCACGCTTTAAAGGATTGGGTGAGATGAGCGCAGAACAATTATGGGATACCACTTTGAATCCTGATACACGCCGCTTGCTACCAGTAACTTTAGGCACTTGGACTGAAGATGAAACATTTAAGACAATGGATATGTTGATGGGTAAATCTGAGTCTGGAGCTCGTCGTGATTGGTTGGAAGAGCGCGGCAATGAAGTAGAGGCGGATATCTAATGACAACTAAAAAGACCCCTGGAAAAAACGATCCAGCTGATCAGGCCGATTTATTTTCCAACCCAGTAGAGGTGGATATTGCTCAGGTTGAAGAAGCGCCAGTAGCGGCAGCCTCCTCTGGTGGCTCTGGTAACCATGATCCCAAAACAATTGATCTGAACGAAGACGGTAAAGACAGTCTAACTCTCGCGGTATATGCTGAGAGAGCCTACCTAGACTACGCCATTAGCGTGGTAAAGGGTCGCGCACTACCAGACGTATCTGATGGTCAGAAACCGGTTCAGCGCCGTATTTTGTTCTCCATGAGTGAAATGGGTCTACGTGCTGATGCTAAGCCAGTAAAGAGTGCTCGTGTTGTTGGTGATGTGTTGGGTAAGTTTCACCCGCATGGCGACCAATCTGCATATGATGCACTGGTGCGCTTGGCGCAAAGCTTTTCACTCCGCTACCCTTTAATTGATGGTCAAGGTAACTTCGGCTCTCGTGATGGTGATGGTGCTGCGGCGATGCGTTACACCGAGGCGCGTTTAACGAAGATTGCTAATTTGCTTCTGAGTGAGATTGACGAAGGTACGGTGGATTTTGCGCCGAATTACGACGGATCATTCCAAGAGCCTAAGCTATTACCGGCTCGTCTCCCATTTGTTTTACTCAATGGTGCGTCCGGTATTGCGGTTGGTATGGCAACAGAGATACCTTCGCATAACTTGCGTGAAGTGGCTACGGCTGCAGTCGCCTTAATGAAGTCTCCAAAGATGACAACGCCTGAGCTATTGGAGATCATGCCTGGGCCAGACTATCCGGGCGGGGGTCAAATCATTTCTTCTGCAGCAGAAATTGCGCAGATTTATGAAGCAGGGCGCGGCAGTATTAAAGTGCGTGCACGTTGGTCTGTTGAAGAATTAGCGCGTGGTCAATGGCAGATCGTTGTCAATGAGTTGCCACCAGCAACTTCTTCACAGCGTGTATTGCAAGAGATTGAAGAGATCACCAACCCTAAGGTGAAGGTTGGTAAAAAGACCTTAACTCCAGAACAAAATAATCTCAAGTCAACCATTCTGAATGTGCTTGATGGTGTGCGCGATGAGTCTAGTAAAGATGCTGCAGTGCGTTTGGTATTTGAGCCGAAGAGCAAAAATATTGATGTCAATGAGTTCGTTAACCTGCTGTTAGCGCATACCTCATTGGAGTCCAATGCGCCAATGAACTTGGTGATGATTGGCAATGATGGTCGTCCACGTCAAAAAGGCTTGAGAGAAATTCTTTCTGAGTGGATTGCTTTCAGAGTGGCCACTGTTACCCGCAGAACTCAGCATCGCTTGGGCAAAGTTAAAGATCGCATGCACATTTTGGAAGGGCGTTTAACCGTTCTTTTGAATATTGATAAAGTTATCAAGATCATTCGCAATAGCGATGAGCCTAAAGTCGATTTGATAAAGGAATTCAAACTAAGCGATCGCCAAGCTGAAGATATTCTGGATATTCGTTTGCGTCAGTTGGCTCGCTTGGAAGGCATCAAGATTGAGCAAGAGCTAAAAGAGCTCAAATCTGAGCGCGATGACTTAGAAGGTTTATTACAAAGCGATACCGTTTTGCGCAAGCGCATCATCAAAGAAATCGAATCTGATATGAAGGATTTTGGCGATGATCGTCGCACTCTCATTCAGGAAGATAAGCGTGCTGTAGCTGAGACCAAAGTTATTGATGAGCCAGTAACGGTCATCGTGTCTCAAAAAGGTTGGGTGCGTGTACGTCAAGGTCATGAGCATGATGCAACCCAATTTGGTTTCAAAGCGGGCGATGCTTTATATGCCACCTTCGAAGTTCGAACGGTAGACGTGATTCAAGGGTTCGGCAGTGATGGACGTGTTTACACAGTGCCTGTCAGTGACTTACCGGGTGCGCGCGGTGATGGATCGCCATTAACTAGCTTCGTGAACTTGGCTGCCGGCTCGCAAATGGTTGCCTACTATGCTGGTCAATCCGATGATTTGGTATTGCTCTCTACAAGAGCAGGTTTCGGCTTCTTGGCGAATGTTGCTGATATGACTACCCGCAACAAAGCAGGCAAATCATTCTTGAGTATGGATGCCAAAGTTCCTGGTGACGCACCTCTAGGTGCAGCCAAGGTGAAGGTTGGAATGAAGCAAGTTGCGTGTTTGTCAGAGGCTTCTAAGTTGCTAGTCTTCCCATTGGATGAGCTCAAACGTCTACCAACGGGTGGTAAAGGTGTAATCCTCATGGGCTTGGATGACAAGGAGCATTTGGCTTCAGCTATTGCGGTTGGGCCAGATGGAGCCACTTATTCAGGGGCTGGCCGTGCTGGCAAGCCAACAGAATTGAGTTTAGATGCAAAGACCTTGAAGTCGTTTGCGGGTAACCGTGCGCGCAAAGGTCACTTTGTTGAACCGCGCTTAAAAGATGGCAAGCTAACAGCGAACTAGGTTTGCAATCTAGGTCTTCTTCGGAATACTGACACCATACTTAACGGCAATCACTTCCGCCAGAATCGATACAGCGATTTCTGGTGGAGTGAGAGCGCCAATATACAGTCCAACAGGGCCGTGTAATTTTTCTACTTGTTCACGGCTCACATCAAACTCTAGCAAGCGTTCTTTGCGTTTTTGGGTATTTTTACGACTTCCTAATGCACCAACATAAAAAGCGGGTGACTTCAGTGCCTCCATTAGCGCCATATCATCAAGCTTAGGATCATGCGTGAGGGCTACGACCGCAGTATGGGAGTCAACGCCGATCTCAAGCAGTACATCATCAGGCATACCCTTTGAGAAGGTGATGTCATTGCGATTAAGCCCTTCGGCATATTCTTCGCGAGGATCAATCACGATCACTTCAAAATCAGAGGCTAAAGCAAAGTCAGCGGTATATAAGGAAAGTTGCCCTGCGCCAATAATGACCATGCGCCAACGGGGTCCGTAAGTGGTCTGCATTTCTTGTTCGGTGCAGAAAAACTCATCGCTACGATCACCAATGCTTAAGGCGGATTTTCCTGAGGATACATTGACTGTACGGCGTGTGATTTGGTGAGAAGTAATGTTCTCTAGTAATTTTTCTAAAATTGCTAACTCTGGCCTTGGTTCAACGAAGAGGCGTAAGGTGCCACCACAAGGCAGGCCAAAACGCGCTGCTTCTTGCTGTGTCACTCCATAAACCACCATCTCTGGCGTATCTCGAGTCAGGATTTCCGTTTGAACGCGCCGAATGAGATCATCTTCAACGCAGCCACCCGAAACGGAGCCAGCGACTTGACCATCAGCCCGAATGGCGAGCCATGAGCCCACTGGACGAGGAGCTGAGCCCCAAGTTTGTACCACGGTCGCAATAGCAACGGACTGGCCCGATTGGAGCCATTCAACAGCGGATTTGAGGACGCTTAAATCGGTACTGTTCATGCGGAATCTTCTTTTGTAAATGCTTTTAGTAATAACTATTTATTATCACTCTAATGACTCTTTCTGGTAACCCGTCCAATAATCCAAAACTGCGCCTAGCCATCTTAATATTGGCTGCCGGTGCGGGAGGTCGCCTGGGTGGTTATCCCAAAGCCATATTAAAGAAGGATGGAAGCACTTTGTTAAAGCGCTTAATCCACTCAATAAAAGGATTTAATCCAACCGAGACATTGGTGGTCACTGGCTTTTACCCGGATGAAGTTGAGGGGGAAATTGAATCACTTCAGAACAGCATACAAAGCCCAATAACCTGGATCAGAAATCCAAACCCAGAGGCGGGACAGTCGTCGTCTGTGAGACTTGGCCTTGAGGCACTCCAGAGTGATTACGATGCTCTATTGATTGCTTTATGTGATCAGCCCAATGTCGGCGCGCAAGAGGTCGAATCATTGCTGGAGCAATTTAATCAACGCTCTGCAAACCAAGAAATCGTTTTGCCTATAGTCAGTGGCCAGCGTGGCAACCCCGTATTGTTTTCGAAAGAGGTAATCCGAAGGATCTTAGCGATCCCAGAAATGGTCTGTAGGCCTTATATGGATCAGCATCCCGAGCTGGTGAAAATTTTTGATACATGCAATTGCGCTTATATCCTGGATGTCGACACCCAAGACGACATTCAGAAACTAGGGCTAGATAAGATCAAGCCCTAGGAAGTGGTATCGAATTAAATCTCGGCGATCAGCTCAATCTCAACGCAAGCGCCAAGTGGAATTTGTGCGACACCAAAAGCACTGCGTGCATGTTTGCCGGCATCACCAAACACTTCAAATAACAATTCTGAGCAACCATTCACAACAAGATGTTGCTCTGTATAGCTATCAGTGGAGTTCACTAAGCCCATCACCTTAACAATGCGCTTTACTTTATCCAGCGAGCCCAAGTGATTTTGTAGTGTGGCGATTAAATCAATAGCAATCGAGCGAGCGGCTGCTTTGCCTGTCTCTGTATCCATGTCTTTGCCTAACTTTCCAACCCAAGGCTTGCCATCGCGTTTGGCAATATGACCTGATAGAAAAACGGTATTGCCGGTTGTGGCTGCCATGACATAAGCTGCAGCTGGCGGTCCTGGTGGGGGTAAATCAATTCCAAGAGTTTTAAGGCGTTCGCTAATGTTTGTGCTCATGATCGGTTTCTTTTGATTAAATTAAAAATAGAGTGCTTAGTAAAGTTGCTGGGTAAATTTGAATAACGAAATCTTACTTGGAAAGTTGCCGCATGGCACTCTCAAGGCCGTTTAAGGTAACTGGGTACATTCGATCTTTCATGAGGTTTTGCATGATGTCAATCGATTGACGATATTGCCAAATCGATTCCGGTTCAGGATTAAGCCATGCAAAATGGGGGAAGTGATCGATAAGGCGATTAATCCAAACTGCACCAGCTTCTTTGTTGTTGTACTCCACTGAGCCATTGGGGCTGAGGATTTCATAGGGAGACATCGTGGCATCACCAACAAAAATTAATTTGTAATCTGGCCCATATTTGTTAATGATGTCTTGCGTAGGTGTGGTTTGATCCCGCCGGCGGCGATTACTTTGCCAAAGATTTTCATAGACGCAGTTATGAAAATAGTAATGCTCTAAATGCTTGAACTCTGCTTTGGCGGCAGTGAATAGCTCTGCAATGCGTTGAATATGATCGTCCATTGATCCGCCAACATCCATCAAGAGCAATACTTTCACTTGATTGTGGCGTTCGGGCCGCATTTGAATATCGAGCATGCCTGCATTGGCGGCAGTTGAGTGGATTGTTTTATCTAAATCCAGTTCAAGCGTCGATCCCTCGCGTGCAAAGCGGCGCAATCGACGTAACGCCACTTTAATATTACGAGTCCCTAAGGCTAGATCGCTGTCGTAGTCTTTAAATTCTCGCGCCTCCCAAACTTTGATAGCAGTTCGATTGCCAGCACTCTCGCCGCCAATTCGAATGCCCTCAGGGTGATAGCCGCTATGACCAAATGGAGAGGAGCCACCGGCACCAATCCACTTATTACCGCCACCATGCCATTCTTTTTGCTCTTTTAAGAGTTCTTCAAGCCGCTGCTTTAAAGCCTCTGGCCCACCTAATTTTTGTAGGGCTGCTTTTTCTTCATCCGTCAGTACGCGTTGAAGTTTTTTCTCAAGCCAGTCCAGTGGAATATTTGGTGAGAGCGCAATGATTTGTTCGATGCCGTTGAAGTAAGCGCCAAACACTTGATCAAAGCGATCAAAGTGTTGCTCGTCTTTCACTAAAGTCATGCGAGAGAGTTGATAAAACTCATCGATCGATGGGCTAATGACTCCTGATTTCAGGCCCTCCAAGAGAGTCAAAAACTCTCGCACCGAAACAGGCACCTTGGCTTCTTTCAGATTTAGGAAGAATTGAATCAGCATAAAAAGTCTTGCAGCTATTTAGTCTTAGCGATGATTTCGGTTCATCATGACTAAGCGCTCAAATAAATGAATATCTTGTTCGTTTTTTAGCAAGGCTCCATGTAAGGGTGGCACTACGATCTTTTCATCGCTGCTGTGGAGTGCCTCAGGCGGAATATCTTCTGCCAATAGGAGCTTGAGCCAATCAATGAGTTCCGATGTGCTCGGTTTCTTCTTTAGTCCAGGTAATGAGCGTATTTGATAAAAGGACTTGAGCGCTGCATCCAGAAGATCCTGCTTGATATTGGGATGATGGACGTCGACGATGCTTTGCATGGTCTTGGCATCTGGGAAGGTGATGTAGTGGAAGAAGCAGCGACGCAAGAAAGCATCCGGTAACTCTTTTTCATTATTGGAGGTGATGATGACTAGGGGGCGGTGCTTCGCCTTAATCAGCTCGCGCGTTTCGTAGACATAAAACTCCATGCGATCAATTTCACGCAACAAGTCATTCGGGAATTCAATATCCGCTTTATCAATTTCATCAATTAATAAGACTGTTGGTTCATCAGCTTCAAAAGCCTGCCAAAGAACTCCCTTAACAATGTAGTTTCGAATATCTTTTACTTTTTCATCACCCAACTGCGAATCACGCAGGCGACTAACTGCGTCGTACTCATAAAGACCTTGCTGGGCTTTGGTGGTGGATTTAATGTGCCACTGTAGTAAAGGCATCTTGAGTGCGGCAGCAACTTCTTCGGCGAGCATGGTCTTCCCAGTGCCAGGCTCGCCCTTAATAAGAAGGGGGCGCTGCAATGCGATTGCCGCATTAACTGCTAATTTAAGATCATCTGTAGCTACATAGCTTTGGCTGCCGTCAAAGCGGTTTTGGGGGGAAGTGGTGGGTTTGCTCATCATGTTGCCTAAAAAGTGCCTGGTTAAGCATTGCAGTATAGGTAAATGGGCCGAAATTTTCAGTGTTTCTACTGATTTTGGCCTCTGAAATGGCGAGAAGGGCGTCTGTCCGCTATACTCTTCCCAAATTGATCTAAATCAAACTCATTAATAATGATTTCTATGAAAAAACTCTCAATTCTTTCTTATTTGGCCGTTGCCGCAACTTTAGTTTTTGCTGGTTCCGTTGCTCAGGCTGATGAAGTTAAAGGCAATGCTGCTGCTGGCAATGCCAAGGTATGGCTTTGTGTTGGTTGCCACTCGATTCCTGACTACCGTGCTGATTACCCTTTGGTATATAAAGTGCCTATGTTGGGTGGCCAAAATGGTGCCTACATTGCAAGCGCATTAGCTGCTTACAAAAAGGGCGAAAGAAAGCATCCAACAATGCGTTCTATCGCTGCCAGCTTGTCTGACCAAGATATGGCTGATATTGGCGAATACTATGCTGCGCAAACTGCCAGCTCACCTAACAACCCATTGAAGTGATTCATTGATAAAGATACATAGAGATACTTTTATGAAATTCGCACTAATTACTGCAGTTTTGTTCTCAAGCATTGGTTTAGTTGGCGTAGCAAATGCTGCTAGCGTAGATAAAGGCCAGGCTTTGGTAGAGAAGGCAAATTGCGCTTCCTGTCATGGCGCCGGTTTAAATGCCCCAATTCTTCCTGCTTATCCAAAGTTGGCTGGTCAGTACAGTGACTACGTTTATTACGCCCTTAAGGCATACAAGGTTGGTAACGGTAACGCTAAGTTTGGTCGTAACAATGCAATCATGGGTTCTCAAGTTCAAAACTTTACTGATGCTGATTTGCATGATATCGCTGCTTATGTATCTAGCTTGCCAGGAAACTTTGTTATCAAGAAGTAAGCATTTCTAGCTTAGGCTGCTTATACAAAAGGCTTAGAATAATCTTCTAAGCCTTTATTTTTTAAAGCTTATTTTATCTAGCTTTATCTAGCGAAGTGCCTCAAGACCTCTGGCAAGGTGTTTTCGCATAGCCAACTCAGCCGCCTGTTCATCACGCTTTAAAAGCGATCTGAGTATTTCTCGATGCTCAACTAGTGAGTTTTGCAGTCTGCCGGTGCTGGTTAATGAGTCTCTGCGGTGCAGTTTTAGCACTTTACGTAGGTCTGAAATGACACCATTCATCCATTTATTTCCTGCGATTTCTTGGATTAATTCATGAAATTTGCCATTTATTTCAAAAAATTGCTCTAAATCACGATCTGCGGCGGCTTTTTCCAACCTATGGTGCAGATGATCCAGCATATTTAGCTCTGCTTCAGTAGCTTTGGTGGCAGTCTCTTTGGCGGCTTGGCCCTCTAAAAGCGAGAGAATGGTGAAGATTTGCTCTAGATCCTTCCTGGCTACTTCAGTTACGTATGCACCACGTCGCATTTTGATGGTTACCAGGCCTTCAGATGCCAATACTTTGATTGCTTCGCGCATAGGCGTACGGCTGATGCCCAATTGGTCAGCTAGGGATTGCTCGTCCAACCAGCTTCCAGGGGCTAATTGCTTGCTAAAGATCTGCTCTCGCAGGCGGTCAGCAACGTCTTCATATAGAGGTCTATTATTCAGTTTTGTATTCATAATTATGAATACATGATAGCTAGACAAATAAGAAATAGTCAAGCAGAATGTAAGGATATTCGATGCAATGCAGCAAAAATTAACTGGGAGTTTTTGTGAGTTCTAAAGAAAACAAATCATGGCCATCATTTCCTGAAGTAAATGTTGAGGCTTGGAAAAAGTCAGCGCAAAAATCTGCACCCAATGGTGATGTTGATTCCTTGGGTTGGAAAACGCCAGATGGAATTCACTTAAAGGCTTTGTACACATCATCAGATGTTGAGGGCCTTAATTACACCGATACCTTGCCAGGGTTTGAACCATTTGTTCGTGGACCGCAAGCAACGATGTACTCAGTTCGTCCTTGGACGATTCGTCAATACGCTGGTTTTTCAACTGCTGAAGAATCCAATGCGTTTTATCGCAAAGCGCTTGATGCTGGTGGTCAAGGCGTCTCCGTTGCCTTTGACTTAGCAACCCATCGCGGTTACGACTCAGATCATCCACGCGTTACTGGTGACGTTGGTAAGGCAGGCGTTGCAATTGATTCTGTGGAAGATATGAAGATCTTGTTTGACGGTATCCCGTTAGATAAGGTATCTGTTTCAATGACCATGAACGGAGCTGTATTGCCGGTGCTAGCTGGCTATATTGTTGCTGGCGAAGAGCAAGGCGTTAAGCAGGAGCAGTTATCGGGAACGATTCAGAATGACATTCTGAAAGAGTTCATGGTGCGCAATACCTATATTTACCCGCCAGAGCCTTCAATGCGCATTATTGGCGACATTATTGAGTACACCGCTAAGCACATGCCGAAGTTCAACTCGATTTCTATTTCGGGTTATCACATGCAAGAGGCTGGTGCTAACCAAGTATTGGAATTGGCATTCACATTAGCTGACGGTAAAGAGTATGTAAAAACAGCGCTTGCTAAGGGCTTAGATGTAGACGGCTTTGCTGGTCGCCTATCTTTCTTCTTTGCTATTGGCATGAACTTCTATCTTGAAGTTGCCAAGTTGCGTGCTGCACGTTTGCTGTGGTGGCGCATTATGAAGTCCTTTGAGCCAAAGAACCCAAAATCTCTGATGTTGCGTACTCATTGTCAAACCTCCGGTTGGTCTTTGACAGAGCAGGATCCCTATAACAACGTTGTAAGAACAACGGTTGAAGCTATGGCAGCGGTATTTGGCGGCACTCAGTCATTGCATACCAATTCATTGGATGAGGCGATTGCTTTACCTTCAGAGTTCTCAAGCCGCATTGCACGTAATACCCAGTTGATTCTCCAAGAAGAAACCCATATTCCAAGTGTGATCGATCCATGGGCAGGTTCCTACATGATGGAAAACCTAACTCAAGAGATGGCTGATAAAGCTTGGGAAATCATCCAAGAGGTTGAAGCCATGGGTGGTATGACTAAGGCGGTTGAAAGTGGTTGGGCCAAGCTCAAAATTGAAGCTGCTGCCGCTGAAAAGCAAGCCAAGATTGACTCTGGTTCTGATGTAATCGTTGGTGTTAATAAATACAAGCTAGGAAAAGAAGATCTAGTTGATGTATTGATGATTGATAACGATAAGGTTCGCGAAGGTCAGGTAGCTCTTCTTAAAGATATCAAGGCAAAACGCGATACTCAAAAAGTACAGGCTGCATTAGAAGCATTGACTAAGGCTGCTGAAGATAACTCTGGAAATCTTTTGGAATTATCAGTAAATGCAATTCGTTTACGTGCAACTGTTGGCGAAGTTTCTGATGCGCTAGAAAAGGTTTACGGGCGCCATCGCGCCGATACTCAAAAGGTGACCGGTGTGTATGCAGCTGCTTATGACTCAGCCGAAGGCTGGGCAAAACTCCAAACAGAAATTGCTGATTTTGCAAAAGACTTCGGTCGTCGCCCGCGCGTCATGATTGCCAAACTTGGTCAAGATGGGCATGATCGTGGTGCCAAAGTAGTCGCTACTGCTTATGCCGATTTAGGCTTTGACGTGGATATCGGACCGTTGTTCCAAACTCCTGAAGAGTGTGCTCGTCAAGCGATTGAAAACGATGTGCATGCTTTAGGCGTCTCCACCTTAGCTGCCGGCCACAAAACTTTGGTACCAGCCATCATTGCTGAATTGAAGAAGCAGGGTTCTGATGACATCATCGTGTTCGTTGGTGGCGTTATCCCAAGACAGGACTATGAATTCCTTTACGAAGCAGGTGTAAAGGGAATTTACGGCCCAGGCACGCCGATTCCAGCTTCGGCTAAGGATGTGCTTGAGCAGATTCGTAAGTCAGTTAAACCCGTTTAATTCGGATTACGGATCATAGGCATGCTCGAAGCTGCTGATCAGGCTCTAGTAAATGATCTTACTGGTGCGCCATCGCTTAAACAGCGTCGCGCATTGGCGAAGATCATTACTTTGCTGGAATCAACTCGCTTGGACCACCGTCATCGCGCTGATGACGTGCTCAATACTTTGTTGCCTAAAACAGGTAAATCATTTCGGCTTGGTATCTCTGGTGTTCCTGGCGTAGGCAAATCAACTCTCATTGAATCTTTGGGTCTTTACCTCATTGAAAAAGGTCATCGTGTTGCGGTCTTGGCGATTGATCCAACATCCAGTTTGTCTGGTGGCTCGATTCTGGGTGATAAAACCCGCATGGAGCGTTTATCGGTTTTAGAGAATGCCTTCATTCGTCCAAGCCCTTCCTCATTAACTCTGGGTGGTGTTGCTGAAAAAACCCGCGAAGCCATGCTGGTGGCTGAGGCAGCGGGTTTTGACATCATTATTGTTGAAACGGTCGGCGTTGGTCAAAGTGAAATTGCCGTTTCTGGTATGACCGATATGTTCCTGCTATTGCAATTGCCGAATGCTGGTGACGACCTGCAGGCAATTAAAAAAGGCGTGATGGAAATTGCTGATTTAATTGTGATTAATAAAGTGGATATCGACCCAGATGCCGCCATGCGCGCACAGCTTTTTATCACTAGCTCATTGCGACTATTAGGTTTTCAGGGCAATCCTGACCATGCATCACACGATAAAGAGTTTTGGCATCCACAAGTCATGACCCTGAGCGCATTGGAGGGTAAGGGTGTGCCGGAGCTGTGGGACAAAGTCTCCCATTTTGAAAAGCTTCAGAAGGCAAACGGCAAATTTGATTCTCGTCGCAAACAACAAGCAGGCGCATGGATGTGGGATCGCATCGATGCAGGATTAAAAAATGCATTTCGTAGCAATGTGGCAGTGCAAGAACTTCTACCAAGTTTGATTGCACAGGTAAACCAAGGAACTATGGCAGCTTCAGTAGCAGCAAGACGTCTACTGGAAACCATGGGGCATGAATTTTTCTAAGGAGCGGGAAATGAAGGAAATCATTCAACAACTGGAAGCCAAACGTGAGCTGGCCCGACTGGGTGGTGGGCAAAAGCGTATTCAGGCTCAGCATTCGAAGGGCAAATTAACGGCCCGTGAGCGTATTGAGCTCTTGCTAGATGCTGGCACATTCGAAGAATGGGATATGTTCGTAGAGCACCGTTGTCATGACTTTGGCATGGGCGATCAAACAGTTCCTGGCGATGGCGTGGTTACTGGTTACGGAATGATTAATGGCCGCTTGGTTTTTGTATTCTCACAGGACTTCACGGTATTGGGCGGATCTTTATCAGAAGCGCATGCTGAAAAGATTTGCAAGATCATGGATCAAGCACTTAAAGTTGGCGCTCCAGTAATTGGTTTGAATGACTCTGGCGGCGCGCGTATTCAAGAGGGCGTTGCTTCACTTGGTGGCTATGCTGAAATTTTCCAGCGCAATGTTACGGCATCTGGTGTGATCCCACAGATCTCCTTGATCATGGGGCCATCTGCCGGTGGTGCGGTTTATTCACCAGCATTGACCGATTTCATCTTCATGGTCAAAGACAGTTCTTACATGTTCGTTACTGGCCCGGAAGTGGTCAAGACGGTTACCCATGAAGATGTCACCGCGGAAGAATTGGGTGGCGCTGTAACGCACTCCACAGTATCTGGCGTTTGTGATTTGGCATTTGATAATGATGTTGACGCCATCATGATGTTGCGTCGCTTCTTTAACTACTTGCCACTTTCTAATCGTGAAAAGCCACCTTTGATCAAAGGTGCTAATCGTACAGAGGAGCCAGATTTTTCCTTGGATACATTGGTACCATCTAATCCTAATCAACCTTACGATATGAAAGAGTTGATTGAGAAGATTGTTGATGACGGTGAGTTCTTTGAATTGCAGCCAGATTACGCAAAAAACATTGTTATTGGTTTTGCCCGTATTGAAGGACGCTCGATTGGTATTGTTGCCAATCAGCCATTAATTCTGGCTGGTTGTTTGGATATCAAGGCTTCCATTAAAGCGGCGCGTTTTGTGCGCTTCTGTGATGCCTTCAATATCCCTGTAGTCACACTGGTTGACGTTCCAGGATTCATGCCGGGTACTGCTCAAGAGTATGGCGGCATCATTAAGCATGGTGCGAAATTACTTTATGCCTATGCAGATTGCACTGTACCTAAGGTTACTTTGATTACTCGTAAAGCATACGGCGGCGCCTATGACGTGATGGCTTCTAAGCATTTGCGTGGCGACGTGAATTTTGCATGGCCATCAGCAGAGATTGCAGTAATGGGGCCTAAAGGTGCTGTAGAAATTATTTTCCGCGAAGAGAAATCGGATCCAGAAAAAATTGCTGCACGTGAAGCTGAATACAAGTCTAAGTTTGCCAACCCATTTGTGGCTGGCCGTCGTGGCTATATTGATGACGTTATCTTGCCTCATGAAACCCGCAAACGTATCGCTCGCTCCCTTGCGATGCTCAAAGATAAAGACTTGAAGAATCCTGCGCGTAAACACGGCAATATTCCTCTGTAAAGGCGCTGACAAATGATGACTACGAAAATGTTTAAGAAAATTTTGATTGCTAACCGCGGCGAGATTGCTTGCCGTGTAATGATGACTGCTCAAAAGATGGGCATCAAGACTGTTGCCGTTTATTCTGAAGCGGATAAAGAGGCGCGTCACGTGCAGTTGGCTGATGAAGCGGTTTGTATTGGGCCAGCACCTTCACGTGAATCCTACTTGGTCATGGATCGCATCATCCAGGCTTGTAAAGATACCGGCGCTGAAGCAGTACACCCAGGTTACGGCTTCCTGTCTGAGAACGAGCAGTTTGCTAAGCGCTGCGAAGAAGAGGGTATTGTCTTTATTGGCCCAAAACACCAATCCATTGCTGCAATGGGCGACAAGATTGCCTCCAAGAAACTTGCTTTAGAAGCCAAGGTTAATACCATTCCTGGTTACAACGAGGCGATTGATACTACCGAAGAGGCAGTAAAGATTGCTCAAGGTATTGGCTATCCAGTCATGATCAAAGCATCTGCTGGCGGTGGCGGTAAAGGTCTGCGCGTTGCCTTTAATGACAAAGAAGCTGCAGAAGGTTTTGCTGCTTGTAAAACTGAAGCGATGAATAGCTTTGGCGATGACCGCATCTTTATTGAGAAGTTTGTGGAAGGTCCGCGCCATATTGAGATTCAGGTATTGGGTGATTCTCATGGCAACGTAGTTTACCTAAACGAACGTGATTGCTCCATTCAGCGTCGTCACCAAAAGGTGATCGAAGAAGCTCCGTCCCCATTTATCGATCCTGCAACTCGCAAGGCGATGGGTGAACAAGCGGTAGCGTTGGCTAAAGCAGTGAATTATCAGTCTGCTGGTACGGTTGAGTTTGTAGTTGGTAAGGATAAGTCTTTCTACTTCCTGGAAATGAATACCCGTTTGCAGGTAGAGCATCCTGTAACGGAAAGTATTACCGGCCTGGATTTAGTTGAGCAGATGATTCGTGTTGCTGCGGGTGAAAAGCTGACATTCAATCAGGAGGATGTAAAGCTCGATGGTTGGTCGATGGAGTGCCGTATTAACGCAGATGACCCGTTCCGCAATTTCCTGCCGTCTACAGGCCGTCTTGTTAAATATCGTCCACCAGAGTCTATTAACGGTGTGCGTGTGGATACTGGTGTGTATGAGGGCGGTGAGATCCCGATGTACTACGACTCAATGATTGCCAAGTTAATTGTTCACGGCAAAGATCGTACCGAAGTCATTGAAAAGATGCGTGCCGCATTGAATGATTTCGTGATTCGCGGCATTCACTCCAATATTCCGTTTCAGGCTGCCTTATTGCAGCACCCACGCTTTGTAAATGGCGACTTTACAACTGGCTTTATTGCAGAGGAGTATCCAGAGGGTTTTAAAAAGGATTCCGTTCAACCGGCTGACCCTAAGCGTCTTGCTGCTTTAGCCGCATTTATGCGCTATCGCTACCTTCAGCATATTCAAATGATTGATGGTCAATTGGCTGGCCATGAAATGATCATCGGCAAAAAGTTTGTTGTAGTTACCGGTAAAAAAGCCGGATCTATGGATGATCCTATCGAAGTGCCTATTCGCGTTGAACTCAAGGATGGCATTTATTCAGTCTATATTGATGATGCAGACGGAGTAAGCCGTTATGACATCGTCAGTGACTGGCGTCCAGGACAAATTTGCCTGAACGCCACCATTAATGGTACCCATAAGATCACGGCACAAGTTGAGCGTCGTGGCGTGAGGTATGCACTGATCCTTGATGGAGTGCATTACGAGTGCATGGTTTTGAGCCCACTGGGTGCAGAGCTGCAACGCCGCATGCCAGTGAAGTTGCCGCCTGATACCTCTAAACTGGTCATGTCGCCAATGCCCGGACTGTTGACAAAGATTGCCGTCAAGGTGGGTGAAGCGGTAACTGCTGGTCAGAAATTAGCCTCGATTGAAGCAATGAAAATGGAAAACACGCTCTCTGCAATGCAGGATGGCGTAGTTGCTGAAATCTGCGCTAAAGAGGGCGAAAGTTTGGCGGTTGATCAATTGATCATTCGTTTTGAGTAATGTAATCAATACGGCATCTATGACTATGAGCGCTAAGCCATTCAAAATTTTAGGTATTCAGCAAATCGCTATCGGCGGCGAGAGCAAGGATCGACTCAAGAAGTTGTGGGTCGATATGCTTGGCTTTGAATACAAAAGCACTTTTGTCTCTGAGCGTGAGAACGTGGATGAGGATATTTGTGCAATTGGATCAGGTGCTCATGAGATTGAAGTCGATCTCATGCAGCCATTTGATATCGAAAAGAAACCTGCTGTACACCAAACGCCTTTAAATCATATTGGTTTATGGGTGGATGATTTGCCTATGGCGGTTGAATGGCTCACCGCGAACGGCCTTCGCTTTGCTCCAGGCGGCATCCGCAAAGGGGCGGCAGGCTATGACATCACCTTTGTTCATCCCAAGGGAAATGATGAATTCCCCATCAGCGGTGAAGGGGTCCTGATTGAGCTGGTTCAGGCGCCTCCTGAAGTCATTGCAGGATTAAGTTCATAATTTGCTTTATTGATTTATCAATTAATTGAATTAGTAACTAAATAAGCAAATAAGGCTTCATGTGGCAAACATATTAGCCATCGACACCTCATCAGCCTGGTGTTCGGTGGCTTTATCTTTAACTGATCAAACACCAGAGCTGAGACACGAAGCGGTCTCAGCTGGCGCTAGCCAACTCCTATTGCCTTGGATTGAGTCACTGCTAGGTAATGCCAAGATCAATTTAAAAGATCTAGATGCTATTGCTGTCGGAATTGGTCCTGGTGCATTTACTGGGGTGAGGTTGGGTGTTGCGGCTGTACAAGGTCTGGCGATTTCGAAGAATCTGCCCGTGATCTCTGTAATTAGCTTGGATGCCATTGCATCACAACTTATTAAATCGCCTGCATTTCAAAAGACTAATGCAAAACATTTTGTGATTGCTATTGATGCGCGCATGGATGAGGTCTATTGGGCTCGATACGAGGCTCAGCTCGATCTGCTGCCAATGCGTATGGGTGACATACATCTCACGAAACCTGAGGATATAGCGCTTGAGGGCATTGATTACTTGGCTGGTAGCGCTATTAGCCCATATCGTGAACGCCTGCCAAACTTTAATGGCGGCTTAGATGCGGAGATTGCGATATCTGCAATAGGTGTTATGGGCTGCGCAAGTTGTTTATTTACAGAAGGTATGCGGCAAGATGTTAGGCAGCTTGAGCCTTTATACGTACGCAATAAAGTGGCGCTAACTACTGCTGAGCGTGTAGAGGCATTTAAGTAATGTCTGATCAATCAATTTCTGGGGGTGAGGCAGAGCTTTCCTTCTTGCCGATGCAGCCAGCAGATTTAGATGAAGTTCTCAAGATTGAGTCGGTCTCACATATTCATCCATGGACTAAGGGAAACTTTTCAGATTCTCTAGCGGCTGGGCATTGGGCTTATTGCATTCGTCCGCAAGTCGATCAGGTAATTAAGGGCTCTTATTTAGATCCGGATGTACTGTGGGCTTATTGCATCTTATTTCCTGCGGTAGACGAATTACACCTTCTGAACATTACGGTTTCACCTCATCTTCGTAAGCTTGGCCTGGGTAAAAGAATGATGGCTGCTATTGATGGCGTCGCCGCACAGCAAAAAATGCCACGCATCATATTGGAAGTAAGGCCAACCAACACCGCAGCCTTGGCGCTCTATCAAAAATTAGGCTATGAGCAGATTGGCGTGCGCAAGAATTACTATCCAGCAAGTCCTGAGAGTGGTTCTCGTGAAGATGCGCTCGTAATGGCCAAATCGATTAAGCTAGAGCCATGACAAGCACGCATTCAGCCTACTTAAAAGAAATGGGCATTACCGAGTGGACCTCGCGTGATGCCGCACAGGTCATACCAGAGGCAACAGTTGCAGTAAGTGCTCCTGCCACAGACTTAGACGACACTTCTGCACAGCGCATCTCATACGGCACTTGGTGGTTTTTTGGCATCGAGCCTCAGGGTGATGCACAAATCCTATTTCAAAATATCATTCGCGCATTAGGGTTGGCTAAAAATGAATGGTCTTGGAAAAATGCTTCGGTTAACTTGAGCCAGCTATCAAGCCCAGAAACACCAGTGGTTGCGGTAGCATTTGGCGGACCCGTTGCTCAGAAAATAACTGGTGAGCGAGATCCTTTGTCTCAGTTGCGTGAGACAGTGTTAGCACTCAACACGGGGAACGAGGAAGAGATTCCAGTGATTGCTTCTTTTGAGTTAAATCAAGTACTCACCAAGCCAAAAGACAAGGCTCTTTTGTGGCAAGATTTATTGCTTGCTAAATCTGTATTGCAAAACAGCTGATCAGAGTCTCAGAAATCAGGCCTAGTGCTTGTGTTCGCCAATGAGATGCATGGAGTCATACTCCGCTTGATTTCTGGCATGGCGCTTAATAACGAGCCACATAATGATGCTTACTGTTACGCCAAAGCCAATGATCACAAACTGGACCGGTAAATCTAACCAAATCAGTAGTGAGTAAATCAACAGCATTACTAGTACAGAAATATTTTCATTGAAGTTCTGTACGGCAATAGAGTGACCTGCAGACATCAAGACATGGCCACGATGTTGAAGCAATGCGTTCATTGGCACTACAAAGTATCCAGCTAACCATCCCACCAATATCAATAAGAAATAAGCTGGTAATAAATTGAGGGAAACTTGAAGCTTGCCAATCGAAAAAATACTGGTATTGGGCAGCATATCTGAGTTGTAGACTGCCATGACACAGACAACCAAGCCCATAGCAATGCCGTAAGGCAAGACGTTTAAGGACTTGCGTAGCGGAATTCGCCAAGCCGCATAGACGGCGCCGCCTGCAACGCCAACAGCGGAAATTGCCTGCAGAATTGCCCCTTGTGACAGGTTCATGTGGAGTGCAACTTGCGCCCACTTGATCACAATAAATTGCAGGGTAGCGCCTGCGCCCCAGAATAAAGTGGTAACCGCTAAGGAAATTTGCCCTAGGCGATCATTCCAAAGTGTCTTAAAGCAGATGGCAAAGTCTTTAACCAATTCAATTGGATTGGTTTTTTGTGAAACGTACCTTGCGCCGGTATCGGGAATCTTTAAGTTAATCAGTGCTGCAACCACATAAATCATCATGATGATCAGAATGGCTGACTCCGCTGGCGTATCGATGCCCGTATTAATACTCGGTATATCCAAGGCTAAAAGACTTTCAGAAACGGTGCTGCTGATCAGAACGCCCCCTAAAACTGTTCCTAAAATGATCGAACTTACCGTTAGGCCTTCGATCCAGCCATTGGCGGCTACTAATTTTTCAGGGGGGAGTAGTTCAGTCAAAATTCCGTACTTAGCAGGCGAGTAGGCTGCAGCGCCCAAACCAACAATCGCATAAGACATCAGCGGGTGGCTGCCAACTAGCATTGCTACACATCCAATGAACTTAATGGTGTTTGTGATGAACATGACATTGCCCTTAGGCCTGGAGTCCGCAAAGGCTCCCACAAAGGCTGCCAAGAGAACATAGGACAATACAAAGAACAATTTAAGCAAAGGCGTCATCCAGGCCGGAGCGTGAAGCTGGGCCAGGAGGGCAATAGCTGCAATTAGGAGAGCATTATCAGCAAGCGACGAAAAAAATTGCGCCGCCATAATGATGTAAAAGCTACGGTTCATTCGTACAATCTAGTCATTAATACAATTAAAACATGAAAGGAGGGGTAAATATGGGTGAATCTGCTAACGGCCTGATTAATAGACCAATTTTGGCCTCTATTCATACTGCCGCCTTTCAGCATAATTTAAACCGAGTTCGGGAGTTGGCGCCAGAGTCCAAGATTTGGGCTGTGATCAAAGCCCGTGCCTATGGCCATTGTTTTGATGCTGCCCTTAAGGGTTTGGCCTCAACGGATGGCTTTGCCTTATTGGATATACAAGACGCGTCCTGGTTGCGGGAGCATGGCTGGAAAGGCCGCATTCTTCTTTTGGAGGGGTTCTTTCATGAAAATGAGCTAACCCTAGCGGAAGATTTGGAGTGTGATCTGGTAGTTCACTGTGATGCGCAGGTTGAATGGTTGGAAAGATTTAAGGGTAAAAACCACAAACCTTTTAATGTCTTTCTGAAGATGAATACCGGCATGAACCGCCTTGGATTTAGGCCCGAAGCCTATCGGATTGGCTTTCATCGTTTACATGCGGCTGGTTATCACATGCATCACATGACGCACTTTGCTAATGCCGACCAAGTGGATCAATTACCTTCAGTTGGTGCTCAACAAGAATTATTTAATGAAACTATTGTGGGTCTAGAAGGCGCTACCTCTTTGGCTAACTCTGCCGCTATCTTGTGGCATCGTAACGCTTTGGGTGATTGGGTTCGTCCCGGCATCATGTTGTATGGCGCATCTCCAACTGGTCAGCATGTCGACATCGAGCATGCCAATCTTCAGGCGGTGATGCAACTGCATAGCGAAATTATTGATATTCAAGACCTTCAAAAGGGCGACCGAATTGGATATGGCGGCAGATACGAGGCTCCGAGTGCAATGCGAGTCGGTATCGTTGCTTGTGGATATGCAGACGGTTATCCGCGCCATGCAAAAGATGGCACCCCCGTGTGGGTTGCTAACGGCACAGGTGATCAAGGAGTTATTTGTCCGCTAGTAGGAAGGGTTTCGATGGATATGTTGGCAATTGATTTGCGCAAGGTTCCAAATGCAAACATCGGTAGCGTTGTGCAACTGTGGGGCGATAAGGTGGCTGTAGATGATGTTGCTCAAATGAGCGATACGATTGGCTATGAGTTGCTATGCGCTGTAGCCCCAAGGGTTCCTGTCGCCATTAAATAAACTACTGAAATAACAAAGCAGGAAATAAAAAATCCTCCGAGTTGGAGGATTTTTATTGGTTGGTAAGTTGCTAGGAGAAGATCGAGGCAGCTTACTTATTCCAGAACTGCCACCATCTGCGTTCCTTCTGAACACGCTGGCCTGTAGTCATCATTTGACTGTCTGGGAAGTTTAATTTAAAGACGCGTGCTGAGTCATTGCTGAGTTGAACCATGCCCAACTTTTCATACGACTTGGTAAGAATGTAAAGCGCTTCCTCAACAGCAGGTGCGCGGTCATAGTCACGAATCACTAATTGAGCGCGATTGGCTGCAGCCAAGTAGGCGCCACGTTGATAGTAAAAGCGAGCAACGATGACATCTGCCTCTGCAAGAGAGTTCACGATGTAGCGCATGCGATCCAAGGCGTCAGGTGCATATTTGCTGTTCGGGAAACGCTCGACAACTACTTTGAAAGATTCAAATGCTTCTTTGGCTGCTTTTGGATCGCGCTCACTGAGATCTTGGCCCGTGAATTTACCCAGCCAACCCAAGTCATCATTAAATGTAATGAGACCTTTTAAATAGTAGGCGTAATCTAAGCTAGGGCTTCCTTGATGCAATTTAATAAAGCGATCAATAGCAACCAGTGCTTGCGTTTGCTCTTGGGCTTTCCAGTAGCAATAGGCTGCGTTAATTTGAGCTTGTTGTGAATATGGACCAAATGGAAAGCGCGCCTCTAATTTCTCAAAGTATTTTCCGCACTTAGCAAAGTCAGCATCATTGAGTTTGTCAGTTGCTTCTGAATAGAGTTTTGCCTCAGACCAAATATCGGTGTCATCTTTAGAGCCCTCGCTACCAGCGCATCCACCTAAAACTATTGCCGCGAAAAAGAGGGCAATCAGCAGGGCGATTGACCCGCTAAATAAATGAAAGCGCTTTTTTTGTGGGGATGAATTCCCAGCAAGCCTTAAACTGGCGTCTGATATTACGTCGGACATAACTGAAAGGCTCTCTAAGCGTGGCATTGCCGCAAACTCCTGAATCGAATCCCATTGATTATATCGATGATGAGGATTTCATCTCCTTAGATATCCCTATGGAGATGGCTGGTGAGCGCTTGGATAAGGTGCTGGCAGGGTCTTTGCCTGATTATTCGCGTAATCGCCTAAAAGCTTGGGTTGAGGCTGGTGCCGTCATGGTTGATGGAAAGGTCACTAAAGCCCGATATTTACTCCATGGGGGCGAGAGTATCAAGGTATTTCCTCAAGAAATGCCCGAACAATTCGCCTTTAGTCCTGAAGATATCCCTTTGGATGTGGTTTATGAGGATGAGGCCGTCATTGTGGTCAATAAGCCCCCCGGTCTTGTGGTTCATCCTGCGGCCGGTAATTGGTCGGGAACGCTATTAAATGGGCTCTTATTTCGCTATCCAGAGCTCAAGCTTCTCCCAAGGGCTGGGATTGTGCACCGGCTCGATAAGGACACCTCTGGCCTCATGGTAGTTGCTAGAACATCACAGGCCCAAACCTCTTTAGTGCGCCAACTGCAAGACCGAACAGTGGGGCGCCGCTACCTTGCGTGTGTATGGGGTGATGCACCAAGTCAAGGCAAGGTATTGGCTTCCGTGGGTCGCGATCAACGAGATCGCCTCAAGATGGCTGCCGGCAGCCCTCAAGGTAAGCCTGCAGCCACTTTATTTCGCCGCCTAGCCAAAGGTTTTGTTGGAGAGTCTGCTGTAGTTCTATTGGAGTGCCGCCTGGAGACTGGGCGCACCCATCAAATTCGGGTTCATCTGGAGTCTCTTGGTTTTCCGCTGGTAGGTGATCCGGTATATCGCAAAAAGGTGCCTGGAGCCTCTAAAAACCTCGCATTTAATCGACAGGCTTTGCACGCCTTCGCGCTGAGTCTTCAGCATCCGGTGAAGAACGAATTGATGACTTGGTTTCGCCTTCCGCCACAAGATTTATTAGATCTATTGCCACAATTGGGAATGAATGAAGAGGTGCTACCCAAAGAGGCCGTGGTGTTGGCGTCAATTGAAAATGAATCAAGAGCATGAGTTTTATAGTCCCGCAATGGCCAGCTCCTAAGTCGGTTAAAACTCTGGTGAGCGTTCGCAAGGGTGGCGTTAGTCAGCAGCCTTTCGATAGCCTTAACCTTGGGGATCATGTGGGTGACCGGGCTAAAGATGTTTTGGCAAACAGGGCTATCTTTGCCAAGGAGTTGCCTACTGAGCCCTTGTGGCTAAAGCAAACGCACAGCACTGTCGTGAGCACTCCCCACAGCAGACTGTCTACCGGGGGCGGGGAAATTTCAGCAGATGCCTCGGTCACCAATATTCCTCATGAGGTCTTGGTCATCATGACAGCTGACTGTCTCCCCGTTCTTTTTACGAACTCCAGGGGCACTGCTGTAGGTGCTGCTCATGCAGGATGGAGGGGGCTTTGTGCAGGAGTGCTTGAAAATACGATTACCGAGCTCTTAAATCTTTCGGAAGATAAAAATCCAGCAAGATTGATGGCATGGTTAGGGCCAGCAATTGGTCCTGAAGAATTTGAAGTTGGTGAAGATGTAGTGTTGGCTTTTGCCAATTCCAATTCTAATTTCCCTGTCCCTGTGGGTTCATTCAAAGCAATTCCAAGTAGACCTGGAAAATTCCTGGCAAATATTTACCAGTTGGCAAGAGGGCGGCTGGAAGCTTGCGGTATGGAAATCATTTCTGGCGGGGAATTTTGTACCGTTAGAGATAAAGAGCAATTTTTTTCTTATCGTCGTGACGGCAGAACAGGTAGATTCGCCTCAGCAATCTGGATTTCAAAATAGTTTTAGCAATGCTTATGAGGGTAACTACTAGCCTATCCTTTGGGCTAGGGTATTTGCGTATAACTCTCTAGTGCTTAAGGGCGGAGAATGTCTCTAACTAATTGAAGAGACTACTATGTTTGCAGGCATGAATACCGGTGCAACGCCATCTTTGGCACCGCACCATATGGCGCTAATTCCGCCCGAGCGCTTATCTGAAATTCAAAAAGAATATTTCACTGAATTAGCGCACATTGCTACCAATCCTGAAGCGATCGAGGTTAAAGATCGTCGCTTTGCAGGCAAAGCATGGCATTCCTCTTGGAGTAAGGTTATTGCTGCCACTTATTTACTGAATTCCAAACATTTAATGGCATTAGCCAATGCAGTGGATACAGATGAAAAGCAAAAGCAAAAAATTCTGTTTACTACTGAGCAAATGATTGATGCGCTTTCACCATCAAACTTTATAGCTACAAATCCAGAGGTCTTAGAAAGCATTATTAGCTCCCAAGGGCAATCCATTCAAAAAGGAATTGTGAACTTATTGGGGGATATGAAAAAAGGCAAGGTCTCGCAAACGGATGAGTCTGCTTTTGAAGTTGGTAAAAATATTGCCACTACAGAAGGGCATGTAGTTTTTCGTAATGAGTTGTTTGAGCTGATTCAATACACGCCATTAACTGAGCAAGTATTTGAGCGCCCCTATTTGATGGTGCCTCCCTGCATCAATAAGTATTACATTCTGGATTTGCAGCCCGATAACTCCGTAGTGCGCCACATGGTGAGTCAAGGCCACACCGTTTTTTTGGTGTCCTGGAAAAATCCAGACGCATCGATGGCCGAAGTCAGTTGGGATGATTACGTCGGCAAGGGCGTCATCAAAGCAATCGAAGTAGTTAAAGAGATTGGTGATACCAAGCAAATTAATATCTTGGGCTTCTGTGTTGGCGGCACCTTAACGACCTCTGCATTAGCTGTGTTAGCTGCTCGAGATGAGCATCCGGCTGCTAGCTTGACGCTATTTACGACCTTATTGGATTTTACGAACACTGGCATTTTGGATGTTTTTATTGATGAAGACATGGTCGAGATGCGCGAGAACAGCATCGGTGGCAAGGGTGGTAAATACGGCATGATGTCAGGCTTAGATTTGGGCAATACCTTCTCGTTCTTGCGCCCAAATGATCTCGTGTGGAACTATGTTGTTGAGAATTATCTTAAGGGTAATTCTCCGCCACCATTTGATTTGCTTTATTGGAATGGCGACTCTACCAATCTACCTGGTGCAATGTACTGCTGGTATTTGCGTCATACCTATTTGCAAAATGACTTAGTGAAGCCTGGCAAAGTCAAAATTTGTGGCGAGAAGATTGATCTCGGAAAAATTACATGTCCTGCGTATCTTTACGCATCACAGGAGGACCACATTGTTCCCTGGCAGTCAGCATACGAGTCAACTCATATCTTGAAAGGTAAAAACCGTTTTGTTCTAGGAGCATCAGGACACATTGCGGGAGTAATTAATCCGCCCGCTAAAAATAAACGCTACTACTTTGAAAATAACAAGATTGCTCCTACAGCCCAAGAGTGGTTAGAAGGTGCAAAACAAATCCCCGGTAGCTGGTGGCCTGACTACACCAAGTGGCTTGAGCAATTTGGTGGAGAGAAGAGGGCGGCAAGTGCTACTTTTGGAAATACAAAGTACAAAAAAATGGAAGCAGCGCCGGGTGTGTATGTAAAAGAAAAAGTAACACCGGAACTCAAGTAACAATTAACGAAGGTTTTTAAAAGGGGAAATTAATGTCTCAAAAAGTCGCATATGTAACTGGTGGTATGGGTGGTATTGGTACCGCTATCTGTCAACGTCTTGCTAAAGACGGCTTTAAGGTGATTGCTGGCTGTGGCCCGAATTCTCCGCGCAAAGATCGTTGGATTGGCGAGCAGAAAGCGCTCGGCTACGACTTTATCGCCTCTGAGGGCAACGTTTCTGACTGGGATAGTACTGTTGCCGCCTTTGAAAAAGTAAAGGCTGAAGTAGGTCGTGTTGACGTATTGGTTAACAACGCCGGCATTACTCGTGACAGCGTGTTCCGCAAAATGACTCCAGATGCCTGGAAAGCGGTTATCGATACCAACCTGAATTCCCTATTTAACGTAACCAAGCAAGTCATTGATGGCATGGTTGAGAATAACTGGGGCCGCATTATCAACATCTCATCTGTGAATGGTCAGAAGGGTCAATTTGGGCAGGCTAACTATTCCACTGCTAAGGCAGGTTTACATGGCTTTACGATGGCTTTGGCACAAGAGGTGGCTACAAAGGGTGTGACTGTGAATACTGTCTCTCCTGGCTACATTGGCACTGACATGGTTAAGGCTATTCGTGAAGATGTACTGGAAAAGATTGTTTCTGGTATTCCAGTTAAACGCTTGGGTACGCCTGAAGAGATCGCCTCTATTTGTTGCTGGATCGCCTCTGACGATGGTGGCTATGCCACTGGTGCAGACTTTTCATTAAACGGTGGCATTCACACTGGTTAATATTGCGCTGCAGCAATTATTGCAGTTCTTGTAGTACGCAACACAGCGTATTTACCTTTTGGTCAAACTGGGGCTAAACTACGCTGATGTTGCGATGCAGTAAAGAGTAAGGAAAAAAATGGTAACCCGCGCTAAACGAGCTGGCGAAGATCGGCTCATCAAGAAGTACCCCAATCGTCGTCTCTACGACACTCAAACTAGTGCGTATGTCACGCTGTCGGACATCAAGAGCTTGGTCATGGGCAATGAAGTCTTCAAAGTGGTAGATGCTAAAACTGAAGAAGATTTAACACGCAACATTTTGCTGCAAATTATTCTTGAAGAAGAGGCTGGTGGTGCACCAGTATTCTCAACTCAAATGCTTTCTCAAATCATTCGCTTCTATGGAAACTCCATGCAAGGTTTGATGGGAAATTATCTCGAAAAAACTATGCAGTCCTTTGTGGACATTCACAACAAGCTTGGCGATCAAACCAAAGGACTTGGTGCAGGCAGCACGCCAGAAGCCTGGTCGCAAATGATGAACTTGCAAAATCCACTTATGCAAGGCCTGATGGGCAACTACATGGAGCAGAGCAAAGATCTCTTCATTAAGATGCAAGAGCAGGTTCAGGACTCACAAAATATTTTTGGAAACTTCCCGTTTTCTCCTCAGCCCAACAAAACTGAAAAAGAATAGTTGTGGCCGGGAAAATTGGATTTGTTTCCTTGGGATGCCCTAAGGCGCTAGTAGATTCTGAACTTATCCTGACGCAACTGAGTGCTGAAGGTTACGAGACTGCTAAAGATTATTCGGGCGCAGATTTGGTTGTTGTGAATACCTGCGGCTTCATTGATTCAGCAGTTGAGGAGAGTCTCTCCGCTATTGGTGAGGCCTTGGCTGAAAACGGTAAAGTGATTGTGACCGGTTGTTTGGGCGCCAGAAAAAATGCCGATGGCAGCGATCTTATTTCTAGCATTCACCCTAAAGTCCTTGCTGTAACAGGGCCGCACGCCACTGATGAGGTGATGCAAGCAATTCATTTGCACCTGCCTAAGCCGCACGATCCTTTCACGGATTTAGTGCCACCTGCTGGTGTAAAGCTCACACCAAAACATTACGCCTATCTCAAAATTAGCGAAGGCTGTAATCATCGCTGTACTTTTTGCATCATCCCGAATTTACGTGGTGATTTAGTTTCGCGTCCAATCGGCGAAGTACTGCTTGAGGCAAAGCGTTTATTTGAGTCAGGTGTTAAAGAGCTCTTGGTTGTATCGCAAGACACCAGTGCTTATGGCGTTGATATTCAATATCGCACTGGATTTTGGGATGGCAAGCCAGTGAAAACCAAAATGTTTGATTTGGTGAATGCTTTAAATCAAATTGCTAGAGAGCATCAAGCTTGGGTGCGATTGCATTATGTTTATCCATATCCACACGTCGATGATGTTTTGCCTTTGATGGCGGAGTTCTCCGAACACGGCTATGGTGTATTGCCGTATTTAGATATTCCGCTACAGCATGCCCATCCAGATGTACTCAAACGTATGAAACGTCCTGCTAGCGGAGAAAAGAATTTAGAGCGGATTCTGGCATGGCGTGAAGCATGCCCAGGCTTGGTGATTCGCAGCACCTTTATTGCTGGATTTCCTGGTGAGACTGAGGAAGAGTTTGAATACCTACTCAATTTCCTGGATGAGGCTCAAATTGATAGGGCTGGTTGTTTTGCCTATTCACCAGTGGAAGGCGCCACTGCCAATCAATTGGATAACCCAGTGCCAGACGAAATTCGTGAAGAACGCCGCGCCAGATTTATGGCTAAGGCTGAAGATATCTCCATTAAGCGACTTGCTAAAAAATTAGGCAAACGTATTCAGGTCATCATTGACCGGGTGGATGACCAGGGTGGAATTGGCAGAAGCATTGGTGATGCCCCTGAAATTGATGGTTTGGTGAGGGTTTTGCCGCCTAGCAAGCCTTCTAAGCGCTACCGTGCTGGAGAAATCATCAGAGCGACTGTTGTTAGCTCCCAAGGGCATGACCTAATAGCCGAAACTTGACGAATGCAATAAAACTGATGGTTGAATTACTTATTAAGTACTAATTTAGTACAAAGTCAGCCTAATAATTAGGCTTAGCAAAGGGGATTGATATGAGTCGTGATGTCGTTGTCTTAAGTGCAGTTCGTTCCGCAATTGGCACCTTTAATGGTTCCCTCAGCAGCTTTGAGCCTTCTGAGCTCGGCGGCATTGTGATGAAAGAGGCAGTTGCTCGCTCAGGTGTTGATCCAGCGTTGATCAATTATGTGACAGTTGGAAACACAATTCCTACAGATAGTCGTTATGCGTATGTTGCACGTGTTGCATCTATTCAGGCTGGCTTGCCAATGGAATCCGTTGCGATGGCATTGAACCGCCTCTGTAGCTCTGGCCTACAAGCGATTGTGACGACTGCACAGCAAATTATGTTGGGTGATTGTGATTACGGCGTTGGTGGCGGTGTTGAAGTAATGTCACGCGGTATGTATGGTTCACCTGCAATGCGTAGTGGTGCTCGTATGGGCGATACCAAGATGCTCGACTTAATGGTTGCGGTTTTGACTGATCCATTTGGCGTTGGCCATATGGGCGTTACAGCTGAAAACCTCGTTGAGAAATGGAAGCTGACACGCGAAGAGCAGGACGCATTGGCAGTAGAGTCACACCGCCGTGCAGCTAATGCAATTAAAGAGGGTCGCTTTAAGTCTCAGATCGTTCCTATTACGATTAAAACTCGTAAGGGCGATATCGTGTTTGATACTGATGAGCATTGCAAGCCAGAGACCACTATGGAAACGCTTGGCAAGATGAAAGCCGTGTTCAAAAAAGAAGGCGGCTCTGTTACTGCAGGTAATGCCTCTGGTATTAATGATGGCGCTGCGTTCTTTGTATTGGCCGATGCCGAAACGGCTAAAAAGGCTGGGCATAAGCCAATCGCTCGTTTGGTTTCTTATGCAGTTGCTGGTGTGCCAAACCACATCATGGGTGAGGGCCCAATCCCGGCTACTAAGATTGCTCTAGAGCGTGCTGGCCTAAAGTTAGATCAAATCGATGTCATTGAGTCTAATGAAGCTTTTGCTGCTCAAGCTTTGGCAGTGACAAAAGGGTTGGGTTTAGATCCAGCCAAGACAAACGTAAATGGTGGCGCAATTGCATTAGGTCACCCAATTGGTTGCTCTGGTGCGGCGATTGCCACTAAAGCGATTCACGAACTTCATCGCGTTCAAGGTAAATATGCATTGGTAACAATGTGTATTGGTGGTGGTCAAGGTATCGCCACTATTTTTGAGCGTTTATAAGCTCTTCTGTAGAAATGATTACCCTGATCTCTTGGGTAAAGACTTAAGAGATCAGTAGTAAAGCAGCATCTAAGCCGACTCGGTCAAAAGCCGCGTCGGCTTTTTCTTTGACAACTGGCTTAGCTTGATATGCCACGCTAATGCCTGAACCATTCATCATGATCAAGTCATTTGCACCATCGCCCATCGTGATAGCGTTGGCTTTAGTGCAGTCGAGACGGGCACAAACTTCATCTAAATGGGCTGCCTTAGCGGCGCCATCAACGATATCACCTAGCACTTTGCCGGTGAGCTTGCCATCAATAATTTCAAGAGTATTTGCTTGAGTTTGTTTGAACCCTAATTGCTGGCGTAACTTTTCTGTAAAGAATGTAAAGCCACCAGAAACTAGTAAGGTATACAAACCACGTTCATGAGCGCCGGCCAATAGTTCGGCGGCGCCAGGATTGGGGCGCAAACGCTCACGATAAACGGATTCAAGTGCATCGGCATGGACGCCTTCAAGCAATGCAACGCGTCTCATTAAGCTTTCTTTAAAGTCTTTAATCTCGCCACGCATAGTAGCTTCAGTAATTTCTGCTACAGCCGACTTTTTACCCGTGAAATCAGCAATCTCATCTATGCATTCAATATTGATGAGTGTTGAGTCCATGTCCATGGCTAAAACTTTTATATCTTGCGCCACAAGTTCAGGTCTTAAAAAGCATAGATCTGCATTATGGTTTGCGGTAATGGTACGCAGCTGTTCGCGTTGGCTAGTATCTAGATGCGCGCTAGATTCAAAGCGTTCCACAAAATAGCTGCCATTGCTAGTTTGGCCGCCTATGGAATGCAGGGAGACACCAAACTTTAGCGCGCAATCTTTTAATGAAAAGACCATTTTTTCTGAGAGAGGGTCTCTAGAGATGGCTACAAGAATTTGGTGGTTAGGCATAGATCAATAATAAATCGAATTATTAGATTATTAGATTGTTAACTTGCTTTGGCAGGGCTTAAAACCGCAGATTCATTGAGGCGGCGCAGGATATTGCGAATGGCATCAAGGCGCTGTTCAAGCCTCTCAAATTCACGGTCTTTCTGGGGAAGTACTTTTAACTTATCTTGACCATTGAGTTGAATGTATTTTGAAGACTGAATTAATTGAATGATCTTCATGGGATCGATTGGTGGGTTCGGTATAAATTGAATCTGTATTGAGACAGGCGTCGCGTCAATTTTCTTGATGCCAAAGCCTGTCATCTCGAGACGTAGACGATGAGTCTCATAAAAAGACTTTGCTTGATCGGGCAGATCGCCAAAGCGATCAACCAGCTCTTCACGCAAGCCCATAAGCTCTGAGAAGTCATGGGTACCGGCAAAGCGCTTATACAAAGATAGTCGTTCATGCACATCAGGACAGTAATCTTCGGGTAGCAGGGCTGGAACACCAAGATTGACATCGGTTGTCGCTTGTAATGGCGAAAGTAAATCTGGCTCCTTGCCACTTCGCAGAGACTTCACGGCACGGTTAAGCATTTCGGTATAGAGCTGGTAACCAATCTCATGGATTTCTCCAGATTGCTTATCCCCCAGCACTTCACCGGCCCCACGTATTTCTAAGTCATGCATGGCTAAGTAGAAGCCAGAGCCCAGTTCTTCCATAGCCTGAATCGCATTGAGGCGTAATTGCGCTTGCTTGCTGAGTGCTTCAGGATCGGGGACTAGCAAATACGCATAAGCCTGGTGATGGGAGCGCCCAACGCGTCCACGCAATTGATGCAGTTGGGCTAAACCAAATTTATCAGCGCGGTGCATGATGATGGTATTAGCTGTTGGAACGTCAATACCGGTTTCAATAATGGTAGTACATAGCAAGATGTTGGTGCGCTGAGTCACGAATTCACGCATGACCGATTCCAGTTCACGCTCATGCATTTGTCCGTGAGCAACACTAATGCGCGCTTCCGGAATGAGTTCTTGTAGGGCGTGCTTACGATTTTGAATGGTTTCTACTTCGTTGTGCAGGAAGTAAACCTGGCCACCACGTTTAATCTCCCGCAATACCGCTTCACGTATTACTCCATCACCTTCACGCCTTACAAACGTTTTAATAGCCAGTCGTTTCTGTGGGGCGGTGGCAATGATCGAGAACTCACGAAGTCCTTCCATAGCCATGCCTAGGGTACGTGGGATTGGTGTAGCGGTTAGAGTCAAGATATCGACCTCAGCACGCAGGGCCTTGAGGGCATCTTTTTGACGAACACCAAAGCGATGCTCCTCGTCAACGATGACCAAACCTAAATTAGCAAATTGCGTTTCTTTGGAGAGCAGTTTGTGCGTGCCAATAATGATGTCTGCATCACCTTTGGCAATAGCTTCTAAGGAAGCATTAATTTCTTTAGCAGTCTTAAAGCGAGATAGCTCAACAATGCGTACAGGCCAATCTGCAAAGCGATCTTTCCAGGTGGCAACATGTTGTTCAGCAAGCAGGGTAGTCGGCGCCAATATAGCCACTTGTTTGCCGCCCATCACTGCAATAAAACTGGCTCGCAGAGCTACCTCTGTTTTTCCAAAACCAACATCACCACAAACCAAGCGATCCATTGGTGTGCCGCTAGTCATATCACCAATGACGGCTGCAATAGCATTAGCCTGGTCTGGCGTTTCCTCAAAGCCAAAGCTTTCTGCAAAAGCCGCGTAGTCATGAGCTGAAAACTCAAACGCATGACCTTTGCGAATAGCTCTGGCGGCATATAAACCTAAAAGCTCAGCGGCAGTATCTCGAATTTGTTGAGCAGCTTTGCGCTTGGCTTTATCCCACTGACCAGACCCCAGTTGATGGAGTGGTGCTGAATCAGGATCTGATCCAGCGTAGCGTGTCACCATTTGCAATTGCTGCACTGGTACGTATAAGGTGGCTTCACCAGCATACTGCAGATGGAGGAACTCTTCGAATATAGGTGCATCTTTAGGTGGCGCTAAATTCAGAAGAACTAATCCTTGGTAACGTCCAATGCCATGCTCTGCATGAACTACGGGATCGCCGATCTTGAGCTCAGACAGATCCTTAAACAGCATATCAGGATCAGCATTTTCACTTGCCTTACCTTTGCGCCGTTGTCTTGCTGTAGTAGTAAATAACTCTGCCTCAGTAATAACCAGCAGATTTTCTGCGGGCCAAGAAAATCCATTAAAAAGCGGTGCGGTAACTAGACCAAATAAAGAATCGCTCTTAATAAAATCGGCAATACTATCAAAGCCCTCTGGTTTAAGCGGGTAAAGGGGCTTGCCATCGAGACCGGCAACTAAATTACTCTCATCAAAGAGTTGACGAATAGATTCTTTTCGCCCGGCACTATCGCTACAAATTAATACGCGAACCTTTTCTGATGCAGCGACTTTGCGTAGGAGATTAATTGGATCAGCATCGCGGCGATGAACTGCAACATCAGGTACAGCGAGAAATTGACTTTTCTCTGAGCTATTTTTCTCAAGCGTTAAACGTGCAAAGGGTTTGGACGTTGTAAAGAATTCATCCACATCCAGAAATAACTCTTTTGGAGGAAGAATTGGACGCTCTAAATCATGTTTGAGAAATTCATAGCGAGAGAGAGTGTCTTTCCAAAAGCCTTTAATGGTTTCTTCAGCATCACCAATGCTGACAAGCCATACAGGATCGCCAGAGCGCGGAAAGTAATCAAAGAGATTGGATTTCTCTTCAAAGAACAGTGGGAGATAAGATTCAATGCCGGCGCTAGGTATGCCTAGGTTGGCATCCTTGTAGATAGAGCAGCGGCTGGGATCGCCTTCAAATACTTCTCTCCAGCGGCCCCTGAATGCAGTACGCGAGGCGTCGTCGAATGGAAATTCATGTCCAGGCAGGAGGCGAACTTCTTTAACGGGGTAGAGGCTTCGCTGAGTATCGGGATCAAATGCACGAATTTGCTCAATCTCATCACCAAATAAATCGAGGCGGTATGGAAGGCTCGATCCCATGGGAAATAAATCAAATAGACCGCCACGAATGCTGTATTCACCTGGGCGCATCACGGCGCTAACAGGGTCATACCCAGCTTGTTGCAACTGAAGCTTTAAAGCAGCTTCATTAAGTTTGTCGCCTTGCTTAAAGAAAAAGGTATGGCCCGATAAAAAGTCTGGTGGACCAAGTCTCTGGAGCGCGGTGGTAACTGGAACTAAAACAATATCGCAACTACCATTCAGTAATTCGTAGAGCGTGGCTAAACGCTCTGAGACTAAATCTTGATGTGGGGAAAAGTGATCGTAAGGAAGAATCTCCCAGTCTGGAAGAAGTCTTGTTTTTAGCTGTGGCGCAAAAGCCGGAATTTCTTCCAATAGTCGTTGGGCTTCCTGAGCTTGGGCACAGAAAATCACCATGGCTGAAAACTGATCGCGATAGCGAAGGGCGGTTTGGGCAATTAAAGCGGCATCTGATGAGCCGACCAGCCCCGAAAAGGTAAAGCGCTGCCCAGCCCGGGGAGCGGGTATGGGGGGTACTAGATTTAATGCGTCAGACATCTGGGCTCATTATAGAATCAGGCATGGATTCTGGAAATCATTCAGCTAAGCGCTGTCACGCACTTTTACCAACCGCTGGCACTGGCTCTAGGCTGGGCGGAGATTTGCCTAAGCAGTTCCAGTGCTTGGCTGGAAAGCCGATGGTCTCTTATGCTTTGAAAGCATTTAATGAGACGTCTCAGATTCAGTCCATATGGATTGGTGTGAGCCCTGGGTTTATTCACAACCCCGTTTTGCAGAAAATTGCCAGCTCTGGGGCAGATATTCATGTTGTGCCAACAGGCGGCCGAACACGACAAGAAACTGTTCGAAATACCTTGGCTGCCATGATGAAGTCAGGGATTCCTGAAGATGATTGGATATTGGTCCATGATGCGGCCCGGCCTGGAATTACCCCGGCATTGATTAATAAATTGATTGACTCTGTAAAGGACTCAAGCTCGGGCGGTATTTTGGCTGTGCCTTTGGCGGATACCTTAAAGCAGGCCGATTTAGATTCGGTAATCGCGGGGAACATTCCTCACTCAGAGAGAACTATTCCGCGTGACCATCTTTGGCAGGCGCAAACCCCCCAGATGTTCGGCTTGAAGCAGTTGCATGATGCTTTAGAGAGTGCTATCCGTCTTGAAGCGGATGTGACCGATGAGGCCAGTGCAATTGAGTTGGCTGGCGCAAAGCCTCTATTAATAGAAGGCGCTGCACGTAACTTTAAAGTGACGCATCCTGCTGATTGGGATTTAATGCAATTGCTTCTAAGCTCAAGCGCCGAATAAATAAAGACCTTATATGACTCAATCAAACTCTCACATTCCGCAATTTCGCATTGGCCAGGGTTACGACGTACATGCTTTAGTGTCAGACCGCAAACTCATTTTGGGCGGTGTTCATGTGCCTTATGACAAGGGCCTATTAGGTCACTCAGATGCAGATGCACTTTTACATGCACTAACGGATGCCTTGCTTGGCGCCGCTGGTTTAAATGATATTGGGCAGTTATTTCCAGATACCGACCCCCAGTTTAAGGATATGGATAGTCGTATTTTGCTCCGCGCTGCCTTGCAAAAAGTCCAGGCAGCAGGCTTTCAGATTGGCAACGTCGATGCCACGATTATTTGCCAGAAGCCAAAATTGGCCGATTTTTTGCCTGAAATGGTCCGTAATATTGCTGCTGATTTGGCTGTTACCCCTAGCCATGTCAATCTCAAGGCTAAGACCAATGAATCCCTGGGCCATTTAGGCAGAGGCGAGGGTGTTGCCGTCCATGCGGTCGCTTTGCTCTATAAGGCCTAAAAGATCCTCTAAAACCCTAGGCATTGTAGAATTACGGTCTTTAGAGTGAAGTCTAAGCTTGGCAGTTTGCGGATATTCGCGAGGATGGCGAAATTGGTAGACGCACCAGGTTTAGGTCCTGACGCCAGAAATGGTGTGGGGGTTCGAGTCCCCCTCCTCGCACCACAAGATTGCTACTTGGCTTGGACTTCACATTTCCAGATCTTCAATTAAGAGACGAGAATGGCTGTGCAGATAGAAAATTTAGGTTCACTAGACCGCAAAATGACTTTGGAATTCGCTCGTGCCGATTTGGCAAAAGCGCGTGAAGCCCGTTTGGCTAAAGTTGGTAAGACCATGAAAATGGCTGGCTTTCGCCCTGGCAAAGTTCCAAAAAATCTCGTTGAAAAACAACATGGCATGCAAGTGGATTTTGAACTCCAGTTTGATAAAGCTGCTGAAATGTTTTATGAGCTAGCCCAAAAAGAGGGCGTTGCATTAGCCGGTCAACCACGTCTTGAGCCAAAGAGTGAAATTGATGCTGACAAAATTGTCTTCGATGCCTTCTTTGAAGTATTGCCAGAAGTGAAGATTGGTGACTTTAGTAAAGCTGAAGTAACGAAATACACAACTGATATTGGCGAAGCTGAAATTGATCGCGCCTTAGATGTATTGCGTAAACAGCAAGTTCATTACCACCCACGTGGTGAAGCTGGCGCCCATGGCGACGGCGGTTCTAGTACTGCAGCACAAAATGGCGACCAAGTTGTTATTGACTTCGTTGGCAAGATTGATGGCATTGAGTTTGCTGGCGGCAAAGCCGAAAACTTTGAATATGTATTGGGTGAAGGCCGTATGCTTCCTGAATTTGAGGCGGCAACTTTGGGTCTCAAAGCGGGCGAAAGCAAATCATTCCCATTGAGCTTCCCAGCCGATTACCATGGCAAAGATGTAGCAGGTAAAACGGCTGAGTTCACTATTACTGTGAAGTCAGTTAATTGGCCGCACCTCCCAGCTGTTGATGATGCATTTGCATTATCTTTGGGTGTTGCTGAAGGTGGCGTTGCCAAAATGCGCGCTGAAGTAAAAGAAAATTTAGATCGCGAAGTAAAGCGTCGCATTACTTCTTTGTTAAAAAATGAAGTAATGGATAAGCTCAACAGCTTGTGCGAACTCGATGTGCCTAAATCTTTGGTGGCTTCCGAGCAAGAGCGTTTGGTTGAAGGTGCTCGCCAAGACTTAATGCAGCGTGGTGTGCCAAATGCAAAAGATGCTCCAATTCCTGCTGAGATTTTTACTGAGCAGGCTACTAAACGTGTTCGCCTTGGTTTGATCCTCAGCGAATTAGTGAAGAAGCAAAACTTGGCTGCTACTGCAGATCAAATTAAAGCTGAAATCGATGAGCAGGCCGCTACTTACGAAGATCCAAAAGAAGTGGTTCGTTGGTTCTATAGCAATCCTAGCCGTTTAAAAGACATCGAGAACCTTGTGCTTGAAGATAATGTCATTAAGTTCTTCACAACACAAGCTAAAGTAAGCGACAAAGCGGTAAGCTTTGAAGAGCTCAGCAAGCTAAACTAAGTCAGTCACTCATCTACCCACAAGAGGTTTCAATATGATCCACAATCATTCTCAGTCTGAAAATCTAGAACCAAAAGGCTTAGGTTTGGTTCCAATGGTGATTGAAACCTCTGGTAGGGGTGAGCGTGCTTACGATATCTACTCCAGGTTGCTGCGTGAGCGCGTAGTCTTCCTAGTTGGTGAAGTGAATGACCAAACTGCTAATTTAGTCATTGCACAGCTGCTCTTCCTGGAAAGTGAAAACCCAGATAAAGAAATTTCTCTGTATATCAACTCCCCTGGTGGTTCAGTTTCAGCTGGCTTAGCTATTTACGACACAATGCAATTTATCAAGCCACATGTAAGTACCTTATGCATGGGTATGGCTGCAAGTATGGGTGCATTTTTGTTGTGTGCCGGTGAGAAAGGGAAGCGTTATGCTTTGCCAAATTCACGCGTCATGATTCACCAGCCATTGGGCGGTGCGCGTGGCCAAGCTTCCGATATCGAGATTCAAGCGCGCGAGATTTTGTACTTGCGTGAGCGCCTCAACAAAATCTTGTCTGATCGCACAGGTCAAACGATTGAAACAATTGCTAAAGATACTGACCGCGACAACTTTATGTCCGCAGAGCAGGCGCAAGAGTATGGCTTGATCGACAAAGTCATCGACAAGCGTCCTTAATACACTATTAGATTACTTCCTTGAGTGATTCCAACACCACTAATTCAGCAGACAAAGTTCTGCATTGCTCTTTCTGCGGTAAAAGTCAGAATGAGGTTAAGAAACTCATTGCGGGCCCATCTGTTTTTATTTGCGATGAGTGCATTGATCTTTGCACCGACATAATTCAAGAAGAAATTGCCAAGCTTCCCAAGGAAGAGGGCGATGATTCACTGCCAACACCCCATCAAATACGTGAGAACTTAGATCAGTATGTCATTGGTCAAGATCATGCCAAGAAGACTCTAGCGGTTGCTGTTTATAACCACTACAAGCGCTTACAGTATTTACCTAAGCCTAAAAAAGAGAAGCTAGATAAAGATGGCAAGCCGGTTGAGGGTTCTGAGAAGAAAGAATCTAAGGTGCCGGCTAAGGCCATGGTTGATGGCGTCGAGCTAGCTAAGAGCAACATACTACTGATTGGACCAACAGGTTCAGGCAAAACATTATTGGCGCAAACATTAGCGCGTATGTTGGATGTGCCATTTGTTATGGCCGATGCAACTACACTAACTGAAGCAGGTTATGTTGGTGAAGACGTTGAAAACATCATCCAAAAACTATTACAGGCTTGTGACTACAACGTAGAAAAAGCACAACGCGGAATTGTTTATATTGACGAGATCGATAAGATCTCACGCAAGTCAGATAATCCATCGATTACTCGTGACGTTTCTGGTGAAGGTGTTCAACAGGCCTTGTTAAAGCTGGTTGAGGGTACGATGGCTTCGGTACCGCCTCAAGGTGGTCGTAAGCATCCTAATCAAGATTTCTTGCAAGTTGATACAACCAATATTTTGTTTATTTGTGGTGGCGCATTTGATGGTCTTGAGAAAGTCATTCAGCAACGTACCGCTAAAACAGGTATTGGTTTCAATGCCACTGTTCCTGGCAAGGATGATCGTGGCGTAAGCGATCTCCTGATTGAAGTAGAACCTGAGGATTTAATTAAGTTTGGTTTGATTCCAGAGTTAATCGGCCGATTACCTGTAGTTGCCACTTTGGCCCAATTGGATGAAGAGGCCTTAATTCAGATTCTGACTGAGCCTAAAAATGCGTTGGTAAAGCAATATCAAGCGCTCTTGACTATGGAAGGCTCCGAGCTGGAAGTACGTCGTGAAGCGCTCTCTGCTATCGCTAAAAAGGCCATTGCTCGCAAAACTGGTGCTCGCGGCCTTAGATCTATTCTTGAGGGCTCATTGATGGATGTGATGTATGACCTGCCATCCCTGAAGAATGTCCAAAAAGTCGTTATCGATGAAAGCAGTATCGCTGATGGCGGAAAACCACTTTTGGTCTACAAGCAGGATGCCGAACAGGCTGATTTGAGCAAAAAAGCCTAAATTCTTAGGGTTTTCGCTATTTTTGGGGCATTTTTGCCCCTTTTTTGTCTTTTTACCCCTTGTTTTTCTCTAAAGCCTACCCATATAGGTAGTATGCTACTCAAGAATAATGTCTGTATTTAGTGGCTAATAATTTGATTGCACTATTAAAGACTTTTGAGGATTGATTACTTTGGAGGATTTGCCCCATGCCTGGCCACTTATTACTACCCTCTGAACCGATTCAACTACCTTTACTCCCATTAAGAGACGTAGTTGTGTTTCCTCATATGGTGATTCCACTATTCGTGGGTCGCCCCAAATCGATAAAAGCCCTCGAGGCTGCCATGGAAACTGGCAAAAATGTCCTATTGGTTGCTCAAAAGACAGCTGCTAAGGATGAACCTGTTATTGAAGATTTGTATGAGGTGGGCTGTATTGCCAATATATTGCAGATGCTCAAGTTGCCAGATGGCACTGTAAAGGTGCTTGTTGAGGGTGTTCAGCGCGCTGAAGTGAGTCAAATTGAAGATAGCCTTGGTTACTTTAATTGTGAAGCAACCCCAACCGCTATTAACGCAATTGATGCTCATGAAACTGAGGCATTGCGTCGCGCAATCATGGCGCAGTTTGATCAATACGTAAAACTCAATAAAAAAGTGCCGCAAGAGATTCTCTCTTCATTGGGCGGCATTGATGATCCAAGTCGATTGGCTGACACCATCTGCGCGCACTTGCCTGTAAAGCTTGAGCAAAAACAACGCTTACTGGAAATGACGGATGTTGTGCAGCGTTTAGAAAGCTTGCTTGCTGATCTTGAAAGTGAGATTGATATTCTGCAAGTAGAGAAGCGCATTCGTGGACGCGTGAAACGTCAGATGGAAAAGAGTCAACGCGAGTACTACTTGAATGAGCAAGTCAAAGCAATTCAGAAAGAATTGGGTGAGGGTGAGGAGGGTGCCGATCTTGAGGAGCTCGAGAAGCGTATCAAGGCTGCACGCATGCCTAAGGAAGCATTGAAGAAGGCAGAATCAGAGCTCAAGAAGCTCAAGTTGATGTCGCCGATGTCGGCTGAAGCCACTGTCATCCGCAACTTTATTGATACGCTTGTGAATCTTCCTTGGAAGAAAAAGACCAAGATCAATAATGACCTCACTAATGCTGAAAAAGTATTAGATGAAGATCACTATGGCCTTGATAAGGTCAAAGAGCGTATTTTGGAGTACCTCGCTGTACAGCAACGTGTTGATCGCGTGAAAGCGCCAATCCTTTGTTTGGTTGGCCCTCCCGGTGTTGGTAAGACATCGCTAGGTCAATCTATTGCGCGCGCTACGAATAGAAAATTTGTGCGTATGGCTTTAGGTGGCGTTCGTGATGAATCTGAGATTCGTGGTCACCGTCGTACTTATATTGGCTCTATGCCTGGCAAAATTTTAACTAGCCTGACTAAGGTTGGTGTGCGCAATCCATTATTCCTATTGGATGAAGTGGATAAGATGGGTATGGATTTCCGCGGCGATCCTGCAAGTGCATTGCTTGAGGTTTTAGATCCAGAACAAAACCATACCTTCCAAGACCATTATGTAGAGGTTGATTTTGATCTCTCCGATGTAATGTTTGTTGCTACCTCAAATTCTTTGAATATCCCAGGCCCGTTATTGGATCGACTTGAGATCATTCGTTTGGCTGGCTATACAGAGGATGAAAAAACTAGTATTGCTGTGAATTATTTGATTCCAAAGCAAGTCAAAAACAACGGCTTGAAAAAAGACGAACTCAAGATTGAAGATAGCGCTGTACGCAACATGATTCGTTACTACACCCGCGAGGCAGGTGTCCGTTCTTTAGAGCGCGAAATCAGCAAGATCTGCCGCAAAGTGGTGAAGCTGTTGCTCTTAAAGAAAGAGGCTGCGCCTGTAGTTGTTAATGCAGACAACTTAGAGAAATTCCTCTCGGTGCGTATGTATGACTTTGGTTTGGCTGGTAAAGAAAATCAAGTGGGTCAAGTTACTGGCCTCGCGTGGACTGAAGTGGGCGGTGATTTGCTCACTATTGAAGCTGCTGTCATGCCTGGAAAAGGCGTCATCACTCGTACCGGCTCCATCGGAGATGTGATGAAAGAATCTGTTGAAGCGGCCCGTACCGTAGTTCGTTCAAGAGCAAGGCGTCTTGGTATTACGGATGAGGCTTTTGAGAAGAAGGATATTCATATTCACTTCCCCGATGGCGCAACCCCAAAGGATGGTCCATCCGCAGGAATTGCGATCACAACTGCTTTGGTTTCTGTGTTTACGGGCATTCCAATTCGCTCAGACGTTGCGATGACTGGTGAAATCACTTTACGTGGCGAGGTATTGCCGATTGGTGGTTTAAAGGAAAAGCTCCTGGCGGCACATCGTGGTGGTATTAAGCTGGCTTTAATTCCGGAAGAAAACGTGAAGGATCTTATTGATATCCCAGATAACGTCAAAAATGCGATTGAGATTATTCCGGTACGCTGGATTGATAAGGTTCTTGAATTGGCACTAGAGCGTATGCCTGAAGCCTTGCCGGACCCTACGCCGGAAGAGCTTGCTAAAAAGGCTGCTGAAGCTAGTAAGGTAAGTGAAAAGGGTGCCTCAGCAGACGTTCTTAAGCACTGAAAATAGGGTGATTTTTCGCTAAATTCTCCTCTGTCAATGAGGTCGGTTTAGCGGAAAATCCACCCAAATTCCACGCTTAGGTTACAATCTTAGCTGTAATAATTTGGGGCGCTTAGCTCAGTTGGTAGAGCGTCTGCCTTACACGCAGAATGTCGGGAGTTCGAGCCTCTCAGCGCCCACCAAACTATTGCATATGATTCTTTCTAAGCCTACTCAGGCATTTCAATACCCCCAAGCTACACCCCTAGTACACTCGTGGTATTGATCCTTTTTACTAGCGAACTTTTACATGTTTGATACTGTCCGTAAACACCAACGCATTTTGCAGTTTGTTTTAATGCTTTTAATTGTTCCGTCTTTTGCATTCTTCGGAATCTCAAGCTATTCCAGTTTCTTGGATAAAGAGACAGATCTTGTCAAAATCAATGGCAAACCTATTACAGCGCAAGAAGTCGACTCTGCCGCTAAGCGTCAAGCAGAGCGTGTCGGTGGTAATGCGCAGATAGCGCAAAGTCTCCAATTTAGACAAGCAATACTGAATGAGTTATTGCAGCAACGCATCCTCGGTTTTGCTGTTAGTGACTTACGTTTGCAAGTTGGCAAAGAAGCGCTAGTGAAGAGCCTGCAAAATATTCCGCAAATTCGTGCTTTATATAAGCAAGACGGAAGTTTTGATGACACACGTTTTAAACAACTTTTGGCTAGCAATGGCTTAAACGAAGAACAGTTTTACGCAAGCCAAGCTTTTGATCTCAAAATCAGTCAGCTTGTTAACTCAGTAGCCCGTACAGAAATCGGCAGCCCAAAATTATCTGAAATCGTTTCAACCCTTTATGAGACTGAGCGCCAAGTTCAGGCTTTATCGTTTGATGCGAAAGATTACTTGTCTAAGGTCAATCCATCCCAAGAAGACCTCCAGGCTTTCTATAACGCCAACGCTAAGCTCTTTGAGAGTCCAGAGTACGTTGATGTTGAGTACATTGTTCTCAAGGCTGATCCAAAAGAAGATTCAAAGGTGTTTAGTGAAAAAGCCGACCAATTTGCAAATATGACTTATGACCAGTCGGATAGTCTTAAGCCGGCTGCTGATAAATTAAAACTTAGCGTGCAGACTCAAAAAGGTGTTACTCGCTCTGGTGCAACCGGCGTTACAAAAGATCACCCATTAGCCAATCCGAAGGTGGTTCAATCTTTGTTTGGTGATGAAGCCGTTAAGAACAAGCGCAATATTGAAGCCGTACAAACATCTCCGGGTGTTTTTGTTTCTGCTCGAGTGGTGACTTTTCACCCAGCGCAAATTCTGCCTTATAAAGATGTTGCCTCAGAGGTTAAACGTCAGGTAAGTCAACGTATGGCTGAAAAGCTAGCTGTGTCTGCCGCTGCTGATCGTTTTGCTGCTTTGGAAAAAGATCCCAAAATCGCAGTAGGATTTGCTAGCCCAATTTGGGTGTCTCGTAACAAGCCAGGAAACTTAGTGGGTGGGGCGCTTGATGATGTGATGTCGGTTAATCCAGATAAATTCCCTGCGGTTGTTTCAGTTCAAAACCCAGGAGTCGGCATGATTTTGTATCGCGTTGATCAGGTACGTCAGCCTAGCGGTGTTGATGCCAAGGTGCATAAAGCACAAGCTCAGCAAATCCAAGCCTTAGCGGCCCAGTCTGAATTTGCGGGCTTTATGGCTTACTGGCGTGATGTCGCTGGAGTTAAAGTCATCAACCCCCTTAAGCCACCATCATCTGGCTCCGGTAGTTAACTAGAGTTATTTGTTCTTAAGTAGTGTTTGATATGGGGCCATTGCGCCCCATACGTTTCTAAAGAGAATGCTTTGTGCCTTCTCATTTGGATGCATACGATCTGCTTGAAATAAGTTGATATCAGCAGCTACACCCTTTAGAAAGAATGGAAGTAGTTCAACTTGCTCTTGACGAGCAAGTTTTGGATATAGCTCTTGAAATTGCCTGGTGTATTCCTGCCCATAATTGGGTGGAATTTGCATGCCAAATAATAGAACCTTTGCCCCTGAGACTTTGCTCAACTGAATCATCTTGCGCAAATTTTTATCTGACTCTTGAATTGATAGTCCACGTAGAGCATCGTTTGCACCGAGTTCCAAAAGAACAATTCCGGGCTTTTTTTGCTCTAAGAGCTTTGGTAATCTAGCCAAGCCACCGGAACTTGTTTCCCCGCTAATGCTGGCATTAAAGACAGTCCAAGGGCTTGATTCTTTTTGGAGTTGGCCCTCAAGCATCCTTACCCAGCCGGTACCACGTGCCAATCCATATTCTGCAGAGAGGCTATCACCCATAACCAAAATAACAGGATTGGCCTGGGCTCGTGTGCCAAATGGAATAAGCAGGCAAAATAGCGTCAATGCCATTGATATGGTTATCGATTTTTTACCTAAGCCGTTCAACCAGTGCAATTGAATCATCTATGAGTATTCCGGAAAAAGTCCTCAGTGCGATACATCTAGGTAAACAAGTTTTATCTAGCGATGGATCATTAACTATTTTGCACGACATTAGCTTTGATGTCTGTGAGGGTGAGAGCGTTGCTATTACCGGAGCATCTGGATCTGGAAAAAGCACTTTACTTGGACTTTTGGCCGGACTCGATGCACCTACCAGTGGGCACGTTGAATTGGCCTCCCAAAATCTGAATCTATTGGATGAGGATGGTCGAGCCAAATTGCGGGGTCAAAAAGTGGGTTTTGTATTTCAATCTTTTCAGCTGCTTGCCCATCTCACTGCGCTAGAAAATGTCATGCTTCCAGCGGAACTCAATGGCCTAACAATGGCCAAAGATAATGCCCTGGCTTGCCTTGAGCAAGTAGGCCTGAGTGAACGAGCCAATCATTTCCCCAAAACCTTGTCTGGCGGGGAGCAACAAAGAGTGGCTTTGGCCAGGGCCTTCATCATGAAGCCGGCCGTACTATTTGCGGATGAACCCACTGGCAGCCTTGACGAAGCAAGCGGAAACCGGGTTATTGAGCTCCTTTTTGAGCTAAATCGGGCCAATCATTCGACCCTGGTTTTGGTAACCCATGACCAAGCCTTGGCAGATCGATGTCAGCGGCAATTACACCTTCAGGGCGGGAGATTGCTGTAGGCAAAACCTTATAATCTAGGGATGTCTTTTTTCCACTTTTTGCCCGGCGCTGATGCGCTTTCCCCCTTCCGCCAACAGCGTCTTTTAGCTACTTTGGCTGCCCAAGGGGTTGATCTTGAGTCTATTGAGGCTCAATACCTTCATTTGATTTGGTCCGAAAAAGAGCTTAGCTCTCAAAATCAAGAAATTTTGGCCAGTCTTTTAACTTATGGCCAAGCTTTCAGCTCCAAAATAAATCCAGGTAAATCTTGGTTTGGAAAAGACAAAACAGAAGGTCAGGGCGCTATTGTTATTCCTCGGTTGGGAACGGTTTCGCCATGGGCAAGTAAAGCAACTGATATTGCCCGTCAATGTGGCCTAGATATTTTACGACTTGAGCGCGGTGTTCAATTTGCTTGGAAGAGTAAAAGGGCGCTTACTACAGAACAAAGGCAATTGGTTATCGCAGCAGTACATGATCGAATGACTGAGGCAGTGATTGAATCAATCGATGCTGCAAATGCTTTATATCAAACATTAGATGATAGGCCGTTGGCGCGTATCCCGGTGATGACGCAAGGCAGAGCAGCGCTGGACAAGGCTAATCAAGAATTGGGCCTAGCTTTATCCGATGATGAAGTGGCTTATCTCGCAGAAAACTTTACACGCTTACAGCGCAATCCATCAGACGTAGAGCTGATTATGTTTGCCCAGGCTAATAGTGAACATTGCCGCCACAAGATTTTTAATTCAAGCTGGACTATTGATGGTGACGATCAAGAGCGTTCTTTGTTCGCCATGATTCGCAACACCCACCAATTGCAGCCAGCAGGTACGATTGTTGCTTACTCTGATAATTCTGCGGTAATGGTTGGATGGGAGGCGGAAACTTGGGCGCCTCAGGGTAATAATCATCGCTACGAAAAAGATACCCGTCTAGTTCATACTTTAATGAAGGTAGAAACGCATAACCATCCAACTGCGATTGCTCCATTTCCTGGCGCATCTACAGGCGCTGGCGGCGAGATACGCGATGAAGGTGCAACTGGCGTTGGCGGTCGCCCTAAAGCGGGTCTCACGGGCTTCTCTGTTTCCAATCTCAATATTCCAGGAACCGATCTTCCTTGGGAGGCTGAGAAATACGGCAAGCCTGAACGCATAGCTACACCTTTGCAGATTATGATTGATGGCCCGCTGGGCGGCGCCGCTTTCAATAATGAATTTGGTCGCCCGATCTTGGGCGGATATTTCCGAGTTTTTGAGCAAACCTTAGATGGTACGCGCCGTGGTTATCACAAGCCGATCATGATTGCCGGTGGTATTGGTAGTATCGATTCGATACACACCGAGAAAAAGGCAATCCAAGCAGGCCACCTATTGATTCAACTTGGCGGCCCTGGCATGCGTATTGGTATGGGTGGCGCTACTGGTAGCTCTGTTGCTACTGGAACAAATACCGCCGACCTTGATTTTGATTCTGTTCAGCGTGGTAATCCAGAAATGGAACGACGCGCGCAAGAAGTGATTAATGCTTGCCGCGCACTAGGCGAAAACAATCCAATTGTTTCTATTCATGATGTCGGAGCAGGTGGTTTATCCAATGCATTTCCTGAGCTAGCGGATGGCGCAGGCCTAGGCGCTGCCTTTAAACTTCGCAGCGTGCCACTTGAAGAGAGTGGAATGAGTCCTGCAGAGATTTGGTGCAATGAATCTCAAGAACGCTATGTGTTGGCAATCGACAAAAAAGATTTGGATCTTTTTAAGTCCTTCTGTGAGCGTGAACGTTGTCCCTATGCTGTCGTGGGTGAAGCAACTGCAGAGCGTCAACTGCAATTGAGTGACTCCAAGCAAGCCACAAATACTGACGCAGCCCTGCCAATTGACATGCCTATGGAAGTATTGCTAGGTAAGCCTCCGAAGATGCATCGCAATGTCACCAGAGTGGCTCAAGAATTTAAAGAGCTTGATGTGACTGATGCTGATCTTGCGCAATCCATTGCTTGGGTATTGCAACAACCAACTGTGGCAAGCAAATCATTCCTGATTACGATTGGCGATAGAACTGTTGGAGGGCTCAATGCCCGCGATCAGTTTGTTGGCCCATGGCAGGTGCCTGTAGCAGACTGTGCCGTTACGATGATGGATTACAAGGGTTATCGCGGTGAAGCGATGTCTATGGGTGAAAGAACCCCCTTGGCTGTAATCGATGCGCCTGCGGCTGCACGTATGGCGGTAGGTGAGGCCATTACCAATCTATTGGCTGCAGATATTTTGAGTTTGGAGGCTGTAAAGCTTTCTGCAAACTGGATGGCGGCCTGTGGCGCCCCAGGTGAAGATGCGAAGTTGTATGACTCTGTAAAAGCGATCGGCATGGAGTTATGTCCAGCACTTGGAATATCAATTCCGGTTGGAAAAGATTCATTGTCGATGTCTACTGCATGGCAAGATGGTTCTGAGGCCAAGAAAGTAGTCGCGCCAGTTTCTTTAATTATTTCTGCTTTTGCAGTCGTACAAGATGCTCGAAAAACACTGACGCCTTTGCTTCGGTTGAAAGATAAAAATGGATCACCACAAGAGACTGAGTTGATTTTGATTGACTTAGGTCGTGGCAAGAACCGCATGGCTGGCAGTATCTTGGCTCAAGTGCTCGACCAATCAGGCAAAGAAGCGCCGGACGTCGATCATCCCGAAGATCTCAAGGCTCTCGCCGCTGCAATTATTCAGTTGCGTAAAGAAAATAAACTGTTGGCATATCATGACCGTTCTGATGGCGGCTTGTTAGCCTGTATAGCAGAAATGGCTTTTGCCTCTCATTGTGGCATCTCTCTGAATGTAGACATGATTGCTATGGATGCCGGCCAGGAGCCAGATTACGGCGATGCCAAGAATTGGGCACAACAGATCTCCGGTCGACGCCATGAGCAAACTATGCGTGCACTCTTCAATGAAGAGCTTGGTGCCGTTGTCCAAGTTCGCAAAGAAGAACGCGATGCAGTATTTGCTGTATTAAGAAAACTGGGTCTAAGTGCTTACAGCCATGTGATTGGCAAACCAAACACTAATGGCCGCATTGAAATATGGCGTGATGCCAAAAATATCTTCGCTGAGCCACGTGAAGTACTACAGAAGATGTGGGCCAATACAAGTTATCAAATTGCTCGTCTGCGCGACAATCCAGCTTGTGCTGATAGCGAATTCGGACTATTGGATAACGTATCTGATCCAGGTATGAGCCCTAAGCTCACCTTTGATGCCTCTGAAGATATTGCAGCTCCGTATATTTCAAAAAATGTACGGCCAAAAGTCGCCATTCTTCGTGAGCAGGGCGTTAACTCCCATGTGGAAATGGCTTATTCCGTGAATTGGGCAGGCTTTGATAGTTATGACGTGCATATGTCTGATTTACTCAGTGGCAAAGCCAAGTTAGAAGACTTTAGAGGTTTAATTGCTTGCGGCGGGTTTAGTTATGGTGACGTATTGGGTGCTGGAGAAGGCTGGGCCAAAACCATTTTGTTTAATCAACAATTGCGTGACCAGTTCTCTACATTCTTTAATCGTCAAGACAGTTTTGCATTGGGCGTCTGCAATGGTTGCCAAATGATGAGCAACCTCTCTGGGATTATTCCGGGCGCAGAGGCTTGGCCTAAATTTACGCGCAATCAATCAGAGCAATATGAAGCTCGCTTAGTAATGGCTGAAGTGATGGCTTCGCCATCAATATTCACCCAAGGTATGGAAGGCAGTCAGATTCCGATTGCAATAGCGCACGGTGAAGGATTTGCCAACTTTAGCCAACAAGGTAATTTAGAGCAGATTCAAAAGCAGGGCTTGGCAGCGTTCCGCTTTGTGGATCACCAAGGTAATCCTACCGAAACTTACCCGCTGAATCCTAATGGTTCTCCTGGTGGTTTAACTGGTGTTACCACACCGGATGGTCGCTTCATGGTGATGATGCCGCATCCAGAGCGCGTATTTAGAGCGGCGCAGATGAGTTGGTGCCCTCCTGAATGGCTTGATACCCCTGATGGTGCCAGCCCATGGTTGCGTCTGTTCCGTAACGCTCGCCGTTGGGCCAATTAAGTTGTCTGAGTCACTGATGATGGAGCCTGTTACTTTTTCCGAAAGCGGAGGGGTTCGCTATCTACATTTCGGAACTGAATTAATTCAGGGCGCTATGCGCATCCGCGATCCCGATGAGATTTACCTCGAGTACAACCAACAAATGATGGCATGGTTGCTTTTTCTTGAGACAAAACCGGGAATGAAAGTCGCGCAACTGGGCTTAGGAACTGGGGCACTAACTAAGTTTCAGCATCGTTATTGCCCAGCTGTTAAAACTACAGTCGTTGAGTTAAATCCTGCGGTGATTGTGTCTGCTAGATCGATGTTTTTTACGCCTGACGACGATCGCAAGCTTGAAACCTTGCAAACAGATGCAAAGCTATTTGTTCACAATAATAAGTATCGCGAACAATTTGATGCGGTCCAGGTTGATTTGTATGATGCGATTTGTGATGGCCCTGCAGCGAGCTCTTTAGATTTCTATAAGGGTTGTCACAGCATTCTCAAAGGCCCAGGTGTAATGACTGTTAACCTCTTTTCAAGACACAAGAGCTTTGACTTGAATCTGAAGAATATTTGTGAAGCATTTGATAATAGGGTGCTCTTATTTCCTGAGTCCCATGATTGCAATGTTGTGGCCATTGCTTTTAAGGGTCCTAAGCTTGAGGTCGAATGGAAAGATGTATCTAAGCGTGCAAAGCTCATACTAGAGAAGACTGGTTTACCAACCAATAAATGGGTTTCCGGCATCAGTCGTGAGAACGCTCGGCAAGAGAATAAGCTTTCAATCTAAGTTAATTTCAAGTTTAGATAAAGAAAAAGGCGATCAAATGATCGCCTTTTTTAATTCCTCAATCCATCGCAGGACTGAGGGTTCGCAGTCAATTAAATCGTTACAGTATCTGCAACATCACTAAATGACTTGAGCTTATCAAAACTCATGTATTTATAAACATCACCAGCTTTAGCATCAAGTGCCTTCACTTGCTCTAAGTACTCCGCAGGTGTAGGTAGGCGACCCAAGAGCGCGGCTACAGAGGCCAATTCAGCGGAAGCCAAGTAAACGCGAGTATCAATACCTAAACGGTTAGGGAAGTTACGGGTAGAGGTTGAAACAGCTGTGGAACCTTTGCGGATCTGAGCTTGGTTGCCCATGCAAAGTGAGCAGCCTGGACTTTCCATGCGCGCACCAGCTGCGCCCAACATGCCGTAGTAACCTTCTTCCATCAAAACCATAGCATCCATCTTGGTTGGAGGGGCTACCCACAAACGTGTCGGCATATCCTTCTTGCCTTGTAGTACTTGACCAGCTGCGCGGAAGTGACCGATATTGGTCATGCATGATCCAATAAATACTTCATCAATCTTGTCGCCAGCAACTTCAGACAATACTTTCACATCATCTGGGTCATTAGGGCATGCAAGGATTGGTTCTTTGATTTCATCGATGTTGATTTCGATAATTTCAGCGTAGTCGGCGTTGTCATCTGCTTTGAGTAATTGTGGGTTTGCAATCCAAGCTTCCATGGCTTTAATACGACGACCAAGGGTGCGCTTATCTTCATAACCATTAGCAATCATCCACTTCATCAGTGTGATATTAGATTGCATATACTCAATGATTGGCTCTTTATTGAGGTGAACTGTACAGCCGCCAGCAGAGCGTTCTGCAGAAGCATCAGACAATTCAAAAGCTTGCTCAACTTTAAGATCAGGCAGACCTTCGATTTCTAGAATACGGCCAGAGAAAATATTCTTCTTGCCTTGTTTCTCAACAGTTAATAAGCCTTTCTTAATTGCATACAAAGGAATTGCATTTACCAAGTCACGCAAAGTGATGCCAGGTTGCATTTTGCCTTTGAAGCGAACCAAGACAGACTCAGGCATATCCAATGGCATTACGCCAGTAGCTGCGGCGAAAGCAACTAAGCCTGAACCCGCTGGAAATGAAATTCCAATTGGGAAGCGGGTGTGACTATCGCCACCAGTACCGCAGGTATCCGGGAGGAGTAAACGGTTCAACCAGCTATGGATCACGCCATCGCCTGGGCGCAATGCAACACCACCGCGATTAGTCATGAACGGTGGCAACTCATGTTGAGTGCGAATATCTACAGGTTTTGGATATGCTGAGGTGTGGCAGAAAGACTGCATCACGAGATCAGATGAGAAGCCAAGGCAAGCTAAGTCTTTCAATTCATCACGGGTCATAGGACCAGTGGTGTCTTGTGACCCGACGGTAGTCATATGCGGCTCGCAGTAAGTGCCAGGACGCACGCCTTGGCCTTCTGGAAGACCGCATGCGCGACCAACCATTTTTTGTGCCAAGCTAAAGCCCTTTTTGTTATCCACTGGATTTACTGGCAAGCGGAATTCTGTAGATGCTGGTAAACCAAGAGCTGTGCGAGCTTTAGCAGTCAAGCCGCGACCAATGATCAAAGGAATGCGACCACCAGCACGAACTTCATCCAAAATAACAGGCGACTTTAATGAGAAGCTAGTAATTTCAGCACCATTTTTAAATACTTTACCTTCGTATGGACGTAGCTCAATCTCATCACCCATATTCATTTGGGAAACATCCAATTCGATTGGCAACGCGCCTGAATCTTCCATTGTGTTGAAGAAGATTGGGGCAATATTGGTGCCCAAGCACACGCCACCAAAACGCTTGTTAGGTACGAAAGGAATATCTTGACCTGTCCACCAGAGAACGGAGTTCGTAGCAGATTTGCGTGAAGAGCCTGTACCAACTACGTCACCAACGTAAGCAATTTGATTACCTTTTTTCTGGAGAGCAGCGATTTGCTTCATTGGGCCACGAACGCCAGTCTCATCAGGCTCAATGCCTGGACGTGGGTTCTTGAGCATGATCGTCGCATGCAATGGAATATCTGGACGACTCCATGCATCTGGAGCAGGGGAGAGGTCATCAGTATTGGTTTCGCCTGTTACCTTGAAGACTGTAAGCTTCATGCTTTCTGGAACGGCAGGACGGCTAGTAAACCACTCGGCATTCGCCCAACTTTGCATTACTGCTTTGGCATTTGCATTGCCTTTTTCGGCCAACTCTTGAACGTCGTTGAAGTAATCAAACATCAAGAGTGTTTTCTTAAGTGCTTCAGCTGCTGCTGCACCGCACTCGGCGTCAGCCAATAACTCAACCAATGGCTTGATGTTGTAACCACCGAGCATTGTTCCCAATAGTTCCGTAGCACGAACGCGAGAGATTAATGGTGATTTATCCGTGCCTTTTGCGATGGCATCTAAAAACTCAGCTTTTACTTTAGCGGCCTCATCAACACCTGCAGGTACGCGGTTTGTAATTAACTCTACGAGCTCAGCTTCTTTGCCGGCTGGTGGGCTTTTTAACAATTTAACCAATTCAGCAGTTTGATCCTTGGTCAATGGGAGGGCGGGGATGCCAAGGGCTGCGCGTTCGGCAACTTGAGCGTTATAGGCTTCTAACATTGTGTTTCCTATGAGGTAAAAGTGGTCAATAGAAAGGCCAAAAGGGAATTTTCTCCCGATTCCCTAAATTATAGATGTTTATTTAAGTCTTATATAAGACTTTAAAGCTCAAATTTGACTCAAAAATTGGCAATTTATTGAAATATTAGGGTTTTTACGAAGATTTTTAAGGAATAGGGCTCAATAGCTTGGCAAATTAAAGGACTTGCTCGTCCTTCATTGCCCATACTAGCGCAACTACCCAGCCTATAAGGGACCAACCCAGAAAGAGATTGAGGGCAAAAATAGCCCCTGAATTAGCCCTTTTCTTATTAAAAGCGATTGCGAAAGGTAAGAAATAAAAGAGGGAAAGTAGGGTAATAAGTACGGTGAATAAAAGGCGCATATAGGGTCAAAAGGTATGTTCAGTGGATATCCTTGTCATATTACTGAATTTGAAATTTCTAGCTCTAAGCCCTCTATCGTTATAATTACTTTTTCCAACAGAGCTTAAGCGATGACCAAATACGTTTTTGTCACTGGTGGTGTGGTTTCTTCTTTAGGGAAAGGAATCGCAGCTGCCTCGCTTGCCGCGATTCTCGAATCCCGCGGCCTGAAAGTCACCCTCCTAAAATTAGACCCTTATATCAACGTTGACCCGGGCACCATGAGTCCGCTCCAACACGGCGAGGTTTTCGTAACAGAAGATGGCGCTGAGACAGACTTGGATTTAGGTCACTATGAGCGCTTCGTTTCTGCGAAGATGCGCAAAAGTAATAACTTCACTACTGGCCAGATTTATGAATCTGTTATCAGTAAAGAACGTCGCGGTGAATATCTTGGAAAAACCGTTCAGGTAATTCCACACATCACAAATGAAATTCAAGCTTTCGTAGAGCGTGGCGCTAAAGCGAGTCACGACGGTAAAGCTGATGTCGCAATATGTGAAATTGGTGGCACGGTCGGTGATATCGAATCTCTCCCATTCTTGGAAGCCGCAAGACAGATGAGTTTGCGCTTGCCGGCACATGATTGCGCCTTTGTTCATTTGACTCTCGTGCCATATATAAATAGCGCTGGCGAGTTAAAAACCAAACCAACTCAGCATTCTGTACAAAAGCTTCGCGAAATTGGCATCATGCCTACCGTATTGCTTTGCCGTGCCGATCGCCCCATTCCAGAAGACGAGCGCGCTAAGATTTCTCTCTTCTCAAACGTTCGTGAAGAAGCGGTAATTTCTGTTTGGGATGTAGATACGATCTACAAAATTCCTGAAATGCTCCATGCTCAAGGCATGGATGATTTAATTTGCCGTCAATTAGATCTCAAAGCTAAGCCAGCCGATCTTTCTGTATGGGCCAATTTAGTTTACGAGCTAGCCAATCCAAAGCATGAAGTGACAATTGGTATGGTTGGTAAATATGTTGAATTAACTGAGTCCTACAAGTCGCTCATTGAAGCGCTGCGTCATGCTGGTATTCATACACATACTCGTGTCAATATTAATTACATTGACTCTGAAGTGATCGAAAAAGATGGTGTTGATTGCTTGCATAAATTAGATGCGATTTTGGTTCCGGGTGGATTTGGTAAGCGCGGAACAGAAGGCAAGATTGCCGCCATACGCTATGCCCGTGAAAACAATGTGCCGTATTTGGGTATTTGTTTGGGTATGCAATTGGCTGTGATTGAATTTGCACGCCATGTAGCAAATCTCACGAAAGCAAATAGTACTGAGTTTGATCCGCAGGGCGAACAGCCTGTTGTTGCTTTAATTACTGAGTGGCTAGATAGAGAGGGTAATGTAGAGAAGCGCTCAAACGACTCTGATTTGGGTGGAACAATGCGTCTTGGCTCACAGCGTTGCCCAGTAAAGGCAGGCACCTTAGCCTATCGCATTTATGGGTCTGAAGTAAACGAGCGTCATCGTCATCGCTATGAAGTGAACAATACTTATGTGCCTCAATTGGAGAAGTCTGGCTTGATTATTTCTGCCCGAACTCCAAATGAAGAGTTGCCAGAGATGATGGAATTGCCAGCATCGATGCACCCGTGGTTCTTTGGTGTTCAATTCCATCCTGAATTCACGTCAACACCCCGTGATGGCCACCCATTGTTCTCCGCATTTATTAGCGCTGCACTTTTGCATCAAAACGCCGCTGAAAAGCAAGCTGCATAAAGGAAGAATATGAGCGCATTTAAGCTATGTGGTTTCGATGTTGGTTTAGATCAGCGCTTCTTTTTGATTGCGGGTCCTTGTGTTATTGAGTCTGAGCAATCTGCAATTGATATTGCGGGCCAGCTAAAAGAAATTACTGCTGCATTAAACATTCCGTTCATTTATAAGTCTTCATTTGATAAAGCGAACCGCTCCTCTGGTTCTTCTTTCCGTGGCTTAGGCATGGAGAAGGGGCTAGAGATTTTGGCTAAAGTCAAAAAGCAAGTGAATGTTCCTGTGTTGACTGATGTTCATGACATCAGCGAAATTTCCGCTGTTGCTAGCGTTGTTGATGTACTGCAGACGCCAGCATTTTTATGTAGGCAAACCGATTTCATTCGTGCTTGCGCTCAAAGCGGCAAACCGGTGAACTTTAAAAAAGGCCAATTTCTGTCGCCGCATGAAATGCTGAACGTCATTGAAAAAGCACGTGTAGCAGCCTCAGAAATAAATCTTCCTGACCAATTTATGGTGTGTGAGCGCGGCGCTTCTTTTGGCTACAACAATCTTGTGTCCGATATGAGAAGCTTGGCAATTTTGCGTGAATCTAAAGCACCAGTGGTTTTTGATGCCACCCATTCAGTACAGTTACCGGGCGGTCAGGGCAACTCTAGTGGTGGTCAGCGTGAATTTGTACCCGTTTTAGCGCGAGCTGCTGTGGCTGTTGGTATTAGCGGTCTTTTTATGGAAACCCATCCGGACCCAGCAAAAGCCTTATCTGACGGCCCTAATGCGGTGCCGCTGGATCGCATGAAAGAGTTGCTCGAGTCATTGGCAGCTATTGATAACGTTGTTAAATCAACTGGATCATTTTTAGAAGATAGTTTTAAGTAACTTTAAGTAAATTAGTTTCACCCATTTCAAATTGTTTTAAGGAGAAGGTGCATGAGCGCCATTGTTGACATCATCGGTAGAGAAGTTCTGGATTCCCGCGGCAACCCAACGGTTGAGTGCGATGTTTTGCTTGAGTCAGGCGTTATGGGTCGTGCAGCAGTGCCATCTGGTGCTTCCACAGGATCTCGCGAAGCAATTGAATTACGAGATGGTGACAAAACACGTTACCTTGGAAAAGGTGTTCTTAAAGCGGTTCAAAACATCAATATTGAAATTGCTGAATCTATTCTTGGGTTGGATGCAAGCGAGCAGGCTTTCTTGGATCGCACTCTGATTGAGTTAGATGGCACTCATAACAAAGCACGCTTAGGTGCCAATGCAACTTTGGCAGTATCCATGGCCGTTGCTAGAGCAGCGGCCGAAGAGGCGGGTTTACCTTTGTATCGTTACTTTGGCGGTTCTGGTGGTATGCAGTTGCCTGTTCCAATGATGAATATTGTGAATGGTGGTGCACACGCCAATAACAGTTTGGATATTCAAGAATTCATGGTCATGCCTGTTGGTGCTGAAAACTTCCGTGATGCATTACGTTGTGGTGCTGAAATTTTCCACGAATTGAAGAAGATTCTGGGTGCACAAGGTATGCCAACGACTGTTGGTGATGAGGGTGGCTTTGCCCCTAACTTTAAGAGCAATCATGAGTGCTTGCAAACCATCATGAAGGCTATTGAAGGTGCGGGATATCAGGCCGGCGAAGACGTAGTTTTGGCCTTGGACTGCGCTGCGAGCGAGTTCTATAAGGACGGCAAGTACCATTTATCTGGTGAAGGCCTTCAACTGAGCTCAAGCGAGTTTTCAGACTACCTTGGCAATTTGGCGGATCAATTCCCAATCGTTTCGATTGAAGATGGCATGCATGAGGGTGACTGGGATGGATGGGCTGATATCACCAAAAAACTGGGCAAGAAAATTCAGTTGGTTGGTGATGATTTGTTCGTAACCAACACCCGTATCTTGCAAGAAGGTATTGATAAGGGCATTGCTAATTCTATTTTGATCAAGATCAACCAAATTGGTACCTTGACAGAAACCTTTGCTGCTATTGAGATGGCTAAGCGAGCAAACTACACTGCCGTGATTTCACATCGATCTGGTGAAACAGAAGACAGCACGATTGCAGATATCGCTGTTGGCACTAATGCCGGTCAAATCAAAACTGGTTCATTGTCACGTTCTGATCGTATTGCTAAGTACAACCAACTCTTGCGTATTGAAGAAGGCTTGGGTGATGTTGCTACCTATCCAGGTAAGTCTGTTTTTTATAACCTCAAGCGCTAATTTTTAGTTAACACTTAGTTATTAAATAGCGTATGCGGATAGTCATCTACTCTATGCTGGTATTGCTAATCGCAATCCAGTACCCACTTTGGCTGGGTAAGGGTGGATGGCTTAAGGTTTATGAGATGGAGCGACAAGTCGAGCTGCAAGAGGCTAAAAATAGTCTCTTGGCTCTGCGTAATGCCAAGTTATCAGGCGATGTTAAAGACTTAAAAGACGGCACTCGCGCAATTGAAGAACGTGCACGTGTTGAGCACGGCTTAATTAAAGAGGGTGAATTCTTTGTTCAGATCTTGCCGGCAGATAAAGCCAGCGACTCTCAGGCTACTAAACAGTAATCAATAGCCGTTACTTAGTGACCGCTAGATGGTGGTCTTGTTGCATCACTTAATAAATCGGTTTTAAACACCTGCAGGCAATCAACGGCGTCAAAGCGATATGGTTTTGCACAGAAATCACACACCGTCTCAACAGCACCTTGCTCCGCAAGAATGCTTTCCACCTCTTCTTCACCCAGCATCCGTAATATATCCGCAACCTTAGTGCGCGAACACCGACAGGCAAAACGAATAGGACGAGCAGGGAAGCTGCGCACGCCATTTTCTGTTGACTCCTCTAAAAAGAGGCGTCTTAATATTGTTTCTGGGGGAAGGGTGAGCAATTCTTCATTGGTAATGGTTTCGCCCAAAGTTTGAATACGTGACCAGCCTTCAGCTGCAATCTGTGGGTCAAGATGAGCGTGACCGCCAGAATTGGGTAGGCGCTGTAGCAATAAGCCACCAACATGAGTGTCGCTGGATGCTAGCCAAATTCTCGTATCTAACTGTTCAGAGTTTTGCATATACAAAGCGATAGCTTCTGCAGCGCTTGTAACAGGCTTAATTACGGCCCCTTGGTGGTCTTGAAGGGCAACGATGCCTTGGTAGGGTGCTTGCCCAGGCTCTCGGTCGGCGGGATCTAGAGTGATGACTAGTCTTCCACTGCTGCTGACGTCCAACAAGTCAGCTAGGGTTGCATCATCAGCTATCTCGGAGGGCTCTACCGATAGTTTCACGGTCGCGCGCATTGATAAATCTGATTTACATTCGACTACTAAGAGTTGGATAGGGCCTTTGCTTTGCGCCTGAATAATGAGAGTGCCGTCAAATTTGAGGCTGGCGCTTAAGAGGGTGGCCGCACCTACGAAGTCACCTAGAATCCGACGTACTGCAGGGGGGTCATTACGACGCTCCAAGACAGCCTGCCAGGCACTGCCAATCGACACAATTTCACCCCTAACTGGGGCACCATCACACATAAAGACTAGTAATTCATTCATAGTCCAAAGTATCCATGTTTTTTAGGAATTAGTCATAAGATTCCCGACCTGAGATAATGTAGTTTATGCATATTCGTACACGTTTCGCCCCTAGTCCCACGGGCTTTATTCATCTGGGAAATCTTCGCAGCGCCCTCTATCCATGGGCATTTGCGCGACACAATAAAGGCGATTTCATTCTTCGTATTGAAGATACCGATCTTGAACGCTCTACTCAGGAGGCGGTTGACGTCATCATCGAAGGAATGTCCTGGTTAGGGCTTGATCTCGATGAGGGTCCTATCTATCAAATGCAGCGCATTGATCGATATCGTGAAGTAGTAAAGCAAATGCTAGATGTCGGTTTGGCCTATCCCTGCTATATGAGCGAGGAAGACCTCAATCAGTTGCGTGATCAACAAATGGCCAATAAAGAAAAGCCTCGCTACAACGGTTTATGGAGACCGGAGCCGGGCAAAACATTGCCGCCAGTGCCGGAGGGGGTGAATCCAGTGATTCGCTTTAAAAACCCAATCGGTGGCTCAGTAATATGGAATGATGCCGTCAAAGGTCAAATTGAAATTAGCAATAATGAGCTAGATGATTTGGTGATTGCCCGCCCAGATGGCACCCCTACATATAACTTTTGTGTAGTCATCGACGATATGGATATGAACATTACCCATGTCATTCGGGGTGATGATCACGTCAATAACACTCCACGACAGATCAACATCATGAAAGCCTTGGGTGGAACGCCCCCCGTTTACGCCCATTTACCAACGGTTTTGAATGATGCCGGCGAAAAAATGAGTAAGCGTAATGGCGCTATGAGTGTGCGCGATTATCAAAAGGCAGGGTATCTGCCTGAAGCCATCCTCAATTACCTGGCTCGCCTAGGCTGGTCTCATGGTGATGCCGAAGTCTTTACCAAAGAGCAATTTGTAGATTGGTTCGATTTAGAAAGTTTAGGTCGCTCACCAGCACAACATAATCCTGAAAAATTGCTATGGCTAAATCATCAATATATTCAGAATGCTGATCCTGCCGTATTGGCGCAAGCAACAAAACCATTTGCACATCAACTAGGAATTGATACTGATACTGAAACTGGACCAGATTTTGTTCAGGTCGTTGGCCTATTAAAAGATCGAGCCAATACTTTGATTGAAATTGCCGAGGGTGCAAAGTTGTTTTATCTACCAGCACCTGATTTAATGCCCGAGCAAAAGAAGGAAAATATTTCTGAGGCCATTATTCCAGCGCTAAAAGACTTAATTGATGCCATTGCTGTGGCTGAGCCAACGAAAGAGGCTTATGCCGCCGCTTTTAAGCAAGTTTTAGCAAAACACCAGATCAAAATGCCGGCTTTGGCTATGCCCGTCAGATATGCTTTATTTGCCACAACACAGACTCCAGCCATTGATTCTGTGTTGGTTGTTTTAGGCAAAGATGAGGTCGTGAAGCGGCTCTCCAAGGTAATCCTGTAAGGAATTTGCGCACCCGCACAAAAATAGGATAAAATCTTGGATTGTTTTGAGTGTCTTGTAGTTTTATCGCGGGATTTCGGGGGTATAGCTCAGCTGGGAGAGCGCTTGCATGGCATGCAAGAGGTCAGCGGTTCGATCCCGCTTATCTCCACCAAGCATTTAAAATAGACGTATGTTGTATTCCAGGTCCCCATCGTCTAGAGGCCTAGGACATCACCCTTTCACGGTGAGTACGGGGGTTCGAATCCCCCTGGGGACGCCAGATTCTTCTGGTTGCAGTAAAGATGTATGATGTTGTGTTACGCGATGTATTTTGGAGCGGTAGTTCAGTTGGTTAGAATATCGGCCTGTCACGCCGAGGGTCGCGGGTTCGAGTCCCGTCCGTTCCGCCAAGACAATTAAAAAGCCCCCTTAATAGGGGGCTTTTTTTTATTCCTCTATTCTTTAATTTCTGTATTTACTCGTAACCAACTCTTAATTTCAGAACTTTGCGGTTATCAGATGTTGCTGGGTCTGCCGCGTGTCTTTCAACAGCGCTTGTCTGAGAGATAAAGTTCAACACTTCATTAAGAACAATTTCACGCTCATTATCAATTGTCACAATATGGTAGCTGTTGCCCAGCCAAATAACGCGACGGACTTCTGACTTGCAGTGATCCAATATCTCATTTGCTGACCATACAGAGCAGGTATCATCTTCAACCGACTGGATAATCAGCAATCTAGTGGTTAAATTAAATAAACTATTTTTAACTTTAGACATTAAGCCTTTGGCTTCATGCAAGTGGCGGGCGGAAATTGATTCAGCCCCCACCTCAGATACCTTGAAGGTCTTAAACTTTTCACTAATGCGTCGGCGTAAATCGATATTCTTAACGCCGAATGGTTCGCGTTCTGAATATTCCCAATTGCGCGCGCCAAAGAAATAAAAAAAGTCGAGAATAGGGCGATAAAAGGGTACTGACCAGCCGTCGTATTTCAGTACGGGTGACATCAAACAAAGGGAGGAGATATCCGTTCTTTGGCAGCAAACAAGGGTTGCCAATGTAGCACCCATGCTAATACCTGCAAGATTAATAACGGAATACACCTCCTTCTGTTCATCTATCAGATTATGAAGCTGTATAACCCAATCCTCAAATTTGCTTGCAGGCGCTCCATAGATAAATCCATGGATTTCAGGTATCAATACGTCATGACCAGCGGCCTCTAAAAATCGGGGTAGCTGCCCGAGCTCTAAGCCACTCCCATTTAGACCGGGAATGATGATGGTGAGATCATGCTTGGGGTTGAGGATAGCTAGCTCAGACATCGAATTTTGGCTTATTTAAAAAGATGAGTTAGGATACACCGAAATAGATAAAAATCATGAGACATAATTTAAATGCTAAAAGTTGGTGCTCCAACAAAAGTCACGGCTACTTAGTTGCGGTATTTGGGGTGCTGATAGCCTTCTCTTTGCGCTACGTTCTACACCCATTTCTCGGTAGCTCACTACCGCTATTCTTCTTTCAGATAAACACCATAGTAATTGCATATTACTTCGGCATCTTCCCGGCCCTTTTAACGCTTGCCTTGAGCGCACCATTATTGATATTTTTCTTCTTGGAACCTTTTGGTGCTCTATCGGTGGTTGACCAGAGGGATATCACTACTTTATTTGTTTATCTGTCTTATACATTGCTGACCGGTATATTGGTAGAGCTCTTGAGGCGCGAACAATATAACGCCAAAATGGCGTATTTGGTAAGTGAGACCAGATTAAAGTTGATGGTTGAAGGTGACCAGAAAATGCGCAGTATTATGCGCAAGACTTTGACAAAAACACCTGTCGAATGAAGTTTGCGTTAGCCTGGTTAGGGCAGAAGACCTGACCCTCGTCTTGGCAAAGGTCAGGGTAATTTTAAGAATTACTTTTTAGGTGTGGTAATTGATGCGGCCATTGCATCAAAGTAAATAACTTTTACCTGCTCGCCTACATTGATATCAGCCAGAAGGGCAGGGTTCTTCACGGTCACAGTAGTGATCTTTCCGCTTGGTCCCTTTACTGAAACTAACTTCTTCTCGCGATTGACTTCGACAATGTCAGCAACGATAGTTGTTTTATTGGTGATTCTTTCTGACGGCTTTTCATCAGCCTTAGATTTGGTTACGGTATTTGTTTCAACCTTAGTGCGAACGCCATCACTCTTAGTCTTAATTAACTCAATTGCTACTGCTAACTCATAATTCACATTAACGCGATCACCTTTTTTGATTTGCGCAAAATTGGTAATTTCTGGTCCTGCAACGAATTTAGATTCACCTTCTTTATTTTTAAAGGTAATTGTGCGTGTCTTTTTATCGATTTTTACAACTTCGCCCTCATATAGTTGATAGCGGTTATCAGTAACGGCAGCATCAATCACTACAGGCTTGGCTGAGTCTGCCGCAGGAGTGGGCTGGGCATTAACAGCTGCAGTGCCAGCAAAAAGGGCTACAAGAGCCAGGGCAATTGGCGCATATTTCATATTCATTATTTTCCTTATATGTAAAAGCTACTACCTTGAATCTTAGCCTACTTTAATTGAGAAATTGACCTATTAAGGCCTATATTCAGCGGCGAAGCTGAAATAGATATCTTTTGTTAAGATCTTGCATCCCATTGATTTACCTGATTTTATCTACAAGGATTTGACATGCCACAGTTCGCAGCTAATCTCACTATGTTGTTTAATGAGTCGCCATTTATGGATCGATTCGAAAAAGCGGCCAAATCAGGATTTCAGGCAGTAGAGTTTCTCTTTCCGTATGGGTTTTCAGCACAAGAAATTAAGCAAAAATTAGAGCAAAACAAACTCCAATTGGTTCTTCATAATTTGCCAGCCGGCGATTGGGATGCGGGGGAGCGTGGCATAGCTTGTTTGCCAGATCGCGTTGCTGAATTTCAGGCGGGTGTTGTTAAGGCAATTGAGTATGGTAAGGAGCTTGGTGTTAAGCAAATAAATTGTTTAGCTGGAAAAGCCCCTCTTGGCGTAAATTCAGAGGAGTTGCGAAAAACATTCGTCTCCAACCTTATCTTCGCTGCTGCCGAACTCAAAAAAGTGAATATCAGACTGCTCATTGAGCCAATCAATACTTTTGATATACCTAGATTTTATTTATCCACAACTAAGCAGGCAGTCGAAATTCTCAATGAGGTTAGTTCGGATAATTTGTACATTCAGTACGACATCTATCATGCGCAACGTATGGAAGGCGAGCTCTGTAAAACTCTAGAGGCTAATCTTTCAAAAATTGCCCACATCCAATTGGCTGATAATCCTGGTCGTAATGAGCCCGGCACTGGAGAGATTAATTACGCGCATCTATTTAAATTCATCGATAGTATTGGCTATAGGGGTTGGATTGGATGTGAATACAAGCCAGCATCAAATACTGAAGTCGGATTAGGTTGGATTAAAGCCCTCAACAAATAATAAAAGCAGTTAATTACTAAAAAATAAAAATCGAAATGGAGACAAAATGTGCAATCAATTAAAAATAGGATTTATTGGACTTGGAATTATGGGTGGACCTATGGCAGGACATCTAGTGAATGCTGGACATCAAGTATTCATTAACACTCGTAGCAAGTTTCCAGAAGCTCTCGCATCATCCTCAGCCGTCCAATGCACATCTCCGCAAGAAGTTGCAAGCAAGGCTGACATCATCTTTACGATGGTTCCAGACACTCCGGATGTGGAAAAAGTCTTATTTGGGGAAAAAGGTATTGCTTCAGGCCTTTCAAAAGGAAAGATCGTAGTCGATATGAGCTCAATCTCTCCCATAGCTACCAAGGAGTTTGCCAAGAAAATCAATGCGCTTGGTTGTGACTATCTGGATGCGCCCGTATCTGGTGGTGAGCTTGGTGCAAAAAATGCAACGCTATCTATCATGGTTGGCGGTGAAGATGCTGTCTTTGAGAAAGTGAAGCCTGTATTTGAGTTGATGGGTAAAAACATTAATCTCGTGGGCGGAAATGGCGATGGTCAGACTGCTAAAGTAGCCAACCAAATTATTGTTGCCTTAAACATTGAAGCTGTTGCTGAAGCGCTATTATTTGCGGCAAAAGCTGGAGCTGATCCAGCAAAAGTGCGCCAGGCATTGATGGGTGGATTTGCAAGTTCTAAGATATTAGAAGTGCATGGTGAAAGAATGGTGAAGCGAACTTTTGATCCCGGCTTCAGAATTGAGTTGCACCAAAAGGATTTAAATCTCGCCCTTTCTAGCGCAAGAGCTCTTGGCGTCTCATTGCCCAATACTGCTACAGCACAGGAGTTATTTAATTCCTGCTCAGCACATGGGGGCAAAGCCTGGGATCACTCTGCCATGGTTCGTGCACTTGAAAAATTAGCTAACTTTGAAATTGGTCAAAAGGCCTAAGCCAGATCTATGTCTTCAACTTTATTGGTATATCTACATGGCTTTCGCTCTTCGCCACGCTCAAGCAAGGCCGTATTGACTGGTGATGCTATCAAGAAACTTTCTACTTCAGAGCATTCGATTGAATGGTATTGCCCGCAGCTTGTAGCCTCTCCAAAAGCAAGCATGGATATGGTTATTGAGAAAATTAATTCATCAAAGCATGAGCGTCTGATAGTTATGGGATCTTCATTGGGTGGTTACTACGCAAATTATTTAGCCGAAAAATATGGTTGCAAAGCCGTAGCGCTCAATCCCGCAGTAAGAGCACCTAAGGAGCTTGCGGCACATGTTGGGATGTTGACCTCATACGATACAGATGAGCCCTATGATTTTCGTCCAGAATATATTGATGAGCTGAGGGATCTTCAGGTTGAAAGAATCAGCAACCCCTCACGCTATTTTTTGATGGCTGCAAAAGGTGATGAGCTTTTGGACTGGCAGGAAATGGTTGATTTTTACAGTGGTGCCGAACAGTTGGTGCTTGAAGGCAGCGATCATGGGATTTCTGAATATCCAGAGCACTTACCCAAGGTTTTGAGGTTTATCTCCCAGTAGCAGATTGATTGCACTAACTTCTTCTGTAAGATGATCTAAACGGCATCCGCTGAGTTGCACTGTCTAGAGAGGAGGGTTTGTGCTGAGCATCTTGAAATTAGACGCAGGTGGAATTCCCCAGGGCTGGGTTAATGCAGAAGAAGCCACCAAGCAATATGCTGATAAGAGCGTATTGTGGACTCTAGGTGATCCGATTTTTCAAATGCGTGGCGGCATTTCACGCGCAACTGGTAAGCAATCCCTTATTGAGCTGCATTCGATTATTGCGGTAAAGGGTAGCGCAAAGATAAATCTCTTTGATGTGGCACCTGTCATCACTAAACATAAACTCTTTAAACGGGATCGAGGCTTATGCGCTTATTGTGGCGATGCTATTCATGAAAACCAAGCCGAGGCTGAGCACATCATCCCTAATAGTCGTGGTGGCAAATATAGCTGGATGAATTTAGTTATCTCTTGCAGACCATGCAATCAGCGTAAGGGCAATCGAACACCAGAGCAGGCTGGAATGACATTGCTCTTTACTCCATATTTGCCGAGCCTCTATGAGGATATGATTCTGAAGGGTCGTAACATCTTGGCTGATCAGATGGACTTTCTTGCGGCTAATTTACCAAAAAACAGTCGCCTTTTAGAGAGCTTGCTCTGAACCACAAAATAGGGTGGCGCAATTTTTTTCAAACACCCAAGACCAATTCTCTTCGAATCCTTTTTGCCGCCTTACTGCTTTCAGTAGTGGGCCACCTTGCCTTATTTTTTGGATTGCCCTTTATCTCTTTTTCCGAGACGCCACCAATTGCCGAAGATTTAATTATTAGGACCGAATTAAAGGCCGAGCCTCCTAAGAAAATTCAGATGGCGAAAGCAGCAAAAAGGACGCCGAAGAAAACAACATCAAATAATCTCAGTAATGACCTGAAGTCTAATACCGAAGGAGAGCAGGGTGGATCTCATAACCAATCGGGCGTAGCTTTTAAATTGCCTCAATCGGGTGTTATTTACTACGACTCCTATGTAGATGGTCAGAAGTATCAAACTGGCGAAATAGATTGGATTGTTGAAGGTAATAACTATCGTCTATACATCAACATCCCTTATGCAATCGTTGGACCGTTTGTTTTTGAATCCCGCGGTACCGTAGATGCCTATGGAATAGCTCCTAGTATTTATTGGACGCAACGCGGAACAAAACCGCCACGATATTCACGTTTTGATAGAAATGATAAAGGGGAAGGGCAGATGTTTTTTTCTGAGAAGCCTGAATTCACGCCTACCTTGTTACCAGGTACTCAAGATCGATTCAGTCTATTGTTTCAGCTGGCTTCTTTGCTGAACGGCGATAGCAAGATAGATGAAGCAGGTTCCATACGGGCGATCCCTGTAGTTGACTACAACACCCTAGAAATGTGGAACTTTAAAAGTTATGGTGAGGCTACATCGGAAGATGTTCCGAGCCTTGGAAAGTCTGTGAACCGGCATTACGCCCTAATGCAGCGCGAGAACGACCCCTATAAGCGTCAGGTGGATATTTGGCTTTCAAGGGACCTTGAATGGCTGCCGGGCCGCATTAGGTCCCTAGAGTCTAATGGCAGGGTGCTTGAGCTTGTTTTTAAGCAAAAGAACCCCGTTCCAGCTGAAACGAGGCCTTAATCCTAAAAGCCGGATCCTGATTTAGGGTTTTGGCTTGGTCGATTTAGTAAGGCGCCCATCATTGAGTACAACGCTGCGCCTGACATGGATACGGCAAAAATCCCCGAAAAAGAGATGATGATTGGCAAGATTCTCCAGTGCTCTGACAGCGTGTAATCTCCGTAGCCAACAGTTGTATACATCTCGCCAGCAAAGTAAAAGGTCTGTGGATTGGTTGCAAAAACCTTAAGGGCCACGCAAATGTAAGCCCAGGCAATGATCTCAATAAAGTGGCTGCCGATAATCAACAGTATGGCTATGAAATAAGACAGGAAATTTGCACCATAGATACGCTTATTTTCGAGCTTGTGATCTATCCAATGAAAGGTGCCTGCAATCATCAAAACCGCCATGCCATGAAAAGTAAGCATAAGACAGGCAAGAATTAAAACTATCCATATTTGGCTATTACCCATGTCGGTATTGATCTCTGAAAACAGGGTATGAAAGCTAGGTAAGTCCAGGTTTTGAAAGAACTCAACAACAGGTAGCTTGCCATCATGAATAAAGTTCAAAGCCATAGGTTCCTATCCAGTGGATTACAAAGATATCTTATTTGACATAATAATGATTATACGCAGTAAGGCATATCATGATTTAGGCGGTACAACACTCTTTGGATATACGTATGGTTTCTTATAAACCTTTAACCAGCGTGAATTTAAGCCCTCAACAATCCAAGGCTTGTCATAAATGACTGCGATATCAATAGCAGTTAATCCGTTGGTATTTCGTATCTGTAAATCAGCCCCTTTATCCAATAGAAGCTTAATTAGCTGCTCATTTCCAGATTGAACGGCCATCATTAATGGGGTTGTATTTCCGGGGCTCATTGAGTCTACGATTGCACCGTTTGCGAGTAGAAATTCTGCAACCTCTAGATGCCCTCTAGAGCTCGCGTAATGCAACGGTGTCCAGCCGATATGATCCATTTGAGCTTTTTTGTTCTGAACTAAAGCTTTGACCAATGGCAAATTACCCTCAATTGAAGCAATCATGAGCGGCGTCTCACCATATTTGTTGGAAATATCTACATCTGTCGCCTTATTGCTCAACAGGAATGTAATGACGTCATTGGACTTATCCTTAATGGCCAAATTAAGCATAAGCTCGCCCTTTGGGTCCAAGGTATTTGGATTAACGCCTTCAGAAACTAGCTTTTTGACTGTGGACACATCATTAAATTTTGCTGCTTTTGCAAAATCAGTAATCTGCTCATCAGTTTGAGCCAAAGCAATATTATTTAGGGCAAAAACTACAGCTATAAGACTACTAATTTTATTAATTCGTTTTATCATGAATACTTTCTATCTATATGAAAACATTCATAAAAATTATTAGAAGTTTGCTTTGCTAGGATCTCCACTGGTATTTCTCTGAGATTAGCAATAAATTCACCAACTTTTGATACCCAAGCGGGCTCGTTAGTCTTGCCGCGATAGGGAATCGGCGCTAAATATGGCGAATCTGTTTCAATCATCATGCGATCTAAGGGCACTTGCTTGCAGGTTTCCTGAAGCTCCTTAGCACTCTTGAAGGTAACAATACCTGAAAAAGAGATGAAAAATCCCATTTCCATGGCAGCCTTTGCCACTTCATATGACTCAGTAAAGCAGTGCATCACACCACCTATTTGATGGGCGCCCTCCTCTTTGAGGATTCTGATGGTGTCATCGGAGGCCGACCGTGTGTGAATAATGAGGGGTTTCTTTGAGGCAATAGAGGCTCTGATATGGGTTCTAAAGCGCTCACGTTGCCATTCCATAGACTCATAGCTGCGATCGCCCAATCGGAAGTAATCAAGACCCGTTTCCCCAATTGCAACGATTTTGGGTTCCCTTAGCGCGGTTTCGACCAAGAATTCAAATGTTGGCTCAGGTGTATCTTCATAGTCCGGATGCACTCCAACAGAGGCAAAAAGATTTGCATGATCTTGCGCTAATTTCAATACATTGGGAAAGTCAGGCAAATCCACTGATACGCACAAAGCGTGACTAACTTTGGACAACTCCATATTCCCCAATACTTCAGGCAGGCGAGCTTGGAATTCAGGGAAATCGAGATGGCAATGGGAGTCTATGAACATGACTCGTTATTTTAGACTGCTTGAGCTATTTTTAAGACCCAAAAATCTGCTGATACTGAGAAAGCAATGCCTCCAGCTGAATTCGGTTGGCTAAAGGATGGTTTTCATGGCGACGGGCCTGAACCAGCGACTTCCAGAACTGAAGCAATTTTTGTAGGTTTGCCATTTTTGCCAAGCCTTGGAGAGTAGCTAGGTGTTTTGGGTAATAACGCGGTTCGCCTCCTTGGGCTACCGACTGTAAATCAGAAACCCAGCGCTGCATGCTGGCCAACAAATGAGCGAATTGCGCTTTATGGGTTTTCTCTGCCGTATCGAGCCAATTGATTTTGACGCCTTGCGCCATGGATTGCAGAAGATAACGGGAGGCTTGAATTGAAATTGTTAGCTCATCCTTGTCGTCTTTATTGTGCCTGGCGATCAAAGAGTCGAGAACCGAAAATGGTGCCCCGCCCTGTTCATCGTAGACGGTCTCTACATCCATATCGCTAATCTTGAGGCCACTCACACCACTTAACTGGCTTTTAAGCCACGCTAAGCCTTGGGTTCGATCTGGACGAGGTGCAGTTAACAAACGACAGCGCGATCGAATAGTTGGCAAAACTCGATCCACCCTGTCTGCCAGCAAAATAAAGATCGTATTTGCTGGCGGCTCTTCTAGTGATTTTAATAAGGTATTTGCAGAGTCTGAGCGCAGCATCTCTAGGGGATAAATTAAGATGACCCGATTGCCGCCACGATGTGAACCAATAGAAAGATTTTCTATTGCGTGACGAGTTTCATCAATCGAGATATTTTTCTTTTCCTTTTTCTCGCTTGGTTCACTTTCATCATCACGCGCGGCCTTGCCTCTTTTAGGTGAATCATCACCCTCATAATCCGCATGCGGCAATAACTTGCGATGGGTTTCTGGTACAAGTGAGATAAAGTCGGGATGATTTCCGGTGTCAAACCAATGACAGGCCTCACATTCGTTGCAGGGCTTAGTTTGGGTGCTTGAGCTCTCGCAAAGGAGCGCTTTAGCAAGCTCAATGGAGAATGCAAACTTTCCAATACCAGACTGACCATGCAACAAAATAGCATTCGGAAATTTAGCAAAATCCAAGCTATCCCATAAAGGATTAAGCCATGGCGCTATCTGCATTATCTGCATCACTTAAAGTGCAACCTGAATCAATCTCAAACCATCCCAAATAGCCTCAGGAGTTTTGGTTGCATCCACCAAATGAAAGCGTTTTGGGTCAGCTTTAGCTCGACGTAAATATTCTTGACGCACTCTTTCAAAAAAGTCTAAATCCATTTTTTCAAACTTATCTGGCGCGCGAACCTTTGAACGACGGGCCTCTGCAATCTCACCAGGCAAATCAAACAAAATTGTGAGGTTTGGTTGCAAGAGTGTGCCGTCAGAGCGACCCTGAACCCAGCGCTCTAAATCATTTAACTTTTCTAAACTCAAGCCACGACCACCGCCTTGATAGGCAAAGCTAGCATCTGTAAAGCGATCGGAGATAACAATCTTCCCTGCAGATAAAGCAGGTTCAATTACTTGGGCAATATGTTCGCGTCGTGCAGCAAACATTAACAACGCCTCTGTTTCCAAATTCATCGGTGCATCTAAGAGGAGATTACGCAGTTGTTCGCCAAGAGCTGTGCCACCCGGCTCTCTCGTCATGACCACTTCTTTATTTGGGTAGCGTTCTTGCATAAGATTTCGAAAGGCATCCACATGCGTACTTTTGCCTGCTCCATCTATGCCTTCGAAGTTAATAAAAAAACCGGATTGTGCTGATGTCATATTCAAGAAAATTTAGTTGGCGCTGTTTTTAGGTGCTATCTTGCGTTGATATCGATCTACTGCACTCTCATGCTCCTTCAAGCTTTGAGAGAAGTGGCTACTACCATCCCCTTTGGCTACAAAGAATAAAGCATTGCTTTTGGAAGGATGGGATGCGGCCAAAATAGACTCTTTACTCGGCATTGCAATTGGGGTTGGAGGCAGGCCTTTATGTAAATACGTATTGTAGGAGGTGTCTTTACGCAAATCTGCTTTCCGTAAATTCCCATCAAATTTAGGCCCTATTCCATAGATCACAGCAGGATCAGTTTGGAGTAGCATATCCTTATTGAGGCGGTTAACAAATACCGCTGACACCATATCTCGATCACTTGATCGACCGGTCTCTTTTTCAATGATTGAGGCCAATATCAATAGTTCATAAGGTGTCTTTAGGGGAAGATTGGCCTCCTTTTGATCCCAGCTCTGGGTGAGCTGCCTTTGCATTCCTTGTGCAGCTCTGCGATAAATATTTAAGTCAGGTTCATCGGGATCAAATATATAAGTGTCGGGTAGAAAAATTCCTTCATCGCTGGGATAGCTTAAATTGAGACTCTGCAATAACTCTTTATTGGTCATGCCCTTGGTCTGATGAATCAGGGCTGGGTGTGAATCAACAATGCTTCTCAGTTGCCAAATAGTCATTCCTGGAATAATTGCAATACTTTCCCTAATGCGGTCACCGCGTGCAATCTGCAGCAAAATCTTCCCTAAACTTCCTCCGCTTGGAAGTAAATAAGTTCCCGGCTTTAGTTTTGAGCTAACAAATAAGCTTCTAGCCCCTACTTGCAGCACAAAAGGATTGATAGATAAACCTTGGTCACGCAATTGGTTGGCAATACTGGATAAGCTTGATTGAGGGCTAATCTTTGCTTTATAGGTGGGGGCATTCTCAAGATTGGAGACGCTGGGAACTACAGGCAACAAGAAGATGGCGCCATAAAGCAAGCCCAAAATGATTGCCAAAAGACTTAGCCAATACTTTACCCCTCGACCTTTAGACTTTTTCTTGATAAATAGTGACCTGCTCTGAATTTTTCTGCTCATCAGGCTATGATAAAAGGGTCATGACAAATACTTCGCAAATTCAGCAAAACTGGGTCAATAACCCCTCCTCCATCCCCTGCAATTTGCCGCAGTGGGGCTTAATCCTGGTGGAGGGATCAGATGCTGCTAGCTTTTTGCAAAATCAGTTAACGAATTCTGTCCTGGGCCTGAAGCGTATATTGCCGGGGCAATTTGCTCAGGGGCTTTCATCTACCCGCTTGATTGGCTATTGCAGCCCAAAGGGCAGACTACTAGCAAGCGCATGGGTGGGTTTATTTCTATCAAGTGAGGATGCAGAAGATCGATTTGCTTTATTTATCTCCAAAGATATTGCTGCCAGTACAGCTAAACGTTTATCGATGTTTGTACTGCGTTCGAAAGTAAAAGTTACCGATGTTTCTAATGAATGGATTGTTACTGGTTTATATAACTCAGACCAACAAATTGCAGATCTTAAGATAGAGAATGACTGCATTGCTTTGCGCTTGCCCGATGTGTTGGTTGGTGATAGATCCGTTGCTAGGGTGTTAGTAGCACATCCTGAACAAGAGTCTCTCAATATACAAAACACGAATGAAACGCTTAAGTCATGGAATGCGCTTGAGGTCTTGAGCGCTATTCCACGAATTGTTCAGGCCACGCAAGAGCAGTTTGTGCCGCAAATGATTAACTTTGAATCCGTTGCTGGCGTCGACTTTAAAAAGGGTTGCTACCCAGGTCAGGAAATCGTCGCGCGCAGCCAATACCGCGGGGTTATTAAAAGACGCTTACAACTTGCTCACTTAAGCGGCGCTGCCTTTAACGAAGGTCAGGCTTTGCCTGGTACAGAGCTTTTTCATTCAAATGATCCGACTCAACCGGCTGGAATGGTAGTTTTATCCGCCCCCAGTCAAAGTGATTCGCAACGGATTGATCTCCAAATTGAGTGCAAGCTGGAGGCCCTAGAAAGTGGCAATATTCATCTTGGTAGCGCTGATGGACCTGTGTTAAAAATAGATTTGTTACCCTACCCTTTGATTGAAATTTAATCGCTTTTATGTGCCTTATTCTGTTCGCTTGGAATTCTCATCCAGACTACTCGCTAGTAGTGGCGGCGAACCGTGATGAATTTTACGAACGCGACACTGACGGCGTTACATGGTGGCAAGAGCACCCACATGTCTTGGCGGGTAGAGATCGAGCCGATGTATTGGGAAGTCCAGGTACATGGCTTGGATTCACAAAGACTGGAAAATTTGCTGCCTTAACCAATGTGCGTGCGCCAAGCGAAAAAAATCCGGACTCAAGAACGCGCGGCGAACTTTCTCTAATGTATCTCACAGGTAAAGATCGCCCAACAGAATTTATTCAAGACAACGCAAAACGCTTTCAGCAATATAACGGCTTTAACCTCTTAATGGCTGATCTAAGCAATCCTGAGAACGCAGAAATGCATTGGGTGAGTAATCGAATGATGATGGGTCAAAGTATTCGACCGCGCAAAGTTTTTCCGCAGCAGGCTCTAGAGCCAGGCGTGTATGGGCTTTCTAATGCCATGCTCGACACCCCATGGCCTAAGGTAAATCATCGGGTGGCAGCATTTGCCCAAGCATTAGCAATGGATCAGGGTCAACTCAAGAATGCCGACCAATATTTAAAGCTATTGGCTGATACCCATCATGCTAGCGATCATGAGCTTCCAAATACTGGTGTAAGTAAGGAGTGGGAAAAAGCGCTCTCCCCTGCTTTCATCAAAACGTCTTCCTATGGAACACGCTCTAGTACCGTTCTTAGAGTACGTAAAGATGGCCAGTTTGAGTTAGTGGAGCGACGCTTTGATGCATCCGGAACCGTAGGCCATGATGTTGTTACTGGCGCACTTAGCTCTGCTTCAGACTCTAATTTATCGGTTTAGCTCTATTTAGAACGACCATCGTTGTTCACAACAATCTCACCATCGGCATTACGAGCAGCCAAGCGCTTGAGGTATTTGAAAGTGCCAGTAGCCATGCAACAGACCTCACCTTGATCGTTATATAGCTTGGCTTCACAAAAAGCCATAGTTGCAGTTCTGCGAACCGTATCCGCTTTAACTCTGAGAACACCAGTAGCAGCCTGCATGAAATTATTTTTCATTTCTATGGTGACAACACTGCGATCACCGGGATCGCCGGAACGAGCAGCCACTGCCATAGCCACATCCATGAGCGTCAATAAGACGCCGCCATGAGCCACTTCCCAAGTATTGTTATGTTCGGGCTTGAGAGCGAGCAAAATCTCGCCCTTTCCCATTTCAGCGCTTAAGCAGCGAACCCCTAAAAGCTTCAAAAAGGGAACATTTAATTCTTCGCCTAAATTGGCAAGCTGGGTCTGCGGATTAATTTGGACTTGTTTGTTCATAGGTTAATTTTAGAGTCATGTACGTATTTTGGGAAATCCTCCTAGAATAGTCACCATGGCCTTTACTTTAAGCGGCGATGATGTTTGCCAAGCAACATTACCTTCACCCATACCAAATCCCTATTGGGTTGCTTTTTCGCCCCTATCCGCAAAATTAGCAGGCATTCCCCTTGATGACAAGAATCTCCCGGTAGATAAAGATTGGCTGGAGGTTTTGTCGGGAAATCAGCTTAATACAAGTAGCTACCAGTTCCCTAATCCGATTTCAACAGTCTATAGCGGTCATCAATTTGGTGTTTGGGCAGGACAGCTCGGTGATGGTCGCGCAATCTTGCTTGGAGATATTGGCGACCAAGAATTGCAACTTAAGGGTGCCGGCAAGACTCGTTTTTCACGTATGGGTGATGGACGTGCCGTACTCCGCTCCTCTATTCGAGAATTCCTATGCAGTGAAGCAATGCATGCTTTAGGCATTCCCACAACACGGGCGTTATCGATTGTTGGTTCAGACTTACCAGTACGAAGAGAGGCTATGGAGACTGCAGCCATATGCGCTCGGCTGGCGCCCAGCTTTATTCGTGTTGGACACTTCGAACATTATTCAGCAACTCAAAATCATGCAAGATTAAAAGAGCTAGCTGATTTTCTCATTAGCAATCATTACCCAGACGCCCTTCAGTCTGAATCCCCATATTTGGAGTTATTTAAGTCTATCTGCACGCGCAACGCAAAGTTAGTGGCGCAGTGGCAGGCAGTTGGCTTTTGTCATGGTGTTTTGAATAGCGACAATATCAGCGTACTCGGCCTTACGATAGACTATGGGCCCTTTGGATTTCTAGATCAATTTCAGATTGATCATATCTGCAACCATAGCGATCAAGGTGGTCGCTATGCGTATCATCGCCAACCTCAAATCATGCATTGGAATATGGCCTGCTTAGCCAGCGCGATGATGCCACTGTTAGAACTGCAGCACGGCGAAAAAGAGGCGCAAGAGAGATTGCGTACAGCCCTTGAAGATTTCCCAGTGGTTTATGCACAAACTTGGCAAGCGTTATTTCGTAAGAAATTAGGTTTCATAACTTCACAAGATGGGGATATTGCATTGATTGAGCGCTTATTGCAGGCAATGCATGATTCGAGAGTTGATTTCACATGCTTCTTTCGTAATCTTGGCGCAATCAAGGCTAATTCACCGATTGCGCAAATAGCCTTGCGAAATGATTTTGTTGATCGAGAGTTGATCGATCATTGGTTTGACGATTATCTTGCTCGCTTACTGAGTGAGTCCAGTAATGATATGGATCGTCAAAAAGCAATGAATCAAGTAAATCCAAAATATGTACTGCGCAATCATCTGGCGCAGCAAGCCATTGAGCAAGCCCAGAAAAAAGACTTTTCAGAGGTCTCTAAATTGCTAAATATCTTAAGTAGGCCTTTTGATGAACAGCCTAACTACGAATCTTATGCATTAGCACCGCCACCTAATCTAGATACTGTTGAGGTAAGCTGTTCATCATAAGTTTCTAGCTAGTAAACTAATTTCTCATAATAAACATGAAAAAAACAGATCAAGAATACAAGCAATCTTTAAGCGATATTGAATATCGTGTTACTCGTGAAGCTGCTACTGAGCGTCCTTTTACCGGCAAATATTGGGATCATTGGGATAAGGGGCGCTACAAATGCATTTGCTGTGACACGCCCCTCTTTTTATCCGAGACGAAGTTTGACGCTGGATGCGGGTGGCCAAGCTATAACGCGCCTGAAGTTGAATCATCCATCACGGAAATTAGAGATAGCTCTCACGGAATGATTCGAACGGAGGTGCGCTGCGCTCATTGCGACGCCCATTTGGGGCATGTATTTGAAGATGGTCCCATGCCAACTGGATTGCGGTACTGCATTAACTCTGCGTCACTGAGTTTTGAGCCCGGCATCAATGCCATCCCTGCAAAAACTGAGGAATAAGCAATTAGCTGGATAATCCCTTTATGAAATTTTTATTCGACCTATTCCCAATCATCCTCTTCTTTATTGCCTTTAAATTTGGTGATATTTACACCGCGACTATTGTTGCGATGGTTGCCACTATTGGACAAATTCTGTGGGTGTATTACCGCCACCGGAAAATAGACGCCATGCAATGGATCAGTTTAGTAATGATTCTAGTGTTTGGCAGTCTCACCATCTTTTTGCACGACAAAACATTCATCCAACTAAAACCTACTGCACTATATTGGCTCTTTTCAGGCGCCCTATTTATTAGTGCCCAGTTTTTTCAAAAAAACTGGATTCAAGTATTGATGGGCAAGCAGGTAACCCTCAAAGCCAAAAATGCTCACTCGGTTTGGCATAGTTTGAACATGGCATGGGCTCTTTTCTTTTTCTTCATGGGCGCACTTAATCTTTATATCGCTTTTGAATACTCTGAGGAAACCTGGGTTAACTTCAAATTATTTGGTAGTACAGGATTGCTGCTGGTGTTTGTCATTGCTCAGGGAATTTGGCTTTCAAAGCACATGGAGCATCCAAGCGAATGAATATCAATCAACAGAGAATGCTCGCATTTGATGTAGATCTTCGTAAAGCATTTGAAGTCCAGTCCTTAAAGATTGATGATGAAAGCCATCTACATGCCGGTCATGCTGGTGCAGCTTCTGGCGGCGGGCATTTTCGTCTAGAGATAGTTGCACCGGAGTTTAAGGGTTTAAACCTAGTAGCCCGCCATAGGGCTGTATATGGAGCCTTAAACCGCCATATACCCAAGGAGATTCATGCTCTTACTATTGTCGCTCTAGCCCCAGATGAAGTGGCAGGCTAAGGCTACCCTTAAAATAACCCTACCCTATTATTTAACAACCTAATTACCATGCTTAATACACGTCAAATTTTCTCCTTCAGCCTTCTCGGTGCTGCACTTCTCTCAGCAAATGTGATGGCTCAAAACGCTGTCATCGTTAACGGCAAGTCCATTCCAAAAGCCCAGTTAGATAAGTTGGTACAACGTTCTGGACAACCTGATAACCCACAGGTACGTGATCAAGCCCGCGAAATGCTAGTTACACGTGAATTGGTTTTGCAAGAAGCTGACAAGCGTGGTGTGATTCAAAAAGAAATGGTTCGCGAACAATTAGAGCAAGCGCGTATGGGTGTTTTGATTGGTGCCGTATTTGAAGACTACGTAGAAAAAGAAGGTGTTGCTGAAGCGGATCTCAAGGCTGCTTATGATTCTGTAAAAGCGCAATATACCGGCAAGGAATATCACGTCGAGCACATCTTGGTTGAGAAAGAATCTGATGCTAAAGCCATTACTGCTCAATTAAAAGCTGGCGCAAACTTTGAAGAAATTGCTAAAGCTAAATCATTAGATCCTGGTTCAGCTAAAAATGGCGGCGATCTTGGCTGGGTTAGCGATAAAGCCTTGGTTCCAGAGTTCTCCAAAGCCATGGTTCAACTGAAGAATGGTCAAATCACTGATAAGCCAGTGAAGTCACAATTTGGCTGGCACATTATTAAGGTGATTGATTCTCGGGACGTTAAAGCCCCGAGCATGGAAGAGTTGAAGGATCAATTAAAGCAAATGATCGTTGCTGATAAGAATTGGCAAAAGGCAAAGTTTTCAGAGATGATGCAAAAACTCCGCGCTAAGGCAAAGATTCAATAAAACACATTATTCGTTTTATCTGGCGGGATAGCGTCGCGGTCTGAGTTTCTGGATTGCCATGCCCGCCAGTCCACATGCAAATGCGGACATCACAAAAACATCTCTAGGCTGAGAAGCTTCCCATATCCAGCCAGCACATAGTCCACCAAGCGTTCCTCCAAGACCATAAGAGATCGTGGCCATGAGAGCCTGCCCCCTAGCTTGTACGGGACCTGTAAACCAACGTTGCAATAGTTTGGTGGCGGCACTATGATGCGCGGCAAAAGTACCGGCATGCATTAATTGCGCCACTATCAGTACAGATGTGAATGGCAAAAAGGCGATCAAAATAAATCGAATAACACCAACACCAAATGCAGCTTGCAGAATTACCTCGGCATCAACCCTGCTCAAGATTTTGCTCTGAAAATAGAAGAAAACCACTTCAGCAAATACTCCCAAAGCCCAAAATAGACCGATCTGAAATTTATCGTATCCCAGGTCGGCAAGATAGAGAGAATAAAAAACATACAAAGAGGCGTGTGCAAAAATCATGAAGAAGCCTGATACCAGGAACCACCTAACATCAGGGTTAAAGAGCACCACCATCAGTTCGCCCTTCACCATTTTGCGCCGCTCCATCCTCGGTTCATGCAAGCAAAAGGTAATTAAGGCCAAGCCAAGTAAAACGATTGTTCCCACGATTGGATATAACTCAATAGTCCTGCGTTGGAATAACTCCCCCGCTGCCAATACCATGGCAATAAAGCCAATAGAGCCCCATAGGCGCAAACGACCATAGCGCTTATCAAAGGAATTGTCTTTATATAAAGCATGAATAGTGGCGGATTCGCCAAGTGGCATCAGGCTGCTAAGGATGGTGTGTAAAACAAACATCCAAATAAAAAATCCAATGTAACTATGTAAAAAATAGATACATAAGAAAACAATTGCGGCGAGGCAGGCGCAGAATCGAATGATGCTAATGCGATTAGAAAGATAGTCTGATAACCAGCCCCAAGAGAACGGACCAACAATGCGGGTAATCTGTAGCATGGACATTAATGCAGCGATTTCTATAACGCTAAATCCGCGCTCTAAAAAAAAGAGACTGGCATACGGAGACACCAATCCAACATAAGCGAAATATAAAAAGAAAAAGGACCCGAAGGCCCAGCGAAGCGAAGGCGTCATCTAATAAACCAATTAATCGCGATATGCGCCTGGTTGTAAAGCCGGAATGGATGAAGCCCCTGAAACATCAGCGCATTGAGCACGGTGACGCAAGGCATGATCCATTAAAACCAATGCCAACATTGCTTCTGCAATCGGAGTGGCCCGAATGCCAACACAAGGGTCGTGCCGACCTTTAGTTTGAACAGTAATCGGCTTGCCATTCAAATCAATAGACTGCTTGGGGCTCATAATGCTCGAGGTTGGTTTGATGGCAATCGAAACACGTAAGTCTTGGCCGCTGCTAATGCCGCCCAGAGTACCGCCAGAGTTATTACTTGCAAAACCGTCGGGATGGAGCTCATCACCATGCTCGCTACCACGTTGAGCTACGGATTTAAAGCCAGCGCCAATTTCAACGCCCTTGACAGCATTAATACCCATCATGGCATGTGCAATATCGGCATCTAACTTATCAAATAAAGGCTCTCCCAAGCCAGTAGGAACATTGCGAGCTCTAACTTCGATGCGCGCACCGCAAGAGTCCCCTGCTTTGCGCAATTCGTCCATATAGCTTTCTAATTGCGGAATGATCTCGGCATTTGCGGCAAAGAATGGATTATTTTCAATTTGAGCAGCATCCTGAAATGGAATTTCAAGATCGCCCAATTGACTCATGTAGCCATAAAATTCAGTGCCATATTTTTCATGTAACCATTTTTTTGCAATCGCTGCTGCAGCTACAACGGGAGCAGTTAAACGTGCAGACGATCTTCCACCACCGCGCGGATCGCGAATGCCATATTTATTTTGGTATGCATAGTCAGCATGACCAGGTCGGAAGGTCTGCAGTATGTCGCCATAGTCTTGGCTACGCTGATCGGTATTGCGAATTAATAAGGCAATAGGTGTACCGGTAGTTTTACCTTCAAACACCCCGGAGAGGATCTCAACCTTGTCTTCTTCTTTACGCTGGGTAACATGACGTGATGTACCAGGTTTGCGGCGATCTAAGTCAAGCTGGATATCCGCCTCAGACAGCTCCATGCCCGGTGGGCAGCCATCGACAACAGCCCCTATTGCGGGACCGTGGGATTCACCAAAGGTGGTAACAGTAAAAAGGAGGCCTAAAGTATTTCCTGACATACCAACATTATGTCATTGGTCAGAAAATGAGGCTAGGAGATACTAAGAAGGTGCTTTTTCAGTATCTTCCGGCCAATCACGAATATAGGCCTTAAGCATCGTGTTTTCAAAGTCCTGGGCTTCAACTACGGATTTTGCTACGTCATAGAAGGAAATAACCCCCATCAGCATTTTTTGGTCCACTACCGGTAAATAACGGGCGTGGTCTACCAACATCATGCGACGGACTTCGTCGATCTCAGTTTCCATATTGCATGTCAAGGGCTTTTGATTCATTACAGAGCTCACTTGAAGGCCTTCAAGCTTGCCATGATGTTTAGCTAAGGCAGCAATAACTTCGCGGAAAGTCAGAATACCAACCAGCTTGTCGTATTCCATCACAACCAAAGAACCAATATCGTGCTCACTCATTACTAGCACCGCTGTTTGAAGTGCAGTATCAGGAGCCACTGTAAAAAGGGTGCTTCCTTTGACGCGTAATATGTCACGAACTTTCATTTGGTCTCCGTAAAACGATGCATTTATAACCCCAATATAGACTTAAGAACTCTTTGAATCAAGGGCTTAAACCCAAGATTTAGTAACGAATAACCCTAATGAAGCCACTTCGGATATCGGGTAAATTGGCTACCAAGACCGCCCCAGTCAAGGTAATCCACCAGGTTAAATAGATCCAGGTAAGGCCCAAAGGAAAGATGGCAAATGCTCCATATACGGTTTTATAAAAGGCCGTATTACTCAAGAAAATAGCAAACCCAAATTTCATTAATTCAAAGGCAAGCGCTGCCACCAATGCTCCAGTGAATGCATCACGCCACAATATCTTCGCGTATGGGAGGATTTTGTAGACCACGGCATACACCAAAATTGCAAGGCAAATCGGGGCAATTGTTGCAACTAATTTGAATCCAATTGAAACCGCACTAATCCACCCTTCTGATGCACTGAATAAAACACCGCTTAAGTAAATCCCGATACCTAGCAATATGGGCCCCAAGATTGTTGCGGCACTATATATGACAATTTTTTTATACAGCGGTCTGCTTAAGGTGACTTTAAAGATTTGATTAAAGGCGCCCTCAATTACTGCCAACGTCATGATCGTCGTAATGATCAAACCCGCCAAGCCTGCAAAGGTTAGTCCTCTGGCTTGGGATGAAAATTGATCTAGATAGATAAATACCTGCTGATTGATACCACCAGGCATATAGGTCTCAAGCAACCAAGATTTAAAAGCATTCTTAATTTGAATGACGCTGGGAAGATAGCCAATTAGGATAGTGGCTATAGTCACCATTGGAACCATGGATAAAGTGGTTGTAAAGGCTAAGCTAGCAGCGATTTGCTTCAAATTTTGGCCGCGATTGCGCTCCCAGATCTCTTTAGCCAGAGAGAGCCATAATTGGGGGTTGCGAATAAGGCGCATCGCCGTATCATAAGAGATGAATATGAGCCAACAAGATATTTTAGTTTTGTACTACTCCCGTTATGGTGCGACCAAGGATCTCGCGCGCCTTATTGCCGAAGGGATTGAGAGTGTTCCGGGGGTAAATGCACGCCTGAGAACGGTACCCGCAATTTCGGCCGTATGTGAGGCCACGGAATCGACGGTACCCCAAGATGGTGCGCCTTATGCCGAGTATTCTGATTTACAAGAATGTATTGGGCTGGCTTTAGGATCACCGACCCGCTTTGGCAATATGGCAGCCCCAATGAAATATTTCTGGGATGGAAGTTCTTCTGAATGGCTCAATGGCGCCTTGATTGGAAAGCCAGCCTGTGTTTTTACTAGTACCGGTAGCATGCATGGTGGGCAAGAAAGCACACTCATAACCATGATGATTCCCCTACTTCATCATGGCATGATGCTTATGGGCATTCCTTATAGCGAGCCTGATCTCATGTCTTCCAATACTGGAGGCAGCCCCTATGGCGTTACTCACCTTGCACATGCCGATGGGCGGGCACCAATCAGCCCTGAGGAGCAGCGTCTCGCAAAAGCGCAAGGTAAACGCTTAGCCGAAACTGCATTAAAACTTCATCAAAGCAAAGGATAGGCTGTCTCATATTCATCATGATGAAAAAGTTCCTAGAAAAAAATCCTTACCAACTAATTGCTACCGCAGCCTTCATCGATCTATTTATTCTTTGCGTCTCTTGGGAATGGTTTATCTCACCCCTTCGGCCTGGTGGCTCATGGTTAATCTTGAAGGGTCTTCCTCTCTTGTTTGCTATACCTGGGATATGGAAAGGCAAGGTTTACACCATGCAGTGGGCATCCATGCTGATATTGCTTTATGTCACCGAAGGCCTCGTACGCATTTTGGAAACAGGCACTAACTTTTGGCTTGCAGTTTTTGAGACGATTCTTTCTACGGTAGGTTTTGTTTGCCTGTTAATGTATTTGAAACCGATCAAGAAGGAAGCTAAGGCCCTTAAGAAGATGTCAGTAAAGTAAGTATGCAGAACTTCATTAATAACCTGTCTGCAGTGTTAGAGAAAAAATATATTCTTACCGCAGATGAGGATAAAGCACCCTTCTTGACCGATTGGCGAAAACGGTACACCGGAAAAGCACTTGCAGTGCTTCTGCCTGCTACCAGTGCTGAAGTTGCTGATATTGTGAAGTTGTGCTCTCAGCATCGGGTGGCGTTAGTTCCCCAAGGTGGTCATACTGGCTTCTGCGGGGGAGCTACTCCTGATACCAGCGGCAAGCAAATCATTCTCAATCTCAAGCGCATGAATCAGGTCCGAGAGATTGATATTGCCAATCAAACTATTACGCTTGAGGCTGGCTGCATCTTGCAGACCGTTCAAGAAAAAGCGGCGGAACAAGGATTTCTATTTCCGCTAAGTCTAGGTGCTGAAGGTAGCTGCATGATTGGTGGCAACTTAGCTACTAATGCAGGCGGCACGAATGTACTGCGCTACGGTAATGCGCGCGATCTCTGTTTGGGCCTAGAAGTAGTTACAGCCAAAGGCGAGATTTGGAATGGTATTAAAGGATTGCGCAAGGATAATACGGGCTACGATTTGAGAGATTTGTTTGTAGGATCCGAGGGGACTTTAGGCATCATCACCTTGGCAGTAATGAAGTTGTATCCACTTCCCATTTCTCAATGGACTACTTTGGTTGCCTGCGCAACAGTTGCAGACTCCATTGCACTTCTCAATCTGTTTCAAAAACGGGCAACGTCTTTATTGACTGGTTTTGAAATGATGACGCAAGAATCTTTGGATTTAAATGAAAAACACTTCCCTCAAATGGCAAATCCATTGCAAGGAAAACCTCCATTTACCGTACTCATTGAGTTGTCAGATCATGAGAGCGAAGACCACGTAAGACAACTCCTGGAAACTATTTTGGAAGAAGCTTTTGAATCCAAGTTGATTGGTGATGCGGTAATTGCTAGCAATTTAAGTCAAGCAAATGCGTTTTGGCATATGCGTGAGCACATCACTTTGGCCCAAGCCGAGGAAGGTGCAAACTTAAAACACGACATCACCATCCCCCTTTCATCCCTGGATAGCTTTATCCAAGAAACGGATGCTTTGATGAGGGCTAACTATCCAGGCGTCAGAATCATCAATTTTGGACATTTGGGGGACGGAAACCTGCACTACAACATTGCCCCACCCTTAGATGCTGACCCCAAATCATTTAATGAGGCCAATGAAAAGCCGATACATGAGCTTGTTTATGCCCAGGTTGAGCGTTGTAATGGCTCAATTTCGGCTGAACATGGGGTAGGACAGCTCAAATTGGACAACCTAAGGGCTCATAAGGGCGAAGTAGCCCACGAGCTCATGATGACCTTAAAAAGGGCCTTAGACCCCCAAAATATCCTTAATCCCCACAAAGTCGTCTCGATTTAAAAAAATTAAGGGTTTTTTAATAAATATTTTGTAATTTGTGTCATCTCGACCCCATTTACAGGCGTTGTATGGTCATGGAGGTGACAAATATGTCAACAAGACTCAAACGTTGGGCCCGTGCAATTCAAGAGATCGACTTGTCCAAAAGGACGCCTGAGGTCGCGATTGGCTACTTAGATAGCAAATATCGTGACATTGCTTGGCGCTATATCCGCATTCTTGGCTTTGAGCGCACTATCAGCTTCATGGCTAGCAATAATTTTCACCCAGAGTGATAGTTAAAACCCTAAATAATTGATTTATTTAGGGTTTTTTTCTAAGCCGCCTCTTTGCTTTTAGCCAAAGAATTTCTTGGCCTCTGCCAGCAGTAGTTCAGGGACCTCTTCGGGAATATAGTGCCCACTAGGAACGGCCATTCCTGAGACATCAAGGGCGACCTCTTTCCAGTCCTCAATTGGTTTAAAGCACTTATTTACTAGGCCATGCTCTCCCCATAGGACCTTTATGGGCATTTTCAGCCGCTTACCGGCAACACGATCCGCGCGATCGTGCATAAGATCAATAGTGGCCGCAGCACGATAGTCTTCACACATTGCATGCATGCTTTCAGAATTGCTAGCACCAGCTAAATATTCCGCCCACCGTTCTGGAGTAAATATTCCGGTGCCAGCATGTCTACCCATATGATTTTTTAACCAATACTCTGGGTTGGCGCCAATCATTGTTTCTGGAACTGGCTCTGGCTGAATCAGGAAGAACCAATGCAAATATCCCTTGGCGAACTCCATTGTGGTGTTGTCATACATCTTTAGGGTTGGTGAAATATCCAAGACCATTAAACGCAACACACCTTCAGGAAAGTCCATTGCTAAGCGATGAGAGACTCTTCCGCCCCTATCGTGACCAAGCAAGAAGAATTGATCAAACCCCAAACTCTTCATCAACGCATGCTGATCTGCTGCCATGGATCTTTTTGAATATGAAGAGTGATCTGCTTTTCCATGCGGCTTTGAGGAGGCGCCATATCCTCGCAAATCCGCAGCAACAACCGTAAATTGTTTTGCTAACTCCGGAGCCACCATGCTCCAGATTGCTTTAGTTTGTGGAAACCCATGGAGCAAAAGTAAAGGAGGACCATTACCGCCGATCAGGTAGGAGATCTCGATGGATCCATCTTCAGAGTCAGTGGTAAATTTTTTGGCTTCAAAGCCAGGGAAAGAAACAGACATCTTGCGCCTAATAAGAAAGAGCCTCCTAAGAGGCCCTTGATATTTAAATACTAACGATTCGCCATCGCCTGAATTTCAGCGACAGTCACATAGCCTTTATTTTCTGAATCAATATAACTAAAGTTGCTATAGATGCGAGGCATGCATCCATTGGCCTCTTCTTTCGTTAATTTACCATCACGATTGATATCGCATTTAGCAAAACGCTCAGTAATTTCTTTATCACGTGAGGCATCATCTGCATGAGCGACAAGCGGTACGAGCATCAGTGAATTTAAGCCAGAAAAGATAATTAACTTAGAAAGTAATTTCATGAGGGCTTCTTATTTGCCTGTTGGCGTTGGATTTGCAGACGTCTCTAATGCAGAGCGAACCACTTTCTTAGCCATTGCAACAAATGAGTCTGCTGATCCAGCATTGGTTCTAAAAGATTCGCCTTGAACAGTAATTAAACCCTCGCCTAACAATTGTTTGGATTGGCTGTCCGTAATCTTGCTCTCAACCAAAAGTGCTGGGGTTTTGGAATTTACACCACCTGCATAAGCAGCTGCATTCATAGCCAAACCAATTGGAGTGAAATTCCAAGGCTGCAAACTATCTGTTGAGCTCTCAGCGCCAGTGATGCCGACTGAAATACGTGCAACGCCTGGTCCTGGTTTAGTAACAATTCTAATATTTCCACGGGCATTTACTGCTTCAACCATGGACGCCTGTAACGCGGCCTTTGCTTTATTAATCACATCAAGACTGACATCTTTAGTGGCATTTTGGTTTAGATAAATTGGGTCAAGAATCACTGCTGTATAGGAACCCGGATTTATACCTGAAATTCGGTATCTCCAAACGCGTGTGTCCTTGTCATTTGTTGCCATCGGCACCAAAAGATTGTAGTCAGGCAAGAAACCTGATCTAGGCATTGATTCAGTAGCTAATTTAGGAGCATTGCTACATGCCGCCAAAGTGATTGCTGTAGCAAAAGAAGCCAACAATACGTTTATTTTTTTCATAGCTATTCCAAGGGTTTGGTTGAATTACTAAAGGGTAGTAATTACGTTAAGAGCATCATAACGATAACTAGCTAATCCGGTGCAGGACAAGGCAATGTTCCACCCGTTTTTTTGTGTATCTGCGGCTTGCAATTTACTGGTGTTGATACAGTTTTTGCCGAACTTGCTGCTGAAGTAGTTGAAACGCTCGATGAGCCTTGGGCTGAGGATGATGAACCTGGCGGGGTCAATGAAGTTGGGCTATTAGCTGCGGTTGATGCCTTTACTGGAGCCAAGCCAGCATCCCTATAAAACGCTTTATCAGAGCCAGGACATGGCATCAGTACACCTGTTTTTGGGTTCACAACATCTTTGCATTGCGGATTAGCTTCAAGACGGGCTTCTAGCTTTGCAACAGAACAGGCAGTTAATAAAGATGCATAGGCGAGAATTAAATGAAGTCTTGCTAAGTAGATTTTCATAGCTGCATTCTAAGTTAGAACGTGCGGTAGGAATCAATGCAATGCCTTCTGCTGGGGCACACTGGGGTGGGGGGGTTGGCCTGCCCAGCACGATTCGAACGTGCGACCTACGCCTTAGAAGGGCGTTGCTCTATCCAGCTGAGCTATAGGCAGTGTGTACTGGGACTGAAATACGTAAAACTAAGAGAAAGTGGTCGGAGTACAAGGATTCGAACCTTGGACCCCCTGCTCCCAAAGCAGGTGCGCTACCAGGCTGCGCTACACTCCGACGGAATCGATATTCTACACCGATAGCGCCATTGGAGGCAAATCCTGTAAGATTTGTCCCATGGTTGCCTATTTTTCAAGCAAATTAACAAAGCATATACATGCCGCATTTACTGTGGCATTGCTTGTTGTTTGCTTACTTGGCACCCATTGGATTGGCCTATCCCATAGCATTTCACATGGTGCCTCCCAAAGCCAAACACTAGAGAGCAAGGCGGCAAGTCATATAGATAAAAGTTTTAGCCATAGCTCTGACGTCTGTCACTTATTTGACGCTCTATCATTGGCTGGGTTTATACCAAATAGCGCTGCCAACCTTACCTCTTCGTTTTCAGGCTCTCTGACCCTAAACGTATTTGTTAATTCATTTACACCTAAATTAGAGGTCACCTCTTACCAGTCTCGCGCTCCTCCCACTTTCATCCTCTAAAACAATTGCGCTGCTTGCGCACTCTCGTTTTAATTAATCGCCATACCTTGGCCTATTTGGATGAATATGAATTTCTGCGGCAAACTTTTTACACGTCATTTTTTATTGGCATTAGCTATATTGCTGCCAATCAATCATGCATGGTCACAAAGCAATACGGAATCACTGCCTCAGCTAGATGTCACTGGCATCCGTGAGGGTCAAGGCCTTTTAGCACCTAATAAAGTATTAGCCGGGGATGAACTGCAAAACAAACTTTCCGGAACGCTTGGCGCCACTCTTGCAAATGAATTAGGTGTTTCTGCAACAGGTTATGGCGCAGGTTCCTCAAGACCTGTTATTCGAGGCCTAGAAGGTTCACGCGTTCAGATTCTGCAAAATGGATTATCTGCCGGGGATGTATCAAGCATTTCTGCCGATCACGCAGTTGCTAGCCCAATGCAAAATACCCATCAGATCGAGATTTTGCGTGGCGCCTCTGCCCTCCTATATGGCTCTGGATCCAGCGGTGGCTTAGTAAACGTTGTGAATGATCGCATTGTGACAACAATGCCTGATACGGTATCCGGCGCAGTCAATACAAGTTACGAGACAGTTAATCAGGGCAAGACTGCCAATATCGAGCTTGATGCACCTGCGGGTCCACTAGCACTGCATTTTGATACGGCAATTAGCAATTCAAATAACTATCGCATTCCAGGCTTTGCCGAACAAGGTGGACCAAATGCAAACTGGGCTATCAATCCCGGTGAGCCGGTGAACGTTCCCTACAGCGGCAAACTGCCCTTCTCTTTTAGCAATCAAAATAGCTTGGGATTAGGTGCAAGCTATGTACGTTCAGATGGATATACGGGCATCTCGTTAGAGCGCATGAATCATAACTATGGAATACCAACTGCTGAGGGTGGCTTTATTCAGCAGTCACAAAATCGTTATGACATTGCCCATCAGTCAAATGATCCATTTGCTGGTTTCAGTTCGGTAAAAATAAGCGCAGCCAATACAAATTACCAGCACACCGAATTTACCAATAATGGCGTGGCTTCAACCCAGTGGAATAACACTGCCAATGAAGCAAGATTAGAGTTGGCTCATAAAGAGTTACTGGGCTCAAAAGGAATTGTAGGGGCGCAACTTATTGGCTCCACTCTAAATGCTACGGATTTATCGACCAATAGCTATGCGATTGTTCCGCAAACTAAATCGAATTCAAGCGCCCTTTTCTTGGTTGAAGAAGGTCAATATGGCCCATTAAAAACAAGTCTGGGCGCTCGATATAACTATGCGACCCAAAACCCCAACTCTGCGACCCAGTTCCCCAGCGCATCAAGCCAGGACTTTGTTCCAACAAGCTACGGGGCCCCTACGCTAAAGAGTCGCCAATTTAATTTAATGTCCTATTCTGCTGGCGGCCTGGTTGAAGTTACCAAGGGCTATGGCATAGGCCTTGCTTACACCGCTTCACAACGGGCGCCATCAGCCCAAGAGCTCTACTCATATGGTCCTCATGATTCAACCGCGACATTTGATATTGGAAACTCAAACCTCGGCATTGAAACCTCTCATAATCTAGAGCTCAGTTTTCAGAAGACGCTGGGTTTGATCCGTAGTAAGGCGAGCATTTATAAAAACCAATTCAGCAACTTCATTTATGGCTTCTACACAGGTGCATATAGCCAGGCTAATCAAAATTTTTCAGTTGTTCAAGCTTCTCAAGCCAATGCCTCCATTCAAGGTGCAGAGGCAGAGCTTACTTACAACTGGAATGAAACTGGGGTTGGCGGGCGTTTATTTGGTGATGTTTCGCAAGGAACCTTTGCGTCAGGAGGCTATCTCCCATTGCAGCCAGCACCTCGCCTAGGAACAGAATTGGCTTATCAGCGAAATGGCTGGTTAACTAGTGCTAGCTACATCTACAGTTATCAACAAAATAAATTAGCAAACTGGGAGATCGGACCAACCCCTAGCTACAACCTAGTCAACGCAAATCTATCCTATACAGAACGTATTGGTAAGGTCAATTGGACCGGCTATCTTATATTGAAGAATCTGTTGAATGAAGAGATACGCTACGCTACCTCACCAATGGCGGTAAGGTTATATGCACCGCAACCAGGAAGGAGCTTAATGGTTGGTGTGCGAGCTGCTTTTTAGAGCTACTTAGGCGGTTGGAACTAAATCTGCAATGCTCTTAGCTGCATTCATTGCTACATCAGCGTCTTGAGTTTCAACCATAACACGCAACAAAGGCTCGGTGCCCGAAGCGCGTATTAGTACACGCCCAATATTTGCTAGATCTGTCTCGACTTTACTTATCTGGGTTGCTAGAGTTTTATCAGACCTCCAGTCATAGCCGGGTTTGAATTTCACATTCAATAGAACCTGAGGAAAAACTTTGACAGAATTCAATAGCTGAGCAAGACTCTTTTTGTTTTGGCTCATGGCCGCGAGAACTTGCAGTGCAGCTATCGTTCCATCGCCCGTAGAGTGTTGGTCGAGACAAAGTAGATGGCCCGAACCTTCTCCGCCGATAATCCAACCATTTTGTTTTAATAACTCCAGCACGTAACGATCACCAACATTGGCTCGCTCAAACCCAATCCCAAGCTCTCTGATCGCATTTTCAACTGCAAGATTTGTCATTAAAGTGCCAATTACACCACCAAGCTTTTGCCCTCTTTCTAAGCGGTCTTTAGCTAAGACGTAGAGTAATTCATCACCATTAAATAAGCGACCAGATGCATCAACCATTTGCAGGCGGTCAGCATCACCGTCTAAAGCAATGCCCAGATCCGCTTTTTCTTCTTTGACTTTGGCAATTAAGGCGGCCGGTGCAGTAGCACCACAACCATCGTTAATATTACGGCCATCAGGGCTAACGCCAATCGAAACAACCTCAGCGCCTAACTCATGAAAAACATGAGGGGCCGTGTGGTACGCGGCGCCATTGGCGCAATCAACAACCAGCTTTAATCCTTTTAGATTTAACTCGCCTGGAAAGGTTGATTTGCAAAATTCAATATAACGTCCAGCGGCATCATCCAATCGAAAAGCCTTTCCAAGCTCTCTCGAATTCACGCACCCCATCGGCTTTTCTAATTCTGCTTCAATGGCAAGCTCAAAGTCATCGGATAATTTATCCCCCTTTGCGGAGAAAAACTTAATACCGTTATCTTGATAAGGGTTATGCGATGCAGAGATCACCAAGCCAGCAGATAGGCGCAAGGCTTTGGTAAGGTAAGCAACACCTGGGGTTGGAATCGGACCACAAAGCATGACATCAACACCAGCCGCGGCAAATCCAGCCTCCAATGATGCCTCTAATAAATAACCTGAGACTCGTGTATCTTTTCCAATCAGAATCTTGCATCGTTCGCCAGGTTTGGCATCACGAACCAATACTTTTCCAGCGGCATAGCCTAAGCGAGTCATAAATTCAGGGACGATCGGGAACTTCCCCACCTCACCTCGAATGCCATCGGTACCAAAGTATTGTTTTTTCATAGATATCATTATAAAACTTAGATGTGTCACTAAGTGTTTACAGCCTCCCAGAGCTTTAGGGCATCGACAGTCTCAATCACATCATGCACCCGCACTATCTTTGCGCCTCGATCTGCTGCCATCACTGCCGCAGCAATACTGGCCGCTACGCGCTCATTTGTATCTTTACCAGTAACCTTACCCAGCATAGATTTACGAGAGATTCCCGCTAAGACCGGCAAACCCAGACTTGAAAAATCAGCAAAGTTCGCTAGCATCTTGAGGTTATGTTCTAAAGATTTACCAAATCCAAAGCCGGGATCTATAGCAATTCGATTGCCATCAATTCCTTTGGAAATCAATAGCTCAGTACGATCTTTTAGAAATTGCTTAACTTCAGCAATCACATCCTGATACTCAGGATTAAATTGCATCGTAATCGGGTCTCGCTGCATATGCATGAGTACCACGCCACAATTCTTACCTTCCAATACGGCATCAATTGAACCCTCTTGTCTAAGTGCCCAAATATCATTGACGCAATCTACTCCAGCACTTAACGCTTGACGCATAGTTTCGGATTTATACGTATCGATTGATAGCGGGATGCCACAATCTTTAAGTGCCTCTATTACCGGTAGTACCCTATCCAGCTCTTCCTGCTGGCCAACTGGCTCTGCACCAGGCCTGGTTGATTCACCGCCAATATCAATGAGGTCTACGCCATTGGCAATCATGCTCTCTGCATGAGCAACGGCATCATTTGGAGTTCTGAATATGCCACCATCAGAAAAGGAGTCTGGTGTTGCATTCAGAATGCCCATCACGATTGGGCGTTTGCGTTTAGCCAAGTCAAAAAGAAAACGCCCACAACGCCAAGTTGTGGGCATATCCGTATAACTTTGATTAGGTATCAAAGCGAAGCCATCTACCGCAATTATGCAGTCGCAGGAGCGCTACCAGTTGCTGGACCAGGCGTACCGGCAGAATTACCAAACTGGGTTGCCGGCGGTGGTTTAGGCGCTCTTGGTGGGCGACCTTCCATGATGTCAGTAATCTGTTCTGCATCAATGGTTTCCCATTCAAGCAAAGCAGCAACCATAGCCTCAACCTTATCGCGATTTTGCTCAAGGATTGATCGAGCCAAAGCGTATTGACTATCCACCAGCGCACGAATTTCTGCGTCTACTTTTTGCTGAGTTAACTCAGAAACGGTTTTAGTACTGTTACGGCCAAAAATACTTTCTGACTCAGTATCAACATAAACCATCGTGCCCAAGCTATCACTCATACCGTAGCGAGTCACCATATCACGGGCCATTTTAGTAGCACGCTCAAAATCATTAGATGCACCAGTACTCATAGAGTGCAAGAAAACCTCTTCTGCAGCACGGCCACCAAACAAAATTGCCAGCTCTTCCATCATGCGATCTTTATATAAGTTCACGCGATCAAACTCTGGTAACTGCCAAGTTACGCCTAAAGCCATGCCACGCGGCATGATAGTTACCTTATGTACTGGATCAGCCTTAGGAAGCACTTTAGCAACAACAGCGTGACCAGATTCGTGATACGCAGTGTTACGACGCTCTTCTTCACGCATTACAGCAGACTTGCGCTCTGGACCCATATAGATCTTGTCTTTAGCGTCTTCAAAGTCTTTCATGTCTACTGAGCGCTTATTACGACGAGCAGCAAACAATGCAGCTTCATTGACTAAGTTTGCTAAATCGGCACCAGAAAATCCTGGGGTGCCACGAGCCAACACGGCAGCGTTCACATCAGGATCAATAGGAACCTTGCGCATATGCACTTGTAAAATCTGCTCACGACCACGGATATCAGGCAAGCCAACATGAACCTGACGATCGAAGCGACCTGGACGCAATAACGCTTTATCTAAAACATCTGAACGGTTGGTTGCAGCAACAACGATTACACCGCTATTGCTTTCAAAACCATCCATCTCAACCAACATTTGATTGAGGGTTTGTTCGCGTTCATCATTGCCACCACCCATACCAGCACCACGATGACGTCCAACAGCATCGATCTCATCAATAAAGATGATGCAAGGTGAATTTTTCTTTGCGTTCTCAAACATATCGCGTACACGAGAAGCGCCAACACCAACAAACATCTCTACGAAGTCAGAACCAGATATAGAAAAGAAAGGTACTTTAGCTTCGCCCGCAATCGCACGCGCCAGCAAGGTCTTACCGGTACCAGGAGGACCTACAAGCAATACACCATGTGGGATGCGACCACCGAGCTTTTGAAACTTTTGAGGATCTTTTAAGAAATCAACAATCTCAAAGACCTCTTCCTTAGCTTCATCACATCCAGCAACATCTGCGAACGTAACTGTATTGCTGTTCTCGTCAATAAGACGAGCCTTAGATTTTCCAAAGGAGAATGCTCCGCCCTTACCGCCACCCTGCATTTGGCGCATCATGAAAAACCAAAAACCAATAATTAATAATGTAGGCCCAAGGTAGTACAAAGCTGAAACAAGCATATTGGGCTCATCATCAGCTTTACCGGTAACTTGAACGCCGTATTTCATAAGATCGCCAACCATCCAGATATCGCCTGGAGAGATGATGGAATATTTATTGCCATCCGCAGGAGTTACTTGCAATGTGCGGCCTTGCACATCAACACGCTTTACTTTGCCGGACTTGGCATCGTCCATAAATTGAGAATAGGTAACTTGTGTTTGGTCCTTGGGCTTATCAAACTGTTTAAAAACAGTAAAAAGCACCAAGCCCACAATGAGCCATACACCGATTTTTTGGAACATATTGCTGTTCAAAATGAGTCCTTTTCTGGATTGATCCAGGAGTTAAAGCGAAACGCTTCCTAAGTATTTGATTCTACTACCAGCCTTTTTCAAGGGCTAACGGCATATTTATTTAATAAAACCCTAAAAGTTGAGGGTTATTTGGCTTATTTAAGGACTATTTAGGTGGTTTTAGGTTTCTGCCTAATAAGAAGATCTCGGAAGACTTAGCTCTGGATGCTTTTGGTTTACGGGAAGCAACGGTTTTGAAGACCTTTTTAAAGGATTCCACGATTTGACTATAGCCACTGCCGTTAAAACACTTGATCAAAAGCGCACCCTCAGGCCTGAGATGTGCAGTAGCAAAGTCTAGGGCTATCTCTGCCAGGAAAGCCATTCTGGCAGCATCAGCGACACCTACACCAGATAGGTTTGGCGCCATGTCCGATAACACTAGGTCAACCTTACCTTCTGCCTCTTTGGGGAGCATGGCCTCAAGGGCAGCAAGACCCTCGTCTTCGCGGAAGTCTCCTTGAATAAAGCTCACGTCGGCAATATCTTCCATTGGCAGAATATCAATCGCAATAATCTGACCATCTGGCTTACCGGACTCAATCTTAGGATTGCTTTTACCTAGTTCGGTTAAGCGGTTGCGGGCGTACTGAGACCAGCTCCCTGGGGCGCTACCCAAGTCAACAATAGTCATGCCTGCTTTGATGAGGTGATCTTGCTCGTCTATTTCGCTGAGCTTGTAAACCGCCCTAGCGCGATAACCCTCTTTCTGAGCCATCTTCACATAGGGATCGTTTAAATGATCCTGCAACCAACTTTTATTAAATTTATTCTTTGCCACAACTTACCCACTTTCGACCTCCATTTTCCTGGTTTCCGCCATCTAAAGCAAAAGGAATTAAGGAAAATATCCTTAAATTTGGGCTATTAAGCAGAAATAGACAGTGAATGCTCTATCATCAATGCCATGACTGCACTCATTCTTACCCCTGCACAACGCAAATCCCTCAAGGCCGATGCTCATGACTTAAGTCCTGTAGTAATGGTTGGTGGCGATGGACTCACACCTGCTGTAATCAAGGAAGCAAAATTAGCGATTAAGCATCATGGCCTAATTAAGATTCGCGTATTTGGAGATGATCGCGACGCTCGCATAGGTATTTACGAAGAACTATGCGATAAATTGGACGCAGCCCCTGTTCAGCATATCGGCAAATTACTAGTGCTTTGGAAGCCAAAAGATGCTGTTGATGAAGCATTCAGCAATCTCGGGCGCTCTAGCAAACAGACTAAAAAGTCTTTGCAAGCGCCGCGCACTAAGCGTCAACCTAATCGCACTGCTACCAAAACTGGAGTACGTACAAGCACCTCCGAAAGATCTGATCGTCGCTCTGCTTCGAATACTTCACCATTCGAAAGAGCTGCTGCCGCGAAATCAGCTACACCTAAGAAGCGTGTTCTGCGCTCAGAGGCTGCCGAATCTAAGATTGGTTGGTCGTCCCCTGGCTATAGAAAAGCGATAGCTGCTCCTGCGCCAATCAAGAAACGAAAGGTGCGAATGAGTAGCACCAAAAAGAAATCACTGGGCTCTTAAAAAAACTCTGTGATTAAAAGTAAAGAAGCGCCGCTAGTCGGCGTTTTTTGTTGCCCGCCATACGAGCACCAATCCAAATGCTGCTTGAGTCATAAATAGGATGCTAGAAGCGCCATGGAGTCTATTGAATAGAGCAGCATTTGTAGATTCACGGACGGATAAACCCAGATACAAAGCTTGATCTCTCAGTGAATTCATCCAGGGTATAAGGATGAATGCGGCCCCTAGAGTGCAGGTCAGCATACCAAGTAATATCCAACGAATGAAGCGATATCGATTTAAATTTTGGCGCACCAAATAGTTAGCCATCAACATAAGAATGGTGGAGATTAATACCCCTAAATAGGCCGTTACTTTGAAAAGGTTGGCGGCAACCATGCCTGCAACTTGCCTATCTCCCAAACTGGAAAACAGAATAGGGACAACCAAAAAACCAATAGTGAGAAAACTGCCGACCCAGAGTCCTGAAATCAGGCTAAAAACTCTCTGGGCTCGGATGTGATGCATTAGACGTAACGAACAGCCAGAATTTCAACCTCGCGATTGCCACCAGGCGCCTGAACAGCCACAACATCACCCTCTTCTTTGCTGATTAGTGCGCGTGCAATTGGTGAGCTAATAGATATTTTATTAAAAGCGATATCCGCCTCATCGTCACCAACGATTTGATAAGTGAACTTAGTGCCATCTTCCAAGTCCTCCAAGTCAACTGTAGCTCCGAAAACAACGCGACCAGTGACATCTAGTGAGGCTGGATCAATAATTTGAGCTGCTGAAAGCTTGCCTTCTAGCTCTTGAATACGGCCTTCAATAAAACCCTGTTTTTCTTTGGCGGCGTCGTATTCCGCGTTCTCAGACAAGTCACCTTGAGCGCGAGCTTCAGAAATAGCGTTAATGACTGAAGGACGCTCTACATGTTTAAGGCGGTGCAATTCTTCTTTGAGAAGTTCTGCGCCGCGCTTGGTAATCGGAATTGTGCTCATGCTACTAACCTAACTTAAATTCTTGCGCAAAATTACGCGTATAAAAGTTGATTTTAGATTAAATAAGCGACCGATGTAAGTTTTGCAAGGAATAGACCTCAAGTGACTCTAGCTTGCCATTTTGCGAGGCCAGCAAGCCGTCCATAACCGCACGAGCTGCACTAATGGTTGTGTAATACGTCACACCATTGGCCTGTGCACTAGTACGAATCGATCTAGAGTCAGCAATCGCTGTCCGGGTTTCATCCACTGTAGTGAACACAAGCGAAATTTCCCCATTCTTGATGAAATCCACAATATGAGGACGGCCATCTTTAACCTTATTCACAACCTTAACAGGCAGACCGGCCGCTTCAATCGCTGCGGCTGTGCCTTTGGTTGCAACCATTGGGAAGCCAAGTTGATGTAATAACTTAGCAACTTCAATAGCCTTTGGTTTATCGCTATCTTTAACGGTAAGAAGAACGGTACCGCTCTTAGGCAACTTAATGCCAGCGCCTAATTGAGACTTAAACAATGCCTCACCGAATGTCTTGCCTACACCCATGACTTCACCCGTAGATCGCATTTCAGGTCCAAGAATTGGATCGATGCCAGGGAATTTATTGAATGGGAATACCGCTTCTTTAACCGAGAAGTAAGGAGGCTTGACCTCAGTTTTGATACCCTGCTGACCTAAAGTTTGACCAACCATACAGCGGGCAGCGATCTTCGCAAGTTGCAAGCCAGTTGCTTTAGACACAAATGGCACAGTGCGTGAAGCGCGTGGGTTTACTTCTAGTACGTAAATTACATCCTTACCATCTACATTCTGGATAGCAAATTGCACATTCATCAAGCCAACTACATTAAGGCCTTTAGCCATTGCTGCTGTCTGACGTTTAATTTCTTCAACAGTAGCATCAGATAGGGAGTATGGAGGCAATGAACAGGCCGAGTCACCAGAGTGAACACCGGCTTGCTCGATATGTTCCATGACGCCACCAATAAAGACAGTCTCACCGTCGCTAATGCAATCCACATCACACTCAATGGCATCGTTTAAGAAGCGGTCTAGCAATACCGGGGAATCATGAGAAACCTTAACTGCCTCACGCATATAGCGTTCGAGGTCACGGCCATCATGAACAATCTCCATGGCGCGGCCACCTAAAACATAGGATGGACGTACCACTAATGGGTAGCCGATTTCTTCTGCAAGCTTAAGAGCCTCATCTTCAGCACGGGCTGTGCGGTTAGGCGGCTGACGTAAGCCAAGATCCTGAAGCAACTTTTGGAAGCGCTCACGGTCTTCTGCAGCATCAATCATGTCAGGTGAAGTTCCGATGATAGGAACACCATTGCGCTCAAGATCTAAGGCCAATTTCAATGGAGTCTGTCCGCCGTACTGAACGATCACACCCTTTGGTTTTTCCTTTGCAACAATTTCGAGTACATCCTCAAGTGTGAGCGGCTCAAAGTACAAGCGATCAGAGGTATCGTAGTCAGTAGAAACAGTTTCAGGGTTGCAGTTAACCATGATGGTTTCGTAACCATCTTCACGCATCGCTAACGCAGCATGTACACAGCAGTAATCAAACTCAATACCTTGACCAATACGATTTGGGCCTCCGCCCAAAACCATAATCTTCTCTTTATTAGTCGGCTGAGATTCACACTCGCCATGTTCAGCTTCATAAGTTGAATAGAGATAGGCGGTATTCGTGGAGAACTCTGCGGCACAGGTATCTACGCGCTTGTAGACTGGTACTACTTTTAGGCGGTGACGAGCAGCACGAACCGAAGCAGCATCCACTTTAAGCAACTTCGCCAAGCGACGATCTGAGAAACCTTTTTGCTTTACAAAGCGTAACTCTGGCGCTGTAAGACTATCAATCTTACGCTGCTTGAGCTCAGTCTCAATGGTGATCAACTCTTCAATTTGCTCTAAGAACCAAGGATCAACTTTAGTTTCAGAATAAATTTCATCAAGGCCCATGCCCATGCGGAATGCATCAGCTAAATACCAAATGCGATCTGGGCCCGGTTCATTAATCTCATTGATGATGTCATCCAAATCTGTGGAAACTTCGTCTAGACCATCAACACCAACCTCAAGACCACGCAGCGCCTTCTGGAAGGATTCTTGGAAAGTGCGGCCAATTGCCATCACTTCTCCAACTGACTTCATCTGAGTTGTTAAGCGGGAATCCGCTTGCGGGAACTTCTCAAATGCAAAGCGAGGAATTTTGGTAACGACATAATCGATTGAAGGCTCAAATGATGCAGGAGTAGCTCCACCGGTAATGTCGTTCTTTAGCTCATCTAAGGTGTAGCCAACAGCTAATTTAGCGGCAATCTTTGCAATCGGGAAACCGGTCGCTTTAGAAGCCAAAGCAGATGAACGCGAAACGCGTGGATTCATTTCAATCACGATCATGCGGCCATCAACCGGGTTGATCGAGAATTGAACGTTTGAGCCGCCAGTATCAACACCGATTTCTCTTAGAACAGCAATCGATGCGTTACGCATGATTTGATATTCTTTATCCGTAAGTGTCTGTGCTGGAGCAACTGTGATGGAGTCGCCGGTATGCACACCCATTGGATCCAAGTTTTCAATCGAGCAAACGATGATGCAGTTGTCACTGCGATCACGTACCACTTCCATCTCGAATTCTTTCCAGCCCAAGAGAGACTCTTCAATTAAGAGTTCACGTGTCGGAGATAAATCAAGTCCGCGCTTGCAAATCTCTTCAAACTCTTCACGGTTATAAGCAATACCGCCACCTGATCCACCCATGGTAAATGAAGGACGAATGACCACAGGAAAACCAGAGCTGCCAGTTTCTTGCTGTATACGCTGCTGCACTTCGTGCGCTTCATCCATCGAATGCGCAATACCAGACTTAGCTGAGCCAAGACCAATTTTAGTCATGGCCTCTTTAAATTTCTGACGATCTTCCGCTTTATCAATTGCTTCTGGTGAAGCGCCAATTAATTCGCAACCGTACTTTTCCAACACACCATGACGATGTAAATCCAGCGCGCAATTAAGCGCTGTCTGACCGCCCATTGTTGGAAGGATTGCATCTGGTTTTTCAGTTGCAATGATGCGTTCAACTACTTCCCATGTAATAGGCTCGATGTAAGTCACATCAGCCATCTCTGGGTCAGTCATGATGGTTGCAGGATTGCTGTTCACCAAAATAACTTTGTAGCCTTCGTCACGCAAAGCCTTACATGCTTGCGCTCCTGAATAGTCAAACTCACAGGCCTGGCCAATCACAATTGGGCCGGCACCAATAATCAGAATGCTCTTAATGTCGCTACGCTTAGGCATTATTTGCCCTCCTTCTTGCTGGCAGCATTCATGAGCTCCACAAAACGATCAAATAAATAGGCAATGTCATGAGGACCAGGTGAGGCCTCGGGATGCCCTTGGAAACAGAGTGCCGGCTTATCCTTCCAAGCCAAACCTTGCAAAGATCCATCGAATAAAGAAACATGAGTTACACGAATATTGTCCGGCAGAGTATTTGCATCAACAGCAAAACCATGATTCTGTGAAGTGATCGCTACGCGTCCGGTATCCAAATCTTTTACAGGATGGTTAGCACCATGGTGACCAAACTTCATCTTCAAGGTTTTTGCGCCTGCAGCAAGACCCATAATTTGGTGGCCTAAACAGATTCCAAAGGTCGGTACGCCCTTCTCAATAATTTCTTTGGCAGCGGTAATGGCGTAATCGCAAGGACCGGGATCTCCAGGGCCATTTGAAAAGAACACGCCATCAGGATTCATGGCCAATACTTCAGCAGCGCTAGTCTGTGCAGGCACAACTGTTAACTGACAGCCACGCTCAGTGAGCATGCGCAAAATATTACGTTTAACGCCAAAGTCATAAGCAACAACCTTCTTAACTGGCTTGCTAGTGTCCAAGTTTCTGTAGGCAGGCTTTCCGTCTGGGCCATGAAGATCCCATTCCGCTTCGCGCCACTCATAAGACTTCTTGGTAGTAACCACTTTTGCAAGATCTAAGCCTGACATGCCAGGGAATGCTTTAGCAAGCTCAAGCGCTTTCTTACCCAAGGTTTCATAGCTATCGCCCACTTTGCCAGCAACAATAGCCCCTGATTGGGCGCCCTTATCGCGCAGAATACGAGTGAGCTTACGAGTATCGATTCCAGCAATGCCTAATACGCCGGCTTTGGTTAGATAGTCGTCAAGGGAGCCTTCGGATCGAAAGCTAGATACGCGTTTTGGCAAATCTTTAATGACAAGTCCTGCGGCATGAATCTGGTCAGACTCTGCATCCTGTGCATTTACACCAACATTGCCAATATGAGGATAGGTCAATGTGACGATTTGGCGTGAATAGCTTGGATCAGTGATGATCTCCTGGTATCCAGTCAATGCAGTATTGAAAACGACTTCGCCGGTAGTTTCGCCTGGGGCGCCAATACTAAATCCGGGAAATATAGTGCCGTCGGCTAAAGCCAACACGGCGGGAGGAAAAGAAGGAAGCAAGGGTGACAAACCATCTCCAGTCCCTGCTCCATCCGACGCTCAAAACCCTCAAATAGACCAACCCGAGGATGTTTTTGCGGGTGGTGAGTGTCTTTAAGCGCTAGGGTATTTATTAAGTTTCGAACCCTGTAATCATACCATTTTTGCTCGTAAACCCTTGGATACCCAGTCAAATGGGGCTTTAGATGGAAAAAGCTCCCCCAGCCTAATGGCTAGAGGAGCAATTTATCCCAAATTACAGGTTTTTAAGCCTTGGCGCTTTGCTCGATGATGGTCTTAATTTGCGCTAAAACCGTCTGATCATCCATAGTGCTGATATCACCTGGATCACGCCCTTCAGCTACAGCCTGAAGTGCACGACGAACAATCTTGCCAGAACGCGTCTTAGGCAATGCAGTGACAATATAGACACGTCCAGGGCGGGCAATCGCACCCAAGGTGGTATCTACAGTCTTCATACACTCCGCCTCTAAGGTAGCTGTATTGGATGCATCTTTTGGAATGACGAATGCAATAGCAGCCTGACCCTTCAGCTTGTCTTCAATGCCAACGACGGCAACCTCAGAAACATTCGGGTGACTTGAGATGCTCTCTTCAATCTCACGCGTTCCAAGACGATGTCCAGCTACGTTAATGACGTCGTCTGTTCTTCCCAATATGAAGAAGTAACCGTCTTTATCTTTAATGCCCCAGTCAAATGTGGAGTAAATCAACTTGCCGGGAATGGTTTCCCAATAAGTGCTGATAAAGCGCTTGTCATCACCCCAAACGGTTTGCATACAACCTGGAGGCAATGGACCCTCAATGGCAATAACGCCTTTTTGATCAGGCCCCAACTCTTCAGAAGTTGCATCATCAAGCAATTTCATGTTGTAACCAAAAGATGGAACGCCTGGCGAACCAAACTTATGCGGCATTACCTCTACGCCACGTTGAATTGCCAGCATTGGCCAGCCAGTTTCTGTCTGCCAGTAGTTATCAACAATTGGCTTATTAATGGCGCCATGAATCCAACTTGCAGTGGGTTCATCCAAAGGCTCGCCTGCCAAAAACAAGGCGCGCAATTTTGACAAATCATATTTTGTTAAGAACGCAGGATCCTGCTTCTTGAGAACACGAACCGCAGTTGGTGCAGAGAACATTACGGAAACTTTGTACTTATCTACCAGCTCCCACCAAATGCCTGCGTCAGGACGAAGTGGTGTTCCTTCATACATGATGGTGGCCATACCAGATAGCAGTGGCGCGTAAATGATATAGCTGTGCCCAACAACCCAACCAATGTCGGAAGTACAGAACATCGTTTCACCAGCCTTACCAGTAAAGATGTGCTTCATAGAGGCAGCAAGCGCTACGGCATATCCACCGGTATCACGTTGCACGCCCTTTGGCTTACCAGTTGTACCTGAGGTATACAAAATATAAGAAGGATGAGTTGCATCAACCCACTCAACAGGAACTACATCATTAAGATGTTTTTGACGCTCGCTAGCGTAATCTAAATCACGACCAGCAACAGTGCTGAATTCAGTTAAACCGCGGTTCACAATCAATACTTTTTCAGGCTTGTATTCAGCTAGAGTAATTGCCTCGTCTAGCAATGGCTTGTAAGGTACCGCCTTACCGCCACGCGCACCAGCTTCAGCAGTAACAATCAACTTTGGTTTTGCATCATCAATACGAGAAGCTAAGCTATGTGAAGCAAAGCCACCGAACACAACAGAGTGAATGGCGCCAATACGAGCGCAAGCAAGCATTGCAAAACATGCTTCCGCAATCATCGGCATATAAATCAATACGCGATCACCCTTTTTGACGCCGTTTGCTTTGTAAATTGCAGCCATACGATTAACTTCCTCGTAAAGCTCTTTAAATGTATATGCCTTCTCTTGATTGGTTTCTGTTGAAACTGCAACCAAGGCAATTTGATCGGGACGATCTTTTAAATGACGGTCAACTGCGTTGAAACAAAGATTTGTTAAGCCACCCTCAAACCATTTTGCAAATGGCGGGTTGTTGTAATTGAGAACTTTATCGAACGGCTTTTCCCAGTGAATTAATTGCGCTTGCTCACCCCAAAATCCATCTGGATCTTTAATTGAGCGTTCGTGGTGTGCTTTATAGGACATGGTCAACCTAATTTCTTAAAAAAGTTACTCAAATTACTGGCTCTTGCTCACCCCTTTACCAGCGTTATTACCGGCTGAGGCTGGTGAACTATCATTTTTCGCAGATTTTGCAAGCCCTGTCGATGCGGATTTATGCTGAGATGCAGCATTTTTTCCGGAAGAATTACCCTTAGAAGCGACCTTTTCGGTAGTTTTTGATGGATTTGCAGGGGCGCACTTCGTGGGCTTTGCTCCTTTTGCTGCTTTAGCAGGCTTCGGACACTTTGGCGCTGGCGGGGCCGGCTTTTCTAGGCTAAGGCTAGCGTTGTCAGCCATTGCCGGCGATACATCCCCTGGTCGACGGCTGGTTTTGGGTATCAATACAGTTGAGCCCGCACGAATCCGCATGCCTCTGGGTATACCGTTTACCTCTCTGAGTGTATCGACATCTACACCTAAAGTTTTTGCTGCTAGATCCACGCTCTCTGTTTTAGATACTTGCACAGCCGTCCAGGAAGACAGGGGTTTTGTGTATTGCTTTAAGTTATCTTGAAAGATTTCTGCATGAGCAAACGGCAATAGAATTTGCTGGTTAGCATTACTCAAAATAACGGGCTTATTGAATGAAGGATTCAGACTCTGAAATTCATCCGCAGGTATATCGGCTAATTTAATAACCAAAGCAACATCGATATCACTGCCGACATCGACTGCAACAAAGTATGGGTGATTCTCTAAATCAGGCAAGACAATTCCATAAGCCTGTGGATCTAAAACAATTTGTCGATAGGCCATTAGTTTCGGAACGTAATTTCGTGTCTCGCGCGGCAAGGCCAAGCTTTCATAATCTGTCGGCAGGCCAGCAGCAGCATTTCGTTTCTGCGCCTTTGAAATATTGCCTGCACCCCAGTTGTATGCGGCTAAAGCCAATTCCCAGCTTCCAAATTGATTATTCAGACGCTGCAAGTAATCCAAGGCAGCATCGGTTGACTGAACTACATCTCGGCGCTCATCTCTAAATACATTCTGAGTTAATCGAAAGTCTTTACCAGTGGCGGGCATAAACTGCCATAAGCCTACCGCCTTTGCGCTTGACTTTGCATTGGTTACAAAAGCACTTTCAACAAATGGCAACAATGCAATCTCGGTTGGCATATTGCGCGCGTTCACTTCCTGGACGATGTAAAACAAATAGCGCGAGGAACGTGTCATTGAGCGATTGACATAATCTGGTCTTGCAGCCAGCCAACGAACCTGCTCAATTTCTAGCGGTGTATTCATCGGCTCCATCTGAAAGCCATCGCGAATGCGCAGCCACAAGTTATCAGACGGCGCATAGATTTTGCTCACCGATTGATTTTTGAGATTCACTCGTGCGGCTCTTGATGCTTTTGAATTTGCTTTCGTCGGCGTATCTGAAGACCAATCTCCAGTGCTAGCACAGCCGCTCAAGAAAGCAGCAATTAAAATTGCCGCATACATCATGCGCATCAGAAGCGATCTTTCCAGGCGCGAATAACCGCTAGAACATGCGCAGGACTCGGCAAAGCAGTTTGACCTGAAACCTCTTTAGCCATTGCAATAACCTCTGGTTGATCGCAACGCATAAAGGGATTGACTTGAAGTTCTTGGCCAATAGTCGTTGGCAAGGTCGGCAAGTTTTGCTCTCTGAGAGATTTGGCTTGCTCTGCCCAGGAGATCAAATTGAGGTTATTAGGCTCAACAGCTAAAGCAAAGCGAATATTGGATAAGGTGTATTCATGAGTGCAGAAGACCAAAGTATTTTTTGGTAATGCCGCAAACTTTCCAAGAGACTCTGACATTTGAGTAGGTGTACCCTCAAACAATCTTCCACAGCCTGATGCAAATAGCGTATCGCCACAAAAGAGCATAGGCTCAACAACATTAGCTTGCATATTTGCAAAGTAGGCAATGTGACTTAGGGTGTGACCAGGAACTTCGAATACCTTTAGGCTAATTCGAGGAGATGCTATTTCCACCTTGTCATCCTGCATTGCTACGACAGCTCTCCCCGGAATGTTGTCACCTACCGGACCCCAAACAGGAATATCAGCGCCTAGTTCTTGCAACAACTTCAGAATACCGCCCGTATGGTCAGCATGGTGATGAGTAATTAAAATTCCCTTGAGGCTTAAGTTACTTGCCCTTAAATATTCAATTACCGGTGCAGAATCACCCGGGTCAACCACTAAAGCAGAGCTGCCATCGTGAATGCACCAGATATAGTTATCATCGAAAGCCGGAATGGGCCAAACCTGCAATAAAGTATTCTTATCCATAGACCGATGATACCAACCCCACCCATCCCCTCTCAGATGCCTGCACCTCCCTGGAGCTCATGGGAAAAATGGCTTCAATCCCCTCCAGGACGCTATGTTCTTGCATGGGAGCAACGCTGTTTTGACCAAATTGTTGCCGATGTCTTTGGCTTTCATGCGGTCCAAATTGGCCTTCCTCAAATTAATAGCCTCAGTGAAAATCGGATGCCTTTGCACGCTATATTGATCCACTCGAACGATAGCCTTGATTGCGCAGCACGCTATAAGTGGCACCTCATTAAAGGCAATCCAACAGAACTTCCTTTTGCCAGCGAGAGCCTTGATTTAATTGTTTTACCTCACGTACTAGAGTTTGCAGCAGACCCCCATCAAATACTGCGAGAGGTTGATCGCGTTCTTCGACCTGAGGGTCGCTTAATCATTTCAGGGTTTAATCCAGCAAGCTTATGGGGTGCGAGGCAATATCTCAGCAGATTAATAGGTACGCCCTACCTTCCCAGGGATGGACAATTTATTAGTCTTATTCGCATTAAAGACTGGCTCGAGTTACTCAACTTTTCTTTAGATCGCGGCCACTTTGGTTGTTATAAATTCCCATTGCAAGGCGAATCTGTCATGGGGAGAATGAACTTTCTCGAAAAGATGGGAAATCGTTGGTGGCCTATATTTGGCGCAGTGTTTTTAGTCTCGGCAATTAAGCGGCAACAAGGAATACGTCTGATTGGGCCAGCCTCTGTAGTTCGCATTCCAGGCATGCAACCATTAAAACCTGCCACTGAACGAAGTAGTATTCAAAAACACCTTAAAAATAGCAAAGCCAAGTAAAGCGTAAATTATTGCAATGCCGCATTCCAAGACCCATTCTCATCACCCTACCCATCCACACATCGTGATTTATACCGATGGTGCTTGCAAAGGCAATCCTGGACCTGGCGGCTGGGGGGCTGTTTTGCGATCCGGAGGCCATGAAAAGCACATTCACGGAGGTGAAAAGCTCACCACTAATAACCGCATGGAGATCTGTGCGGTGATATTTGCCTTAAAAGCCCTCAAGCAACGCAGCACTGTTGAACTCTGGACTGACTCTCAATATGTTCAAAAAGGGGTTACGGAATGGCTCGAGGGCTGGAAAAAAAGGGGTTGGAAAACTGCCAGCAAGGATCCCGTTAAGAATGCGGATTTATGGCAGGAGCTAGACTCCCTTCTACCCGATCACGACATCTCCTGGCATTGGGTTAGAGGCCATAACGGACACCCTGGCAATGAGCTGGCCGATCAGCTTGCCAACAAGGGTGTTGAAGAGTTTTTACCCTAGGACTAATCCCCTTAATGGGGCACGATTTAAGCAATCTTATGAGAGAATGATCCTGCTCTAAGGACCTTAAAACCCCATATATCAGCATATAAAACCTAGAAAAACGAGACTGTGTCAAAAATAGAATCTTCACTCGATAAGGCAGTTGCCAAACTCGTGCAATTTAAAAATTCAGGTAAAGCCCGCTTATGTGGACTTTGGCAAAAGTACTTACCTCAGATTAATCGGATCAAGCAATTGGATTACGCCACCGTTAAATCCTTTGTTGTGAAATTTAAATGGCGAATCTTGCTGGTATTAATAGTCCTTTATGCCGGTTCCAAGGCTTATGACTATTTCTTTCCTGCCTCTGAAAAAGCTGGTGGACCGGTAACCATTACATCTGTTGTAGTCGAGAAGAAAGATGTACCTCTCATCATTGAAGCAACTGGCACCATTGTTTCCAACAGTATTGTTGATATACGTCCGATGGTTACCAACACCGTTGCCAAGATTGAAGTAAAGGATGGTCAAGAAGTAAAAGCTGGTGATTTACTGTTTACCCTAGATGATCGCAATGACAAAGCAAATTACGAAAAGCTGAAAGCTCTAGCCGATGATGCTCAAAAGCAATACTTACGTGCTAAAGAGCTTGTGGCCAAGAACTTCATCTCAAAAGCCGGCCTAGAAACTAGCCTTGCTAATGCCAAGTCAGCCCAAGCTGCTGCTCGTTCAGCTGAAGTACAACTATCATTTGATTACATTAAGTCGCCGATTGATGGTCGCGCTGGCATTGTGAACGTCTTCCCTGGATCCTTGGTGCAGGCAAGCAATATTGTGTCCACCGCAACAAGCTCTACAGCTACCTCAAGCGTGGGCTCAATGGTCACCATTACGCAGCTCAACCCAATTAACGTTCAATTTGTGATTCCTGAAAAGGATATCCCTATCATGCTGGAGAATCAGCTTGATGGCGAAGCAATGTCTGTAAAAGTGGTTGTTGGTGATAGCGGCAAAAAAACTTATGAAGGAAAAGTCTTAGTAATTGATAACCAAGTTGACCCATCAATTGCTGCCGTGCGCGTTAAAGCGCAAATTCCGAACGATGACAAAACTTTATTACCTGGACAATTTGCCCGTGTTTCCCTTATTGCAAATACTTTAAAAGACGCTCTTGCCATTCCATCGCAAGCAGTAGTCATTAACGCCCGCGGCAAAATGGTCTATGTCGTAGACAAAGACGGCAAAGCAGTAGCCAAGCCAATCAAGGTTGTATACGAATACCAAGGATCAACTGTTGTTACCGGTATTGAACCTGGCGACAGAGTAGTGGTTGAAGGAAAACAAAACTTACGTCCAGGCAGCAAAGTGCGCGAGGCTAAAAATACAACGCCTGCGTCAATTCCTGGAACGCCAGCAGTAGCAACTCCAACTGCGGCTGCTCCTGCAACACCTTCAGCCCCAGACAAAAAATGACACTTTCCGAATTATGCATTCGGCGTCCGGTAATGACGGTGTTGCTCTCAGTGGCAACCGTTATTGCAGGTGCAGTCGCATACGTCAAAATTCCTGTAGCCGCCCTTCCCAGCTTCAATACACCAGTCATTTCGGTAAGTGCCTCGCTTCCTGGAGCATCCCCAGAAAACATGGCATCCGCTGTTGCGCTACCGCTAGAAAAAGAGTTCTCAACGATTGATGGCATTAACGTCATTAGCTCTACCAATTCTTTAGGCAGTACCAGCATTACTCTAGAATTTAATAACGATAGAGATATTGATAAGGCAGCGGTAGACGTACAAGCAGCATTATTGCGTGCACAAAAACGGCTGCCAATTGAAATGACGGTTCCGCCTTCTTATAGAAAAATTAATCCGTCAGACACTCCAGTGTTAGTAGTGAGAATGAGCTCACCCTCAATCAGCCTCTCCGATATCAATCAGTACGCTGAAAATCTCGTCTCACCTAATTTATCTACTATTAGCGGCGTTGCACAAGTACTTGTCTATGGAGCCAAGCGTTACGCCGTGCGTGTACGCGTGCATCCAGACGCGCTTGCCAATAGAAACTTAACTGTAGATGACATTGCTTTAGCAGTAAATAAAGCCAACTCCAATAGCCCGGTAGGTGTATTAGACGGCCCTCGCCAAGCCATCACCATTTACGCTAACCCGCAATTGGTCAGGCCAGAAGAGTTCGCCAATTTAATTGTGAGCCAAAAGAATGGTTTGCCTATCTACCTTAAGGATGTCGCTGATGTCATAGAGAGTTATGAAGACGTCAAGACACTTGCTAGCTCTAATGGAGAGCGCTCCATTGCCGTTGCTGTTCTCAGGCAGCCAGGGGCTAATACCGTTGAAGTAGTCAAGGCTGTAAAGCAATTACTTCCTCAGCTGCAAAAACAAATGCCAGAGTCTATTAGGCTCCAGCTGCTTAATGATCGCTCCCTTTCCATTATTGAAGCCATTCATGACGTTAATCTCACGCTGGCATTAACCGTCTTATTGGTGATCCTGGTTATCTTTTTATTCTTAAAACATATTTCAGCAACCATCATTCCCTCTATCAGCCTGCCTATTTCGCTGATTGGCGCTTTTTTCTTGCTGTACTTTATGGGCTACAGCCTAGATAACATTTCCTTGCTTGGCATTACGCTTGCCGTTGGATTGGTAGTTGATGATGCGATTGTTGTGCTTGAAAACATCATGCGCTATGTGGAGCAAGGCATGGATCCACTTAAAGCATCGCTCAAAGGCAGTAAAGAGGTTGGATTCACCATCATCTCCATTTCCATTTCATTGGTAGCCGTATTTATTCCACTCTTCTTTATGCCGGGCCCAATCGGACTGCTATTTAGAGAGTTTGCAGTGGTTGTTTCACTCTCCATATTGGTATCAGCAGTTGTGTCGCTAACTGTGGTCCCCATGCTTTGCAGTCGCTTCTTACCAAAACCCGGTCAGCACGCTAAAGAATATGCAATTAATAAAAAGTTTGACCGCTTCTTTGATTGGATGCTCAAGACCTATATTCACTATTTGGATCTTGCCCTTAAGAATCGAAAAATTGTCCTATGGGGAGCCATCTCTACATTTGTAATTACGGTAGTGCTGTTCGTCAATAGTCCGAAGGGCTTCTTCCCCGAGGAGGATATTGGGCAAATTCTGGCGACTACTGAAGCATCAGAAGACATCTCATTTAGAGCAATGTTGGCGCTGCAAGATCAGGCTGCGGAACTAGTCAATACAGATCCCAATGTGGAAAGTTCTATTTCTGTGATTGGCGGTGGTGCCAGTTCTGGTTACAACACTGGCAGGATATTTATTATTCTCAAACCCAAGAGCGATCGCCAGAAGATGGCTAAGGTCATGGAGGGTCTACGAGCTAAGTTCAAAGACATTCCTGGACTTCAAGTTTATATGCGCCCTGTGCAGAACTTACAACTGGGCGGTAAGAGCAGCAAGAGTCGCTATCAATTTACTTTGCAGAGTGTTGGCTTTGAAGGCGTCAATGAATGGGCCGATAAGCTGATGCAAAAAATGCGCGCCGATCCGATGTTCAGGGACGTCACTAGTGACTCTCAAATGAAGGGTTTGAACGTCAAGATCAATATCGATAGAGAAAAAGCTGCAAGTGCTGGGGTCAGCATTGCAGATATACGTTCCGCCCTCTATAACGCCTTTGGAGAAAAGCAGGTCTCAACGATTTACACACCAGTAAATACGTATTACGTCATTCTTGAGGCGGCTGTTGAAGATCGCCAATACGAAACCGACCTCAATAAAATCTTTGTGCGTGGTCGTGCGACTGACAAGCTCATTCCACTATCAAGCCTTGCTAGCTTCACGCGAACTATTGGTCCCACTGCTGTTAACCACCAGGGTCAGATTCCTGCCGTTACCCTGTCCTTTAATTTGGCGCCGGATGTATTCCTGGGCGATGCAACAAAGCAGATTGAATCATTTACCAAAGCCATTGATTTGCCACCCTCCATTATTACTAGCTATGGTGGCGATGCTGCGGTATTTAAAAGTAATCAATCAGGCCAGTTGATTCTCATTTTCTCTGCACTAGGCGTGATCTATATTTTGCTCGGCGTTCTGTATGAGAGCTATATTCACCCACTCACGATTTTGGCTGGCCTGCCTTCGGCAGCAATTGGTGCAATCTTGGCATTACGGATCTTCGGGTTTGAATTAACCATCATTGCCTCGATTGGTATTCTGCTACTGATTGGTATTGTGAAGAAGAATGCAATTTTGATGATTGACTTTGCTTTGGATGCTCAGCGCAATCAAGGAATGTCTCCAGAGAAAGCGATTCGCGAAGCTTGCATTTTGCGTTTCCGACCAATCATGATGACCACCTTTGCTGCGCTTATGGGCGCTATTCCAATCGCCTTCGGCTTGGGAGCTGGTGCTGAGTTGCGTCAACCACTAGGCATTAGTGTTGCAGGTGGCCTAATTTTTTCTCAATTTGTGACTCTGATCATTACACCGGTGATTTACCTCTATTTGGATAAATATGCTGGCAATGGTCCGATGGATATTCCACCTGCCGTCCTAGAGGGAACCTAATGCGTCAAGTTATTCTCGATACCGAAACTACCGGTTTAAATCCAGCTACAGGCGATCGCATTATTGAAATTGGTTGCGTCGAAATGGTTGGCCGCCGCTTAACCGATAGAACCTTTCATTACTACATCAATCCAGAGCGTGATATTGATGCCGGAGCGTTTGCGGTTCACGGACTTTCTAGAGAATTTTTATCCGACAAGCCGATCTTTGCAAACATCGTTGAGCAGTTAATTGAGTTCGTGGATGGCGCAGAAATTGTCATTCATAACGCAGCCTTTGACTTAGGCTTCTTAGATAATGAGTTTGCTTTACTCAAGCGCCCACCATTTCGCAATCTAGCGGCTAAGGTAACGGACACCCTGCTGGATGCCCGCCAAATGTTTCCTGGCAAGAGAAACTCTTTGGACGCACTTTGCGAACGCTTCTCTATTAGCAATAAACATCGAACTTTGCACGGCGCTTTATTGGACGCTCAGCTCTTAGCCGAAGTCTATGTTGCAATGACCAGGGGTCAAGAAGATCTATCGATCGATCTGATTGATTACACAGTTGGAGCTGACTCGACTGGTCATACAAAGCCATTGCCTACAAATCTCAAAGTATTAACAGCAACAGATGATGATTTGCAAAGCCATGAAAAGATTTTGGCAGAGATAGCAAAAGCAAGCAAAAAGGACCCCATCTGGAGTCCTTTGAATATTGCGAGCTAATATTTACATTAGCTATTTCTTAGATTGCTGCGGCAATTGCCTTACCCAAATCATCCGTTTTAGCAGTGCCGCCCAAATCCGGAGTTAAAGGCGCGTGCCCAGGGCCTGAAGCCAATACCTTTTCAATGGCATTAAATATTGCCTTTCCTGCTTCTGGATAGCCAAGGTGGTCAAGCATCATCGCCCCACTCCAAATCTGACCAATTGGGTTAGCAATCATCTTGCCGAAGATATCGGGCGCTGAACCATGAACTGGCTCAAATAAAGATGGGAACTTACCTTCTGGGTTAATGCTGCCGGAAGGCGCTACAGCAATGGTGCCAGTGCATGCAGGACCCAAATCAGAAAGGATATCTCCAAATAAATTACTTGCGACTACAACGTCAAATCGATCGGGATTCATAACAAAGTGAGCGGCCAAAATATCGATGTGATATTTATCGGTACGCACGTCTGCGAACTTCTTAGACATTGCTTCTACACGCTCATCCCAATAAGGCATAGTGATAGCAATGCCGTTAGATTTAGTTGCGGAAGTTAAGTGTTTCTTAGGACGGCTCTGTGCCAAGTCGAACGCGTATTGCAAGATACGGTCAACGCCCTGTCTTGTAAAAATAGACTCCTGAATCACAAACTCGCGATCAGTATCTGGGAACATCTTGCCGCCAACACTGGAGTATTCACCTTCAGTGTTCTCACGCACTACAAAGAAATCGATATCCCCAGGTTTGCGATTAGCCAGTGGGCATGGAACTCCCGGCAGTAAACGTACTGGGCGTAAGTTAACGTACTGGTCAAACCCGCGACGGAATTGAATCAAACTACCCCATAAGGAAACATGGTCCGGAAGAATATCTGGCATCCCTACAGCACCAAAGAAAATTGCGTCGTACTTCATGAGCGTATCAAACCAATCATCCGGCATCATCTTGCCGTGTTTAAGGTAGTAATCGCAACTTGCGAAATCGAAATGATCGAACTGCATACCCAGATTAAATTTGCGATTAGCGGCCTCTAATGCGCGCACGCCCTCTGGCATCACTTCTTTGCCGATACCATCACCTGGAATAACAGCAATTTTTGGATTCTTAAAAATTTTCTTTGCGTTCATGATGAATAAGTCTCTTTATATTTTTATGTTGAAAATGAATTTTACAAATTATTAACTGATTGCCCTGCGGATCTCATCTGGTGCTTTTCTACTACCTTTTTCAACTGATTCACTATCGTAATCGCTGGTATTTTCAATAGTCTCCGGCACCGCTTCTAGCATACGGATATTGTCCTTGGGGCAGATTGGTGCGCCATAGCTAGCCCATTTTTTTAGCAAGGTGACCTCGTATCCACATTGACCACATTTGGCTTTGCTGCGACTGGCATTACTAGGTCTAGGTGGGGGGAAAACAATAGCTTGGTGTGGATATGGGCCCAATTCCTGGCTAATCATCATGAGTTTCACGGTCAACTCTTCTGTGGCGTGCGCCATTCTAGCCGGACCTTCGAGTCCAACCGTTTGCGCAATCCCCTTGAAATCCTCGCCATGCCCACTAAAACAATCGTCTACAGCGTGGCAGAGCTCGTGGACCAAGGTATCTAAGAGCTGGACTGGCTCGTCTAATTTTGGGGAGATAAAAATCTCATTTACGCCACCGCCAGAGCGCTCACGGGGCCAACACTGACCAAGGGTTGTTCTAGGGCTGCTCGAGGCTGGAAAGCCGCAGGAAACCCTGACAGGAGGAATTGCATAACCGGCTTTGGAGAACACGGGCTCTAGGTGTCTAACGGCGTCTTCTAGCCAAGCTTCACGTACTGTATGTTGCTTCATCTAACTTATCTTCTATCGTCAATCTGGAACAAAAAGGCTTAAATTGCGATCATACGCCACCATAAGTAGAATGGATGCATGAAAGATCTCGAAAGCCTCAGCGCCACACAAGCAATCAAAGCCCTGTCAAAAAGGGATATTAAAGCTTCCGATTTATTGCTTTCCTGCTTAGACCGCATAGGCCAAAAAGAGAGCCTCGTAAAGGCATGGACTAGCCTTGGCAAGGAGAACGCCCTATCTCGCGCAAAACAGCTCGATAAAGGGGCATTTCAGGGCATTCTGCACGGCTTGCCTATCGGCGTTAAGGATCTATATGACACCTACGACTTGCCTACCTCTTATGGCTCCCCTATTTACGCAAACCATTATCCAGTTACAGATGCCGTATCAGTTGCATTAATGCGTCAGGCGGGCGGCATTATTTTGGGTAAGACTGTCACAACAGAATTTGCAGCCTTTAAAAGCGGCGTCACCACAAACCCGCATCATTCAAAACATACTCCTGGCGGATCTTCTAGCGGTTCCGCGGCAGCTGTAGCCGACTTTATGGTTCCATTAGCAACAGGCAGTCAAACCGCCGGGTCGATTATTCGCCCAGCTTCATTTTGTGGCGTAGTTGGTTTTAAACCCAGTCACAGCAAAGTCAGCATTGCGGGCATTAAAAGTCTATCTGTAACTTTGGATACTATGGGCTGCTTTGGTAGAACCATCGAAGATGTTGGCCTGGGTGTTGCAGCAATGAGCGGAGATCTTCGCCTTGCAAAAATCGAAACGCTGCAAAATAAACCCCGTATTGCCATTTGTAAAACATCCAACTGGTCTGCAGCGCAAAAAGAAACTGCAACTGCGCTTGCTGTGGCACGTCATGCGGCTGAAAGCATTTCCAAGGGTGCTGTTGACGATCTTAAGTTACCCAAAGCTTGTGATGGCCTTACTCAGGCTCAAAGTCGGATCATGCTTTCTGAGATGTCTCGTAGCTTATTGTTCGAGCGCGTACACCACGCAAAAAAATTAAGCCCCCAACTAGCCAAGCAACTAAGCGACGGCGCAGAAATTAGCTACGAGCAATACGCTAAAGATTTACAGCTTGCGATTAAGGCAAAAGCCTCAGTAGCAGATTTATTCAATGACGAGATTGACATCTTGATTGCGCCAAGCGCTATAGGCGAGGCACCAAACATAAAAGATGGAACGGGAGATCCTATTTTTTGTCGTGGATGGACGCTATTAGGATTGCCATGTATCAATATCAATGTGGCAACTGGACCTAATGGGTTACCAGTTGGAATTCAGCTGATTGCAGGCCCAGGCAAAGATCATTTCTTGCTAAGTGCTGCACGAGCTTTTGCTTTGGCGTTGCCTGACCCCACATTGCGAGATCAGGCATAGGCCACTCATTTAATCTAAGGTAATGTGCGCAGCTTTAATAGCCTTACTCCAGAATGGAAGCTCTTTCTTTACCAATGCATCGGTTTGATTTGGGCCCAAGTAACGAAGCTCAACTCCAGCAGCATCTGCACGCTCTTTAATTTCGGGCATCGCAAGGCTCTGTTTAACCGCATCCGTTAACTTGGCCACTACTGGTGCTGGAGTTCCAGCTGGAGCGTACAAAGCAACCCAGGACTCTAGCTGAAACGATGGTAAACCTGCTTCAGCAGTCGTTGGAACATTGGGCATACCAGGATGACGGTTTTTCCCCGTTACGGCGAGACCCTTTAGCTTGCCGCTTTGGACATGCTGCATTAACGAAGGTGGCGTACTAATAAACACTTGCACTTGACCTGCCAAAACATCCTGAATCGCTGGGCCAGAACCTTTGTAAGGAACATGAACCATATCCACACCGGTCGTTTGTTTAAAAATCTCAGTACCAATATGCGATACAGAGCCATTGCCCTGTGATGCGTAATTGAGCTTGCCTGGATTTGCTTTTGCGTACGCAATGAATTCTTTGAGATTATTGACCGGCACCGATGGGTGCACTGCAATCACATTGGTTGAAACTGTTAGCAAGGCTATCGGTGAAAAGTCTTTAATCGGATCCCAAGGAAGCTTGTCAAATAGAGATGGGTTGCCAACGTGATATCCAGAATAGGAAATTAACAAGGTATAGCCATCCGGCTTTGCTTTGGCAACATATTGGTAGGCAGTGTTTCCACTAGCCCCAGGCTTGTTATCAACCACTACTGGCTGACCGATCACACGAGTTAGAGGCTCACTCAAAAGCCGAGCTGAGGTATCCACCAATCCACCCGGCGGATTGGGCACCACCAGAGTTATAGGTCGATCAGGAAAAGATTGGGCAAAGACTGAGCAAACGATGCTCAAACCAAGCGTTGCAATTACGTTACGAATCACTAAATATTTTTTCATTTCTGTCTCCAGCTAATTATTTTTTAGTATTTATCGCTGCCCTACTTTGACATCGCCAAAGACAGCCTGCGCTTCACGAGGCAAACAACGCCAATAGCGTTCATTTGCGTTAACGGTACCGCCTAAAGCTGCAGCAGCTTCCCATCCCCAGCGAGGTTTATATAAAAATGCTCTTGCTAGAGCAACCAGATCCGCATCACCTGCCTGCAGAATATCTTCAGCTTGTTGGGGTTCAGTAATCAAGCCTACCGTCATGGTTGGCAAACCTGATTGTTCTTTAACGATCCTTGCAAAGGGCACTTGGTAGTTTGGCCCAATGGCAATCTTCTGCTTAGGCGAAATACCTCCAGAAGAGATATGAACAAAATCACATCCAAGTGGTTTTAGTTGCTTAGCAAAATCAGCTGTCTCTTGCGGCGTCCAACCACCCTCTATCCAGTCGCTTGCGGAAATGCGAATGCCAAGCACACCTTGATAGGCTGAACGCACTGCTGCAAATAGCTCCAAGGGGAAACGGATTCGGCTTTCAAATGAGCCGCCATATTCATCAGTGCGCTGGTTGGCAATTGGCGATAAAAATTGATGCAGCAAGTAACCATGTGCACCATGCAATTCAATTCCATCGATTCCAATACGATCTGCACGTTTTGCTGATGACACAAAGTCATCAATTAATTTCTTTAATTCAGCCTTGCTTAATTCGTGAGGAGGACGTTCGCCATCGAGCTGCGGAATGGCTGAAGGCGCTAAAGTTTCCCAACCACCCTGATCTTTAGCCAGTAATTGACCACCATCCCAAGGGGTAGCACTTGAAGCTTTACGACCGGCGTGAGCAAGCTGTATGAAAACTGGTGTCGCTGGAGCTAAAGCACGAGCACGCCATAATTTATCTTTTAAAGCTGCTTCAGTACGGTCATCCCATAAACCGAGACAGGCAGGTGTAATTCGAGCTTCTGGACTAACCCCGGTAGCCTCAATAATGAACAGTGCTGCACCGCTATTCAGTAAATTACCCCAGTGCATTAAATGCCAATCAGTAGCCTCACCGTTATTTGCCGAATATTGGCACATGGGGGCAACGACAATCCGGTTGGCCAGCTCTAAAGGGCCTCTCGGGGAACTTAGGGTGTATGTGGAGAATAAAAGACTCATGGAATGCCTTAAAAAAGCCCAAAATGAGGGCAAAAATACGAAAATTGCCGTAAAGCGATAGAATACTTAAAAAGCAGAATATACGAGACAGTGAAGTTGTGCAGGCCTTGATGCCAAATGACTTTATTACCCAAAACCTTTGAAAACACTCACTACAAGAGACTATGAACGCACCTCAAGCCTTTGAATCAAAAGAAGATATCGGCCATTTCGTTAGCGGCACTGTTGTTAACCCTAAAGATGGTCGTTTTGCTGATGTTTATAACCCAACCAAAGGCGCTGTAGCCCGCCGAGTTGCCCTTGCCAGCCGCAAGGAGGTCGATGCTGTAGTTGCTGTAGCTCAAAAAGCCTTTGAGACCTGGAGTCAAACAAGTCCTCTGCGTCGTTCACGCATCATGTTTAAGTATCTCGAACTTTTAAATGCTAATCGAGACGAATTGGCGGCCATCATTACGGCTGAGCATGGCAAGGTTTTTACAGACGCACAAGGCGAAGTTACGCGCGGTATTGAGATCGTTGAATTTGCTACTGGCATCCCTGAGTTACTTAAAGGCGACTACACAGAACAGGTTTCTACTGGTATCGATAACTGGGTAATGCGTCAGCCTCTAGGTGTGGTTACCGGAATCACTCCATTTAACTTTCCTGTAATGGTTCCAATGTGGATGTTCCCGGTGGCGATTGCTTGCGGCAACACCTTCATCCTCAAGCCTAGCCCAACAGACCCTTCCGCATCATTATTTATGGCCAAGCTACTTAAAGAAGCCGGTCTTCCTGACGGTGTATTTAACGTTGTTCAAGGCGATAAAGAAGCAGTTGATGCCTTAATCGAAAATCCAGACGTTAAAGCGGTGAGTTTTGTAGGGTCTACTCCAATCGCGAATTACATATATGAGCGTTGCGCTCACTTTGGCAAGCGTTCACAAGCTTTGGGTGGCGCTAAGAACCATATGGTCATCATGCCTGATGCGGATATCGATAAGGCAATTGATGCTTTGGTTGGTGCTGCCTACGGCTCTGCCGGTGAGCGCTGCATGGCGATTTCCGTAGCAGTATTGGTTGGTGATGTTGCAGAAAAAATTATGCCTAAACTAATTGAGCGCACCAAGACTCTAAAAGTTAAAGATGGCATGGAACTTGATGCTGAAATGGGTCCCATTGTTACTAAAGCAGCCCTTGAGCGCATTACTGGCTATATTGATGCTGGCGTAGCTTCCGGTGCAAAACTTCTTGTTGATGGCCGTGGATTCAAGGTACCTGGCAACGAGAATGGCTTCTTTATTGGTGGAACATTATTTGACAATGTCACACCAGATATGAAGATCTATTTAGAAGAAATCTTTGGGCCAGTTTTATCTTGCTTGCGGGTTGCCAACTTTACAGAAGCCCTCAATTTGGTTAACTCCTGTGAGTTTGGCAACGGTGTTGCTTGCTTCACCAGCGATGGCAATATTGCCCGTGAGTTTGCTCGTCGCGTCCAGGTAGGCATGGTTGGTATTAACGTACCTATTCCTGTACCTATGGCATGGCATGGCTTTGGTGGTTGGAAGAAATCCATTTTTGGCGATATGCATGCATACGGCAAAGAAGGTGTGCGTTTCTACACCAAGCAAAAGAGTGTGATGCAGCGCTGGCCTGAGAGCATTGCTAAAGGGGCAGAGTTTGTGATGCCTACTTCCAAGTAATCTTTGGTGTGGAAAGCAAAAAAGCGATCTTCGGATCGCTTTTTTATTTACTCACCAGATTTTTCCGTTTGAAGTAATCACTGAAGTGTATTTTTTAAAGCAGGCATCATAGGCAACGACAATACATCGATACCCTCTTCCCTTAAAGCCTCAGCCTCATCTAGAGTAGTTTGACCGCGAATGCTTCTTTCAGGAGATTCTTTGTAATGAATCTTCCTGGCTTCATCCGCAAAAGAATTCCCAACATCTTCTGAGCGACCCATCAGCTCTCGCATTCCTTTTAAAAAGGCTGCTTGTACCTGCGCTTCAAGTTGAGAATGATCACTTCCTGTGAGAGCAACAACGCCGCCACTGACGTTTTCGGCTTCAGTCTTAGGTATTGCTAACTCAGTAGATGAAGACTTTGCGATATGAGGGGCTGACGGCATGCGAGTGATTTCTACACTGTCACATACTGGGCAAGAAAGCATGCTCTTATCTTGCTGGGCAAGATAATCCTCTTCAGAGGCAAACCATCCTTCAAAACGATGGTCAAGCGGGCAGGCTAAGTTATAAACTTTCATAAAACGTATATAAGGGCAAAAGCTATAAATTCAATACCCCTATTTTAATCGGGTTTGAAACAACCCTAGTCGATTGGGTGTGGCTTTACTAGTCCCCTGCGGTAGCGGTCCAGCCAATAGGCCGAAATAGTGGTTTTAACGTCAGTAATCTCGCCACCCTCTATCCACCCTATCAACTGCTCTAATGGTGCTGCAAAGACATCTAAAAACTCTTCATCATCAAGATGACTGTTACCAGGCACCAATTCTTCAGCTAAATAGATGTCAATAAACTCAGTTGAATACGAAATGACTGGATGGATGCGCCGGATAAAACTCCATTTTTTTGCTGTGTAGCCGGTCTCTTCCTCGAGTTCACGTTTTGCGCACACCAAATGATCCTCGCTAGGATCTAGTTTCCCAGCGGGGATTTCTAAACAAGCTTTTGCAATTGGATAGCGATACTGGCGCTCGAGAAGAACCCTACCGTCGTCTAAGATCGCAACAATCGCTACGGCCCCAGGATGAGTTAAATACTCACGCACAGCTGTTTCACCATCAGGAAGTGAGACCTGATCTCGCTTCATCTTTAAAAAGATGCCGCCGTAAATATCTTCACCAGAGATGCGCTCTTCACGCAAATGTGCATCACCAGATGGGAGGTCATTAAATGATTTTTCAGTCATGGTTCTTGGGAATTTATCTAGGTTGGGTTTAATAAGAAAACTCAATAAGCCATCTTAATAATTCTAGATGTCATTTTCATGGCTCTAAATAATAAAGGCTCCATAAGGAGCCTTTATTAGTACATTCAATTCCTTTAGGATCCCAATAAGGTGCGACGCATCGCATCCAAACAAAGGCTCATCAGCCCTGCAGGAACAATACCAATCACCAGCACCAAAATACTATTCAGACTCAAGATTCCTTTAGCGAAACCAGATCCAGAAACAGTGATTTCATGCGCAGGTTCATCGAAGTACATCACCTTAACCACTCTGAGATAGTAGAACGCGCCAATCAATGAGGCGATTACAGCGATTACAGCCAAGAAAGTGTGCTCAGCATCAACTAGGGCTTCCAATACACCCAACTTAGCCGCGAAGCCTACTGTAGGCGGAATACCAGCTAAAGAGAACATCATGACCAAACCAATAAAAGCAAACCATGGGTGATTTTTGTTCAAACCTTTTAAGCCATCCAGGGTTTCGCAGTCATAGCCCTTGCGTGACAAAGCCATCAATAAACCGAAAGTACCAAGTGTTGTTAACACATAGGTAATTGCATAGAACATAGATGCACTAAATGCATGATCGTCAAATACAGAGAGCATACCCAGGAGTACAAAGCCCATTTGCGTAATTGCTGAGTAAGCCAACATGCGCTTGACGTTTGTTTGGGCAATCGCAGTTACGTTACCAACGACTAATGATAGAACTGCCAGTAGCACTAACATTGGCTGCCAGTCACCCAGCAATGGCAATAAGGTATTTACCAATAAGCGGAATAACAAAGCAAATGCAGCCAACTTTGGAGCAGCAGCGATCATCAAAGTGACAGCTGTAGGTGCACCTTGATACACATCCGGTACCCACATGTGGAATGGCACAACACCCAATTTGAAGGCCAATCCAGCAACGATGAACACTAATCCAAATGCCATTACCAAATGATTTACACGTGGATCAGCTACAACCTTAAAGATCTCGATCAAATCTAAAGATCCTGTTACGCCATACAACATTGACATGCCATAGAGCAAGAATCCAGAAGCTAATGCGCCTAAGATGAAATACTTAATACCAGCTTCAACACTCTTCTCACTACTGTGACGCATAGCAACCAGAGCATAGGTTGGTAACGCCATCAATTCAAGGCCGAGGTACAAAGTAAGCAGATTTGCACCCGAGATTAGTACGAACTGACCAAGCAAGGCAAGCAAAGCCAAAACAATAAAGTCTGGACGGAACAAAGCGCGATCCATTAAGTATTGCTTGGAATAAATCAGACTTACCAATACAGCGATACAAGAACAAGCCTTAAGCAAGTTTGAGAATGGGTCTGACTGAAATAAACCATTCATAGCCACTAGAGCAGGATCACCCATGCGCCCTACAAAAGCAAAAATGAGATAGGCCAATAAAATCAGTGAGAAGAAATAAACAAAACCAACTCCGCGTGGAGTATGGAAGATGTCCTGTTCAACACCAGGTGTGGATGTCACTCTCTCGCGAACATAAACACTAGCAACCAATAGTAAGCAAGTTGCTACGAGTAAAACAAGTTCCGGCAGGATGGCGTATAGATCGAATGCTTGCATTTGTACTTACTCAGAGTTTGCTAACAGCAACATGCTGCAGCAGATTAATTACAGCTGGATGAATAATGTCCGTGAATGGTTTTGGATAAACACCCATGCCAATTACGCAGATAGATAAAACAGCCATCAAGAAATACTCACGACAATTCAAGTCTTTCAATTCTTCAACGTGGGCATTATTAATGGTGCCGAAGAATACGCGCTTGACCATCCAAAGTGAATAAGCGGCGCCAAGAATCAACGCGGTAGCAGCCAAGATGCCGATCACAAAATCGTAATCAACCGCCGCCAAAATAACCATGAACTCACCTACGAAACCGGAGGTTGCAGGTAAACCGCAGTTAGCCATTGCCATCAACACAGCAAAAGCAGTAAATGCAGGCATGCGATGAACTACGCCACCGTAATCAGCGATCTGACGGGTATGCATGCGGTCATAAAGTACGCCAATAGACAAGAACATTGCACCAGCTACAAAGCCATGTGAAATCATTTGAACAATGCCGCCCTCTATGCCCAATGGACTAAAAAGGAAAAAGCCTAATGTCACAAAACCCATATGCGCTACTGATGAGTATGCAACCAGCTTTTTCATATCTTTCTGTACCAAAGCAACTGCGCCTACGTAGATCACAGCAACGAGAGATAAGAAGATTACAAATGGGCCGAGGTATTGACTTGCATCTGGAGCAATCGGCAATGAGAAGCGTAAGAAACCATAAGCACCAAGTTTCAACATAATCGCAGCCAACACTACTGAGCCGCCTGTTGGCGCCTCAACGTGCACGTCTGGCAGCCAAGTATGCAATGGCCACATTGGAACCTTCACCGCAAACGCCATGAAGAATGCAGCAAACAATAAGATCTGCTCTACGATGTCTAAGCGGGCATTTTGCCAAGCTAAGATATCAAAGGTATTGGTCACGTTATACAGGTACAGCATGGCAATCAAAGTTAATAAAGAGCCAAGCAATGTGTACAAGAAAAATTTGAAGGCAGCATAAATGCGGTTATGACCACCCCACACACCAATGATGATGTACATCGGGATAAGCGTAGCCTCAAAGAAAACGTAGAACAGCAAGGCATCAAGCGCGCAAAATACACCAATCATTAATCCAGAAAGGATCATGAATGAAGCCATGTATTGCGACACCTTGGTTTCAATCACTTCCCAAGCAGCTATCACCACAATGATGTTGATAAAGGCGGTAAGCACAATAAACCAAACAGAAATACCGTCGATGCCCAGGTAGTAGTTAATGTCGTAACGCGGGATCCAGCTAATTTTTTCTACAAACTGCATTCCAGAATTAGCGATATCGAAATTAATCACCAATGGAAGAGTTGCGATAAAGCCGAGCACGGCACCAACAAGCGCTAACCAGCGTACGCCGGCAGTTGGCTTCTCGGACCCATAGAACAAAATAATGAGTCCAAAGACAATTGGGGTCCAAATGGCGTAAGAAAGAATCATAGTGGCTACTTAAGTAACAAAGGCCTAGCGAACAAAAGGCAGGTAAGCGTACAAAACCCAAGCAAGCAATACCGCTAGGCCAGCAATCATTGCGAAGGCATAGTGATAGAGATAACCGGATTGCAAATGACGTATTACTCCAGCAAAGCGCCCTACTGCATGCGCACTGCCGTTAACAAAGAATCCGTCGATGATTTTTTGATCACCGCGATGCCACAAGAAACTACCAATCCAAATGAGGCCTTTGGCAAATACAGCCTGGTTGATTTCATCGAGATAGTACTTGTTATCGAATAACTTTTTAATAGGCGCAAATGCTTCTGCAACTTTACCCGGTAACTTTGGTGCCCACAGGTATCCAATAGCTGCAGTCAGAACACCAAGAACTACCAATAGCAATACTGGAGAGGTAAATGCATGAATAGCCATCGCAATCGGGCCATGGAATTCATCTTCCAATTCTTTCATCACTGGATGACGAGCTAAATCAATGAAGATGGAATCACCGAAGTATGTTCCGAACAACAAAGGCGAAATTGTGTAGAAACCAATGATCACCGAAGGAATAGCCAAAAGAATTAAAGGCAGAGTCACAACAAATGGAGACTCGTGTGGCTTCTGGCCTGGTGCCAAACCATGGTGAGCACGATCATCACCCTGCTCCGCATGATCATGGTGATGATCGTGCGCGTGGGCATCGTCATGACCCCAACGTGCTTTGCCATGGAATACATAGAAATACAAACGGAAAGAATACAAAGCGGTAACAAATACGCTAGCCATTACAGCAAAATAAGCAAATCCAGAGCCTGGGATATGGCTAGCAGCAACCGCCTCAATAATGGAATCTTTTGAATAGAAGCCGGAGAAGAATGGTGTACCTACTAAAGCCAGGTTACCCAACAACATCATGAGGCACGTAATCGGCATGTATTTCCAGAGACCACCCATCTTGCGCATGTCTTGTTCGTGATGCATACCAAGAATTACGCTACCAGCCGCAAGGAATAAGAGCGCTTTAAAGAAAGCGTGAGTCATCAAGTGGAAGATAGCAACTGGGTAAGCTGATACGCCAAGTGCAACAGTCATGTATCCCAACTGAGACAAGGTGGAATAAGCAACAACACGCTTAATATCGTTTTGAACAATGCCAAGGAAACCCATAAAGAGTGCAGTAATAGAGCCAATCACCAAAATGAAGCTCAATGCCGCATCTGATAGCTCAAACAATGGTGACATACGTGACACCATGAAGATGCCTGCGGTAACCATGGTTGCCGCGTGAATCAATGCGGAGATAGGGGTTGGACCTTCCATTGAATCAGGCAACCAAACATGCAGTGGGAATTGTGCGGATTTACCCATTGCACCAATAAATAAACAGATACAAGCTACTGTCATCAAGTTCCAGCTTGTTCCTGGGAGAGTTTGAGCAGCCAATGCTGAGTTCTGCGAAAAGATCACGTCATATTGCATCGAACCTGTGCTCGCTAGCAAGATGCCAATGCCAAGGATGAAGCCAAAGTCACCTACGCGGTTTACCAAGAAAGCCTTCATATTGGCAAATACTGCAGACTGGCGCTCAAAGTAGAAGCCAATCAACAAATAAGAAACCACACCCACTGCTTCCCAGCCGAAGAAGAGCTGCAATAGGTTATTACTCATTACCAACATCAACATGGCAAAAGTAAACAAAGAGATATAGGAGAAGAAGCGGTTGTAACCCTCTTCACCATTCATGTATCCAATGGTGTAGATATGAACCATCAATGACACAAAGGTCACTACACACATCATGGTTGCAGTTAAAGGATCAATTAAGAAGCCAATATCTAAATTGAGCTCACCCAACTGCATCCAACGATACACAGTACCGTTGAAATAGAAACCGTCCATTACTTGGACTAAAACATTGCAAGAAAGCACGAAAGCAATTGTTACGCCCAAGATAGTCACAAACTGACTTGCGCCATGACCAATGCGGTTACCGCCTAATTTAGTACCAAAGAAGCCGGCAATGATGGAGCCAACTAATGGCGCCAATGGAATTGCGCAGAGTACGGGAATGTTTAAGGTCAATTGCATGACTAGCCTTTTAGGTGGTCAAGATCTTCAGCATTAATGGTGTCAACCTTACGGAAGAGCACCACCAAGATTGCCAAGCCGATAGCCGCTTCAGCAGCTGCCACAGTCAAAATAAAGAATACGAATACTTGACCAGCCATATCACCCAAATAATGAGAGAAGGCTACAAAGTTCATGTTCACCGCAAGTAACATCAATTCAATTGCCATCAGCAGAACGATGACATTCTTACGGTTTAAGAAAATACCAATAACACTAGTTGCAAATAAGATTGCACTGAGCACTAAATAGTGAGCGAGAGTGATATTCATTTCTTCTCCCCTCTTACATCCTGCTTTGCTGCCATGTCTGAACCCATCTTCACAATACGCATACGATCTGCAGCAACTACATTGACCTGCTCATGGATATTTTGAGCTTTAGAGTCTTTGCGATTACGCAATGTCAAAGCAACAGCAGCAATAATCGCTACTAACAAGATCACGCCAGCCACTTCGAACGCGTAGACATAATCAACGAAGATCAACATGCCTAAGGCTTGCGTATTGTTAGCCATCACTTCTTCTGGCATCGGCTGTACTGGAGCATTGGTGCCAATGAAACTACGAATAATCACAATCGATAACTCTAAGACGATCACAGCGCCCATTAAAAAGGCAACTGGCAAGAACTTTTTGAAGTCGCGACGAAGGTGCTCTAAATCCAAATCGAGCATCATGACGACAAACAGGAACAAGACCATTACAGCGCCTACATAAACCAGAATCAGAGCCAAGCTTAAAAACTCTGCTTTTAGAAGCATCCAAAGACCAGATGCGCAGAAGAACGCTAATACTAGAAATAAGGCAGCATGGACTGGGTTACGGGCCGTGATTACGCGTAAAGCAGAAATAACTAGTAAACCTGCAAAGCCGTAAAAGAAAACAGCAAATAAAGTAGATGGATCGAATGTCATATTAGTTCAGCTCGATTCGATTAACGGTAAGGTGCATCAGCTGCACGGTTAGCGGCAATATCTTTTTCGTACTTATCGCCAACAGCCAAAAGCATGTCTTTAGTGAAATACAGATCACCACGCTTATCGCCAAAGTATTCAAAAATATTGGTTTCTACAATGGCATCTACGGGACACGCCTCTTCACAGAAGCCACAGAAAATACATTTTGTAAGGTCGATGTCATAACGGCTAGTACGGCGAGTGCCATCATCGCGCTCAGCAGTTTCAATGGTAATTGCGTATGCTGGGCAGACCGCTTCACACAGTTTGCAGCCAATGCAACGCTCTTCACCGTTCTCATAACGACGTAGTGCATGTAAACCGCGGAAGCGATTCGACAATGGAGTTTTCTCTTCAGGATACTGAACCGTGATCTTAGGCTTAAAGAGGTAGCGTCCAGTAATGGACATACCAGTCAAGATGTCTTTAAGCATCAAGCTATCGAGGAATTGGGAAATTTTCTTAAACATGATTAATCAACTTATTTCCAAATATTCCATGGGGATACAACCCACGCGCCGATAACAACCACCCAGAACACTGAGATAGGAATAAAGATCTTCCAACCTAAACGCATGATTTGGTCATAGCGGTAGCGAGGCAATGTAGCACGCAACCAGATTACGCAGGACAACAGGAAGAAAGTCTTGCCAAATAACCAGAAGAATCCTGGAATATCGCGCAAGATTGGTAAATCAACAATTGGCAACCAACCGCCTAAGAACATGATTGAAGCAACGGCTGCAATCAAAATCATATTGGCGTATTCAGCCAAGAAGAACATAGCAAAAGACATGCCTGAGTACTCAACCATGTGTCCAGCAACAATCTCAGACTCACCCTCAACTACGTCAAATGGATGGCGGTTTGTTTCAGCAACACCAGAAATAAAGTAGATCAAGAACATTGGCAACAATGGGAGCCAATTCCAAGAAAGGAAGTTCAAGCCCATGTTGGCAAAGTAACCCTGCTCTTGCGAGGCAACAATCGTGCTCAGATTTAATGAGCCGGATGTCAATAAGACAGTAACCAATGCAAAGCCCATCGCAATCTCATAAGAGATCATTTGTGCTGATGCACGCATAGCGCCAAGGAATGGATATTTTGAGTTTGAAGACCAACCAGCCAAGATCACACCATAAACGCCGATGGATGAAATTGCCATGATGTACAAAAGTCCAGCGTTCACATCAGCCAAAACCATCTTCGCTTGGAATGGAATAACAGCCCATGCAGCAAATGCAGGCATGATCACCATAATTGGTGCAATGAAGTAGAGAACCTTGCTAGCTTGTGCAGGAGCAATGATCTCCTTCATCAAAAGCTTTAATGCATCAGCAATTGGCTGCAATAAACCTAAAGGACCCACACGATTTGGTCCGAGGCGAATGTGCATCCAACCAATCAGCTTTCTTTCCCAGAGGGTTAGATAGGCTACACAACCAAACATTGGCAACACGATGATGACGATGCGTACCAAAGCCCAAACCAATGGCCATAGAGAGCCGAAAATAGCTTCGCCTTGGGTGGTAACGAGGTTCAAGAAATTATCCATCTCTTACCTTATGCCTTACTAACAGTTACTGGACCAAACATGGATCCCAATTTCGCACTAGCCATAGTGCCAGCAGAAACTCTGATGGCGCCTGGCGCTAGATTTACTTCTAAAGTTGCTGGCATATCAACTGATTGGGTTCCCTGAGTAACGCGAACAGCATCACCCTCTTTTAGACCTAAATCAGCAAATGTATTTTTATTTAAACCAACTTGATTACCGCGCTTTGCGTCACGTGTTAGTTGCAATGCTGATGAACGACGTACGATTTGATCACCAGCGTAAATATTGACATCCGCTAGACGCTCTAGACCATTAGATAGGGCCGTATTGCTATTGCTGACGGTCGCGCCTGTAGTCTTGTTATTCAAACGGGTGCAATATCCCTCATCCAGCGCTTCACCCAAGACTTCTTCTGGAACGTTAAACAAGAAGCCATCTAAACCTAACAATCCACCAAGCACACGCAATACTTTCCATGCTGGACGTGAATCACCTAAGGGCTTCACTGAAGGCTGAACTGTTTGAACTCTGCCCTCTAAATTCACAAAAGTTGAAACAGTTTCGGTAAATGTAGAGATTGGCAAAATGACATCAGCCACTTCCATGAGATCAGCGCTCTTATAAGCGCTCAATGCAATCACGGTATTTGCTTTAGCCAATGCAGCACGAGCCGCTATTGGGTTAGGCAGATCAGAATCAGGTTCGATATTCATCAAAATGACAGCACGACGATCACCAGACAATACTGATTCAACACCAGGACCATTAGCATTCACCAAGGATGCGCCAACAGCATTTCCACCTACCGGTAGGAAACCTAAAGTTGCACCAGTATGCTCAGCAATAAATTGAGCTAATACATGCAAGTCAGATGCGTGTTGATGTGCAATGGCTGCAGAACCAAGCAATACAGCAGTAGATTCACCTGAGAGCAGGCTATCGGCAATCTTTTGCGCTGCAGGAGAAACTGCTAAGTTAGCGGTACCAGCTGGTGCACTTACTGATTTAGCTTTAGCAACAGCAAGGGCAACTTCACTCAATGCATTGAGCCATGCACTTGGCGCCGCAGAAATGCCGCTGCTTGTAATTAACCAATCATCGCCACCTGCATCAATGCGAGTAACTTGTAAACCACGCTTGCTAGCAGTACGAATGCGAGCCGCCAATACTGGCTGATCTTTACGCAAAAAGCTGCCAACAACTAATACGCGATCTAATTCATTGATCTTTGCAACGGACATACCCAACCACGGAGCTGTAGCAGCAGCCTTCACATCAGTTTGGCGCAAACGCGTCTCAACTTGTTTAGAGCCCAAGCCACGCACTACCTTTTGCAAGAGATGCAACTCTTCTGTACTAGAAATTGGGTGAGCCAATGCGCCAATAGACTCTGGACCACTTTCAGCTGAAATGGTTTTGAGTGAATGTGCAACGTAATCCAAAGCAGACTGCCAATCCGTTTCCAACCACTGACCGCCCTGCTTCACCATTGGAGTGGTTACGCGATCAGCGCTATTTAAACCTTCATAGGAGAAACGATCACGATCACTAATCCAGCATTCATTGATTGCTTCGTTTTCAAGCGCTACAACACGCATTACTTTATTTGCTTTAGTCTGAACTGTAGTGTTAGCACCTAAGCTATCGTGCGGACTAACTGAACGTTTACGTCCGAGTTCCCATGTACGCGCTGCATAACGGAATGGCTTGCTTGTTAATGCGCCTACAGGACACAAATCAATCATGTTTCCAGATAACTCTGAATCCACAGTCTGCCCAACAAAGGTGGTGATCTCGGAATGCTCACCACGGTTAACCATGCCTAATTCCATTACGCCAGCGACTTCTTGACCGAAACGAACGCAACGGGTGCAGTGAATACACCGGGTCATCTCCTGCATGGAGATCAATGGACCGACATTCTTATGAAATACAACACGCTTCTCTTCGTCATAGCGTGAATTTGACTTACCGTAACCAACAGCCAAGTCTTGCAATTGGCACTCACCACCTTGATCGCAGATTGGGCAATCCAACGGATGGTTAATTAAGAGAAACTCCATTACTGAACGTTGTGCTTCAACAGCTTTAGCAGAATGTGTAAATACCTTCATGCCTTGGGTAACTGGTGTTGCACAAGCAGGCAGAGGTTTTGGTGCCTTTTCAACCTCAACCAAGCACATACGGCAGTTAGCCGCAATGGATAACTTCTTGTGATAGCAGAAGTGAGGAACGTAGGTGCCGAGCTTGTTCGCGGCGTGCATCACCATCGAACCTTGCGGAACTTCCACTGCCTTACCATCTAATTCGATTTCTACCATGCTCACTTTTAGATATCCCGTGCTCTAAATCTTTATAAAGGTTTCGCAGAATCTAAGCAGCGCTTATGTTCTACGTGATACGCAAATTCATTCATGTAATGCTTCAACATGCCACGAACAGGCATCGCTGCTGCATCACCTAAAGCGCAAATTGTGCGACCTTGAATATTGGCGGCTACGTCATTAAGTAAATCCAAATCTTCTGGACGCCCTTCGCCATGTTCAATACGGTGAACAATGCGCCATAACCAACCTGTACCTTCGCGACATGGGGTGCACTGACCACATGATTCTTCATGATAGAAGTAAGACAAGCGTTCTAATGCGCGAACCATACAACGTGTTTCATTCATGACGATCACAGCACCTGAACCCAACATCGATCCAGCTTTAGCAATACTGTCGTAATCCATCGTGAGCTCCATCATCTGGGCACCAGGCACAACAGGAGATGAAGATCCACCAGGAATAACTGCTTTTAAAGGAATGTCATCGCGCATTCCACCCGCAAGCTTCAATAGTTCAGCAAATGGTGTGCCCAATGGGATCTCATAATTCCCGGGATGAACCACGTCACCAGAGATAGAGAAGATTTTCGTACCGCCGTTATTTGGTTTACCAAGCTCTAAATAGGCCTGTCCACCAATTGCCAGGATGAATGGCACAGCAGCAAATGTTTCAGTATTATTAATCGTTGTTGGTTTGCCATATAAACCAAAACTGGCAGGGAAAGGTGGCTTAAAGCGTGGCTGACCTTTTTTACCCTCTAATGACTCAAGTAGTGCAGTCTCTTCACCGCAAATATAAGCACCCCAACCTGGTGAAGCATGTAATTGGAAGGAGAAATCACTACCCAATATCTTGTCGCCTAAATAACCAGCTGCACGCGCTTCTTCAAGAGCTTCTTCAAAACGTGAATATACTTCCCAGATTTCACCGTGGATATAGTTGTAACCAGTAGTGATGCCCATGGTGTAGGCACCAATAATCATGCCTTCGATCAATGCATGTGGGTTGTAACGCATGATGTCGCGGTCTTTAAATGTACCCGGCTCGCCTTCGTCACTATTACAAACTAAATATTTTTGCCCCGGGAATTGACGTGGCATAAAGCTCCACTTCAAACCAGTTGGAAATCCAGCACCGCCACGACCACGTAGTGAGGAAGCTTTCAATTCTGCAATGATGGCATCTGGTGCAACTTTGTCATTAATTAAACGACGAAGTTGTTGATAACCACCACGGCTTTCGTAATCTTTTAAACGCCAGTTGTCTCCATTTAATCCAGCAAGGATTAAAGGCTTTATATGACGATCGTGCAAGCTGGTCATGCTACTTTCCCTTCTGCACGTAATTCACTCAACAAAGCATCGATCTTTTCTTTGCTCATAAAGCTGCACATACGTTTGTCATTCACCAACATCACAGGTGAATCACCACATGCACCCATACATTCACCCTCTTTCAAGGTAAAAGTACCGCATGGAGTCGTCTCGTTGTAGCCAATGCCCAATGTTTCTTTTAAATAAGTTGCAGCTGTTTCGCCATGAGTTAACTGACAAGGCAAATTCGTACAGATTACCAATTTGTACTTACCAATTTTTTTGGTGTTGTACATGTTGTAGAAAGTCGCCACTTCATCAACAGCAATGCTTGGCATTTCTAAGATCTGAGCAATAGTCTCGATGACTTCAGGAGACACCCAACCTACCTCGGTTTGGGCAGCAATCAAACAAGCCATTACCGCAGACTGTTTGTGCTCTGGCGGGTACTTGGCGATATTGCGATGAATATCAGCCATTGTTTTATCGGATAGTTGAAGAGTTGTAGTCATTAAATAATCCTTGGCACGCTAATTAGCGGTCAATCTCCCCGAACACGATATCTTGGGTTCCGATGATGGTTACCGCATCAGCCAACATGTGGCCACGTGACATCTCATCCATTGCAGATAAATGCACAAAACCTGGTGCACGAATCTTCATGCGGTAAGGCTTATTAGCGCCATCTGAAATCAAGTAAATACCAAACTCGCCTTTAGGATGCTCAACAGCTGAGTAAGCCTCGCCATCAGGAACGTGAATACCTTCAGTAAAGAGTTTGAAATGGTGAATCAATTCTTCCATATTTGTTTTCATATCCACGCGCTTCGGTGGAGAAAACTTATGGTTGTCACTCATTACAGGACCGGGATTTGCTTTTAACCAAGCAACGCACTGTTTGATGATGCGATTAGATTGACGCATCTCTTCCATGCGAACCAAATAACGATCATAAGAATCGCCATTCACGCCAACTGGAATATCAAAATCTAAACGGTCATAGACTTCGTAGGGTTGCTTCTTACGCAAATCCCACTCAATACCTGAACCACGCAACATAGGGCCAGTGAAGCCGAGCTGCAAAGCACGCTCTGGTGTCACGATGCCGATATTGACTAAACGTTGCTTCCAAATACGGTTGTCTGTCAACAGATTGCAATACTCGTCAACGTTAGCATCAAAGCCATTAGTGAATTGCTCAATGAAATCTAACAATGTGCCGCTACGGTTTTCATTCAAACGCTTAATAGCAGAAGCACTACGAATCTTGTTCTTGGTGTACTGAGCCATTTGATCTGGCAAGTCACGATAAACGCCGCCTGGACGATAGTAAGCAGCATGCATACGCGCGCCAGACACCGCCTCATACATATCGAAAATATCTTCACGGTCACGGAAGGCGTACAAGAAGACGGCCATTGCTCCAACATCAAGACCGTGACAACCGATCCAAAGCAAATGATTCAATAAGCGAGTTAGCTCGTCATACATCACGCGGATGTATTGAGCACGCAAAGGAACATCAACTTGAAGCAACTTCTCAATAGCCATGACATAAGCATGCTCATTGGACATCATCGAAACATAATCCAAACGATCCATGTATGGAACGTTTTGAATCCAAGTACGTGTCTCAGCTAATTTTTCAGTAGCGCGATGTAATAAACCAATATGTGGGTCAGCGCGCTGAATCACTTCGCCATCAAGCTCAAGCACTAAGCGTAGTACGCCGTGTGCCGCAGGATGCTGAGGACCAAAATTGAGGGTGTAGTTCTTAATTTGTGCCATGACTTAAACCGGACCTCCATACTGCTCTTCGCGAACGATGCGTGGAGTAATTTCTCGAGCCTCAATCGTGACTGGTTGATAGACAACACGTTTTAACTCTGGGTCGTAACGAATTTCTACATTGCCGCTGATTGGGAAATCTTTTCTAAATGGATGACCAATAAAGCCGTAGTCAGTCAAAATACGACGCAAGTCATCATGACCATCAAAGAGGATGCCGTAGAGGTCAAATGCTTCACGCTCAAACCAATTAGCAGAATTCCATACCGGAGTAATAGAGGCAACTAGAGGATAGCTATCGTCGGGTGCGAATACGCGTACGCGCAAACGCCAGTTGTGCTCAAGTGATAGTAAGTGGCTTACAACACCAAAACGTTGACCACCCCAAGCACCATCGCGGAAATCTTGATAATCAACGCCACACAAGTCAATCAACTGCTCAAAGGCAAGCGATGGATCATCACGCAACAACAAAGCTGATTCGAGGTAGGAATCTGCTTTAACAACCACTGTTACTTCACCCAAGGCAATCTCAACAGACTGAATGCGCTTACCTAAAACTTTGTCTAAGTTAGCGGCTAACTGATTTAAACGATCTGACATGATTTAAGCCTTCCGCGCAATCGTACTTGTACGAGCTATCTTGGATTGCAACTGAATAATTCCGTAGATCAACGCTTCTGCAGTTGGAGGACAGCCAGGCACATAAATATCCACTGGCACAATACGGTCGCAACCGCGGACAACTGAATATGAGTTGTGATAGTAGCCACCACCATTTGCGCAAGAACCCATAGAGATAACCCAGCGTGGTTCTGGCATCTGGTCATACACTTTACGTAATGCAGGAGCCATTTTGTTGCATAAAGTACCAGCAACAATCATCAGGTCGGACTGACGTGGAGATGGGCGGAATACCACGCCAAAACGGTCTAAGTCATAACGGGAAGCGCCCGCATGCATCATTTCGACAGCACAACAAGCCAGACCAAAGGTCATAGGCCATAAGGAGCCGTTACGCGTCCAGTTAATTAACTGATCCGCAGTGGTGGTTACAAAACCTTCTTTAAGTACGCCTTCTAATGCCATATCTATCACTCCCAGTCGAGAGCGCCCTTTTTCCAGATATATACAAATCCCACAATGAATTCCAAGAGGAAAATCACCATAGAGGCGTAGCCAAGCCATCCGATATCACGTAATGCCACACCCCATGGAAATAGGAATGCAGTTTCAAGGTCAAACAGGATGAAGAGAATAGCGACTAAGTAGTAACGCACGTCAAACTTCATACGCGCATCTTCGAAAGCTTCAAAGCCGCACTCATATGGAGAGAGCTTTTCAGCGTCAGGCTTCGAAGGAGCCAGAATTTTTCCGAGGAACATGGGGACTAATCCAACCCCAATACCTACGAGGATAAAAAGCAGAACAGGAAAGTAATTAGCGAGATTCAAAATAGCCCTGATTCGTTTGTCTGGTAAATCCTAAAAGCAGCAAATTATTAATTATTCCACTACATAAAGCATTGATTTAGAGCAAAAACCCTTAGCAATACTTCTTTTTTGGTGCCGACGGCGAGACTCGAACTCGCACAGCCTAAGCCACTACCCCCTCAAGATAGCGTGTCTACCAATTTCACCACGTCGGCATCTTGCAAAACTCATCAATTCTACTGCATTGCACCACTGCTCTACCCCATTTTCTGGGCTAGAAAATCTGTAAAAACCTACTTTTTTTACTTAGGAACTGCTGGTTTACTTGGATCCTGGGCTGGAGCCACCGGAGCAGCAGGAGTTGCTGCTGGAGCTACCGTGCCAGAAAGGACGCCTGGGCTAACTTCTTTCTTATTGCCAATCCAAGTAATACCTAAAGTACTAATAAAGAAAACGGCAGCAAAAACAGCTGTCGCATGCGATAGGAAGTTGGCAGAACCGCTGGCGCCAAATAGACTGCCTGATGATCCCGAGCCAAAAGCTGCACCCATATCAGCGCCCTTACCCTGCTGCAATAACACCAGAAGGATGACAGCCAAAGCTGAAATTACCTGCAATACGATCAATAAAGTCTTAAACCATTCCACAGCTTATCTCCAAATAAAAAATCTATGCCTGACAGATGGCCAGGAAGTCTTGAGGATTCAATGAAGCTCCCCCAACCAATCCACCATCAATATCGGGCATGGCAAACAATTCAACGGCATTATCAGGCTTGACACTGCCACCGTACAAAATTCCAACATGAGAAGCGACATCCTCATCAAATTCAGCCAATTGCAAACGAATAGCGCGATGCATGTCTTGGGCAACTTGTGCGCTAGTGACTTTGCCAGTACCAATAGCCCAAACTGGCTCATAAGCAATCAAGCAATCCGCGAGACGATCTTGCAAGACGCCCACTTGTTTGGCAATCTGACCACAAACAATCTCTTCCGCTCTACCTGAATTTCTTTCATCAGCAGTCTCACCAACGCAGATCACCGGCGTCATGCCGTTATCTAATACTTGTAGCGCTTTAGCAGCAACCACCTCATCTACCTCTTGATGCATCTGACGACGCTCAGAGTGTCCAACGATGACATAGGTGCAACCAACCTCTTTCAGCATAGATGCAGCAGCCTCTCCGGTATATGCACCAGAGCTATGAGCGGATGCATCCTGTGCACCCAAATTCAAAAATGCCAATGAATGCTCTTTGATCAAAGAAGCGCATTGGGATAAATACGGAAATGGTGGGCATACTGCATATTTACGTCCAGATGGCATTCCACTCTCCATGCCACGAGCAACGGTCTTGATCCAGTCTTGATTACTTGCAAGACTGCCATTCATTTTCCAGTTGCCGATAACGATCAGTGGTCGCATATGGGTCAATGATTATTTCAAACAGTTAAAACAATTTTGCCAACGTGCTCAGATGACTCCATTAATGCATGAGCATCCGCTGCCTGATCGAGCGTAAATGTCTTATAAATAACTGGTTTGAGTTTGCCTGCATTGAGCAAAGGCCAAACATTTTCATAGAGCTGCTTGGTAATCTGTTTCTTGAAGGAAACTGGACGTGGGCGCAGTGTTGAGCCAGTAATAGTTAAACGACGACGCAGAATCTGATTGGTGCTGACCTCTGCTTTTGATCCACCCTGAATGGCAATGATCACAATTCGTCCATCATCAGCTAAACAGTCAATTTCTTTTTGCACATAAGCACCGGTGACCATGTCAAGAATGACATTGACACCCTTACCATCGGTAGCTTTTTTAACCTCTTCGACAAAGTCTTGTGTCTTGTAATTAATAGCCAGATCAGCGCCGAGCGCTACACATGCAGAACATTTCTCATCCGTACCAGCAGTCACAAATACTTTATGACCCAAGGCCTTAGCAAGCAGAATGGCAGTAACGCCAATACCACTTGAGCCACCCTGAACCAACAGCGTTTCGCCCTCTGACAATTCGCCGCGCATGAAGACGTTGCTCCATACGGTATAAAAAGTTTCAGGCAATGCTGCTGCCTCTTGATCGCTGAATCCTTTGGGATAAGGCAGACATTGCGCAACGGGAGCAGTACACATTTCTGCATAACCACCCCCCTGCACCAAGGCGCAGACCTTGTCACCAAGCTTTAAACCAAATACGTTGTCAGCATGAGCTAGATCACCACCGATGATTTCACCAGCAACTTCAAGACCAGGAATATCCGATGCACCCGCTGGAACAGGGTAATGCCCTTTGCGCTGTAAAACGTCAGGGCGATTAATTCCAGTAGCCAAAACCTTAATCAATATTTCGCCAGTTCCAGCAGCGGGAGCTACTGGATCAGGACGAGTGGTTGGCACCAACATTTCTGGAGCGCCAAACTCTTTGATTTCAATTACGCGCATAAATACTCCTGCTTACTAAGATACTTAAGCGGACTCGCCAGATGCTGGAGCAGCTTCTGCAACAACTTCAGCAGCGCCTGCCAAAGGAGCAATCGTGCCACCTTCATCAGCCATAGCAGCCTTCAATGACAAGCGCAAACGACCACGTTCATCAGCAGCTAATAATTTCACGCGCACAACTTGGCCTTCAGCTAAATAGTCTTTAACTTCTTTTACGCGCTCATTAGAAATTTCTGAGATGTGCAATAGACCGTCTTTGCCAGGAAGAATGTTTACCAAAGCGCCGAATTCGAGCAATTTCACAACTGGACCTTCGTAGATCTTGCCTACTTCGGCTTCAGCAGTGATGCCTTCAATGCGCGCTTTTGCTTCAGCCATACCTTCAGCAGAAGTAGAAGCAATCGTTACAGTGCCGTCATCTTTAATGTCGATGCTGCAACCAGTTTCTTTAGTCAACGCTTGAATTGTTGCGCCGCCCTTACCGATTACTTCACGAATCTTGTCTGGATGAATTTTGAAAGAAACCATACGTGGAGCGTGAGCTGACAATTCTGTACGTACTGAACCCATTGCTTCTTGCATCTTGCTCAAAATGTGCAAACGGCCTTCTTTAGCTTGCGCTAAAGCAACTTGCATAATTTCTTTAGTAATACCTTGAACTTTAATGTCCATCTGAAGAGCTGTAATACCGTTAGCAGTACCCGCTACTTTGAAGTCCATGTCGCCCAAGTGATCTTCATCACCCAAAATGTCTGTCAACACGGCAAAACGGTTGCCATCAAGGATCAAGCCCATCGCTACACCAGCTACGTGCGCTTTAACTGGAACACCAGCATCCATCATCGCCAAACAGCCGCCGCAAACAGAAGCCATTGAAGATGAGCCATTGGACTCAGTAATTTCTGAAACCACACGAATACTGTAAGCAAAGTCTTCTGCGCTTGGCAATACTGGAATCAATGCACGCTTAGCCAAACGACCGTGACCAATTTCACGACGCTTCGGGCTGCCTACACGACCTGTTTCACCTGTTGCAAACGGAGGCATGTTGTAGTGGAACATGAAGCGATCGCGGTACTCACCTTCGAGCGCATCAATAATTTGCTCGTCACGTGCAGTACCCAATGTAGCAACAACCAATGCTTGAGTCTCGCCACGAGTAAACAATGCAGAACCGTGTGTACGTGGTAATACGCCATTACGAATTTCAATCGGACGAACGGTGCGAGTGTCGCGACCATCAATACGCGGCTCGCCGTTCAAAATCTGGCTACGAACAATCTTCGCTTCGATTTCAAAAAGGATGTCATTAACGGCAACAGCGTCAACATCACCTTCTTCTTGTAGCTTAGCTACAACTGTTTTAGTGATTTCTTTGAGCTTGTCTGAACGAGCACCCTTTTGACGAATCTGATAAGCCTCACGCAATGGCGCTTCAGCCAATGCAGTTACCTTAGCGATGAATGGCTCATCTTTAGGAGCGGCAGTCCAATCCCACTCAGGCTTGCCAGCTTCACGAACTAAATCATTAATAGCGTTGATCGCTGTTTGCATTTGGTCATGACCATATACAACCGCACCCAACATCACTTCTTCAGATAGCTGATTAGCTTCGGACTCAACCATCAATACAGCAGCTTGTGTACCAGCAACAATCAAATCCATTTCGCTAGTAGCTTGTTCTGTACGAGTTGGGTTCAACAAATATTGACCATTAGCGTAACCAACACGTGCTGCGCCAACTGGGCCAGCAAATGGAATACCTGAAATAGCCAGGGCTGCAGAAGCGGCGATCAATGCAGGAATATCAGCAGGAACGTCTGGGTTGATAGACAAGACATGAACTACTACCTGAACTTCGTTTAAGAAGCCTTCTGGAAATAAAGGACGCAATGGACGGTCGATCAAACGGGAGATCAAAGTCTCACCTTCAGATGGACGGCCTTCACGGCGGAAGAAGCCACCAGGAATCTTGCCTGCTGCGTATGTCTTCTCTAAATAATCAACAGTTAACGGGAAAAAGGATTGGCCTGGCTTTGCAGACTTAGACGCAACTACTGTACCCATTACTACCGTGTCATCAACGTTAACGATAACGGCACCACCAGATTGACGAGCAATCTCGCCTGTTTCCATGGTTACTTGATGATTTCCCCATTGAAAACTTTTTACTGCCTTTTTAAACATAGTCATTCTGATCTTCTCCAAATTGTTCACGCAAAGCTCACATGAGCATCACGCTTGTCGTGGGATAAAGCAGTGTCACGACAACACTGGAGCGATTTAAGATCAAAAGGGATGCCATTCCAGGGAGGCTCTGAATCAACTTTCAGAAACTCATTGGAATGACACAATCCCCTACACAAATAATCTTGAAGCGCCCAAAAAACATGCCATCTGCTTAAGACTGAATCCGCGAAGAAACAACCCTAAGAAAGATGGCATTGCATACCAATAAGAATTACTTACGGAGACCTAATTTCTCAATCAATGCGCGATAGCGATCCAAATCTTTGCCCTTGAGATAATCCAAGAGGCGACGGCGACGTGAAACCATCTTCAACAAACCACGACGGCTGTGATGATCTTTAGCGTTAGCCTTGAAATGGGGTGTTAATTCATTAATACGGGCTGTAAGCAATGAAACTTGAACTTCAGGGCTACCCGTATCGTTTGCGCTGCGCGCGTTTTCTTTGACGATTTCCGCCGTTTTAATATCAGCAACTGCCATTTTTAATACTCCTAACTTGCGAACACTTGAGCTTTCACCCTTATGTGTCGTGCGATTAACAAAATAAAACAAAAAAGCTTTACAAATCAAAGCCATCGAATTGTAGCAGAGCTAGCGTCCTTTGAGAGAATGAATGACAATGCAACACCTATTTACCTGACTGAATTTTAGTCTGTTTTTTGGTCTGCTTACCTAATTTATCCTTTAAATACAATAACTTACAAATTATGAATGCAATACATCGACTCATGGCAGCCCTTTTTTGCCTTGCATCAACCTTTGCCCTGCCCGCTTATGCTCAATTTGGCTCTTTTTTTGGACCAGATAAAACGGTTGCCGAACAACGCCAGGATATTTTGATTAAAAACCAGACAATTCTGAAGCAGTTATACGAAGCACAACCAAAGGCTAAGGACCTGATAGAAAAATCAGCTGGCTATGCAACCTTCAGTAACTTTGGAATGAAGATTCTGATTGCTGGGGGCGGAACCGGTAGCGGCGTGGTTATCGATAAATCCAGCAATAAACGCGTCTATATGAATATGGCTGAAGTTCAAGCTGGCTTAGGTCTTGGAATTAAGTCATTCCAGAATATATTTGTTTTTGAGACTGAGGCAGCCATGAAAGATTTCGTTAACTCCGGCTGGACCTTTGGTGGCCAAGTTACTGCGGCAGCTAAATACGAAAAGGATGGTGGTGCCTATCAAGATGCCACGGTAGTCGCTCCGGGAATATTGATGTATCAGCTTACAGACTCCGGACTTGCCGCTGAAATCACCGGCAAGGGCACGAAGTACTATAAAAAAACTGACTTAAATAAATAAGTTTATTAATGACGCTTAAGGCGTCATCTGTGCATTGAGCTTTGCTTGGCTCGGATCATGCAATTTGTTTAGCGCTGATAAATACGCCTTTGCAGAAGCTGCAATGATGTCAGGATCTGTGCCAACGCCATTCACAATACGTCCACCCTTAGCTAAGCGCACTGTGACCTCACCCTGAGATTGCGTGCCTGAAGTAATCGCATTAACGGAATACAACAACTGCTCTGCTCCACTCTTGGCAATTTCCTCTATAGCATTCAAGCTAGCATCTACCGGGCCATTGCCCTCTGCCTCAGAACTAATTTCTTTGTCTCCCATGCGGAAGGTCACGCGTGATTTAGGTCGTTCACCAGTTTCTGAGTGCTGGCTTAAAGAAATAAATTTATAGTGCTCACCCTCTTCTGCAGCAGCAGAGTCTGACATGATGGCGATAATGTCCTCATCAAAAATCTCAGACTTTTGATCTGCCAATGCTTTGAATCGAGTAAACGCTTCGTTTAAATCCGCCTCAGCTTCTACCGTGATTCCCAATTCTTGCAAGCGTTGTTTAAATGCATTGCGTCCGGACAACTTACCCAACACAATCTTATTAGCAGACCAACCTACATCTTCTGCGCGCATGATTTCATAGGTATCGCGATTCTTCAAGATGCCATCTTGATGAATGCCTGATGTGTGAGCAAAAGCATTGGCGCCAACAACGGCCTTATTAGGCTGAACAACGAATCCAGTAATCTGTGAAACTAATTTTGACGCGGGAACAATCTGGGTCGCATCGATTCCGCAAACCATATCGAAATAATCTTTGCGGGTACGCAATGCCATCACAATTTCTTCTAATGCAGTATTGCCAGCACGTTCACCTAAACCATTAATGGTGCACTCAATTTGACGTGCTCCACCAATCTTCACGCCGGCTAATGAATTGGCAACTGCCATTCCCAAGTCATTATGGCAATGCACTGACCAGACTGCCTTATCGGAGTTTGGTACGCGAGTACGCAAAGTCTTAATGAATTCACCATACAACTCTGGTGTTGCATAACCAACCGTGTCTGGAATATTGATAGTAGATGCGCCTTCGTTAATAACTGCTTCTACTACCCTGCACAAGAAATCCATTTCTGAGCGATAGCCATCCTCAGCAGAGAACTCAATGTCCGCCGCTAAGTTACGGGCAAAACGAATCGAGCGCTTAGCTTGCTCCAATACCTCTTCTGGAGACATGCGTAATTTCACCGCCATATGCAAAGGGCTTGTTGCCAAGAAGGCGTGAATCCGTTTTGCATTAGCGGCTTGCAATGCATCAGCAGCACGCGTGATATCTTTGTCATTCGCCCTAGCTAATGAACAAACAATAGAGTCCTTAACGGCCGCAGCGACTGCAGAAATCGCCTGAAAGTCACCTTCAGAGCTTGCGGCAAAGCCAGCCTCAATCACATCCACCTTGAGACGCTCTAATTGGCGCGCAATGCGAACCTTTTCGTCTTTAGTCATGGAAGCGCCTGGTGACTGCTCGCCATCGCGTAAGGTGGTATCAAAAATGATTACTTTGTCGCTCATTACTGCTCTCCGGTTTAAATACTTCTCTATTTAATTATTGATTACATTAATTCAATTTCATAAAACAAAAACCCCAGCAAGTAGCTGGGGCTGGTATGTGGTGGCTAATGAAGTATCTTTATCTCATTAACTCAGGCCTTACCCGCCCCAAGCTTTAGGCTTAGTGCTAGCAGAAGGAGGCCAGTTAAAGGTGAGAAATTCATCAACATGGATTAAATATACCCCAAAAATTGCGGATTAGCTAAAACGCTTGCCACTGAGTCTTTCCCAGGCCCAGATGACATAGCCGGAGATCGAGTACACAACAAATAAACCAAATAAGGTTAAAGGCGGATTAGATGAGATGAGGACAAAGGTCAGAATCATCAACACCATCACACCAAATGGCACGCGGTAGCGTACGTCCAAGGCCTTGCCACTATAAAAACGCGCATTAGAAACCATGGTGAGACCAGCATAAACCGCAATAAAGAAGGTAATCCAAGGAATCGCTGTATCGCGCACTGGAATCTTGTTGTCGTCAGCCAACCAAATAAAGCCGGCCATTAAAGCGCCTGCTGCTGGGCTTGGCAAGCCTTGAAAGAACTTTTTATCGACTACGCTGGTATTGACGTTAAAGCGCGCCAAACGTAATGCCGCGCCAGCACAGTAAGTAAAAGCAGCCAACCAGCCCCATTTACCCAAATCTTTTAGGGCCCACTCATAAGCCACTAATGCTGGCGCTACACCAAAAGAAACCATGTCTGCAAGAGAATCGTATTGCTCTCCAAAAGCACTTTGGGTATTGGTCATACGCGCAACACGACCATCCATACCATCAAGAACTAGGGAGGCAAAGATTGCAATTGCAGCAATCTCAAACTGATGGTTCATCGCATTCACAATAGCGAAGAAGCCACAAAACAAAGCCGCAGTTGTAAATGCGTTTGGCAAAAGATAAATCCCTTTGCTACGCAAGCGAGGCTTTTCTGGGTGCAACTCCTCTACTTCGTAATCTATGCCATCACCCAGATCTTCCGCCCACTGATCGTTGGAAGAAGGTTTACGTGAAAGACGGCTACGATCTATGCGACCTCGACGGCGAAATGTGGTCAAAAAATATCCCAGTGAATAATGTTTCGAATCAATCTAAACCAGGCAAACGCGCCAAAGCAGTGTTTGTTGCAAACACTTTATCACCAACACTTACCAAAGGCTCTGCAGTCAATGGCAAATACACATCAACACGAGAACCAAAACGAATAAAACCATAGCGCTCACCGGCTTTAAGGCGATCGCCAACGTGGATATAGCAAAGAATACGGCGTGCAATCAATCCTGCCACCTGAACTAGCGTCACAGTCTGACCATTAGCATCAATTACCACCGCATTACGCTCATTCTCAGTAGAGGCCTTATCCAGATCTGCATTTACAAACTTGCCTGGGAAGTACTGAATCTCTTTCACCAAACCGTTTACAGCACTACGGTTGGAGTGAACATTAAATACGTTCATAAATACGCTAATTTTGAGCGCCTCACGACCAGCATATGGATCATTAGTCTTCTCAACCACCACGATACGGCCATCGGCAGGAGATAAAACCAGATCGCGACCCATAGCAGGAATACGTTGCGGGTCACGAAAGAACTGCAGAACAAAGATAAAGATGATCCAAAGAGGCCATGACCAGGCTATGCCACCAAGATAGTGAACCAGCAAAGTCAAGGCTCCCACTAGAGCCAAATACGGCCAACCTTCTTTCGCAATAATGGGATGTGGATACATCATCTTTGTTCTGAGCCTTTTAAAGAACTGCTTTATTTAAATACGTACTTTTAGTTCTTAGTTTGATCAACTAATTTGTTCTTAGCAATCCAAGGCATCATAGCGCGCAATTTAGCACCAACCACTTCGATGTCATGCTCTGCATTCAAGCGACGACGTGAAATCAAAGTAGGCGCACCTGCCTTGTTTTCCAAGATGAAGCTCTTAGCGTACTCACCAGTTTGGATATCTTTCAAGCACTGACGCATTGCATTCTTAGTATCTTCAGTCACAACACGTGGGCCAGTGACATACTCACCGTACTCAGCATTGTTAGAGATTGAGTAGTTCATATTGGCAATGCCGCCTTCGTAGATCAAGTCAACGATCAACTTGAGCTCGTGCAAGCACTCAAAGTAAGCCATTTCTGGAGCGTAACCAGCTTCAACCAAAGTCTCAAAACCAGCTTTGATCAACTCAACTGCGCCACCACAGAGAACAGCCTGCTCACCGAACAAGTCAGTTTCAGTTTCTTCGCGGAAGTTTGTTTCGATGATGCCGGCACGACCACCGCCGTTTGCCGTTGCATATGACAAAGCAACATCGCGAGCAGAGCCAGACTTATCTTGATAAACAGCGATCAAATGAGGAACACCACCACCTTGCGCATAAGTACCACGCACTGTATGACCAGGAGCCTTAGGAGCAATCATGATCACATCCAAGTCAGCGCGTGGCTGAACTTGACCGTAGTGAACGTTAAAGCCATGAGCAAAAGCCAAGGCAGCGCCCTGCTTAATATTGCCATGAACTTCTTTGCTGTAAACGTCAGCAATTTGCTCGTCTGGCAACAACATCATTACTACGTCGGCATCTTTAACTGCTTCGCCAACTTCTTTTACTGTCAAGCCAGCATTTGCTGCCTTACTCCAAGAAGCGCCATCTTTACGCAAACCAACAGTAACGTTACAGCCTGAATCTTTCAGATTCAATGCGTGGGCGTGACCTTGTGAACCATAGCCAATAATGGTGACTTTCTTGCCCTTGATGAGGGACAAATCCGCGTCTTTATCGTAAAAAACTTTCATGCTCTTTCCTTGTATTGAAAATGTAATTAATGCAGTAATCAGTTAAAAAAATTAAACCTTGAGGATGCGTTCGCCGCGCCCAATTCCAGAACCGCCCGAGCGGACAGTTTCCAGAATCGATGCACGATCAATCGAATCAATAAAGGCATCCAATTTGGCACCATCACCAGTGAGCTCGATGGTGTAACTCTTATCAGTCACATCGATGATGCGACCGCGGAAGATATCAGTAGTACGTTTGAGTTCTTCGCGTTCTTTGCCGACTGCACGCACCTTAATCATCATGAGCTCACGCTCAATGTGCGGGCCTTCGCTTAAATCAAAAACCTTAACCACCTCAACTAGACGGTTCAAGTGCTTAGTAATTTGCTCAATCACGTCATCTGAACCAAAGGTCACGATAGTCATACGTGATAAAGAGGGATCTTCAGTCGGCGCAACACTTAAAGTGTCAATGTTGTAACCGCGCGCAGAAAATAAGCCCACTACACGCGACAAAGCACCCGGCTCGTTCTCAATGAGTACAGAAATAATATGTCGCATTAGAGATCCTCGCTACCCAAAAGCATTTCAGTAATACCCTTGCCCGCTTGAACCATTGGCCAAACGTTCTCTTCTGGGTCAGTCTGGAAGTCCATGAAGACGGTACGATCTTTTAGGCGAATAGCCTCTTTCAGCGCACCCTCAACATCCGATTTCTTTTCAATACGCATACCAACGTGGCCATAGGCTTCAGCCAACTTCACAAAGTCAGGCAATGAATCCATGTATGAGCTGGAATAACGCTTGTTGTAAGTCAATTCTTGCCACTGACGAACCATTCCTAAGTAACGATTATTCAGAGAAACAATCTTCACTGGTGTGTCGTATTGCTTGCAAGTAGATAACTCTTGAATACACATCTGAATAGAGCCTTCACCAGTAATGGTGAACACATCTTTTTCAGGGAAGGCTTTCTTAATGCCCATAGCGTATGGCAAACCAACACCCATAGTGCCAAGGCCACCTGAGTTAATCCAACGACGTGGCTTATCAAACTTATAGAACTGCGCAGCCCACATCTGATGCTGACCTACGTCAGAGCAAATGAATGCATCACCGCCAGTAAGTTCCCATAACTTTTGAACAACGTACTGCGGCTTCACGATTTGGGAAGCTTCGTCGTACTTTAAGCAGTCCTTTTTGCGCCACTCATTAATCTGATCCCACCAAGCGGCAACTTTGTCGCCATTCTTGCGCGGACCAGCTGCTTTGAGTTGTGCAGTCATCTCAACTAAAACCTCTTTGAGATTGCCAACGATAGGAACATCCACCTTCACACGCTTTGAAATCACGGAAGGATCTATATCAATATGGATGATTTTGCGTGGATGGCTAGCAAAGTGCGCTGTATTACCAATCACGCGATCATCAAAACGTGCGCCAATCGCAATCAACACGTCGCTGTGTTGCATTGCCATATTGGCTTCGTATGTTCCATGCATACCAAGCATGCCCAAGAACTGCGGGCTAGTACCCGGAAATCCGCCCAAACCCATTAAGGTATTGGTCACTGGATAGCCAAGAAGATCGGCAAACTCTTTGAGCTCTGGAGCAGCATCAGACAGGATGACACCACCACCGGTATAAATGTATGGACGCTCCGCCTCTTGCAATAGCGCTACCGCTTTGCGAATCTGCCCGCTATGACCCTTAACAACAGGGTTGTATGAACGCATCTCCAAAGTTTCTGGATAGACAAATGGCCCCTTAGCAGCAGATACGTCTTTAGGAATATCAATCAACACAGGACCAGGGCGACCTGTCTGTGCGATATGGAAAGCCTTCTTCAGCACCAAAGGAAGATCTTTAACATCCTTCACTAGGAAGTTGTGTTTCACGACAGGGCGTGTAATACCAACGGTATCAGCTTCCTGGAATGCATCTTCACCAATAGCGTAGGTTGGAACGTTACCGCTGATGATCACCATTGGAATGGAGTCGGTATAGGCAGTTGCAATACCAGTCACCGCATTAGTAACGCCCGGACCAGATGTAACTAAGGCAACACCAACCTTACCGGTTGCGCGCGCATAGCCATCAGCCGCATGAACAGCTGCCTGCTCATGACGAACCAGGATATGTTCAAACTTATCCTGCTTAAAAATTTCATCGTAGATGAAGAGAACGGATCCACCTGGGTAACCCCAGACAAATTGAACGCCCTCTTTGTGCAATGCATGCACGAGCATTTCAGCACCAATCATTTCTGGGGCTGCTGCATCAGTATTTGTATTTGTTGAGTCTTTGTTAGCTTTAGTAGCTAAAAATTCGGCGCTGCTTGTATTCATTTTCTTTCGTCCTTTGCAATTTTCGGCAAAAAATTGTTTGGTCTGTTCTATCTCCTGCTTATGGCCTGAGTTCGAACGGCGCTGCTACCGGAAAAAACCACTTCTTGAATGAGATTCTAGGTAGTAAGCCCTATATTCTATAGCAATCCCCTAAAATGGCTCAATTCTTACCGATTCAGGTCTAATCCATTGCATGGCATCAGCCCAAGAACTATCTGACTTTCTGAGTAGTGTCGAGCAGCGCGCTTTTAAGCAGGCGGTATATGCCGTGCGTGACGACGATGCTGCCCTGGATATTGTTCAAGATGCCATGATTAAATTGGCCGAAAAATACGGGGATAGACCAGCAGTAGAACTGCCGCTGGTCTTCACCAGAATTCTGCAGAATCGCATCCACGACTGGTTTAGGCGCCAAAAAGTCAGAAATACCTGGGTCACCCTTTTCTCCAATATGGGCAAAAAGACCGATGAAGGAGATGATTTTGACCCCTTAGAGTCCCTTTCAGCTCCGGACGACAGTGAAATTCACCAAGATGGGGCTTTTAAGCTGGAAAAGAGTCAGCTTTTACAGACTCTGGAGTCAGAAATATCTAAATTGCCTGTACGTCAACGAGAAGCCTTCCTGATGCGTTATTGGGATGAGCTAAGCATTACTGAGACGGCCAAGGCGATGAGTTGTAGTGAAGGAAGTGTCAAAACCCACTGTTCGAGAGCCACCCAGACTTTAGCTAAAGCATTGAAATTAAAAGGAATTACGCTGTGAAACACTTTGATGACCAATTTACCCAGACCCAAGTCGACCAGTTTGGTCAGGCTAGCGCTGCCCTGCTACGTCAAGGTACCCAGAGCATTCCTCAGGGCATCAAGGATCGCCTCTATGCAGCACGCATGAAGGCTATTTCACTCAAGAAACCTGAAAAAGTACATATCCAAAAGGCTGTTTTGGCTGGCTCCGGTCGCAATTGGACCTCTGGATCCAATGGACTTTGGGACAGCATGGGCTGGATTGCCCCGCTCGTTGTTTTGGTTTTTGGCCTCATTGGCATCGCTCAATGGCAGGATGACTCCCGTATCAATGACATTGCAGAAGTCGATGCAGCACTTTTGTCAGATGATGTACCACCAGACGCTTATGCAGATAGCGGATTTATGGCCTTTCTTAAAAACGGCCCACTTTCCGAATCTGATAGCGCATCCGATTCAATCCAAAGCAAATAATTTCCAAGCACTTGATGTCACTGACAACTAGTACGCAAAAGTCTTGCAGCCTAGTGCTGTTTGTATTCTTTTGCGCCATCCAGATTGTTCCTGCACAAGCGCAAACCACGCCAAGCCCTGCTCATGGAAAAGCTACTGCCATTCCAGAAAAAAAACCAGATGGGACTTGGGAAGGTCTGAAGCCTGCACAACAACAAATTCTGGCACCGCTCGAAAGCGACTGGGATTACATGCTGCCCGATAGTCGTAAAAAATGGATTCAGGTCGCCAATATTTATCCCAAAATGAATACGCAAGATCAAGAGCGTTTGCAATCACGCATGACTAGCTGGTCTAACCTTTCGCAAAAAGAACGTCGTATTGCTCGCGAAAATTATCTAGCTAGTCTGAAGTTTCCTGCCGAGAAAAAAGCAGAGGCCTGGAGCGCCTACCAAAAACTGAGCGATGAGCAAAAGAAGAAGTTAGCTGAATCTGAAAGCAAGAAAAAGCCTACTGCAGCCAATGCACCGACACTCCAGCAACACCCGATATCGCCGAAAGCTGCCCTTCCAACAACCGTCTTAGCTCCCAGCCCTCCTGCACCAGCAGAAAGCTCAGGATCCAGCACGGAAGGCAGCCCTTCCAGCAGCTCACCTAATAACTAAGCAGCTCTATGTCGCCTGCTGAATTAGATACATTACCTTCCCCTCAGTTTTGGCGCAGAGTATCTTGCTGTATGTATGAGCAATTGGTACTACTTGGCGTGATTGCATTTACCTTTTTACTTCCGAATCTAGGTCTGGGTATTTTGTTTGGTATCTCACTGCCCAGCTGGCTTACCTTTTTATATTTATATGCTGTTTTAGGAATTTACTTTGTCTGGTATTGGACAAAGTCAGGGCAAACGCTTGCCATGCAAACTTGGCGTGTCCGGATGATTGGGTATAAGGGCTACAACCTGACTAAACGGCAAGCATTCTGGCGGTATGTCTATGGCTCACTCTGGCTAATTCCCTGCGTACTATTGCAATGGGCTTTTCATCTTGAGAAGTGGCAAATTATTGAAATGCTTTTTACTGTAGCCCTGCTCATTTGGCCATTGAGTATCTACTTAGATCGCCAGAATATTTTGCATCGACAAAGTCTGCCAGACAGATTGGCCGGCACCCGCTTAGTTGAGCTTCCTAAAAATGTTGTGAAGCTAAGCTAATCAATTGACCTAAGCTTCACGTAGACATTCCACTGCCGTAGCTTTCTGTATTCTTTTCTGGAAACGGTATCCAGAGGCAAGGCAGGCAAATACGCCAAAGACAACACCCATCAATACTGCCTGTCCAAAAGCATTAAATTGGATCTCCATCACATAACGACCCAAAGCCCAGGCAGCAATGCCAGAAGCAAGACCGGCCAGAAGTCCTGCCAATAGTCCAATCATCGCCAGCTCGATATTTGCAATACTGGCTAATGTAGAACGTGAGGCACCCAGGGCTTTTAACAATGCCGCATTTTTATAGCGCTCATCTTGGGTAGCTGCGATTGCAGACATCAAGACCAATATCGCCGCTGCAACCGTAAAGGCTAGTAGCAAGCCCAATACTGAAGAGAGCTTATTGAGGACCTCCTGAATTTGCTGCAGTGAAGCTGAGACATCCACAATCGTTAAGTTAGGATAATTTTGGCTTAATTGAAAATCTAAAGACTCTTGCTCAGGTGATTGATAGTAGGAAGTGATCCAAGACTGCGGCAAGGATTGCAATTGCGCTGGCGGCATAATGACAAAAAAGTTCACTCGCATAGAGCCCCAATCTAATTTGCGCAAAGAAGTAATGGGGGCGGTTATTTTTTCTCCAGCAACCTCAAAACTCAATTGATCACCTAATTTCAGTTTCAGGGTTTTGGCTATGCCAGTTTCCATTGATATTTGAGGTGCGTCGCCCTCAATCCATCTGCCTGAAGTAATTTGATTGCCCGATGGCAATTGATCGGTATAGGACAAATTAAACTCACGATCAATTAACCGTTTTGCATTTTCTTCAGAAAAATCATTCGGGCTTACGAATTTCCCGTTGATGTCAACCAAGCGACCGCGCACCATAGGATAAAACTGAGGACTGGAGACTCCTGCACTCTCAAGGGACTTGGTCAGATCCTGTTTTTGATCGCCCTGAACATTGATCATGAAACGATTCGGCGCATCACTAGGAATATTCCCCTGCCAGGCACTTAAAAAATCAGCCCGCAATAGTAAAACTAGGAGTAGCGCCATTAAAGCAATGCCCAGTGCAGTAATTTGCACCACTGCCAACCCCGTCATCCGCCCTTGAGACAAAATGACAAAGCCAAATGCAAAACGTTTTGTACGTATTGAACTGAGCACTCGTAAAGCGCACCAAGATACAGCAGCAAAAACTGTAATTGCTGCGCCAAAACTAAGGCAGGTCCATAAGGCTAGCTTCCAATCTCGGGCAGCCAGCATGATCAATGAAACTGCGGCACCCACTCCAAATAGAGCTGTCCACAAAGTGTAAATGGCGATGCCATCAAACTCTTTTCGGATTAATCGAATAGGCGAGACCCTTACCAAGCTATAGATTGCCGGTCCTGCAAAACCAGATAACAAACACCAGGCTACTAGAATACTCCATAGCACTGGCCAAAGAGATGCTGATGGCAACTCAGTTAGCACCAAATTTCCCAGGAGAATAGTCAAAACATACTGTCCAATAAATCCCAAGAAAGATCCTACAAGCACTGCAATGAGTCCAAGCCCCAAAAGGGTCTCGCCCTGACGTTTGAGAATCATGCTGGAGCTTGCTCCTAGACATTTAAGAGTCGCGCAAACACCTGCCTGTTTACGGGTATAGCGATGCGCAGATAAAGCGATAGCAACCGAAGCCACCATGGCCGTTAATAAGGCAATCAATGACAAGAATCGATCTGCGCGTTCCAAAGTTTTGCGCATTAGCGGCTGCGCATTCTCCAGCGTTTCAATGCGAACACCCTTTAGACTTTCTTTTTCTATATATTGGTTTGCCCATGACGCATATGAACCAATTGCAGCGTCAGAACCCGCTAACAGTAATCGATAGGTCACTCTGCTACCAAGGCCAATAAGACCCGTATCACTTAAATCTTGAAGTGACATCATCACTCTGGGTGCAAAGTTCATAAAGCCAGCACCACGATCTAGCTCACGCTCTAGAACGCCACCAATCACAAAGGTCTTCTGACCCAGCGCTATGCTGTCACCTTCTTTCGCATGAAGACTTGCAAGCATCGCAGGATCTACCCAAACAGAGCCTTGCTCCGGGCCAGCAATATATGGCTTGTCTTGATCTTTGGATTGAACCCGTAATGCCCCGCGTAGAGGATATTGGGGGCTTACGGCTTTGAGTGAGGCTAATTTACTGAACGAATCAAGGGTTGCCATACTGGGGAAGACAACCGTTTGCGCAAGTTGTAAATTTTGCTTGTTTGCCTCATCTAAAAATAGACTTGGTAGCGGCTGATCAGAAACAATTAACAAATCTGCGGCCAATAGTTGACGGGCATCAAACGCAAAAGCCCTTTGCATCCGATCCGCCAAAAAACTAACGCTAGATAATGCTGTGACTGAAAGTGTCAGGGCAACTAATAACCACAGCAATTCGCTTGATCGCAAATCACGTCTCAAGCTACCGAAGAAACGGTATATTAAATTACTCAAATTGCCTGAATTTGGCCGCCATCAACACGCATGACAGTGCCTGTAATGAAAGAAGCATTTTGACTGGCCAAGAAAGCTGCAGCATCGCCGTACTCTTTAGGGTCGCCATACCTTCCCATGGGGATTTGTCTTAGGCTTGCTTTGACTACATCTTCGTAGCTTGTATCTTCGCGTTTAGCACGTGCCTCGTCTAACTGACGGAGACGGTCTGTTGCCACTCTGCCAGGCATGATCACATTTACAGTAACGCCTTCTGCCGCCACTTCTGCTGCAAGGGTCTTGGACCAACCAAGCAGAGCTGCACGCAAGGTATTGGAAATGGCTAAATTTTTAATCGGAGCGATAGCACCTGATGTGGTGCTGGTAATAATTCGACCCCATTTACGCTGACGCATACCAGGCAACACTCGATCTGTAATGGCAATGAGTGATAGCACCATATCGTTAAAGCTCTTTTGCCAGAGCGCTGGATCTTGACCGGCAGCAGGCGTTGGCGGAGGTCCACCGGTGTTATTGATCAAAATATCAATAGGGCCCAATTCTTTTTCGACTTTAGAGACCAGGCTGTCAATAACGGACGTATCCGAGAGATCCCAATTAAGGGCAAGCGCTTGTCCACCGGCTGCCTCTATGAGTTTTACGGATTGTTGCAAGCCTTCTGCATTGCGGCCTGTTACAGCCACTTTGGCACCCTCTTTGGCCAAAGATACAGCCATGGCTTGACCTAAGCCGCGACTAGAAGCAATCACTAAGGCAACCTTGTCCTTTAATCCTAAATCCATTTCATCTCCAAAATCTGTTTCTAATTTTTATTTTTTGCTACTTTTAATCTAGCTGCAGTTTTTGCTTGGCAACCACATCTTTATAGACGGTGTACTCAGCCTTAATTTCTTTTGCAAAAGCTTCAGAGCCATTCACGTTAATCAACGAACCTGTATCCTCAATACGCTTTTTAACTGCAGGATCGGTGACGACCTTTTGCAAGGCAGCAGTGTACTTTTCGACAACATCTTTTGGCATTCCCGCTGGGCCTAATAGTCCGTAATAAGCCATGCGATTAACTGGGGCTAGACCGACTTCAGCAAAAGTAGGCACATTCGGCAACTGCGCCAAACGCTTTGGGGCAGCCACGACTATTGGAACCAACTTACCATCTTTAATAAACGGCAATGATGATGGCAAGTTATCAAAAATCATGGAAACTTGTCCGCCTACTGTATCTGCCAGCGCAGGACCTGCTCCACGATAAGGGATGTGCACAATAAAAACACCGGTCAAACTTTTAAACAACTCTGTTTGCAAATGACCGATGCCGCCGGTACCGGAGCTTGAGTAAGAATACTTTCCGGGATTAGCCTTCAACACCTCCATGAAAGTCTTAAAGTCCTTTGCAGGAAAAGATGGATTAACGGCAATGATGTTCGGTGTCGCAGCAATATTACTAATCGCCGTGAAATCCGTAACAGGGTCATAGCCAATCTTAGGATTGATGGCTGGATTTGCAGCAGTAGTAGAAACCGTAGCCATACCAATGGTGTAACCATCCTTGGGCGCTCGCATCACCTCTAGGGCGCCAATAGAACCACCCCCACCCGCTTTGTTCTCAACAATAACAGGCTGCCCCAACTGACGACCTAATGCATCGCCGACAGCGCGTGCAATGATGTCCGTGCTACCCCCTGGTGCAAATGGAACAATCAAACGAATTGGTTTATTGGGAAAAGTTTGTGCACCAACACTGCCAACGGCAAAAATTCCGGATATCAAAGAAAAGGATATCGTAGCAACCACCCTCTTTAGAGTAAATTGTGATGCAAACAATTTCATAAAATTACTGTCCTAGAGGTTTCGGCAAATTGCCGGCATATTTAAAAAGCTGCCCCTCATATTCATTCAAAATCTGAGCCAGCGCATCTTGTAGACCTAATACTAAGGCCTCAGGTGTATTGTCTTTAAGGGCGACTCGCTTGGTATATCGGTTTGCACCAATCAGGGGATTTACTTTGCCCTTACCCGTTGCACTAAGGAAAAATTCTACACTTACAACCGCCTCTGGTTGCTTACGATAATCGCCATAAAACTCTTCTACTGATGCTTGCAAATAATAGTAAGGAAAGAGGCTGCTACTTTGACCCACTGTTGACGAGAAAATATTGGCCTTGTTCATCCACTGGCGCTCAGCATTTCCAATCATTTCAGCAGGAATAGTCGCGTAAACGTTATAAAAATCTTTTTCATAACGCTGATCACCCGTCCGGTAGACCAACGATCTGCCATCAAAAGGCGGAGTAACCGATACAGAACCTATATTGAGCCAAATATCTGTGCGAGCTTGGCGTGGCACCGTAGTTCTATCTGGCGTCACCATCCAAGTCGCGGGCCCTACCGGTGGTCTAGTGGGCAAAGAGCAGGAAACCAAACCCAAGATAACGAAGAAACATAGTATGAGCCTCTTCATTTCTTCACCCCCGACTCAGCAGCACTACTCTGTGGTGTGATTTTTTTCGGAGGATCGCTCCAAATCAAGCTTGATGGTGATTGGCTTGCAATGCGGCTAAATTCATTTAAATTCTCGCTCGCCTGCTTAATATTTTCTATTGTCAATACGGTATCGCCTTGAACACTAGTAATAGTCTGACGTAAAGAAGTGGTTGCCGCGACCAACTCGCGCATCAGAAGACCGATCTCCTCTTTGTCTGTTGCCTTATTAATACGAGCCATGATGACATTTAACTGCTTAACAGACTCGATCACGCCCTCATTGCCCTTGCCATCTCCCGCCATAAGAACATTGAGATTACCTAACAATGCATCCAGTTTCTTCTGAGTGCCATCGAGATTCATATTATTCAAAGCGCCGATCAGGTTCTGAATACCTGAAATAATTTCATCCGCCTGGTTTGGAAGAGATGGGATGACTGGGTACTCAGGCTTCCAAGAAAAAGGAAGTGGCGTAGTGGCTGATGCATTTGCAACAAAGTCAAACTCGATATAGTTCACGCCAGTAATGCCCATTGACTTTACGCGTGCTCGCAGATTATTTTTTACAAACTCGCTAATTTGGTTTTCGTTTACCTTGTCGCCAAAGATTTGCATTCTGACAACTACATACTGACGACGATCGTGAAATGGCAAGTCCCTTTCATAGATATCGCCAGATAATCCAATTGACGTGACCTGACCTATCTTTACCCCGCGGAACCGGACTGCGGCTCCCGCGTCCAAACCAGTTACAGATTGTTTGATATAGGTCTCAACCATAAATGATTTTTGGAAGAATTTACCTCCACCAAAAATGAGAATTACAGCAATCAGCACGCCAATTGCTGCGAGCACAAAAACGCCTAAGCGAAAATAATTGGGATTTGAGTTATTACTCATGCTGCGTCCTTGCTCATAATGCGATTAAAGAATTGATGCACTCGTGGATCTTTACTGGTATCGCGCAAAACTTTAGGATCACCCTCGGCGATGATTCCTTTTGCGCCTTTATCAAGCATGATCACCTTGTCGGCAATCGCATAGATGCTGGCAAGTTCATGGGAAACAATGACAAAGGTAATGCCTAAGTTTTTTGACAAATCCTGGATCGTGCTGTCGAGATCAGCAGAGGTGATGGGATCCAGGCCAGCAGATGGCTCGTCTAAGAATAATATTTTGGGGTCAAGCGCCATTGCTCGAGCAATCGCCGCCCTCTTTTGCATGCCGCCGCTAATCTCACTAGGCATGTAAGCCTCGTAAGGCAATAGACCAACGAGATCAAGCTTACAACGCGCCAATAAATCCATTTGGGCTTGTGTTAGCTGAGTATATTCCTGCATAAACAAGGTGACGTTATCAAGCAAATTCATGGAACCAAATAAGGCACCCTGTTGATACATCACACCAAAGCTAGTCATGATCTTCTGACGCTCCGCCCCAACTGCGGTAGTGATATTTTGACCTTCAATAAGAACATTACCGGACAGAGGTTGATAGAGTCCGAATAAGTTTTTTAGCAAACTGGACTTGCCGCAACCAGAACCACCTAGAATCACAAAAATTTCACCGTAATTCACCTTGAAATTCAGGTTTTGCATCAGCACGTTAGATCCATAACCTACGGTGAGGTTCTCTACGTCAATCGCGAATTGAGATTTATTCGGAGATTTTTCTGGCGTATCCATCAGAAACCTGTCTTATAGGAAATGAAGGCGAAGATGCCGTCGACCACCACGATTAAAACAATGCTACTCACTACAGCTCGGGTTGCTGAAATACCTACTGCAGCCGCTCCATTGCCGGTTTGCATACCGCGTAGGCAACCAACAGCAGAAACCACCACACCAAAAAGTGTAGCCTTGATTAATCCCGAGCCAATATCTTCGATATCAACAGCAGACAGCATGCCGTTATAGAAATTAATAAATGGAATGCCATAAATCAGCATCGTCAACATGGAGGAAAAAATACTGACGATATCGGCAAATAAAGTCAAAATTGGCGCGACTAGAATGCCCGCTAAAACACGTGGCACGACTAGAAAACGAATTGGGCTTAAGCCGCCAGAAACAAGCGCATCCACTTCGCTGTTCACAGTCATCGTGCCAATCTCGGCAGCAAACGCTGCTGAAGATCGTCCCGCCAACAAAATGGCAGTAATCAATGGACCCATTTCTCGCACAATACCCAGCGCTGCTAGTGGCCCTACAAAGGATACGGCGCCAAACTGCTGCATACCAATAGCCGCTTGGAAGGAAAGGATGACGCCAATCAAAAAGGCTACTAGTCCAACGATAGGTAACGCTGCGATACCTGCTTGCACGGCGGCATTCACAAAGTCACCCCAGCGCACTTGATTGGGGTGACGAATAGACCAAGCTAAATCAGATGCGAGATGCCCAGTAAATGAGATTAAGCCAACTGCATCATCAATTAAATTTTGAACGGCCATTCCAGTGCTAACAACAAAACTTCTTTTGGGCTTTACAGCAGGAACGGGAAATAAATTACTAATGGGGTTGAATTCACCAAGCAAAGGTTCGTAGCGTTGATCTAAGCCGACAACTTCAAACTTTGCACCCACTCTTGTTTGCGCTTCTTCAACGCCAATCAGAAATGCAATACCGGCACCATCCAAAAAAGTAACTTTGGATGCATCAAAAGTGAGTGACTTACTTTTGCTATCACCCTGCTTTAGCCATGCATCTTGAGAGTCGCGGATTTGAGTCCAAACCCCACCTAAGGAATAGACATTCACAATGCCATTCAGTGACACCTTTGCGGTATTGACGTCTTCTACTGCCCAAATGGCAACTGGGGCCTCAGAAACGGCAGAAATGGTGTCAGAAATGCTCATAAGGAGACTATAAGGGATCTGCGTGAAAGTACCGAGAAACCGCTAAAAAAGGAAAAGGGCCTAGTTTTTCAACTAGGCCCTTAATAAGGTGGTGCGGCTGGCAGGAATTGAACCCACGACCCCTTGGTTCGTAGCCAAGTACTCTATCCAGCTGAGCTACAGCCGCAACAGCCATAATTATGCCATGGAAGAGAAGAACTACATCACCCCCGCTGGACACGAACGTATCAAGACCGAGCTCCTACAGCTCTTGAACCTTGATAGACCGGAGGTTGTAAAGGTGGTGCACTGGGCCGCCAGCAATGGCGACCGGTCTGAAAATGGCGACTATATCTACGGGAAAAAGCGACTTCGGGAGATTGATAGACGAATCCGCTTCCTTAATAAACGTCTGGAATTTGCCGTAGTTGTCGATAATTCCGCCCGAAAATCTGGCGAAAGTGACTCTGAGCAGGTCTTCTTTGGAGCTACTGTGACCTATTCGGCCCTGGAGGGGTTAGAAGCCAACAAACAGACTGAGATCACCATAGTCGGTGTAGATGAGGTTGACCTGGATAAGGGGCACGTCAGTTGGGTATCCCCAATTGCAAAAGCCTTAATTAAGTCTCGGATTGGAGATTGTGTCTTTATTCAAACTCCAACTGGGCCCGCTGAAATTGAAATCTTAGACGTTCAATACCTTTAGAGTTGCGTGGTATTAGTGACTCTCGGACTTCTAGGCGGCACGAGTGCGAGTGACTCGCATTACATCAGGATTGGAACGTAAGCTGCGCATTACCTTAGAGAGATGCAAGCGATCGTAAACCTGGATCGTAAAGCGAATAGTGACTGAATCTTCTTTGAAGCGATCTTCCATAGAAACATTCATGATATTCGAATCGGCGGATGTTACGCTGCTTGCTACTCTTGCCAGCACACCCTTACCTTGTCTGGTATCAATTGCGAGGTCTAATTCAAATTCGCGATTAAGCTCTTTGCCCCACTCCACTTCAACCCACTTATCACTATCTTTAGATAGCATGCGCAATGCTAAAGGACAGTCGTTAGTGTGGACTTGTAGGCCCTCGCCTTTGCCGAGATAACCAATGATGTTGTCGCCCGGAATAGGATGGCAGCAGGTTTGAAAGTGAATAGAGTTGCCTTCACGACCATCTACCAAAATAGCTTGGCGTTGGTGGTGGTGACCCACCTCTTGATTTGGGGCGACCCAGTCGGCAACACCTAAGCGCATTTGCTCAGCGCCACCCTCGTCATCAATAAGAATCTTCAGACGAATGGCTAGCTCTTGGGGAGAGCGCCGACCTAAAGCGATATTGACGCAGGCTTCCTCGCGGGTTTTATCCCCCGTCCAGTGCATGAGTTTTTCCCAAATCTCTGGACTAAGTAAAGCGGCATCAACCCCTTGCTGGCGTAATGCATTTGCCAAGAGTCGTTCACCCAATTGAAGCGATTCAGAGTAGTGCTTGGTTTTGAGTGAGTGACGAATCGAAGCGCGGGCTTTACCAGTTCGCACAAAAGCCAACCAACCTGGGTTTGGTTGTGAGCTAGCAGACGTAATGACTTCAACAATGTCGCTATTTTTAAGTTCGCTACGCAAAGGCAACTGCAGGCCATTAATCTTCACAGCCACGCAAGTATTACCAAGATCACTATGGATGGAGTAAGCGAAGTCTAGAGCGGTTGCACCTCTAGGCAGAGCCCTAATCTGACCGGTAGGCGTAAAGACGTAAACCGCATCAGGGAACAAATCAATTTTGACATGCTCAAGGAATTCTTGAGAATCGCCACTGCTATCTTGAATATCAATCAAAGATTGCAACCATTGATGGGCTCGGTTTTGCACCTCACTCATATCAGGCGAACCATCTTTATAAGCCCAGTGCGCAGCAACACCTGCTTCAGCCACAGCATGCATATCTGTTGTTCGAATCTGAAACTCCACCGGCACCCCCGATGGTCCCAATAAGGTGGTGTGTAAGGACTGATAACCATTTAACTTCGGAATGGCGATGTAATCCTTAAATTTGCCAGGCATCGGCTTATATAAAGAATGCAGAATGCCTAAGGCACGGTAACACTCATCAATTGAATGTACCGTTACACGGAAGGCATACACATCTAGCACTTGTGAAAAACTGAGATGCTTTGAACGCATCTTGCTATAGATACTAAAGAGCGTCTTCTCGCGGCCACGCAGATCCACATCCAAATTAGCCTTAGCAAAAGCCATGCGAGAGGCTTGCAAAATCTTCTCGACCATTTCCTTGCGATTACCACGCGCCCGTTTTACAGCGCCTTCAATCACTCTAAAACGCATCGGCATAGAGTAACGGAAACTCAGGTCTTGAAGGTCGCGATAAATAATGTTTAAGCCAAGACGATGTGCAATGGGGGCGTAGATTTCAATTGTTTCAGCGGCTACTCGGCGACGCTTCTCCATCGGCACGGCATCAAGTGTGCGCATATTGTGCGTACGATCAGCCAGCTTGACCAAGATGACGCGGACATCGCGCGCCATAGCCATAAACATTTTGCGAAAGCTCTCTGCTTGCGCTTCTGCGTGACTTTGAAACTCTAATTTATCAAGCTTGGTTAAGCCCTCAACGAGCTCTGCGACTTTATTGCCAAACTTTTCAACCAGGTCTGCCTTGGTACAGCCCGTGTCTTCAATTACATCATGCAATAAAGCAGCCATGATGGATGGAGCATCCAAGCGCCATGTAGCGCAGAGCTCAGCTACAGCAACTGGATGGGTAATGTAAGGTTCGCCGCTATGACGATATTGACCCAAATGGGCTGCATCCGAAAACTGAAAAGCCTTCTTGATTTGCACAATCTCATCAGGCTTTAGATAAGAAAGCTTTGCAAGCAATCCCTCAATTGAAACTACCTGATGCTTTAGGGGAAGATTAGGCGCAGATGTTGGGCCAAATAAATGGCGACTCGATTGAGCCAACAAACTAGCAATGATGGATTTTTTACCGCTTTGATTTGAGTTGTCAGAATCGATGTCTAACAACTGGGCTTGAGCTGAGCCTTGTGATAAATCCAGCGAAGCATCTTTAGACGAGATGCTTCCTGATTTTTCCGATGTTTTGTCTATTCCTAAAGGGAGCTCCACACCGGAACTCCTTAATTACAGGGGTACTTTGGTCAACATGTCACGGTCAGTCACACCAGCAGCTACTTCACGTAAAGCAACTACAGTAGCTTTATCTCTGGACTCAACGCGTGGGGAGTGACCTTGTACCAATTGGCGAGCACGATACGTCGCAGCCAAAACCAATTCGAAACGATTTGGGATAGTTTTAAGGCAATCTTCTACAGTAATACGGGCCATGCTGAACTCACTTAATTTAGCTTCAATACCTATAGGATAACTGATTAGACCCCGAGTCGCTTTAAAAGGGCTGGATTCCTGGCCATACTGGGCCCAGAACGCAAGCGGCTCGAAGCCAATATATGCTTTAAATCGACCAAGGCTTGATCAAACGAATCGTTTACTACGATGTAATCCGCTTCGTGGGCATGCAGGAGCTCAACGTGGGCAGCTGCTACGCGGCGTTGGATAGTTGCCTCATCATCCTGACCACGCTTACGCAGACGCTCCTCTAAAGCCTCAATTGATGGCGGAAAGATGAAAATCCACTGCACAGAAGAAATTAACTTCCGAATTTGTTGGGCACCCTGCCAATCGATCTCCAGCATGACGTCACTACCCGCCTGCATTTGGGATTCAATCCAAGGTTTTGATGTTCCATAAAAATGCCCATGGACTTCAGCCCATTCTAAAAAGTGGCCTTGGTCGCGCTCTTGCAGAAAATCTTCTTTGGTCAAAAAGCGGTAATCCTTACCATCCACCTCGCCAGGTCTTGGGGCACGAGTAGTGGTTGATAGCGATAGCTTCAGCCCCGCATCATCTTTTAAGAGCGCGTTAACTAATGAAGACTTACCTGCGCCCGATGGCGCAACAATCATCAACATGCTGCCTTGATAGGATGGCGTCAGAGTGGAGTTAGTCATAAATGAAATATGGGTTACTCAAGGTTTTGAACTTGCTCACGCATTTGCTCGATAAATAACTTGAGCTCAAGCGCGGCTTGTGTACATTCTTCGGAAACAGACTTTGAACTTAAGGTATTGGCTTCGCGATTGAGTTCCTGCATCAGAAAATCTAAGCGCTTACCAACCGGGCCTTTGCCTGCAAGTGCAGTATCAACGGCTTGAAGATGGGTCTTGAGACGCGCAAACTCTTCAGCAACATCAATACGAACTGCATAGAGCACCACTTCTTGACGAATACGTTCCATCAACTCAGCGCCCGCCTTAGCCTGCTCCTGAGCAGCTAGCGCCTCAGCCAGACGTTCGGTGAGCTTTTCTTGATACTGAGAAACATATAAAGGAACCTTAGGCTCTATCACCTTAACAATATCGCGCATCTTGCCAGTGATGCTGGTAAGAACGCCAACCAAAGCTTTGCCTTCGGCGTGGCGACTTTCCATCAGCGCCGCGAGAGCAGCACGCCCCGCTTCGACTGCGGCAGTAATCCAACTATCTTCTTCGCCCCGCGGCTCAGAGACAACGCCAGGCCAACGCAATACTTCTGCAATGCTCAATTCTTGCGCTTTAGGAAACGCATCCTGGGCTTTTTCTTGCAGGGTGTACAAAGCGTCTAAACGGTCTTTGTTAATGGCGCCTAGTGCATGAGGATTGCTTTTAGCTGCACCTGCAGCTGCGCTATTCACACGCCATGCCGCTCTAAACTCCACCTTGCCTCGAGAAAGGCTTTGGGTGGCCATTTCTCGCAAGGCAGGCTCAGCCCCGCGGCATTCGTCCGGAAGACGAAATCCTAGATCCAGAAAGCGGCTGTTAACAGCCCTACATTCCACCTGCAGATCAGCAACTACACCAGCTCCTAGGGAGACTTGGCGAGAAGCGCTGCCATAACCAGTCATGCTCGATATCATATGGACATTGTAGATTCATTATTGAACTAGACCCGATTCAGACCTTAACCCCACAGGACCCCATTCCCATGAGTACAGCAAGCCCAGCCAATATTGCCCGCCCTAGCGGCCGCAAGCCAAAAGATTTACGCCCAGTTACCATTTCCAGAGCCTTTACCAAGCATGCTGAAGGATCCGTTTTAATCGCCTTTGGGGATACCAAGGTTCTGTGTACCGCCAGCATCCTAGAGAAAGTACCTCCCCATAAAAAAGGTTCTGGCGAAGGCTGGGTTACCGCAGAGTACGGCATGCTGCCCCGCTCAACGCATACCCGCAGTGATCGTGAAGCTGCTCGCGGCAAACAATCTGGTCGCACACAAGAAATTCAGCGTCTCATTGGACGCGCCATGCGTAGCGTCTTTGATTTAAAAGTTTTGGGTGAAAGAACTATTCATTTGGATTGCGATGTCCTGCAGGCGGACGGTGGTACGCGTACCGCATCGATTACAGGTGCTTTTGTAGCAGCCCGCGATGCAGTGAATCAATTACTAAAGAGTGGCGCACTAACTCAAGATCCAATTATTGATAGCGTTGCGGCAATTTCAGTGGGTATCTACCAAGGAGTTCCTGTACTCGATTTAGATTACCCGGAAGATTCTTCTTGCGATACGGATATGAATGTTGTCATGACCGGTAAAGGCGGCATGATTGAAGTGCAAGGTACCGCTGAAGGTGCCGCCTTCTCTAGAGCTGAACTCAATGCACTCCTAGATTTGGCTGACCAAGGCATCAAAGAGCTCACACAACTACAAATCGATGCTTTGAAATAAAAACCGCAATGCAAAAACTGGTTCTCGCCTCCAATAATGCCGGCAAGGTAAAGGAGTTTCAGGCGCTTTTAGCCCCCCTGAACTTTCAGGTCATCCCTCAAGGTGAATTGGGCATTCCTTCAGCAGAAGAGCCGCACTTCACCTTTGTGGAGAACGCCCTAGCAAAAGCGCGTCATGCTAGCGCTGCATCTGGCTTGCCTGCGCTAGCCGATGACTCTGGCATTTGCGCGCATGCTTTAAATGGGAGGCCCGGTGTTTTATCGGCACGTTATGCAGGCGAGCAAGGTGATGATGCCGCCAATAATCAAAAACTCATTCAAGAATTAAAAGATCAAGCAGATCGAGGCGCTCATTATGTTTGCGCTTTAGTTTTTGTCAACAACGCAAACGATCCGGAACCTATCATTGTGCAAACCCGTTGGTATGGGCAAATTAATGAACAACCATCAGGATCTAATGGCTTTGGGTATGACCCCCACTTCTTTCTACCTGAACAAGACTGCACTGCAGCCGAGCTAGAGCCTACCCAGAAGAATTTAATCAGTCATCGTGGTCAAGCTTTACGTGAGCTGATAATTCAGCTGAAATCACGCAACTGAAATTGCGCAACTGAAATCCCGTGCTTAATTCAAACCCCAATAAAGTGAGCCTTACCGCATTGCCACCACTGGCTTTGTATATTCACTTTCCTTGGTGCGAGAAGAAATGTCCTTACTGCGATTTCAACTCACATCAAATTAAAGAAGGTAAAAGTGGTTTTGACGAAGAGCGTTATATCAATGCGCTCATTGCTGACCTCGAAACTGAATTAGCCAATACCTGGGGACGTCAGGTTCATAGCATTTTTATTGGTGGCGGGACCCCTAGCCTGCTCACTGCAGAGGGAATGGATCGACTACTTTGCGCTGTACGTGCCCGCGTGAACTTAGAACCCGATGCTGAAATCACTATGGAGGCCAATCCCGGATCTATCGAAGCAGATAAATTTGCAGGCTTTGCCAAGGCGGGTATTAATCGAGTGTCAATAGGAGTCCAGAGCTTTCAGGATCAGCAGCTCAAGGCTCTGGGGCGCATTCACAATGGCGAGGAAGCTAGACGTGCAATTGCGATTGCGATGAAACACTTCAAATCAGTGAATCTAGATCTGATGTACGGCCTCCCCAATCAAACCCTAGAAGCAGCTAAAGCAGATATTGAAACAGCGCTGTCTTTTAAGACGCCTCACCTGTCTTTTTATAACCTCACACTAGAACCCAATACTTACTTTGCAAACTTCCCACCAAAGTTACCGAGCGATGATGAAGTTGATACCATCTTTGAACAAAATTTAGATTTGCTCACCAAGGCCGGTTACCAGCGTTATGAAGTTTCTGCTTATGCGCAGAAGAACCAAGAGTGCAAACATAATCTGAACTACTGGCGTTTTGGTGATTACATTGGTATCGGTGCCGGTGCTCACGGCAAGATTTCATATCCGGATAGGATCACGCGACAAGTTCGCGAACGTCACCCAGACACTTACATGGCAGCAATGGAATCAAAAGGCAATGCCATCATTGAAAGCCGAGAGATTCCAGCAAAAGAGCTTCCTTTTGAATTTATGCTCAACGCCTTAAGACTCAAAGATGGGGTTGATACCAACACCTTTGGCGAGCGTACCGGGCTCCCTTTAAATGTGATCAGCAAGGGCTTAGATGAAGCCAGTAAAAAAGGTCTGCTCGATCAAAATCCTTCAAAGCTAAAGGCTACTGATCAGGGTTTACGCTATCTCAACAATCTTCAAGAGCTATTTTTAAGTTAAAGTATTTACTTAATAAATATAAAAATCCGATACGGAGACAATCAATGGTTCAAAGTAAATATGCCGCTAGCCTCTTTGCGCGCGCTCTTTTTGTATGCGCTTTTATTCTTGGTACAAGCTCTATCTCCACTGGCGTCCTTGCGCAAGCTAAATCATGGCCAGATAAACCGATTAAGCTAATCGTTGGCTTTCCACCGGGCGGCGGCTCTGATGCAATTGCACGCATCATTTCCATTAACCTCTCGCAAATGTGGGGACAGCAGGTCATCGTTGATAACCGTGGCGGTGCAGCCGGAACAATTGCGGCCGACTTAGTTGCCAAGTCCCCTGTTGATGGATATACACTTGGCCTAGCTCACGTGAATGCGCTCTCAATCATTCCAGCGCTAGGTCAAAAGATGCCCTACAACGCATCCACCGACTTTACGCCAATTGTTTTGCTCGGTATTACACCAAACATTTTGATTGCGAACGTTGATGCTCCTGCAAAGAACGTCAAAGACTTGGTTGCCTATTTAAAACAGAACCCCGGTAAGGTCAGCTTTGGATCCGCCGGTAATGGCAGCACCCAACATCTTGCCTATGAATTGTTTATGCATATGTCCGGAACTCAGGCGCTTCATATTCCATACAAAGGAAGTGGTCCTGTTTTGGTTGACCTCATGGCTGGTCATATTACTTATGCTTTTGAAACCATGGGCGCAGCTACACCACACATTCAGAGCGGCAAAGTGATTCCCTTAGCTCAAACCCGCACTAAACGTTCAGCAGCCTATCCCAATCTGCCAACCATGGAGCAACTCGGTTATGCCGGGTTTGAGGCTACAGCTTGGTATGGCCTGATGGGTCCAGCAAAGCTGGATCCTAAGATCGTAGACAAAATTAATGCGGATGTGAATACCGTTTTACGCAAGCCTGAAGTTCAGGCCAAATTAGCGGAAGTCGGAGCGGAAGATGGCGGTGGCACTCCCGCTGCCTTTAGTAAATTCATCGTCAAAGACAGAAATCAATGGGCAAAATTAGTTAAAGATGCCAAGTTACAGGTTGATCTCAATTAATTCTTTGTATCAAATAAAAATGCACTCCAAGGAGTGCATTTTTATTTACCAAATACTGCGATATGTAATTACTCGCCTGAAGTAATTGCCATTTCTTGCGCAGCAAATGGATCCTTGGCTGGAGTTATTGGTTTAGGCGCAGCCTTTCCTTTTGTTCCTGGCATTAACTCAAAATCAGGCACAAAGACAGTCAAAGTGCTTCTGAGCTGATCAAATGGCTTGCGATCACCATCAAACTTCACCTTACCTTCGGCCAGGAGCTTCTCAAATGTAGTTTGACCACCCATGACTTGCTCAAGATCGCTGCGGTTTAACGTGATCGTCAGATTTGGATTCTTGGCCTGCTGACCTTTAATGTTTGTTAAGGCAGAGTTGCTCATCTCGATGACAAACTTTTCACCATTGTCTGGTGTAGAAAGATTAATCACAAAGTTCATATCCGCTGCTTTTTTGCTATCCATGCTAATAGCCAAAGCATTAAGCCAGAGCTCTGTTGTCATGCCTTTAATCATGTCAGGACCATTCGATTTTGGCGAAGCCCCGGTCGGCATACCATGACGCAGCTCATAAGCAGCGCCCAAGAAACTGTTACGCATACTTGGGCTCTCTTTTTGATAACCGATTTGCTCGAAGATATCAGCCAATAAATCTTTTGCAGCAGTATTGTTTGGCTGCGCATAAACCAATTTATTCACGATCTCCATAGCTTCGCGGTACTTGCCTTGCTTATAGAGCTCCCTACCCTTGGCCATAATCTTGCCAGAACCACCCATCATCTCCACATAGAGTGGTGCCGAATCTCTTGGCGATAGCGGCGCCAATGTTGCTGGGTTGGCATCCCAATAACCTAAATAGCGATTAATAACAGCACGGCTGTTGTGCTCCTCAGACCCATGGTAACTATGCGCTGCCCACTGCTTCTTTAAACTCTCGGGCTGCTTGTATACGTTCTGGATTTCGTTAATCGTGACACCATTGTTTGCTAAATGGAGCACCTCATTATGTAGATGGGCATAGCTATCGCGCTGAGTGCGCATTACTTCTTGAATGCGTTCATTGCCCCAACGTGGCCAGCTATGAGAAGCAAACATCACTTCACTCTCATTGCCATAACGATATAAAGCGTTATTAATATTTTTTGACCAAGCTAATGAGTCTCGAACCAAGGCTCCACGCAATGTGTAAATATTGTGAATCGTGCCCGTAATATTTTCCGCCGCCCAGAATGCCTTGAATTGCGGGAAGTAGGTGTTCATCTCCGCAGGTGCTTCAGTTCCAGGGGTGTTTTGGAACTCCATCTCTACGCCATCAACTGTCATTTTTTCATATGGCTGATTGATATAGACATTAGGCTCAATCAAGCCCAAATTACCAGCGGCTGTATTTTTACCAATCGATTGATCTACGTGGCCAAATGGGCTACGGGGTAATAACACGCCATACTGAAAGTACATTCTGCGAGTCATGGCATTGCCAGCATAGACGTTCTCGGCAATCGCATGATCCATAAAGCCTGCCGGGGCAATTACCTTAACCTTGCCGCTCTTAACATCTGCCTCATCAACAACACCACGCACGCCGCCGAAATGGTCTCCATGCGAATGCGAATACACCACCGCTACTACCGGGCGCTTGCCGAGCTTTTCATTGACAAGTTCCAGTGCTGCGCGAGCAGTTTCTTTTGCAGTTAGTGGATCAAACACAATCCAGCCGGTATTAGTCTTGATAAAGCTAATGTTGGCTAAGTCAAAGCCACGTACTTGATAAATTTTTCCTGGCACAACTTCATATAAACCGTAACCCATATTGAGAATGGCTTGACGCTGCAAAGAAGGATGCACGCTGTCAAAATCTTTGCCTTGCAATAGGAACTCATAGCTACCCATGTCCCACGCCACATTGCCTGCATCGGCCATGATGGTCTTATAGGGAGGTGCAGCTATAAAACCCCTTTTAGATTCCTCAAAATCACGCTTATCTTCAAATGGTAGTGTTTTGCGCAAACCATCCTGTAAGTCAACGGTATAAGTTGAAGGCATCTTGCCCTTAGAGTCAAAGTGTTTGCCCTGCATTGCGCCAGGATCAGCTACAACACCACCTCCACCGGCAGCTACAGCTAATCCAGAAGATATCAAGGTAACTGCAATTGAAATTTGAGTAAGTTTGATTTTCATAAGAGCCTAAAGTAAAAATGCTGTGATTACTTCAATGATATGTTTGAGTAAATCAATGGCAATTAGCCCTATAGCTAATATTTAAAGGCCAATTAAGGCGCCTTAAATTGCATAAGCTGCAACCAAAGGCAATCCAATAAAAAAAGTTGTTCCTTTGTCAGGTGATGACTCAAACCAAATTGAGCCGCCATGTCTCATCACGATGTGTTTGCATAACCAGAGGCCAATTCCCATACCTGACCCCTTGGTAGTCGAAAGAAGCTCAAACATATGATGCTGGATTTCTGGGGCAATTCCTGAACCATTGTCAGCAATAGATATCTGAATACCCATGTCAGTTCGTTGACCTCGAACGGTAATTTTTTTATCTGACTTATTCACTACCTTTAACGCTTCAATTGCATTATTCACTAGATTCAAGAGTACTTGCTGAAGCTCACCCTTATTTGCGGTGATGTATAGATGATCCTCCAACTTCATCACCATCTGGATATTTTGCTTAATAATTTCTGGGCGGGCAATCGTCAGCACTAAATCAATTAATTGGGCAAGATCGACTTTTGCTGAAGCTAATTTTTCTTCAGCAAATACTGACTTGAGGGAGCGAATAATATTTGCCGCCCGCTGGTTATCCGTCAACAAAGAGTCCAAAACTTCTTTTTGCAATGTGGGATTTAATTCCCCTTCCGCCAGTTTCTTTTGCAAGAATTGAATATTCAGACTGGAGGCTCCAAGAGGTTGATTGAGCTCATGTGCAATGGAGGCTGACAAAGCTCCTGTACTGGCAGTCTTGTTGGCCTTGAGCAGAGAACCGATCAGGATGTCCCGCTCTTTCAGAAGTGACTTAATTTCTTGATTTTCATGAGTAGACTGCACATTTTCTTTTGCAATTTGCTCAGCCCAATAACTACCAATGGCTATATATGAGAGCGTATTCATTACCAATTGAGAGATGGTGAAGAGAATCAGTATTTGAGGTATCTGCTCAACATGCTCAATACTTAATGCTGATGCAACTAAAATTACAAATCGACCTATTGCAAAAAACATTTCAGCAAAGCTTGCACATTGCATATAAAACAATTGTTTTGAGGGCGATGTTTTTCTTTTTATAGCTAACTCATAGATTTGCCAGCAATAAAAAATGCTGGCAATACCAGCCATCACAAGAGTTCGAATCTCAAAAGTTCCGTACAGACGCATATATTCGAATGTAGGAATAAAAATGAGGACTGAAGCTGAGGCAAATAACTTTGCTTGCCTAGAAACCTCTCGATTGAGTGACTGACAAAATAGAGCTTGCAATAGCGCGGCGATGTAAAAGAAGCTATTGGCTACCGTGAAATTAAATTCAGGGTTGGCAATATTTTTGATGGTGATGACTCCCGCCCCAAAAATAAATAGCCCCACCACACTCACTATGAGCGAGGACATCCAGTACAGACTAGGCTTCAGTAAATTTTGGGAGCGGTAATAGTGATAAATACCAAAAAACAGACCCATCTGAATAATGGCCAGAATAAAGAAGTAAATAGAAATAAGTACCTTCATGTTCGCTATGGTACATCCACCCAATTGATTCGTTAAAATGCCTGCCATGCGGCTTTTTAGTAGATTCCAGTTTCTTTTATTTATCACCCTCTTTGTCGCTGGGATTAGCTTTGCGCATGCTCAATCTGCCCTCTACAACGCCGCTAACAATTACCTTAAAAAGCGGGCCGACGCCTTCATGACCATTACGGGGTATTCGCTTACGCCCGATGTCACTACAGGCTCTCTATCGATACGCAACAAAGATGGCGACAACTCTGACTTACAGATGATCTCCTTGGGTGGTGGCGATCGTATTAGCGCTAATTTCCCGCTGTATTTAGAAGGCACCTTGGCTGTTAATCGCTATAACCCAAACTTCTCAGATGGGATCGGCAATAGCTCTGTCACGGTTCCCGTTCACTGGAATAGCGTTACTGGTACCGGAGGTGTTGGCTGGGACTTTCCAATTACAAATGAACTGCGCTTTCGCCCGATTGCCAACGTCATGCTTGGCCATTTAGAAAGCGATCTTTCGATTGCCTCTCGAGTGATTCAAAATCAGAAAGGCGTTGACTTGCAGTTTCTCAATGGTGGACGCATGAACTCCTATGGTTTGGGTGGTTCTGTCATGCTGGACTATGAGAACTACAAACCCAATCAAGAGATCGATGTGGAATTGCGCTATACGAATATCCCAGTACAGACCTTTGATAGCTCAACAGCCGTTCAAGGTTCAGCTGACTCGCAGAGTCTGGCGCTTTGGGCTAGAAGTCGCATCCCAACTCCAATCACTTTATTGGATAGACCCCTTCGTGCAGTCTTTGAATTAGCCCATACAGAATTCCTGGGTGACTTACGGGGAGCCCTGGGATTTAACTCCCTATCCTCGGTTGGCACCGGTATTGAATTGGATCGCAGCGCCTCAGACCCGATCTTCACTAGAGTTAGAGTGGTGTTTCGCTATCAGTTTGGCCAAAACGTGCATGGCACCTCTATTGGCTTAGCCGCTAGCTTCTAAACCCACTAAAAGGAGCGAAGATTTGATGTAAATCAAATCATTCGTTGACCTCCGCCCCGAACGAGAGAATGATCAATATTAGCTATTAGGCTAATTTATCGAGCACTTGCTCGCTTTGAGGAAAAACACATGAAAAAAATCAATGAAAATCGTCGTCTTATCCTTAAAGGAGTTGGCGCTTTAGGCACCAGCGGCATTCTGATAGCCTGTGGCGGTGGCTCTAGTGGTGGATCATCTTCCAGCTCTTCTAGTGGCGGAAGTGGCGGCGGAACATCCTCCAAAGGTACGAGCGCGCCCGTTTGTGCAGGTGCATCAGCCACCATTCCTTTGACCATTGACGCTAGCGTAGGTGCAACCGGCATTCCAGCCACCGTTCCAATGTATGCCTATATTGTTGGTCTAACTGCCGCAGGCGGAAATACCTACTACCGATATAACCCAGCTACTGGACAGAACAAACCCGTGCAAATGAATCCCACGGCTGACAATACCAATGCAGCAGGCACCTGTGCTGGGATGACCACCGGCAGCACCAGCGCAACAACCAACTGCCCCACTGTTTGGGCTGACTATTCCATCCCACTGGATCGTAGTTGTGCCACTTTAGTAGCAGATCTTGCTAGTTTTAATGGCACGAATATGCCTGGCCTTGGGACTGGCAGCAACGCATTTAGTGGACGAATTTATATTTCAGTTGGCAAGCCTCTTCTGCCATTTACGCCGCTTGCTGGGGTCAATACCAATCAAACCACTGGCTTTCCGGCAACAGGCTATACAGCCCCTGCTTTAGCATCTGGCACCCCTGGCTCCCTTTGTTTGTACGATTGGTTGGAGTTCTCATTTGATAGCAATCAAGCGCTCAATATCAACACTACCCAAGTGGATCAATTTGGTTTCCCGATCTCTATGACAGCTACCGGAACCGGAATGACTGGCGGAGAACAAGGCGTTCTCAATACCAGCCGCTCTTCTATCATGAGCAATTTAGGTGGCCTATCCAACACTCTTTTTAATAGCTCTGTTGCGGTCCCTACCACTGGCGTGAGTGCAGATGCTTATCCAGCTAGCGTCTATACAGCTAACACATTACGTGCCGTCTCACCTAAAACAGTTGCAACTGCAAGCGATACATTCTTTACCAGCACGATTGCTACTTGGTACTCCAACTGGACAAGCACTCCTGTTGTTACTTATGATGCGGCGTCTGGTTATTACTCGGGAATGGTTAGCGGCGGAGTTCTTTCCTTCAAAACAGGAAATCTTGCAAACGCATCTAGTTGGAATAGTGGTGGCAGCGTCCAATTCACAAATACTCAAATTACTTCCTATGATGTATGGCAATGCGCCAATTCTTTAGCCAGTGGATCTGGCGATCAAAAGAATGTGCAAAAGATGCTGGCCGCTGCCTTTCAACGAGGAACAATGGCCAATGCCAATTACTCATTGAATGACACGCTTGGAGCCAGCTTCTCACCTCCATTGAGCGGTAACTATGCAAGTTCAACATCGAATACTTGGGCGCAGAAGTTCCATCAATTCAATAGCAATGGGCTTGCTTATGGATTCCCATACGATGACGTAGGCAGTTTGCAACCTACGGTGACAACAAGCTCTGGTACCACATCTGTAAGCATTCAGGTGGGCTTGTTTTTATAAAAGAGATGAAGTCTCGGCCATATTCATTAAGACGGGGCTGAAAGCTAGCCCCAATATCATTATGAGTAATACAATACTTATTAATGCTATTTCTATAGTATTTACCAATTACCGCATTACCAGCTATTGGTGATGCGCTTTAAATATCTTAAGGATCAAACCATTATGAAAAAAATTATCATTGCTGTCGTTGTTGCTGCAATTGCAGTTGGCGGCTACTTTTACCTCACAAAACCAAAAGCACCTATCGCTGGTGTAGCTGCCCAAGAAGCTGCGCTTCTTTATGACGGTGAAGTAACCAAGATCGATGCTGCTACTCGCACCGTTACCTTGAAAAACAAAGATGGTGAAACATCTATCGTTGCCGGTCCTGAAGTAAAGAACTTTGCAGAAATTAAAGTGGGCGACCGTTTTGATGTTGTTTATGAACTTGCTGTAGCCATTGAATTGGTGAAGGTAAAAAATCCAGGCACAACTAGTGAGCAAGTTAGCACTAGCACTACAACTGCTCCACAAGGCGATAAGCCAGGCATGATCACCACAAATACTGTTACTGCAACAGCTAATGTTGAAGCTATTGATACAGCTAAAAATATCGTTTCTTTAAAAGGTCCACAAGGAAACATTTTCAAGGTTAAGGTTCAGAATCCTGACTTGTTGAAAGATATTGCTGTAAACGATCAAGTAAAAGTGGTTTACACAGAAGCCATTGCTGCAGTAGTTAGCGCACCAGCAGCCAAGAAGTAATCAAGAAATGCAGTAGTTCTATGAAAGTTCCTTTGTAGCTCTTTTCTAGGAGCTAGAAAGACAAAAGCCCAGCAAGTGATTGCTGGGCTTTTATTTTGACTTTGCGGAAGAGGCGCTCTAACTAACCAATAAATTGGTAACTTCTTTGGCAACTATTAAGGGATTCAGGTTATAAGCCCGACTCCTCATAGCACCCAGGAAGAGTCTACCTCCGCAATGACTGCTAACGACCTTGATTTCAACCCGCCGAAGCGGGTCTTCCGTACAGACTACTAACTTAATATTTACAAACCAACCGTATAAGTCGCCATCACAGTAGTTGTTTGAACGGCTTGGAATGGCTCCTGACGATAGATGCCAGTAACCCCTACTCGCTGATTCTTTTCAACATCGTAGTACGCGCCAATAGTGGCTGTTGGTCTAGTCTTAACCGGATTGGCATTGAAGTTTATTGGTGTCAGGCCACTCAATCCAGTGGCTGAATATGTGCCGTTCGCCGTGTTGGTATCAGTTTCCACGCCAGCGCTACCAAAGACCCCTGCCTGCGGAATAAAACTGTAGCTTACTCCTAACCCTGCTAATGCAGTTGTAGCATTCGTATTGAGGGCCGAGTATGTAAGTGGTGCTGTAACTATGGCGCTAGTACCTTCGGTATAGCCACCCATATTGTTCTGGGTGTAACGAATTCCAACGTATGGAGAAACAATCACTGCCGGTAGTACCGCAAAGCCATACTTAGCTGTAACTTGTGCGCCTTGGCTATTGAGCTGCGATGAACCAGATCCAGCTTCTGATGTGCCAACCACCTGACGATTGATAGTCGTATTCTTCTGACCGTAGGCAGCAGATACCTTTACTTCAGTGCCTGTGCCATCAATGTGCTCATTCCAGGCACCAAACACACCAATTACTGGTGTGTTATTGCCCAAAGTAACTGTAGAGCCCGCATTGTTTACCGATAGATTTTGGTCAACATACGCGCCAATACGATAGTTCTGATGTGGGCGATAAGCTGCGATCAATAAACCGCTAGTGTTATTCAGTCCGTTTGCAGCAGACACAGCAGTGTTACGACCGCCTACTGAAATACAAACACCATTTTTAGCAAACTCATTACAGTCATAAGCAAAGCTATTAGCTAGAACAGAGTTTTGCAGTGTGTAGATGTTTTGTAGTGCCGATGCAGTATTTACTAAAGATTGCTGAGTATCAGCTACGTTAGGAGTAAATACCAAATACACGTCATTGGCATCGTAAGTCAATCCATAACCCAACCTTGTGTAAGAAGACAGGTTGGTTGTTAGATTACCAAATGAACCAGTGACCCCACCATTTGCGGTTAGTAAGGTGTACTTACCCGGAGCATAAGAACCTGAGCTAGCAGTTAGAGATAAAGCACCAGCCAAAGAAGCTGCACCCAGAACCTTGAGTTGTTGAGTAGCGCTTGGAGCTAAATTCATCGCCAAATTACCAGTCGCTCCTTGGTTATAGCTATTAACGGTCACATTGCCGCTCTTGCCGGCAATGTTTAGCGTACCGTTATTGGTAATACCACTCGATTGAGAAACTGAGCCAGCGCCTGACAGCGCCAAAGTGGCACCACTATTAATTGTGGTTGATCCGGTATAAGTGTTTTCACCAGAGAACGTTACGGAACCGCCGCTACCACTATTGGTGATAGTCATCGAACCTGGAGAACTGGCAGAGGCATTTGAAATCACGCCAGTAAAGTTTGATGCGACACTATTTTGATCGATCACGCCATTATTGCCATTAACAGTAAAGTTATTTGCAATATTGCCAGTCGAAGAGACTTGCAATGTGCCGCCATCAAAGACAGGATTGACTGTCGTGCCAAGATTGGAAGACTGATAGATAGTTCCAGCCCCAGTAATATTGGTTGCAACTGGTGGCGGAGGTGCGAGTGCAGCAACCACCAAATTCCAAGTTGTAGAGTTCGCACCAGCGATTAACTCCCACTTGTATGAGCTATTGAAGTTAGTCCAGGTATTGAAGATGGAGGAGTAATTTGTAATTCCAAGGCTATCTACACCCAACAGAACACCAGAATAAGTGTTCGCTGACAAAGTGGATAAAGAGGACACACCAAATGTAGTGGATCCAGTAATTCCAAGCCCTGCATCTAACGTTCCAAAACCAGTGGGGGTAATGATAATGTTGTAATTCGTTGGCATTACCCCGAAGTACTTAAGCCCACTTTGTGCGTTGTTCAGCGTTCCAATCGATGCACTACTTAAGCCATTATTGTTATTAATTCCACCTAGAGAACCAGTGAGAGCGCCCCAGTTCGTGATCTGATCAATTCTTGCTGCTGCAGGGCCATTATTATGGTTATAGATAGCAAAGTCAGCCCCGGAGATTGTTCCGCTATTAACAATCGATTTAATCGTGCTACCTTCATTTTCAATACCATAGCCTGTCACACTAGTGATTTGGCCACCAACAGCATTACTAATGCCAACAGTACTAACAGTGCCAATTGTCCCTCCAGCTCCGTTATAAATTCCCCATGCACCTGAAATCGTTCCCGCGTTTGAAATCCCTCCAATTGAGCCGCCGTCGTTGTAAATACCATATCCGCCACCAGAACCGGTAATTGAAGCGCCACTAGAATTGTTTATCGATGTAATGGATGCAGAGCTATTAATACCGGAGCCTGCAAAAGAGCCGCCAGCAATCAAACCGCCGCTAAAGTTGTTTATCGATGTAATGGGTCCGCTAGAATTGATTGCGTCGTAAAACTGCGATTGGACTGTATTGTAATTATTAATTACTCCTATAGTTCCGCCAATGTTCTGGATACTGTACAGATTGGCCGCAATAGTTCCATAGTTATTGAGAGTGGTAATTTCACTTCCGGAATAAAGGGAAATTCCAGTGCCAGAATATGAAGTAGTTGCAGGATCAAAACCAATATAGGCTGTAGCTAGGGAACTTGATCCATTATTTAGGGTAGAAATTTTTGCGTTACTACCAGCATATAGCTCTACACCAATACCGGCACCAAAAATTATTCCTAAATTGGTGAATGACGTTAATTGAGTTGGGTTGCTGAACTTAAAGCCATCATTGGTAGTGACTACAGTACTATTTACATCAAAGGTAGTTGCATTTGTAACTGGAATGCAATCTGTAACCTCTGGAGTATTAATTGCATACTGCGTTCCCCCTGCGACTGTAGGTGTGAGGCAACTTGCGACTGCATGCCCTGATAGATGCAACGAAATAAGCACTAAAAACGAAGTAACAGATAACTTAAATTTCACTCTCTTAACCCTTATAAATATAGGGTTTAACTTTAGAGAAATTCACTCTTCTTCTGTTTTATTTTTTACATGAATTAAGTACGAAATTACATGTAATCCTGCTATTTACCTTAGGTATTTGTTGTGTGTAATATCTGCTCATGCCTACATCTACAGAATTCGTCAATCTCAATTGGTTACTAGAGGACTCCGAGCCAACATCGGAAGCCTTGAACAATCAAGATATTCCTTGGACTGAGGCCCCAATACCAAAGCAAATTGGGGTAGGCGGATATGAAGGCTTGTTTCTAACCAATGACATTGTGATTTATCACTCCAACTTTCAATTCAATCCGAAAGTTAGCGGACAGTTGGTGCCTTTGGCTACTGTAACAACTAAATTCAAAGAGCCAACACTAATGATCCAAACCCTCGCCAAGGGAAGAGTCATTCACAAAGATAAGTTATCTACTAATGATTTGATT
>NZ_JACVPW010000014.1 GCF_018881715.1 Polynucleobacter parvulilacunae
CTACAGCTCCAGAAGAGACATTGAGGTTACCGCCACTATTAAGCAAAGTGCTAGATAAGACACCACCTGCTAATAGATTCAGATTACCGCCACTATTGACAGTGGAGCTAATAGCAAGACCACCGGAAGAGACGCTTAAATTACCGCTATTGTTAACTGTAGAGCTCGTAGCGGTACCGCCAGCAGAGACGGCCAATAGACCCC
>NZ_JACVPW010000015.1 GCF_018881715.1 Polynucleobacter parvulilacunae
GCTAATAGCAAGACCACCGGAAGAGACGCTTAAATTACCGCTATTGTTAACTGTAGAGCTCGTAGCGGTACCGCCAGCAGAGACGGCCAATAGACCCCTGTTTTCCAGCACTACGCCAGACGCCAACGCTCCTGACGCATAAAATGCCCCGCTAGTATTAATGCCGGATACATTCCCCCCAATGCCGGCACCAATTGCAGTTACCAGCGCACCTCCCGCAAGCTGCGATATGGTCGTAGCTGTACCGCCAGCAGAGACGGCCAATAGACCCCCACTGCTAACAATAGAGTTCGTTGCCGTACCACCGGAGGAGACATTGAGGTTGGCACCATTACTTACAGTAGAGCCAGATGCTACAGCTCCAG
>NZ_JACVPW010000016.1 GCF_018881715.1 Polynucleobacter parvulilacunae
AAGTTGTAGTCAGTCGTCGCGCTGGCGCTATTACCGGCGATGCTCGCTAACGATAAGTTGTTGATGCTGACATTGCTTGCATTAGCAACGTGAGCACTGTTGTAAGCGGCGCTTAAGTTCGAGAGCGTTAAGGTATCGCCAGCGATCAGGCCACTCACACTGTAGTTGCCTGAAGTAATGCTGATGTTGGCACTGCCGTCATAGACCTTACTGATATTACCGGTGGCGCTCAAGGTGACGTTAGCGGCGCTGATCGTGGAGCTATTCCAGGTCAGGTTGGTCGTTTGTAAGTTGTAGTCA
>NZ_JACVPW010000017.1 GCF_018881715.1 Polynucleobacter parvulilacunae
CTTGCATATTATTGCCTTTCGTTTAAAAAGAATGGATGGCTTTAGCAGTGATGTTTGTTGTTAATTCTTGCTGAATCAATCAAATTTTGCGAGGGTTTGGAGTGAATACTATTTTCAAGAATTAGGTATTTTAGTTGTGAATTATCAACGGCGATTTTTTAAATTGCTCAAGTAGTTCTACTTTTTAGGAAAATCCTCTCCTTTATTGGCCCTGATATTTCTAGACTCAATAGCGCCGTGCAAGGTTAGAGTTGTGTTTAAGGGTGTTTACGAATAAATTAAATAGGCCATAGCCAGAAGCCATAGCAGCTCCGTTGCTAATATTAGTAAACATATAGTGCTCAGGAGTCTTGTCGGTCTCATAGCGTGACATACGCTACAAAAGAGATTGTTTTCCAGGATATGGGCTTTGCAGTTGGGGCAAACTATGCGTTTCATGGGTGCTATTAGATTAAAATATTTGTATCTTGCTGATGGGAGTGCTTATTGCCACACTATTGCGCAATATATAAAAGTTACTCCAATAAGCACGAGTAGTATGCTCAACGCTACTCCCAAGATAAATCTAAATATGTGCATAAAGTGAGTTATTGAGAAAGGTTTTGGAAAACTATTGGTTCAGTTTTTTTGAAATAAAATGAATAAACCATTGCTTGCATGCCTTGTAAATCTATTGAATTAGTATTTTTCTAAAGTATGAGAATGCGTTTTGCTCGTTTTGAGTGCGCTCCTTTTTGATTATTTAATCAGTCTTCTTGATGTGCGGTAGAAGGCTAAAGGGATAAATGTTGAAAATCCTCTGAAAGTAACTCAAATTTTGAAATTAGCTTAGCTGTAGGAATTATTTGCTTGGCCCTAGCATCTTCGTTACTCCTTTTTAATTCTAGCCACCCCTCTTCAATTAGATCATTGAGGTGGGGGCGGATACCCATGTTGCTGAATCTAGAATTTAGCAATAAGGATTTCACCCTTAGATGTTTATTTGAAGCGGCAAAAAAGAATGCATTAATTATTATTTCATGGCGAATAGCTGAGCCTCTTAAAGGTAAATGTTTCTCTGATTTATCGTGTACGCACTTTAAATGAGCGGCAATTTTTTTTGTTGCTAGCATAAGCTTATTTAAGTTTTTTTACGGATGGGTGTAAGTTTGCCATCTTCGCACGAGTAATTCAGGCAATTAGATATGTTTTGCGTATCTAATAATGTATTCGTATTGCGCTTTGACTGCTAGCGCAATGAGGTGGCGTTTTAGCCATACCAACATTTATCAATATATTGCGCCCTCTGCAATATAAAAGTTGCGCCATTTAATGGTAGTTCATTCTGGGGATAAATCTTTCTGGATTGCAGGCTCGATTGACAACGTTTCATATCGACACCTAAAAACTTTAGATACAAATTAACGGATATACGGGTGATACCAATTTGCCTAGCTCTGGTTGTTAAATCTTTTTGCTATTTGACAATAAACCCTGTCGGAGTTTGATAGTTCAATCTTCAGTGTGGTCTGATCTAATTTTGGTGTTTGCCTTATGCCCAGCATGGTATTCCATAAGTTTTCGACTAGCGGGTGTCTTGGGCTTAATTAAGGTGATCACATAAATTTTAAAAAAATCAGTACGAATTTCATATGCTTTATATCTTTTGAATAGAGTCTAAGTCGGTAAAAATGACAGCCAATTTGATTTTCTGAGTGCTGATTTGAATAAAATTTTCAAACTAAAGTTCTCAAGAGCTTTAGGTGTATTTGTGGTTGTATCTGAGCATTGTAAAAATGCAGTCAGAGGGAAAGGCTCGGGCAAAAAGTTAGCTACTTTGGTTTTGACTACAGCATGCCATTTGCACGCTCATGCGGCTGATGTGTATGACTTCGTTAATAGCTCTGGGACATCCTATAACTTCAACAATGGCTACGCGTATAGCCGTACGTCGGTTTTCGGCACGATATACAACAGTGGCAATCAGAGTTTTCCTTTTAACGGGAATTTCTTCACGACTGTTTTCAGTGGTGGCGTAGAGTACATGGGCTCTGTTTTGGGGAATCCGCGTGAATACAACCTAACTGTGTCTTCTGGTGGAAATGTTTATTTGGAGTATCGTGGTGTTATATCTAGCGCCACCATTCTTGGTTACCTTGGTATAGGGAGTAGTGTTGATAGTGCGTCACTACAACAAATTTCGTTAGTTGGCGGCGGACAGATGTTTGTTTTTAGTGGCGCCACCAATGTACGCGTCTTTAACTTAATTGTTAATAATGGAGCTCTTGGCTTTAATCTGGCAGGCAGTTCAAACTATGCTGTGGGGACAACTCTGTCGGGATCCCCGATGGGCATTTTTAATGGTGCTGAAGCTAATGTAACAACGATTTTGTCTGGTGCCAACCTCAATGTCTCCTCCGGTGGTACGGCAACGAACTCTATTGTTAGCAGTGGGGGTCTATTGGCCGTCTCTGCTGGCGGTACAGCTACGA
>NZ_JACVPW010000018.1 GCF_018881715.1 Polynucleobacter parvulilacunae
GGTAATAGCGCCAGCGCGACGACTGACTACAACTTGCAAACTACCAACCTCACTTGGGGTAGTGGCGGTCAAGCGGGTACTAACGCCAATATCACCGCGGCAACCCTAACCTTGGCTGCCGCTGGCAATGTGAGCAGGGCATACGATGGTACGGCTAACGCGACGTTGGCACAGAACAACTACCAAATCACCGGACTAGTCTCGGGTGATACGGCAGCTGCTTTGACCAACACCGGTGCTACTTATAACAGTGCCCACGTGGCTGATGCGACGACTGTGAATACCAGTGGTATTGCGATTGCTAACGTAACTGGCAATCACAGTAGCCGTGCTGGTGATTATGTTCTCAGCACCACCAACCTCACTTGGGGTAGTGGTGGTCAAGCGGGCACTAATGCCAACATCAGCGCCGCAACCGTCACCTTAGCCACGACTGGTAATGTCACCAAGACCTACGACGGTACAGCCAATGCTACCGTTAGCTTAGCCAATTTAT
>NZ_JACVPW010000019.1 GCF_018881715.1 Polynucleobacter parvulilacunae
GCTGATCGTGGAGCTATTCCAGGTCAGGTTGGTCGTTTGTAAGTTGTAGTCACTCAGAGCGCTGGTGTGGTTACCGGCAACGGTGGCTAAAGCCAGATTGCCAACGGTGACGTTGCTAGCATTGGCTACGTGCGCACTATTAAAGGCGGCAGTAGTCAGATTACTTAAGGTCAAGCTGTCACCTGATACCAGACCAGTGATCGATAAATTGGCTAAGCTAACGGTAGCATTGGC
>NZ_JACVPW010000020.1 GCF_018881715.1 Polynucleobacter parvulilacunae
GTCTTGGTGACATTACCGATCGTGGCTAAGGTGAGGTTCGCCGTGCTGATCGTGGAGCTATTCCAGGTCAGGTTGGTCGTTTGTAAGTTGTAGTCACTGAGCACACTGGTGTGGTTACCAGCAACGGTGGCTAAGGCTAAGTTAGCGACCGTCACATTAGCGGCGCTCGCTACGTGCGCACTATTAAAGGCGGCGGTAGTCAGATTACTTAAGGTCAAGCTATCACCAGCAACTAAACCGGTGATCGATAAATTGGCTAAGCTAACGGTAGCATTGGCGGTGCCATCGTAGGTCTTGGTGACATTACCGATCGTGGCTAAGGTCAGGTTCGCCGCGCT